>NZ_AVPT01000023.1 GCF_000768335.1 Lysobacter arseniciresistens ZS79
GCGTTGACGCAGCTGGCCGGGGGCGTCGTCGAGCACCCATTGCTGGGTCCCGCTGCCGTCCAGCGACCGGCTGTGCAGGCCGGACAGGGTGCCGGGATGGTTGCTGGCGTCGGCCAGTGCGAACGGCGGGGCGACCTCGCCGTTGTAGAGCTGGCCGGTGATGACGGGCTGGTCGATGTCGCCGTGCAGGAACTCGACGAGGACCTCGCTGCCGACCCGCGGCAGGGCGTGGCTGCCCCAGTTGGGGCCGGCCTGCCATTCGGCCACGCGGACCCAGGTGCCGCTGGTGGCGTCGCCGGGGGCGTGGCCGTCGGGACTGGCGCTGGAACCGGTGTCGGTCAGGCCGCCCGGATTCGGGGCCACGCCGCGCTGCCACGGGAACTGGACGCGTACCTGGTGGTCGCGGGTACTGGTGACGGCGGCGTCCGGCAGGCCGACCACGCGCGCGGTCTGGGCGCCGGGGGCGGTGGGCTTGGGACGGGCGAACGGGACGACGGCGGTCTCGGCCGGCACCGCGACGAACCGGTTGCGGTAGCTGCCGCGCTCGAGATCGGCGTGGTCGAGCAGTTCAACGACGCCGCTGCCGAGGTTGTTGGCCGCGACGTGCTCGACGGCCAGCGGCAGGAAGCGCTCGCCGGAGAGATCCGGATGCTGGGTCAGGGTGAACGCTGCGCCCGGCGCCATCCCGCGGCCGCTGCCCGCACCGGCGTGTAGGCGCTGCGGCAGGCGCAGGGCGTCCAGCCTGAGTTCGGCGGTCTGCTCGGCATCCGTGCGCGTGGCGAAACGCCCACTGCGCGGAACCGTGTAGACCTCCAGCGCCGGCACGCGGGGGCCGGCCGCGTCACCCGCCAGGGTGGCGGAGACGGCCTCGACCTGTTCCGGCTGCCAACTGGCGGTGGTGAAGGCGTTGGCGGTGACCTGGCGCTGCTCGGTGAAGTGGTTGATGGCGTCCTGCGACTCGGTGATGTCGCTGCGGTGGAAGCGCAGCATCGACGGCGCGGCGTCGGGCGCCGTGGCGGCGCGGTCGTACACCACCAGCGCGTGGCCGGCCTCGCCGTCGCCGGCCGCGCCCTGCACGTGCTCGAAACGCCACGCCAGCCCGGCATCGGCCAGCAGGCGGAACACGAACGCGTGGTCGCTCTCGCGGTACTGGGTGGTGATCGGATACACCGGCAGCGGCTGGCTGACATCGACCCTCAGCGCGGCCTGCGGGTAGTCGTCGAGGATCCGCTCGATCACGCCCAGCGCGTCCAGCTCCTGGAACACCAGTGCGTTGCGCCGCAGCCGCAGGAACGCGGTCCACGGCTCCATCACCAGACGGTAGCGGGCCAGCCCGCCATCGCTGCCCAGCGGCGCGATCCGGGTGCAGTGGCCGTGCCAGTGGCGGTGACTGCCGTCGGCCTTGCGCACGCGCAGCGAGACCGCCTGCCCGACCAGGCCCAGCGGCTCGATGAAGGCCGAGGTCGACAGGCAGTCGATGTCGAAGCGGAAATCCGCGCACACGGCCTCGTGGCCGGTGAAGCGTTCGACCACCAGCGAATCGCCCGGCCCGGCGGCGGGCAGGTCGATCTCGATCAGGCGGGTGTCTTGCGAGAGCAGCGCGCTGGCGAGCGCCAGCGGCGTAGCAGGGAACGTCCTGTCCATGGCGTACCAAATCCGTTTGGTGGTCGTGCTTGATCGCCGCCCCGCGACGGGACGGCCGGCGAAGGATACCCCGCCGGGGCGGTGGCCGTCAGCCGGAGCCGTTCAATCCTGCAACCACGGCCGCGCGATCTCCAGCGCCATCGCGTATGGCTCGGGGTGGTTGCGGTTGGTCAGCACGACGACGGTGAGCCGCCGTTGCGGCCAGCGCACAAGGACATTGCGGAACCCCATCGTCTCGCCCGAGTGCCACAGGGTTTCGCCGGAGATGCGCCAGCCGTAGCCGTACTCCACGGCCGGGTCGTCGGTTGGCGTGGCGGGCGCGAAGGCCAGGGCGCGCGACGCGTCGGAGAGCAGGCGGTCGTCGTAGAGCGCGGCATCCCAGCGGGCCAGATCGTCGATCGACGAGTAGATACCGCCATCGCCGAGCACCGCGCTGGTCTGGCTCTGGTCGGTGCGCTGCCACTGACCGTCGACCAGGCTGTAGCCCCATGCCCGGTGCGGAACCGGCGGGCCTTCGCGGACATACGCGAGGGTGTTGGCCATGCCCAGCGGCAGGAAGATCCGTTCGCGGAGGAAGCCGGGGTAATCGCGGCCGGAGGCGCGCTCGACGATCAGCGCCAGCAGCGCGTAGCCGCTGTTGCTGTAGCGGTAGTCACTGCCCGGGGCGAAATAGGTGCGGTCCTGCGACTCAAGCAATTTGAGCACGTCGGCGTCGCGCAGTTGCCAGGTCATCGAGCCGGGAATCACGTCCTCGTAGTCGACCAGCCCCGAGGTGTGGGTGAGCAGGTGGCGGATCGTGGCCGGTTCGACCGCGGCGGGCAGCGACGGCAGCCAGGTGCGTACCGGGTCGTCGAGGTCGAGCCGCCCGTCCTCGGCCAGCAGCAGGATGGCGGCGGCGGTGAACTGCTTGGACACCGAGGCGAGCCGGTAGTTGGTGGACGGCGTCGCCGCCGCACCGGCCTCGAGGTCCGCGCGGCCGAATCCGCGCCGCACCACCGGCCTGCCGTCGTGCATCACCAGCACCGAGGCGCCGGGCACATTGCCGGCGTAGTCGCGCATCACCGCTTCGACGTGCGCGATCCGGTCGCCCGAGGTGGCGCAGCCGGCCAGCAGCGCGGTCGATGCCAGCAGTGTCAGTGGAACGTGCATGGCTACTCTCCCTTCGTGGCCGGCGTGGCCGGACAGGCACCCGTGCGGACGAATGCGAGGTCTTCGTAGTCGTAGCTGAAGTCGGCCTGCGGATCGACCTTGGCCATCACCAGCCGGCGGGCGCCGTCAGCGACGCTGAAGTCGGCCCAGGCCTCGGCGTGGTCGGCGTGCCAGTCGACGAGGTGGCGGTCACCGACGCGCATGAGGTCGCCACTGAGCCGTGGCGACTTCGCCGAGCGGAACTCGACGCGGTCGCCGGCCGGGCAGATCGTGGCCTCGCCGAACCACGGATCGCGCCAGGTGCCGAGCCATTGCGACGCCGACGCCGCGGTCGCGGGACGGCGCGACGAGGTATCCGGCAGCGCCGTGGACGCAGCGGCGCCACCGCTTCGCTGCGCCAGCGCGGCGGCGACTTCGGCCACGCTACGCGCCTCGCCATCCGGCGTCAGGCGTTCGACCAGCACCTGGTTCAGCACCGTGCGCGCCTCGTCGGCGTCGCCGTTGATCATGAAGACGAAGCCGTCGCCGAGGTCGGGCAGCAGGTGCAGTTGCGAGTACATGCCGCCGAGCGTGCCGGTGTGCGACACGCTCCATTCGCCGTCGATGTCGGCCAGCCGCCAGCCGTATCCGTACGCGTAGAAGCGGGTGTCGTCCCAGTCGCGGCGCCGCTGCGATACCGGCATCGGCGTGTGCGCGGTCCACAGCTCGGCGCGGCGCTCCTGGGGGAGCCATTCCAGTTGCGCCGCGGTCGGCGCGAGCCAGTTGCGCGCCCAGGCCAACATGTCGTCGAGGCTGCAGCGGATGCCGCCAGCCGCGGCCGAGGTGATCGCGGGAACCTGCGGCGGGTCGAGTCGCATCGCGACGTTGCCGCCCTGCCCGCGCGTGTGTGGCTGGGCGACGTTGCCGAGCGCATCGCGGTCGAACGCGCCGACCCGGCAGCGCTCCAGCCCAAGCGGTTCGAACACCTCGCGCCGCATCAACTCCTCGTACGGCGCGCCTCCGGCCGCGGCGGCGACCTCGCCGGCCACCACGTACAGCAGGTTGTCGTAGGCGTAGCCGGAGCGGAAGCTCTGCTGCGGCTTCAGGTGGGCGAGCCCGGCGATGATGTCGTCGCGGGTGAAGAGGTTGGGCTCCGGCCACAGCATCAAGTCGCCGGCGCCCTCACGCAGGCCGGCGTTGTGGATCAGCAGGTCGCGCACCTGCATCCCGCGCGTGATCCAGTCGTCGTGCATGCGGAACCGCGGCAGGTGCTTCACGACCGGATCGTCCCAGCGCAGCCTGCCGGCATCGACCAGCCGGGCCAGCAGCGCCGCGGTCATCGCCTTGGTGTTGGAGGCGATCTTGAACACGGTGTCCGCGTCGACCGCATCACCGCTGCCGGCGACGGTTTCACCGCGGGTGCCGCGATAGACCACCTTGCCATCTTCGATCACGCCCAGCGCAAGTCCCGGCAGGTCGTAGCGCGCCATGATCGCGTCGACGATCCGGTCATACGGGGCAACCGCCCCGCCCTGCCCGGCCACCCGCTCCACGCCCTCCCAGACCCGCAGCAGGTTGCCGCCCCAGAGTTTCGCGATCCCGGCTTCGTCGTAACCGCGGCGACGCAGGCCGGCGGTGACGTTGGCGGTTTCGGACGCGTCCATCCAGCCGGTGATCGCACCGCCACCGTCGAAGTCGGAGGCGATGCCGACGTGGTCGATTCCGGCGACGTCCACCGCGTGGTCGATGTGGTCGAGATAGTCGTCGAGGGTGGCGATCGGGTGGTCGCGCTCGATCCGCGCCATTCCCGCGACGTAGGCCGGCAGCTCGCCGTGCAGGTCGCTGTCGAATTCGTCGGCGCCGATGCTGCGGGCGACCTGCTCCGCCAGCGCGGTCTCGGCAGCCTCGCGCGCGGGGTCGGGCTTGAGGAAGTAGGTGTAGGCGACGATCTGCACAACGCCGCCCTTGTCGCCGATCGCACGCAGAAGGGTGTCGTCGAGGTTGCGCGGGTGGTCGGCCAACGCGCGGGCCGATGAGTGCGAGGCGATGACCGGCGCCGTTGAAAACGCCAGCACATCGCGCACGCAGGCATCCGACGCGTGCGACACGTCCACCATCATCCCGATCGCGTTGGCGCGCTGCACGACCTTGCGGCCGAAACCGCTCAGTCCCACATCGCCCGCCGGCTCGTCGCCGAGCTCCGGCCGCGCGCCGGAACTGGTGCAGATGTCATTGTGGCCGGTGTGCGTCAGGCCGAGGTAGCGGGCGCCACGGGCGTAGGCGGCGTCGAGGTTGGCGAGGTCGAGGCCAAGCGAGTAGCCGTTCTCGATGCCGATCATCGCCGACAGCAGGCCGGCATCGTGGTTGGCCCGCACCTGCGCCGGCGTGGTCGCCAGCCGGATACGGTCCGGGTAGCGCGACAGCATCATTTCGATGGCCGAGTACTTGCGCTCGGCCTGGGCCATTGCCTTGGCGTAGCCCTCGGGGGTGCGCGGCCCCTGCTCGACGTAGATCACGAAGAACGCCGCATCCAGCCCGCCGCGTTCCATCTTGCCGAGGTCGACCCGAAGGTACGTGTCGGTGCCGACGTCGAAGCGCGGATCATGCATGTAGTCGGAGGGGATATCGACGTGGGTGTCGATGGTCAGCGGGTCGCCGGCCCGGGCGTTGCCGGACAGGGCGAGCAGCAGAGCGCACAGCGGGATTGCTCTCATCGTCGAGTTGCCTCCATGGCGCACGGGACGCGGGGCCGCGTGCCGGCGAAAAAGAAGGCGGCCTGCCGCCGCAGGCCGCCAAGGGGGTCTGCCTCAGTACGACAGGGAGAGAGTCAGCTGTGCGTAGCGCGGGGCCTGCAGGTAGCGCTCCTGGCCGAAGTACGGGTCGCGGTTGCCGACGCCGGTTTCCAGGTCCTGGTAGACCCAAACCGGCTCCTGGTCGTTGAGCAGGTTGTAGACCGCCAGCTTGGCCTGGAAGTTGGCCAGCCCGAAGTTGCGCTCGTAGGTGACGCTGGCGCCGATATCCACGGTCCAAGGCATCCGGCCCTCGCCACCGCGCGGCGAGTGCTCGAACACGCGGTCGGCGGTGCTCCAGGTGTCGCCCTCGACCGCGTCATCCGGGCGGGTGCAGTTCTCCACGCACACGTAGTAGCTGTGGTAGCTCTTCCAGTTGTAGGGGTTGCCGACGCCGAAAGCGGTGATCGGGCCGCCCGACTTCGCGTCCACCGTGCCGCCCACGCGCCAGTTCTCGTTCAGTGCGTAGGTGCCTCGCAGCTTGATCTGGTGGCGGTGGTCGTTGGCCAGCGGGCCGTAGCCATCGAGGTTGACGAACGGGTCGTCGAAATTCTCGGTACGGCCGGTGTCGCCGAAGTTGGTGTCGGTGTTGACCGGACCCTCGGCGTTGCCCTCGTTCCATGACAGCGTGTACGAGGCGTTGAACATCCATTTCTCGTCCCACGCGCGGTCGACCTGGAACTCCAGCGCCTTGTAGGTGCGGCGCGGCTTGACCCAGCCGCGCTGGCCGGTCGGGGTGGAACCGACGTACTCCCACTCGCCGTCGGTGAACACGTAGTTGTCGGCCTCGGTCCAGTAGCCGGCCTGCGAGGTGTCGATGTCGATGTAGCCGTCGTTGACGCCGTCGCAGTCCGAATCGCCCCAGATCGTGAGCTGTTCACCCGGGTTGGCCATCACCCACAGCGACTGGTATCCCGACCGGTCAGGGTCGACATCCAGCCGGCCGCAGTGGGTCGCGGTGATGTTGATGTCGTCGATCGCGTTGTTGAGCTTGCGGTAGATGCCGCGCACGCCCCACGACCACGCCTGGCTGAGCTGCTGCTGGAAGCCGAGGATCAGCTCGTCCTGGTAGACCTGGTCCATGTCGGCATCGACCTCCGAGCGCAGGTCGCCGACGGTGCCGTCGCCCTGGCTGTTGTCGAAGCCGAACTGCTCGCCAAGGATCGGGAAGGCGTACTCGACGCCGTTGTGCTCGCGGATTTCCCAGCCCTCGAAGCCGTAGAACGTCCGCGCATCAAGCAGCGCGCCGCCCTGCTTGATGTTGATGACGTTGGCGACCGGCAGGAAGTAGCGCCCGACGTTGCCGAACAGCTTGGTGGTGCCATCCCCGCGCATGTCCCAGGAGAAGCCCAGCCGCGGCGACCACATGTCGTCCATTTCGATGTAGGTCGCGCCCAGGCCGTCCTTGTTGTCGAAGGACTCGTTGCGGATGCCCATGTTGAGGATCAGGTTGTCGGTGACCGACCAGTTGTCCTCGATGTAGAACGCGTTGTTGGTCGACTCGAAGTTGCCGAAGATCTCGTACTGGCGCGCGCGGACGTAGGCGAAGTAGCCGTCGGGGACGATGCCCGCGTCGGGGATCGACGCGCCGGGCGTGGTCGCGGTGACGCCGTACATCACGCCGCCGGGGCCGGAGTACGCCTGGCTGAGGTCCGAGGTGTTCGCCTCGCGGTCGACGCCGAAGCGCAGGCGGTGGTCACCGAGCGACCACTCGAAGTCGACGCGGGTCTGCTCGCGTTCGTCCAGGCGGTCGTACATGCTGAGGTTGCTGGTACAGCCCAGCGGAACGCCCGGGTCGGGCACGCCGGTGCCGGCGGAGACAAAGTTGCAGGCGGCGTCGTTGGGCGAGGCGGCGAAGTCCTTGCGCTCGGTCTGGCCGTGCATGACCTTCATCGACAGGTCGTCGGTGAGGTACGAGGTCCAGGTCAACGCCCAGTTCCGGCCACCGGCCTCGGTGTAGCGGTCGCTGATCTTGTCGCCGACTTCGCCGGTGTCGAAATCGTATCCGTAGGTGCTGCTGTCGAAGCGGTTCTCGTTGGAGAACGCCATCAGGCTCAGCAGGTTGTTGTTGGTGACCTGCCAGTCCAGGGTCGCGCCCCAGAAGCCGTCATCCGATGCGCTGCGGGTGAAGCTGGTGCCGAGGTTGTTGGTGTTTTCCGGGTCGACCTGCCGACCTTCGTACATCGCGAAGAAGAACAGGCGGTCGCGCACCAGCGGGCCGGAGGCCCAGATGTTCATGCGGGTGGAGTCGGTGGTGTCACGGCTGCGGGTCAGGTAACGCTCGCCGTCGAGGTGGCTGTCACGCGCGTCGGAGCGCCACTCGCTGGGGCTGTAGACCAGCTTGCCGCCGGAGTGGAACTCGTTGGTGCCCGACTTGGCCACCGCGTTGACCACGCCGCCGGTGGTGCGGCCGAACTCGACCGAGTAGCCGCCGGTCTTGACCTGGAACTCCTGGTAGAAGTCGAACGGCGCTTCCGAGAAGCCAACGCGGTTGTAGAAGTCGGTGACGTTCAGGCCGTTGAGGTAGAACGCGTTCTCCGCCACCGAGGAACCACCGAACGAGATGCCGCCGAACGCCGCCGAGCCCGCGGCCACGCCCGGCGCGAGCAACGCGACGGACGACACGCTGCGCTCCACCGGCAACCGCTGGATCTCCTCGGCGGTCACGTTGGTGGCAGACTCGGTCGAGCTGACATCGACCGCGTTGATCACGCGCGAACCGACCACCTGCACGGTGCCGAGGCTGGTGACCGCGTCGCTGGCACCGACATAGGTGGCGTTGCCGAGACCGACCCGCACCTGCACCGGCTCCCCGACCGGCTGGCCGTTGGCGGTCGCCTGCAACTCGTAGGTGCCCACCGGCAGGTAGGAGAACCGGTAGTCACCGTTCGCATCGGCCGTCACCGTGCGGGTGAAGCCGGTCTGCGGGTTGCGCACGGTCACCTGCGCGCCGGCCTCCGAGACGCCGACCACGGCGCCGTCCTGTGCCATCGCCACTGGCGCAAGCGTTGCGAGGCACAGCCCCATGGCGATCGAAAGCGCACTTCTTTGCAAGGTCCTGCTGTTCATGCCCCCTCCGGCGTTCTGGTCGGTGATCGGCCTGCACGGGACAGGGCCGTCGCGTGGATGTCGGTTGCTTCAGTCGTTGCCGCGCGCCGTCCTGGCGGTGTCCGGCAGGACCCGTGCCTCGAAGTCGTAGTCCCACTGGTCGAAGTACAGGTTGCCGCCGTCCCACTCGACCTCGCCCCGCTGGGAGTCGACGGTCTCGGAACGGAAGTGCTGCTTGGCCGGGACGAACCCGGTGCCGTAGTCGTCGTTGAAGGCGATCCGGTAGGCGTCCAGGCCGCCGAGGTAGAACCATTCCAGGCTGGAGCCGTCGGCGGCGGTGGCGCCTTCGAAGCGGCCGGTGGTCACGTCCATCGGCACCCAGCCGTACGGGGCCAGGTACATCCAGCCCCAGTCGTGCAGGTTCCAGTAGTCGCCGTCGGAATAGACCATGCCCGACTGCCAGCGCGCGGGGATGCCATTGAGGCGCAGCAGGGTCATCAGCAGCAGGGTCTGCTGGCCGCAGTCGGCGTGGCCGGCATGCAGCGCGTAGTCGCTGATGTTGGTGATGGTGGAGTACTCGCGGGCACCGGCCCACGGGATGTCGTCGACCGCGGCGAAGAGCTTCTGCGCGATCCGGTACGGGTTGGTCTCGTCGCCCACCACCTTGCGCGAGAACGCCCGCAGCGCAGGGGTGAACACGATGTGCGGCGGGCGTTCGGCGAGATGCGGCGCCAGCGTTTCCGCCGCCGGTGCCGGCACCACTCGATCCGGGTCGATGGTGTGGCGCTGCGCGTACAGGATCAGCTCGTAGTCGATCGAGAACCTGGTCGGCTCGCCGGCGCGGGAGACGCGCTCCAGGTAGACGGTGCGCTGGGCGGTCGATTCGGGCGCAACGCGGGCCTGCGCCGGACGGCTTTCGAGCAGGCGGATGTCTTCCTGCTGGCCGGGAATCGCGCGCGGGAACGGGATCCAGGCGCGGACGGTCTCGCCGGCCGGCACCGCGTCGGGATCGACCGTGATCGACTGGGTGACGTGTACCCGGCGCGGCAGCACGTTGCTGTCGCCGCTCTCGCGGGCGGCCTCGGTGATGGCGGCGTGGTGCGCGTTCGGCGACTCCATCGGCCCTTGGCTGAAGGGCTTGGGGTCGGCGCGGCGGGCAGCGGCCTCCGGGCTCAGGCGGAACAGGTTCGGCACCGCGCGGACGAAGTACAGCGTCCGGCCGTCGATCACCCGGTGCTCGAGCAGGTTCGTCGTCTTCCAGCGCGCGAACTCGTCGTCGCGCAGGTCGGGGATCGCCTGGCGCAGGCGTGCGCGCACGTCGTCCTCGTCGAGTCGGAAGTCGATCAGGATCCGGCGCATGCGTTCGCGCTGGAAAAGCAGCGCCCGTCGCGATGCGGCGGATGTGCCATCGTCGGCCAGGGCGGCGGCTATCGCCGCTTCGGCTGCTTCAAAACGGTCGCCGTCGACCAGCGCGACGACCGTGTCGACAACGGCGTCGGTCGCTGCGGCACCCGCGCTCGAATCGCCGTCACCCGTGGCCGCCGGCACATCCGTCGACGCCCGGGCACCGCAGCCGGCCAGCAGCGCCGTGACCAGCAGCAGCGCGCAGGCATGCCGCACCGGCCGTTGCCGGAAACATGTGTCGCCAAGCTGGTGTCGAACCGTGTACACCCGTTGCTTCCCCTACGGATACCCACTCGCGACGAAGTGTGTAGCACGCCGTCACAAGTCGGTCAATAAATTATTCCGATGCTGTGTGCTATAAGAATCACGTATTCCGCAGTGCACAACGGCGCCGATGCCGCAGCAAGGGGACGGGGAATGGCCATCGCGACAGCTCCACGGCCCTATGCGGCCGCCGTCCCGCCCGCACGCGCCCCGTATGCTTCCTGCAGCCGTCCTGTTTCGCCACGCAACGCCACGCCCATGCGCCTGACCCGTTTTGCCGCCTGCCTCGCCGTCGCCCTGCTGCTGGGCGGCCCCGCCACCGCGCGCGAGACCGCTCCGCCGTCCGTCCCCGCCCATGGCGTAGTCGGGGTCCAGCCACAGCACCTCGATCCGGCGTTCTGGGTCGGCCGCATGGAGCAGGCCGACCGCGTCCTGATGACGCCCGCCGCGATCGACACCCGGAACGCACGCCTGTGGCAACTGGACGCGTCGATGCACGACCTGCGGGCACTGCCGGCCACGCTTGATGCGGCGACCGTCCGCGGCTGGATCGAGGACCTGTCGCAACGGCCCACCGGCGAACGCTGGGACGTGGACGGCAACCCGGTGCCTGCCGCAACGCTGGACGCGATGGTTGCCAACCTCGCGCTCGACGCGGTGCCGACCAGCCAGCCGACCCGCCACGGCCTGGTGGTCCATCGCGCCGCGCTGCGCACCTTCCCGACCGCGCAGCGCATGTTCAGCCGCCAGGGCGAGACCGACATCGACCGCTTGCAGGAAAGCGCGCTGTTCCCGGGCACACCCGTCGTCATTGCACATGAAAGCGGCGACGGTGACTGGTTGTTCGTGGTCAGCCCGCGCTACGCGGCGTGGATCGAGAAGAAGCATGTCGCCGAAGGCAGCGCGGAGCAGGTGTCCGGTTACGTCGACGCTGCGGCCTACCGTGTCGTCACCGGCGCGACCGAGCACACCGTGTTCACCCGCGAGGAGCCGCGCGTCTCGCAGCTGCAGCTCGACATGGGCGTGCGCGTGCCACTGGCCGACCTGCCACCCGACCAGCCGGTCAACGGCCAGCACCCGTACACCGCGCACATCCTGAAGCTGCCGGTGCGCAACGACGACGGCAGCCTCGCCTTCGCCCCCGCACTGCTGCAGCGCATCGCCGACAGCCAGCCCGGCTACCTGCCGCTGACCCGCGCCAACCTGGTCACCCAGGCCTTCAAGTTCCTCGGCGAGCGCTACGGCTGGGGCCATTCGTACAACGCACGCGACTGCAGCGGCTTCGTCTCCGAGATCTACCGCAGCATGGGCGTGCAGGTGCCGCGCAACACCAGTGCGCAGGCGGTCAGCCCGGCGCTGTCGCATGTCACGTTCGGCAAGGACGACGACCGTGCCACCCGCATGGCCGCGGTCGCGCGGCTGCAGGTGGGCGACCTGGTCTACATCCCGGGCCACGTGATGATGGTGATCGGCCGCGTCGACGGTGCGCCCTACGTGATCCACGACACCAACGGCGGCAGCGTGCTCGGCGCCGACGGCGAGTTGCGCTCGATGGCGCTCAACGGCGTTTCGGTCACGCCGTTGCTGCCGATGATGTTCAACCGGAATGAAAGCTACGTGGACCGCATGACCAGCATCGTGCGCCCGCACGGCACCCTCGACCTGCCCCGCTGAGCGGCGGCCACACGGACAACGACACACAAGCCATGAAGATCACCGACATCCAGTTCGGCATGCTGCGGGTACCGCTGAAGACGCCGTTCAAGACCGCGCTGCGCACCGTCGAGCGGGTCGAGGACATCGTGGTGATGGTGCATACCGACACCGGCCACGTCGGCTACGGCGAGGCGCCGGCCACCGCGGTCATCACCGGCGACACCCACGGTTCCATCGTCGACGCGATCCGCCACTACATCTCGCCGCGCCTGATCGGCGAGGAGATCGCCAACCTCAACCGCATCACCCGGCTGGTGCAGACCTCGATGGAGAAGAACTCCAGCGCCAAGGCGGCGGTGGAGATCGCGGTCTACGACCTGTTCGGCCAGCTCTATGGCGCGCCGCTGTACAAGATGCTCGGCGGCGGCGACCCGGTCATCACCACCGACATCACCATCAGCGTCGACACCATCGACAAGATGGTGGCCGACTCGATCAGCGCGGTCGAGCGCGGCTTCGACTCCTTGAAGATCAAGGTCGGCAAGGACATCGGCGTCGACATCGAGCGGATCAAGGCGATCTACGCCGCAGTCGAGAACCGCGCACTGCTCCGCCTCGACGCCAACCAGGGCTGGACCGCCAAGCAGGCGGTCTACGCGATCACCACGCTGGAGGACGCCGGCGTGCGGCTGGAGCTGGTGGAGCAACCGGTCAAGGCCCGCGACCTGGAAGGCATGCGCTACGTCACCGAGCGGGTGCACACGCCGATCATGGCCGACGAGAGCGTGTTCGGCCCGATGGAGGTGATCGAGCTGATCAACCTGCGCGCGGCCGACATCATCAACATCAAGCTGATGAAGACCGGTGGCATCTCCAACGCGATCCGCATCGCCGACATCGCCGCGCTGCACGGCGTCGAGTGCATGATCGGCTGCATGCTCGAATCCAGCATCAGCGTCGCCGCGGCGGTGCACGTGGCGGTGGCCAAGGCCGACGTGATCACCAAGATCGACCTCGACGGGCCGTCGCTGTGCCAGTTCGACCCGGTCGCGGGTGGGGTGACGTTCAACGAATCGGAGATCTCGGTCAGCGACGCGCCGGGCCTGGGCATCCGGGATATCCGCGGGCTCGAGCCGATCCCGGGCAGCGCGGCCGCCTGACGTGTCGGCGCTGCTGAGGATCCGCGCCGAGCGCGACCGGATGTCGGCGATCGAGCGCCGCATCGCCGACTTCGTGCTCGACAACGCCCAGCTGCTGCGCGACTACTCCTCGCAGCAACTGGCCAACGCGCTGGGGATCAGCCAGTCGAGTGTGGTGAAGTTCTGCCAGAAGCTCGGTTTCAAGGGGTACCCGGACCTCAAGTACTCGGTCGGCGAGGCGATCGCGCGGGCCGACAACGGCGACGACGCGGGCGACTCCGGCACACCCGCGGCGCTGCCGGCCGACGCCGGCATGGAGCTGTGGCTGCGCAAGAGCCAGGCCGAGGAGGAAACCCGTTCGATCAACCCGCCGGCAACGCTCGAGGCGGTGGTCTCGGCCCTGCTGGGCGCCTCCGCCGGCGGCAAGGTCTTCATCATCGGCCTCGGCGAGGACGACATCCCGGCCCGGGCGATCGCCCTGCGGCTGTCGCTGCTGGGCATCCTCACCGTGCACAACTTCGACACCGCCCACATGACCGCGAGCGTGTCGGCAGCCGTGCCGGGCGACGTGCTGCTGGTGTTCTCCGAGCACGGCAAGCAACCCGCCCTGTGCCAGATCGGGCGGCTGTTCCGCGAGCAGGGGGGCACCGTCGTGAGCATCACCCGCCACAGTTCCAACCCGCTGCGCGCCAATGCCGACCTGTCGCTACTGGTGTCCGCCCACGACGAGCGCGCCCACATCGAGCCGCTGCTGTACCGGTCAGCGCTGCAGCACCTGCTGGACCGCGTGTTCGTGCGGCTGTGCGAGTCGGGACGGATGGAACGCCTGCAGGCGACGATGGAGCGGATCCAGCCGATGCTGGAAGGGTGATCGCCCCGGGCGCCGGCCCGGCCACGCACGACATGCCCGCAGGAGACCGTATGCGACCACCCACCCGTACCGCGTTCAACCGGCTGACCATCACCTCACTGCTGGTGGCCGTCGCTGCCCTGTCCGGCTGCGCCCACACGGGCTCTGGTTCCTCGCCGTCTGCGGCGTGGTCGGATGCGCAACAACTGGTGCTGGTGACCGTGCCCGACTGGGACGCGCCCGAAGGGGAACTGGCGACCTACCGGCGCGCGTCGGTCAAGGCCGCGTGGCAGCGGGTCGGAGAGCCGGCGCCGGTCACCGTCGGCCGCAGTGGCAGCGGCTGGGGCCTCGGCCTGCATGCGCCACAGGGCGACGGCCCGGTCAAACGCGAAGGCGACGGCCGGGCACCGGCAGGGGTGTTCGCCATCGGCACCGCATTCGGCTACGCGCCGGCCGCCGCCACCGCCCTGCCCTACGCGCCGATGGACGCGGGCGACTACTGCATCGACGTCCCCGCCTCGCCGCTCTACAACCGCATCGTCGACAGCACCGAGGTCGGCGCCGCCGCGGTCAAGGACTCGACCGAGCCGATGCGCCGCGACATCCACGCCGATGGCGACCAGCGCTACCGGCTCGGGTTCGTGGTCGAGCACAACGGGCAGGCCGTGCCGCAGGCCGGCAGCTGCATCTTCGCCCACCTGTGGAAGACGCCGGACACGCCCACCGCCGGCTGCACCGCGATGGCGCCGGAGACGATGGACCGGCTGCTCGGCTGGCTGCGGCCGGAGGCGGCCCCGGTGTTCGTACTGCTGCCCGAGGCGGAGCTCCGGCGCCTGCAACGGGCATGGGGATTGCCCGCGCCCGAATGAGCCGCAGGGGAGGCCATCCCCGCCGGTCTCTGCGATAATCGTCCGGATGGCCCCGTAGCTCAGCTGGATAGAGCGTCCCCCTCCTAAGGAAGGGGTCAGTTAGCTGGAACGCCCTTCTACCCTTACATATCAGGGACTTACGAAGGCCCTTCCAACTGACCAGGGCTGATTTTACACCCTCAAACACCCCTGAACATCACTTTTTTGTCCCAGTATTTGTCCCAGAAATGAGCCAAGCCACGCTTCGCTACCTCATCGAGAACTTCCCACTGCGGCCCACCCTTCGGGTCGAGGAAGTCGCTCATGTGCTTGGCAAGAAGAACACCCGCGGCGCCATCCAGCGGGTTCGGCAACGAATGACGGACGGGGTGTATCCCAACGCCAGGAAGGTCGATGGGATCTGGCAGCTGCCGATTGAAGAGCTGGCGGAAATCATGGAGCCCACGCCCGAACACGCCAGGCCTTCCCTGCCCCTGCCCAACCCCAAGACTGCGCCCAGCCGCACCGGCCGGCGCAGGGGTGAGGTTGGCCCACGCGTGGGGTTCATCCGGGCTGCCCAGTTCTGGGTCCAGGTGTTCAACATCCTCGGCTACCCGGAGGATGCAAGCGATCTGGAAAACCAGGCCAACACCCTTCGGATGGAAGGCCGTCTTGCGCGCGACATAGCGCGATCGGAAGAACATGCCGCCGCCCTGGACGCCTCAACCCCCCAACCTCCCACTTCTGGCTCCAAGCCAATCCGTCGCCCCTGATCCACTGTCCACCAGGCCGCTTGCGGCCAGCCGGGCCAGGACGGCTCGGCCAGGTGGCCCGCAGGCCACGCCCCAGGACGGGGGCTCTGGATGTTCATGGGTATGTATGTATACCCATGAAAGCCTCATACCCCTTGCCAATTTCTGAAACGGTGGTTATCTGAAAGGCGAGCCGGGGCTGTTCACCCATTTCTCCCGATGGTTATCCAAGGCTCAAACCCGCAAGCAACTGCGGGTTTTTTATTCGCACCCTCTTGCGCTCGATGAAACTTCTGATTGGATGATGCCTGGGTAGAGTTAGATAACCCTCCTGTCCAACTCCTCCCAAACCCGCGGCTCACCCCGCGGGTTTTTTATTGCCAGAATTTTGTGAAAGGGGGTTGCGCTCGATTGGTTAGGCCTTTTGATGGGTAGTTGTGGATACCCACTAAACAAAAGGAGGCCCTTTGATGAAATACCTAATTCTCGCCGCAAGTCTATTCGCAGGCTCCGCGTCGGCCGCTGTCATCGAGGCCAAGACTGAACTGCATGTCCTGGCAACCAAGCCGGTTGTGGAAATGAGCCGCGGCAGCTGCGCGATTACTGGCGCGGTTGTGGTCAACGGCGAACTCGTGAAGGGCGCCGATATTGGCCTGCGTGCAAAAGACAAGCCTGACCTCATCGCGCGGACCAAGACCAACGACAAGGGCGTTTACACCCTGTCCGTTCGCGTTCGCAAAGGAACCTTGCTGCAAGAGATCGTGATTTCCAACCCAGACAAAACTGGGAAGGTCGCGGTGTTTCCGGGCCAGGTCATCGCGTGCAAGTAAACCCAACCCCAACTGCCAACCATAAGGAGGCTTCGTGAATATCAATCGCATCATCAAGCATACATCGCTCGCACTGGCCCTTGTGGTTGCCAGCTCTGGGGCATTCGCTCAAAGCATTTGCGCTGAAACGCCCACCGCCACGGCCACGGGCGTCAATGCCCACGCCTGTGGAATGAACGCTTCGGCAAATGGAACCAACTCACTTGCCAATGGAAGTGCGGCCACCGCCGATGGTGAAAGTGCTTCGGCTTACGGCACGTTCTCCCAGGCGACTGGATACCACTCATTCGCATTCGGAGCTGGCGCCATCGCAAACGGGTTTTCTGCACTCGCAGTAGGCGACGGTGCTAACGCAATCGGTGATCAAGCTGCAAGCTTCGGCGCCGGGGCAATTGCAGGCGCTGAAAAATCTCTTGCTGTTGGAAATGGAGCCAATGCCGGAGCTTATGGCGCTGCCGCAATTGGGTTGAACGCGAATGTATCTGGCGTTAACGGTGTGGGCATTGGCACTGCCGTTAACGTATATGGCACCGACGGGGTTGGTATCGGTTCCGGAGCACAAGCTGGTTTCCAAGCGATCGGCATTGGTGTTGAGGCTGCTGCTACTGGGGACGGAACCGTTTCAATTGGCTCTGGGTCCGTATCTAGCGGTATTGCAGCTGCAGCGTTCGGCGTTGATGCCGAGGCAACGCACGACTACTCCGTAGCGCTGGGCGCGGGCACCCGGACCACACAATATAACGAAGTGGCCGTTGGAAATCGCAAGGTTACCCAGGTTGCTGCGGGCACGGATCCAACCGATGCCGTCAATGTCTCGCAGATGCAGCCGTTCGCCGCTGCCTTGGGCGGTGGGTCGAACTTCAACGGCGGCGTGTTCACCGCTCCGAACTACGGCTTCATCTCTGGTGCTGTCTACAACAATGTAGGCGACGCATTGGCGGATCTTGATAGCCGCGTCTACGACCTGGAGCAGAACCCAGGTGGTGGCGGGACGGGTCCCCAGGGCCCAGCTGGTGACAGTGCTTATCAGGTAGCAGTTAACAACGGCTACGCCGGTAGCGAAACCGAATGGCTTGCCTCTTTGAAGGGTGAGCAAGGCGAGCGCGGTGAGCAAGGCATTGCTGGTGAGCCTGGCACCGGATCAACCGAGCCTGGCCCAGAGGGTCCCGCGGGACAGGACGGCGTTGACGGTATCGACGGTCGCAGCGCTTACGAGGTTGCCATCGAGAACGGTTTCGATGGCACCGAGGAAGAGTGGCTGGCTTCCTTGGAAGGCGCCGATGGCCGTGATGGACGCGACGGCAAGGATGGCGCTGGCAAGAAGTTGAACGGTGGCAGCAACATCGCTGTCAGCGACAACGAAGATGGCAGCCAGACCGCTAGCCTGAAAGACAACGTGCAGCTGTCTGACCAGGGTTCTGTGAATGTCGGCGCTACGACTGTCAACGCGCAGGGCGTTTCGATCGCGGGCGGCCCGTCGATGACCACCAATGGCATCGATGCTGGCAATCAGCGTGTGCGCAATGTCGCCGATGGACGGATTGAACAGGGCTCTCGTGATGCTGTGAACGGTGGCCAGATCTGGGCGCTGGAACAGGACTGGAATGACCGCTGGACCGAGATCAACCACCGCGTCGATGGCTTGGAAGGTCGTATTGATGCAGTAGGCGCGCAGTCCGCAGCGATGGCTCAAATGTCTGCCGCTGGCACCTACCTGCCCGTTGGCAAGGTGGCGATCAACGCAGGCTACGGCCAATACGGCACGGCCAGCGCCCTGGCGGTTGGCGTGAAGGTCCGCTTCTCCGAGCGCACCTCCGGCTCGCTTGGGTTCTCTGCGAGCGATGACGGCAAGCTGATGATCGGTGCTGGCTTCTCCTTGACCTTGCCGTAAGGAGACGACCATGGACCGTCTCTACTTCCAGGTGCCGTTCAACGACAAGGACATTGCAAAGCGCAGTGGGGCGAGGTTCGACGGGGATACCAAGTGCTGGTATGCCCCGGACGAACAAGTTGCGAACCTGCTTCGCAAGTCGTTCAAGGAAGTGGAGAACCCTGCTCCCATAACCGAGCTACCCGGTGAAGACCGGGAGTTCGGAGGGAATGGGCTCTTTGTGGATCTGGTGCCGTCGAGCTGCTGGTTTACCAATGTCCGCTACTGCATCGAAGACGACGACTGGGCCCGGTTGAGCAAGGGCGTT
Organism: Lysobacter arseniciresistens ZS79; assembly: GCF_000768335.1. Lineage (GTDB taxonomy): Bacteria > Pseudomonadota > Gammaproteobacteria > Xanthomonadales > Xanthomonadaceae > Novilysobacter > Novilysobacter arseniciresistens. The sequence continues at coordinate 18,551 of NZ_AVPT01000023.1, forward strand.
CGCGCCCGCGCCGGCCAGGAATGCGAAGTGTGCAAGGGAACGGTGGATGCTGAGAGTGGCATCTTCCTGGAAGCCCATGAGCGCTGGCATTTCGATGAGGAAAGCGGCACGCAAGTGTTGAAGCGGATCATCTGCTTGTGCACGGCTTGCCATCGCACGACGCACTACGGGCTCGCTCAAATCAACGGTGAAGCGGATCAGGTGAGGGCTCACTTCATGGCAGTCAATGACTGTGATGAGGCCGAGCTTGACCGGCATGTTGCCCACGCCTTCGATACCTGGCAGGAACGCAACTCGCGTGATTGGGCGCTGGATCTATCCATCATCACCAACGCGGGTATCACTTTGCGGCGTCGTGTGGCCAAGGATGACAGGCGCAACATTGCGCACGCCGAGACGCAAGCAACGCGTGCGGTTGAGGCCAGCGAGACCCTGACGATCAAGGAAATATCCTTGGATGACATGGATGACTTGTTCCGGGGCTTTTAATGGCCCGCAAGCATCGTCTTGGACGCTCCCAGAAGTATCACCCCAGGCCACGCCACCTGTATGCCCTGCTCTTCAACAATGGCGGATGCTATGTAGGGCAATCAGTGGATCTTGGGAAGCGCCTGCAATCCCATCGGTCCAACGCTGGCGGCTGGGGCGGCGCGAAGTTCCACATGGTGGAGCTTGGCGTGATCATCGGCACCTATGCTGACGCCGAGCAATACGAATATGCCTGGCGCTACAAAGCATCCAAGGCGGGCTGGCTGATCTACGGCAAGCCAGGGGTCCTGGTGAACCCTACCTACCGCCTGACGTTCCGTAGACGGATGTTGGCGTGGACGCTTTCATGGCCTGGCAAATACCGCAGGAAAGGAAGACTTTCCTCCTCCATGTTCTGGCTGTTCCTTGGCGGCATCGCCTTGATGTGCTTCTACACGGCGCAGATGTAGCGCAGAGTGCTGAACAGCACGAAGCCGGCATTTGCCGGCTTCGTCATTACTGGACGGTTCGTCTTACCTGTTCAATGACAACCGCTGGCGCTGCTCTCGGCGCTGTTCGATCCGCTCCTTGAACTTGTCAGTCACCTCTTGATCATTGCCCAAGCTTGCGCCGATGCGTTCAGCGGTCTGTTGGGCCTGCTCCATGAACTCTTGCGAGACCTTGGGCTTCTTGACCTTCACATGCGTCGCATCGTCCAACCAAGCGGGCTTTTGCTCTGGCTTTGCCGGCGCTTGGGTTCCAGGCTTTTCCACCTGGGCCACCGGCCCATCCACCGCTTTTTGCTCTTGTCCAGGCTCTTTGATCCCCGCCTCCATGGCGTTGACCTTCAACCGGTCCATGCCAAGCTTGTCGCGGATGGCATCGAGTTCATCCGTAGTGGCGTAGGCCTTGTAAGAGCCCTTCATGCGGGTGTAGCCCACCAACATGCTTTGGTTGTCGGCCATACCCGGATGCCACCTGTGGAACACCTCTTCCCTGCCCTGTCCTTGGGAGACATGGATGGTGTTGGCATAGCCATGATGCAACGCGTTGAAATCGTGGTGGTTGAAGGTGATGGTTCGGCCGCGGTCCCCGCGAGTGCCGTCCAGCGCTACGGTGAAGTCATAGCCGCCTTGGCGGTAGTTGCGCTTGATCTGTTCGATGGTGCCGCGAGTGCCGTTGACCACGCCCAAGCCGTCATCCTTGGCCCCAAAGCGGATGCTGTCGCCAGGGGCGAACTCGCGTTTGACCATCTTCTTGGCTTGGTTATCGCGCGCATCAATCACAACCGCCTTGTCGCCCTGGATTTCCCCACGCGTTTTTAACTCGTCGCGAATGGCGTTGTTGAGCATGGTGGTGTCTTCATTGGTATGGCCCATCACCAGCTTCTCTTGCGAGCTTTTAGGAGACTGGAAATAGTCGCGCAGCATGGCAGCCGTCGCCGATGGCTCATCCCGGTGCTCGTCAATGTGCCCACCCTTGTCCAAGGCCTCAAAGATCTCTTTGCTCTTGGAAACAACCTCCCGGCGAGACTTCACGCCTGGCTTGTCGATGACATTGCCAAGCTCGTCGCGATCGTAGAATGTTGTTGCCGTGGCGCGATCTTCCACACGCGACTGACGGCGGATTTCTGTGAGCATGGCATCGCCGGTGACCCCCTTGACCAGTTGCATGCCAGATCCGGCCCCCACGGGCTGCAATTGGTGGGTGTCGCCTTGGAGCACCAATTTGGCGCCGGCTGTATCGCAAAACGCCATCAATGCGCGGGTCTCCCGGGTGGGCACCATGCCGGCTTCATCGAGCACAACGACGTCTTTGTCGGTGAGCTTCATGTCGCCCTTTTTCAGCTGGTGCAAAGCCATGGCAACCGATCGGCAGTCCATACCGCTTTCTTCGTGGAGCTTCTGGGCGGCTGCGTTGGAAATGCATACCCCCACCATCCGCTTGCCCTCACGCGTGAACGCATCGGCATAGCAATCGGAGACGGTGGTTTTACCCGTGCCAGCCAGGCCTGACAGCACGGCCACACCGCCTGTTTCGTTGGTGATGTGGGTGATGGCATGCCGCTGCTCATCAGACAGCTTGAAGCCCTTCCTGGCCTCGTAGTCCTCGATCGCTGCCAAGGTGGTTTCAGGCTTCACGCGGACATGCTCATCATTCATGCGCATCTCGGCGCGGTGCATGATTTCTTGCTCAAAATCAACCATCCACTTGGCGGCAAACCGGTCTTCGGTGTGTCGGCGGGCCAGGCGCTGGCCCTTGTCTTCGTCGTGGATGGCTTCGCCCTGGATCCGCACCAAGCCGGCGCGCTCGGTGAACTGGTCCACCTTCTCCATCAGCTCGTCATGGTTGATCCGCCCCGACCACTCGTTGCCGATCTGGCGCACAAGGTCATGGTGGGCAAACACGGCTTCGGTCTTGTGCAGGCGTTCCAGGATCTCTTCGTCGGGGTTGACCTCAACGAACTTGTCCTCCCTGCCCTTCAATTCCTCGATCTTGGGGATCTCCAAAGAAGCATCAAGCTCAACCATCCGCTGATAGGTGAGCACCCAGTTGTCCTTCATTTCGGTGAAGGTGGGCTCATCCTTGTGCTTGCGCGTGGCCAGGCAAGCCGCTTGGTTGGATACCCCGTGTTCTTCGGCGTAGGCAAGAAGCTCGGCGCTACGGGTGGAGAACTTGTCGCACAACTCATCACTGACGCCATTGATCGTCCACCAGATCCGGCCCGTTTCTTTCTGGTCCATATCCAGCTCAACCTGCTGTTCGATGCCATACCCAAGCAAGCGCAGCTCGCTGGCTAGTTCATTGCGATAGATCTGGTCAGATGCGTGCTGGTGGCGGAACAGTTCCTTGGCTTCGAACGTGCCCCAAACGCCATCCACGCCCTTACAAATTCCGTAGATAAGATTGTGGGTGTGCAGGTTCGGTTCCAAATTTCTGTTGGATGTGTGGTCGTGCTGGGAATAGATCAGGCCCTCAATGTCCATCGCATCCTTGCCACCCGCGCCCCTGCGGGTCTCAACTCGGCCTTCCAGGTAGTCCATGGCCTTGGCTACGGCTCGCCGATGGGCCGTCAGGATCTCCATCTGCTCTTTGGGTTTGGCCAGGGCAAAGGCAACTGATACGGGCTTGGGCGCAGACAAGGTAATGTCGTAGCCCACTCGGTGCCCGCCCTGCCACAAAGTCTCGGGCTCACCCTTTTTGTCCAGGACCGGATTGCCGTGGCGATCGGTCTTGACCACCTCTGTGGGTTCGGCGCCTGCGTTTTGGCACAAGGCCATGTCGGTTGGTGAGAAGCCTTTGGCAAGCTTCAACATCACATCACGCTCAACCTTCTTACCTGCCAGGTTCATGACCGGATCGGCAGCGAGCTTGCCGCCATATCGCATGGTGTCGAGGGCAGTGTCGTCGGTGTAGTAGTAGCCCATTGAGCTTTCAGCATGGCGTCGAAGCTCTTTATCCAGCTCCTCGCACTCAAATAGGTAGTCGATGGGTTCGCCCTGTGCGTTGCATCCGCGGGCGTCAATGCGCTTTGTAGAATTCATTGTTTACTCCTGGAAAGCCGGGGTCGAGGCGGCGGGGGTTCGACCCTTCCAGGGTGAGGTAGAACGCGTTTAGCGCAAGGGGGTGCGGGGCAACTCCGGCTTGGGCATGAAGCTGTCCATCTGATCTTGGGTGAGCTTCTTCCTGGGCTTGCTCAACACCTCCACGGTTTCAGCCTTGCGAGCAGCTGCATGCTTGGGGTCATCCACGGCTCGCATGGCGTCAAGGGGCAACACGGAAGGCCCCGCCGGCTTGGTGGTCCATTCGGCCGCTATCTGGCCTTCCCGCACCTTTTCAAACTGGTTGCCTGGAAAGTCCAGCAGTAAAGGATTGCCACTGATCTGCACGATCGCCCGTATGCCCCAACGATGCTTACCAAAGCCCCTGCCGCGGCGAAACCCTAGCTTGTCCGTGAGTTCCGCCGCATGGACTACCGGTGTGCCTTCCTCAATGGCGCGCGGATTAGGACCGTTGGAAGTGATGGCGACTTTTCTCGATCCCATGATTTCGGCCAGGTGCTTGCGCGTTGAACCCATCTGCACTTTGCAGATGATGTGCATACCGATCATGCCTTCGATGGCTTCCGCCGTTTCGGGCCCATAGATCAGCTTGATCTGGGAAATGCTCTGCACGCCACCGATGAAGACCACGCCCTTGCTTCGACCCTTGTCAACAAGATCGGTGAAGTTGATTTTTCCCACGCTTGTCAGCTCATCGAAAATGAAGCCCAGGAAGCGCATATCAGTGTCGGGCATGCTCGGCGAGCTAATTCGCTCTGCGGCGATGTTGACCATGGCCGCAATGTAGGCCTTGGTCAGGCTCCCTTCCCCACCCTGGACGATGACCTGGCGCCGTCCCTTGTAGTCGTCTTTCAGCCACTCATTGATTGAGAAGCGGCGCTTGCCCACTCGGGGCCAGGCCATAGCCAGATCGTCAATCACGCGGGTGTAGCTTGCTAGCGTTGACAGCACCGACTGCACCGATGAGCTTTCTTCATCGGCCACCAGTGGGAAGGCCTTGATGTAGTGCTTTTGCAAGGCGGGAGCGAGTTGGGCCGCACTTCTCGATGTTTTCTGGGACAACTCTGCCCAACCCCAGTTCGTGCCGTGGTCGTTTTGCAGCTCGCGCAGCACACCGATGAGGATCTGTTGGGCGGCGATGGACCAGAACTTGCCGTTGCCCTGCTCTTCGGGGATCAGCGATGCAGCAAAAGCCGATGCTTGGGTAGGCGTGCGCACATCAGCTCCCACATCCCACACATAGCTGCGCTTGTCGAAGGGCGAGACGATGACGGGCTGTTTGAAGAAGCTGGTGAAGTCGCCCTTTACGTCATAGAGGAACAGCCGGTCGTTGCGGTCGATGATCTGCTTGATGAGAGGGAGCAGGATTTGGGTCTTGCCGGCACCTACTCCGCCATAGATGAGCGCGTGCGATACCCATTGCTTCTTGGGCAGCACAAGTGAGGGATGCAGCATCAGGTGTCCAGGATCTGCTTTCCGCTCCTTCTTCGTCATTGACCGGCTCTTGGCTTCTTGCAGCGCCCTTTTGCCGTCCAGTAGCTCGGGACCGGCGATATGCCGAACCCCGTTGCGAGGCGTCAGGGCATGTCCTGCCAGCCACCAGGCGGCTGCAATGGATCCAAGCATGGGTAGACCCACCCGGATTGCAGCGCCCAACCGGTCAGGCTTGATGGCTTCGAAGAACCGCGCTGCAGGCTCGTCCATGGCGTAGCCCCCGCCCAGGTAGTGGAACAGGGTCTGCACCCCACCCCACGCTTGCGAGCCCCATTGGGAGGCAACGTCGGGGTCAGTGCCTGGAAGATGGAAAGCAATGAAGGTGGAAGCGGTGTAGATCGTAGCAAAGGCAAAAACGCCGGCAAGCAAGCCTTGATCCCAGTGTCTTACTTTGATCGATGGCGGAACGGTGGCGGGCACTGGGCCGAAAGCGTCATAGATCTTGTTGCTGCTCACGCTTCAATCCTCTCGCAAGGTGCAAGGCAGATCGACCAAACTTGTCCAGCTTGCTGGTGTCGGCAGAATGATTGATCAGTGCCAAGCAAGTGTCGGCATGCGAATTCTTTGCAGCCAAATGCAATGGCGTCAGTCCACCCCAGCACTGTTCGTCCACCCGGGCGCCGCAATTGACCAAGGCACCAATGAGGCTTGCGCGCCCGCGCCTGGCTGCGATGTGCAGACTGGTCTGGTCGCGGTCGTCGGCAAAATTTGGGTCAGCACCAAGATCCAACCCGTCGAGCACCGCTTCTTCATTGCCCTTGGCAATGGCATCGAAGAACAGGTAATGCAGGTTCGGGTTGGCACGGATCAGATCGGCCTGGTGCAAGCATTCCAGATAGTCATTGCAGTCTTGCGCCACTCCCTCCCAAATGCTGGCTCGGTCCTCATCGTCTTGTTGCTCGATGTAGTCCCACACCATGGCCGAATAGTCTTCTTCGGGGCCTTCCACATCGAAATCCCGCTCCACGCTTTCCGGCGTAAAGGGAAGCTTGGCTGCGAAGCGCATGGGTTCGTTGTCGCGCTCCATCTCAACAGTGAAATGAGGCAGGCCGCGTGGGCAGGAAATGCGCCAGGTGAGGTCGCCAAAGCCGTCCTCGCCTCCGATGGGTTCCTTGGCTTTCACATAGGCCAAGTGCAACAGCTGCAGCGGGTGCAGTGGTGGCGCCTCGGGGTCGATATCGAGCTTGATGCGATCAGCTAGATCTACGGCGTCATGAACGCCAAGATCGGTCAGCTGCTTGTGCAGTTGTTCGTAGATGGTTTCCTGGGGTTGAATATTCTTCATCCCTTCGTTGTAAAGGCAAACTGTCCAGGCGCAACCATTTGCGATGAAAGTCGTGAGCGACGGGCTGGTTCATGCAAACAAAGTCATTCAAATCGGTGCTCACCCTGCAAATCGAAGCTACCACCTGGAACGCAGTATCAAGGGTGGGCGCTTCATCGAGTTCAACCGGAATGCTCTGACCAACGCCGTGCTTGTTCCACTCCCATCCAAGAACCGGCGAGAACGGGTCCTGGTAGCTCGGCAACTCGGCGTTTTGCACCGCGATGCCTTCAAGTCCTGCCCAGTGATTGGGTGTGTGGCTTGGCACATATTTGTCCATCAGTGCCACAAGCTCGGCGCGCATGGCTTCTTCACGCTTGGCAGCGCAGGCAGCCAGCTCGTCGGCCAAGGCCTGGTCGGGGCCGTCAATCCATAGCACTGCGTTGTTCAAGCCAGCGCGCTCCAAGGCGTCCATGGTTTTTTGGTTGACCGCGGGACAGCCTTGGCTGCGTCCGACATGTCCAGGATTGACATAGCCAGACGGATGCATGACTACTGCCCTGTCGCGGGCGTTGGAGTTGAACCGCTTGAACAGTCCATCGAGCTTGCGAGACAGTCCATTCTTCCCGTGATAGGCCTCTGCGATCTTGTAAAGACCAAGGCTGGTCATGTGGGAGTTGGGCGTGTTGGAAAACTTGTCTGCTCGACCGTCGCCGTTGCGATCAGATCCTGACCCATGGGCCACCAGGGCGTTCAAGATGAGCTTGGGCTTCTCGCCTGACAAGTCGTAGGCCCACATGCGCTTGTCAGTGCTCTTCATGCCCATGTCCACGACAATGAGCTTGTCCACTTCCTCGCCGGCATCTTCGGCACAAAGAATGGCGCTGGCAGCGCGCTCGGCCACCGCGGGTTTGAGTGTTGGTGAGATATCTTCAAAATCTCCTGCGCCGGCAGCATAGGCAAAGCCAGGCAAGCAGATCAGAGACAGTAGCAAAGCAGATAGTTTCATGGATGGGGCCTCCTTAATTGCAACGCCTTCCTCCGGTGGCGTCTGGGTTGGTTGTATTCATGGGTATGTGTGGATACCCATGTAATTATGAAAAGGCATATATTTGTAAACGCAACCCAATAAAGCGGAAACTTGACCTAACTCACGCAAAAAGAAAGAGCCCCGAAGGGCTCTCTCGTTTGAAGCGGCAGGCTTTGACTGCTTACTGGGATTGCGCGTTGCGGCGTTGTTGCACTTGTTGATGGAACTGGTTCTGGGTTTGCTCGTTCTTTTCAGTCTTGTCTTCGAAAGTAGTCCCCTTGGGTTGGTTCGCTTCATTGGACACCTTCTGCGCTGTCGCCTTGGCGTGTTCGAAGTTCGCATCCTCGTGCTGGTTCTCCGCCTGAACGCCACCCTGCTTCGCTGCTGTGGCTTCCTGCGCCTGGCGCTGGGCGATAAAGGTCTGCATTTCAGCATCAGACGGGACATGACCCAACTGTTGGTGAGCGGCCAACTGGTCAGCTTCCAACTGCTTCACGAAGTCCCGGTCTTCCTGAGTTTCTGCGGCCTTGGCATAGTTAGGCTGGAGTCTTGTCCCGGCCTCCGTTCCATCGGACTGGTGACTTCTTGCCTCCTGCACCAGCCCTTGCCCGTTTCCCGACTGACGCTTCGCCTCGTCATAGCTTGGCGACCAGCTTTCCCTTGACTGCTCAATCCTGTCTGTCATGGTGAGGCTGTTGGATTCACTTGGCAGCTTGGCAATGCCCTGGCGCTCAGCCACCAACTCTTCAAGCTCACCTTGCTTGGCTTCCATGCGCCCTTGCAACTCACCGATGCGTTCAGGTGAAGACTTGCGCGCCATCTCCAACAGGGATTTTTGGTAAGAACCCACTTCGCCCTCATACTTGGCCTTGGCCATGTCCCAGGCTTGCCGGTCTTCTTTTTGGAAAATGCTAGGCCGACCGGAAGCAATATGGGCATCTCGGCTATCCTGGGCTTCGGTGAGCTGCTGTTCCATCTCGTAGATATCCGATCCCATGTTCTTTCGCTTGTCGATCGTGGTCTCGTATTCCCCTATCTGTGCTTCCTTCTTCTGGGCTTCCTCGTCCAGCTTGACCCACTCTTGGTCCTTCGGGTCGTCGCTTTGTTTCATCTTCTCGCGAAACTCTTGATCCCGGACGGCATCGAACTGCTCGCGATCGCCCTGGTTCACCGCTTTACGCTCGGTATTTAGACTGGCTCGATCCAAATACTCTTGGGTTTGCGGATCGTATTTGCGTTCATTGCTCATAGCATGGGTCTCCGTTGAAGTGGAATATCTACATCTCCAACATCCCACAAATGTCCATGGGCGCAAGGGGTGCGGATAAAAAAAGCCCCCGGCGAAGGGGGCTTTAAGGGGTCTGGAAAGGCGATCAGTATTTCGAAACGGTATGATTGATCGTTTCGCCCATCTGGGTCCCGATAGCGATTCTGGCAAGCCACTTATCTGGGTTTTCTTCAATCAGGTCCAACACCTCATCGGATACGAAGTTCATCGACGCAGTATCTGCGCGAGGGCCACCTGCCCGATTGAGATACACCACGGCTACACCACGCTGTTTCAGCTCCTCGTTGAAACTGGACGCTCCAAACAATGGGAACTCACCGAACTTGGTGCCTACCTTTCGATCAACCGTAGACACCTGCTGGACAGAATGTTCACCCTTGCGCTTGGTCTGATGACCCTTCCAGCCAACGCTTTCTTTGTCTTGCGCCGTTGCTTCGACCTTGCCAGCGCCCAACAGCTCAAACCGGCGCATGACCGCGCGGTTAGGATGGTTGAGATCGTTCAACGGCCGGTTCTTCCAATCCCTTGCCGCCATCTGGTAGTTCAGGCCTGCTTGATACGAAGGCTGTTCGAGCTTCCGCACCAACCCAAACCGCTTGGTCAGATACTCATAGGTAAGATCCGACGCACCCAGGGCCACAATGTTCTGGAAGGTGTTGGCGAACTTCATCGCCTTATACTGGTCATCGAACTGCACCCACAAGTTCTCGTAGCTCTGCGTGAACATGACCATCATCAGCCCCAATTGCCTGGCGATCGGAGCCATGTCAAGCTCCTTCTCACCCACCACAAGCTGACACTCGTCGCAAATGTCCATCATCGGGCGCTGATCGGGGAATTCCTTGTGCCACTTGTTTCCGAACGGCGCACGCTTCTTAACCCCCGTATAGATGCGCTGAACAACCAGGGCTTGAATAACATCCGCGGCGATACCGTGGTCAATCTTGGGCAGGTTGATGCCTACGAACTTCCCTCGCAAGGCCTGTTCCACATCCGCGCCCTTTTCCAGGATATACCAAGGCGTTCCGTCCTTGTCCTTCAAATGCTTACCACGGACAAGTGGATTGATGCGCCGGGTGACGTTCATGATGATGCTCGTGCGGGTTTCAGGAGCTAGTCCAACCCAGCTCGGAGCGAACACATAGGCAAGAGAACGGTTAATTTGACTGTAACCTCTAAGCTCGGAGTAAATACTCTCTGGGCACTCCTTGACCCTGGCTTGCTGAGCGTTGTAACCAAGCTCTGACGCCATTACCGAAAACGCAGGACCAACCGATGGCACCCCGTCCACGACGCGGCAATCAGTCAAAGCCTCGACCACACGGATCAGTGTGTCAACATTCCAAAGATACTTGCGTTCGCGATCACGCACTGCAACCCAGTTGTCTTTGCGCAGCTTAATTTCTGCGAATGCCTTACGCGCATCAGAAACATCCTGTCCCCTTGCGTATCGCTTGGTAATTTCCATCTGCAAGTAGGTCAGTTGGTTTTCCAGTGATCTGGCCTGGCGGATTGCCAACTCTTTGTAGAACGGCTCGTGCTTAACCAAAGCCTCATGGATCGTGGTTGCATGCTCGATGAACTGGTCAGCTTGCTGCTCCCAGGTTGGATCTTTGGCGGCTTTATTGCCAAAAGAGTTCAGTGCAATGGCAACACCCTCAGCGTCCAATCCTTCCAGCAAGGCCAATGGAATACCGGGCTCAATCATCAAATCGATGATCTGACGCAACTCACCTGCTAGCGTTCCCTTGCCGTCTCGGATGAGTGCACCGCCAAACATACCTGCACGATACTGCAAGGCAATGGGCCGGGCCATGTTGGTGGTCTTACCTTTACCTGTATCGCCAAAGCCCAAGAAGTGCATGGAGAAGTCATTGCAAGACAACACCATGGGCGCCCCACGGTCGGGACCATAGGCATACTGTCGCTTGGCCTGGTTGCCACTGGCGATACCCAAGATGATGATCGGTGAAGTGTCTTTGATAGCTGCTTTGAGCTGCTCTTGGCGAACAGTGTTGGTGATGCCAAGAGGACCTTCATTGGCCGCGGCCAGGTTGTAAGCCGTTCCTTGCTCTTCCAGATCTTGCGCACGAGCAATGAAGTCGCGCTCGGAGTAGGTCATAGGAGCAAAACAGGCAGCAATGTAGGCCGCGGCAGCCATCATGCCATCGGGCAGCAAGCCTGAAATGGCAATGATGGCCGCCCAGATGGCCGCCCACTTGATGGCATGTTTGACGCGCTGACCGAAGCCTCCGATCACGACGCCTGTTTCTTTGTCCTCACCCACAACCAGTTCAGAAACCATCATTGATAGAAACACAATGATCGCAATCGGGATGATCAAGGCGAACGCGGTCATGGTAACAGTCGTTAGTCCGCCAGATGCCATGCCGGCGAGAGACGGTCCAGCCACGGGAATCATCATGACCAGGCCGCCCATAACACTACCTACACCTGACAGCGTGCCGATGACAGCCGCGAGCAACATTGGCCCGAGGTAGTATTTGATCAAGCTCCACACCCCCTCCTTAACCCCTTCCCCTTGGCAAAGCGCAACCAGGAACGGGATGATGAGCAGTGAAGACAATGCACCCATCACCAAGTGGATGTTGAGCAAGACGTAAGTCAGTGCTGAAAGCGCCGGGAAGGCTGCATACAGAAGCGGCGTTGCCAGGCTGTCTCCACCCTTGATCCTGTCCTCAGGGAGCACATAGCCTTCAATGGACTTGCCCATCTTGGTCTGGATCATGCGAGGTTCGCGGTGGCGCAGATCAATCGGGATTTCCGGCCACCACTTCTTGAACGGATCCAGGTTCTTGATCGTCATGGGAACGAACCACTCGTTCTTTTCGGCGTTGTAATCTGCTCCAAGGCGGACCAACTCTTCCGCTTCGCTTTCCTTGACGCCCACGAGCTTCCTCGCAAGCAGCAGATCGTGGATATCGCTACCGTTGACGATGTTATCGAAGTTGGCCCTAGCCGCTTTGACTGCTTCATCTTTGGATGAATAGCTTTCTTGCTCACCCTTAGACTTACGCTTAAAGATACGATTGATGAACTTTCCGGAGGCGTCTACGCCGTCCACGATGTTCCACACGGTTGGCATGAACATTAATTACCTCCTTGGATTAGTTTCGGACACTCATTCTTGGCACCTGGCGGCAATGTGGATGGATCTAGTGTCCCGACCATGTCTTGCTCCATCCACATCTCACAATTTTCACGCGTAATCGCAGCTACCGGTTCCACCGATGCTTCCATGGCCTGGCTCACGACTTGATTTGTCAGCGTTTCCCCACCAGTGATCTTGTTGACCACCATGCTGCTGCCAATTAGGACCATGACCGATACCACGGCGCTGTAAAACGCAGCGCGTGCAACGAGGGGGCGTATGGTTTCGCGAACCTGCGTCGCCTGGATGCTCTGGTTTTGCCACTCCTTGAACCCTTCTTTATCTTCGGGTGGAATGCGATCAACGCGGTGCATGTAGAAACTTTGCGCCAGGTCTTCGCGTATTTCTTCCATGCCAAGTGATTGTGGTGTTCCAATGAACCACCGACCCAACGCATCTGAAAGCCGCGAGCCGAAGATTGGCTTGCGCTTCTTTTCATACTGCAAGTAAATTTTTTCAAGCAACACTGGTGCGCCTCCTTTTGGGTATGTCTGCATACCCATCAAAAGGCAAAAGCGGATGAGCGCAAGGGCCGTAACTAGAAAAAAGGGCCCGCGATGGGCCCTTGTTTCATGTGGAGCATTAACCCCCTAGTTGTTTCTCAAACGCGTCCAACTCGGCCATTGCCTCGTCCTGCCAAGTTGGCTCCTGCGGCACTGGCGCGGCCTTTGGTTTCGCCGGTGTCGGACGGGCAACCTTGGGTTTCGGTGCAACTGGCTTAGGCGATGGGGCAGCCTTTGGAGCAACAGCGGCCGGAGATGGAACGGGCTTGGTTTCAATTTTTGGCTCTTCAATCACCGCCACCGAGTCTTCAACAGCTTCGCTTGTCGCATTGGACGCAACGGGATCCGTTGGCGTTTCACCTGCCGGTTCCAACATGTCCGGCTGTTCTTGCACGGCAACGGGCTCCACCTGGATGGAAGGCGCAGGCTTTGCGTTGACCTTCACCTCAACAGAAGTTGGAGCCTCGATGACGTCAGCTGGCGCTTCTGTTGGTGCCTGGCTCGGCGCATCTGTTTGCTGGGTGAACCAGTAGGCTCCCCCCAAGATTGAGGCAATCAGAATGGCGCCAACAATGATCAACAGATTGCGCTTGCCTTGCATCTTGACCGGAGCGTCAGAGGAATACTGGGCGGCAGGCGCAACAGCCTGGTGCACAGATTCGGCAGAAACCTTTGCAGTTGGTGCCGCAGGTGCAAGCGGAACTTCCTCATTCACTGCATCCAGGCTTTCGTCGTCGGCAGCTGAAACCTGCTTGACCTCGACTGCTTGATCGAACGTCTCATCGATTGCTTGGTCAATCTCTTCGTGAGCTTCCTGCGCATGCTCATTGTCCGCCAACGGCACAACTGGCTCAGCTGGACCCGCTTCGACTTCCGCAAGCCGAGCTTGCTCTGCAAGAAGCTCGGCTTCCTTGTCTGCTGCCATTTTGGCTACCCGCGCTGCTGCGAGTTCCGCCTCTTCCTTATTCCGGGCTTCACGCTTGGCAAGCGCCGCCTTGGCTTTGGCAGCTGCCACCTCCGCTGCCTCCTTGCTCTTCTCGACCAGAGACTTGCCCGCCATGGCCGCGAACTTGCCGGCTACCTTGGCCTTGGCAACGGTGCTGTCGGAGACGATCTTGGTTTCGTCCTCGGCATACATGTTCGACGGTCGCTTGGGCTCATCGACAATCTTCGGTCCACCCTCGGCTGCAACCTTGGCCTTCGCCAGTCGCACCCGCTCGGCCATCGTCATCTTGCTTTCGTCAGTCATGGTTCCTCCTTACTTGTGGGCCAGCCCTCCAACTGGCCCAGGTGTTGTTAGTCCGCTTGTGGGGCGATGGTGATGGTGTTCCCCCCTGACCCGCACTTGTCGATGACCGTGTGACGGCTCATGTCGGGCTGGCCCCGCAGGAAGTTCAACGGCACCTGGCAAGCATCTGCCTCACCTTCAAGAATGAAGACCAGGTTGGCTTTGGATTTGGAAGCCATACCGGCAATCCGCTCCATCAGGGCGCGCGTCTCTTTGGTCATGGGCTGCATGTCGGCCGGCTTGTAGTCAATCGACATGCCTTTCAGCTTTTCAACATTCTTGCCCTTCACCCGCTCTTGCTGGGTGTGAACGGTCGCCTTCATGCCGGCAGCGTTTGCCGCGGCTTCCAGTTCCCTCGCGTCTTTCATCTGGTTCCGGATAGAGACTTCCTCACCCACCATCCCGCCAACAGCCATCACGGCTGGTATGGCCCTGGGGTCAATACCGAGTGCCCCACCCACCAAGCCGCCGATCATTGCGCCGATGCGACCACTTTTCTTTGCCTTGGCCTGATCCACCTTTGGCGCAGCCTCTCGTCTACCTTCGACTTCAACCGTCTCCAAGGTCTTCGCGTCAGCATTGCCGGCGTCAACGATCTCGTGGCAGCGAACTGACTTCTGGGCGTTCGCAGGCGTCAGTGCAACCTTGCCGTTCTTCTCGTCAAGCAAGAAATATTTGCAGTCGGCGAACTCGGCCGGGGAAACTTCGGCGACCTCGGGCTTGTCCTTCTTCTTGAACCAGTCCCTAACGCCTGCCTGGGCGGAAGTAGCTGACAGTGCAAAGACGATGCCGGCAGTGATGAGGGTGATTTTGGTTTTCATGGGTGCCTCCTTTTGAAGTAGATATGTTTATGAAAAGGCCAAACGCGTTGAGCGCAAGCGACCTTGATTAATAGGTATCGGGAATGCCGGAATTGTCGGGAGACCATGGGGTGTCAGGGCCCAATGTCTCGCCCAACATCCCAATGAACCCTTGAAGCTGGGAATGGGTGGTCAGCAAGAACTGTTGGTTTTGCTCGCGCAGTTGCTCACTCATGGCGTCGTTGTCGTCTCGCAACTCAACGCGTAGCCGGTCCATGTCGCTGCGCATCCGATCGAGCTGCTTCAACAACCGGTCTTCCATTGCCTGCAACAGATCAAGCGATCCGGCACCCTCGTTCTTCTCCTTGACTGCCAACTGCAGATAGCGGAACAGGGAAATTCCCATGGCATCCGCCCGCGCCTTGGCTTCATCCAAGTCGGCCTTCTCGATATCAAACCCTTTCCGAACTTTCGACAAAATTCTGTCTCCGTTATCTCGATCCCTTTCAGAGATAACCGGGAACTAGGCGAGCGCAAGGGGGCCCGAGCTGTTTCCCCTGGAAAACATGCGTATATGAATGATTTAGGACCCGAATGCGGGCACGTCGCGCGGACACGTTCCAAACACCGCATGTTTCCTTGCTTTGGACACAACAAGGGGCCCGACAAGGGCCCGTGCTCTACACCACCAACGGTGCGTGTTGTGTATGCCCCACCCCCTCGCCGCCCCCAGCTGCTGTTCGCTTGGAAGGACGAGGAAACTCAAAGGGGCAAAGTTCTGCTTTTCGCTCTGCCGATGGCCCTCTTGCCCACAGCCAGGTTCCTGCTTTACTGGAACCAAGGCCAAGGGCAAGCCCGCTTTTGAACTTCGCAAGCTCCCCTGTGCTCCACCACGGCTCGTCCGCTTTGCTCTTCCGCACTTGCCACTTGCACCACTGCCCTAGCTCCACCAGCTCCACTTCGTCTCACCAGCTCGGCCCACTCGTCTCAACCCAACAAGAGGAACCATTGGACAGTTTTCAAGCCACCCCCGCACTTCCCGAAGTCGCCCTGACCCCACTTGTCCTGCAAGCCTTGGCTGCTGCTGACCGCGCCGTTCGCGTTCACCACGAACCCTGGCAGCGGGCAACTTTGCATTCATCGGTTAGAACCTCGTGTGCCTACTGCGCGAAGGATTTGACCGGCGCGAAGTCCAGGGAAGCAATGCTGTCCTACCTTGTTCCGGTTCATCTGGGTGGCCCAGCGATTGAGGCGAACCGGGTGCTGGCCTGCGCGTCATGCGCGATATCAAAGTTTCATAGCGACCTGGTGGCCTGGCCTCGATTGTCCGAAATTCCAGACGGAAACCGGGCTGCCCTGCTGACCATGCGCACGAAGATGTTGTTCATGGCAAGCAATCATCTGACCCCTCACGGTCGGTTCTCCGCCAAGAAGAAGGTGCTTGATCACTTGGCAAACAGGTTCAGCAATCCTCGCTTTCGCGTCTTTGCGTTCGCCTCTGGTGATAACGCATGGATAGGCTGGCGCATCCGAAATGGAGAACAACTGGACAAGCAAGGTCCCGCTGGCTTACTTCGTTGGACCTTCCAAGGCGAGCCCGTGGGCAATATCAAGGTGGCATGTTTCAAGCTCCCCGCCTCCCGCTTCCTCGATGCAATCTGGGCCCTCATCGAACATCACGGCCTGGTCATTCCTCTACATATCGACAACCTGCCACCTCCCAATCTTGACCCCGATGACTGGCGCCACTGTTGGGTTCGCCGCTTCCAAAAGGTCAACGATCTGGCCCGCCGCCACTCCCGCAGATATCGGGATATCGCCCCGTCCCCACCTGTCGTCCTCTCTGAAAATTCCCAGGCGGTCTGGAAGCGCAAGCGCCTGGCTAGGAAGAAAGAAGAAGAAGCCGCGCGCATGGATGAGCTACGCAAGGAGAACTTGTGGCGCGAATATGAGATGGCTTGGGAGGCCTACCGGGAGCTGGTGAAGGTCCGCAAGACCCAGGACCCGCCGCTCATCCCGATTGATTACATGCGTGAGCGTTCCAGGGAAGTCATGGAGTTGAAGGCCCAGGCGTTGGGCATTGAACGGCCTAATAGATCAGCGTGAGCGCCCCGCGGCCTCGCTAATCTGCCGGCGCAAGTGCTTGCGCTCTTCGGCTCGATCGTCAGTTGCCGGCTCGATGTGCAACCTCGCTCCCTCTCTCTTCAAGACCATAGCTGCATAGTCAGCCAGGGCCACAAGCGTGGTGGTGATCATCACTTCATCATCCCCATCGACCCCGAACAGATCCCGCAGGTTGTCTCTCACCTTCGGCGGAATAGTGATGACAGCGCGGTGTGCCCGCTCGTTGTCCAGGTTCCGATAGTCATGAAGCAACGCTCGCTTGCCCATTGAAAGCAAGACGGTTCGCCCGTCGCGCTCAAAGGGCTCCCGGCTCTCATCGAAGTCAAAGAAGCTCGCCCGCGTGGAGCAATCGCCCGCGGCACATAGCAAGTCGGGGTCGACGTCACTGCGGTCCAAGGGTTCACCGCTACTCAATCGGTGCGGATGAACTCGGGCGACGGCTCGGCTTAAATCAAACTGGCCAGCGTTGGATTTCTTCATGGTCATAGCTGGTCTCCGGTGGGTTTCGTGGACTGTTCGATGGCACAAGCCAGGCGCTCGATATCGTTCCTGGCCGCCTTCAAGTAGGGGCCAGTCATCTCAAACAGGGTCTTGCCCTGGGCGTAGTAGCTGGCGAATGCGGCGCGCTCTGGGAAGATGACAGCGTTGTGCAGGTGCTTGTTTTCCAATCGGGCGCGGTGCTCGGCGCGTTTAGGGTTGAACCGGTTGGCAACGACAACATGGGGCAAGCCCCGCTCTTCGATGAGCTGCATGGTTCGCAGGAAGACCACGAAGGACACGCCATCGAGCAAGGTGGGCACCACGTATAGATCCGCCTCTGGCAGCAAGCCATTGGCTGGCAAGCTGGGCGGCATGTCGATCAGCTCGATATCAAACCCGCGGGACCTGCCGCAGCCAACGGTGAAGGGTTTTTCGCCAGGTAGTGCAGACCATGCGAGCGCGGAACCTTGGGGATCTCGATCACACACAAGGACGCGTGCATCAGACTGGGCGTAGAAGCCAGCCAGGTTCAAACAGGTAGTCGTGCGGCCACTGCCGCCTTTTGCGTTGTAGATGCATAAGCGCATGTCTTCCCTCTTGGAATGGATATGTGTGTATACCCATCATCAAAAGGCAATCTTCAACCTGCGCAAGTGTTCCTAGGCTGACAGATCCAATTTAAGCAGCAACTCCGAAATACTCGTCCAGCTCTTCCATGCTCGACTCATAGTCCTTCATGCTATTCGCGTAGGCTTCCTTGATCCGCTCACTACGCTTGTCCACCATCTGGTTCTCAGAGCGATGGTTCACCACCGGCTCGGCCACCTGGCTTGAAAAGTAGTCAGTCAACGCTGGCGGCATGTTGCCTCGGCAGATTTCTGAAACGGTCTTGCCCGGATCCACTTCCACCCAGTGCCCTGCACGGTTGGCTACCTTCCGGCCTGCCGCGCGGCACGGGTTCGCGCCTGCTTCCAGCAAGTCCCGGATCATCTCGTTGAACTGGGCCCGGTGCTCCTTGTGAAGCACATAGTTGCCGCAGGCCACATGCAAAGCAGTGATGCCCATGCAGCTGACCAGCCCGTCATCGACATAGGTCTTGCGCGAGCGACCCAGCAAGCTGCAAGCCTCTTCCCTTTCCTCGCCGCGCCGGCTCGCAATAGCCGTATCCAGCCGCGCCGCAAGCTCGTCTTGTTCCTTGTCGATCAGCTTGGCTTGCCAGGCGATCGCTTCCCGCAGTTGCTCGGGGTTGGCCGTCTGCACCGCTTCGATGAGCCGGTTGACGATCTTCCCAACGCGCTCCTGGTCGGCCATCTTCCCAACTTGCTTCAAGGCCGCTTTCACCACATCGTTCTTGTTGGCTTGGATCTCGCGCCGAATGGTGAGGTCGATGAGCTTGCGGTTGGAAGACTTGATGGCTTCGGCAAGCGTATGAGCCACCGAGTAGGCCTGCACACTGCGCATGCCGGCTTGTTCAAGGATTGTCTGGTAGTTGTTAGCAGAATTCATAGGTTCCTCGTAATCAGGGGGAGAATTGGATAACCAAGATCAAACCGATCGCCAAGATGCAATTGGCAAGCGTTGACTGGTGCAAGCGGATGTAGAGGTTTTCCAAGGTCTTCAATGGACCACCTCATTCTCATTGCGACATTCGGGCTGGCAGAACATGAAGGTCTCGCCCTCCCGGATCTGAGCCAGCGAGTGTTCCAGGGCATCGCGGATGCAACCGCCGTAGATCAACACTTCATTGCCTCGGCCGGCGCCCAGCGCCCGAATGACTTCGGCCACCATGTCGGGACCATTGGGGTTGGCCAGGATCTGTCGTGGATCAACGATGACGGCAAGTTGGCCATTGAATGGGACGACTTGGATTGCGGCGGGTTGGGTAGTGATCGTGATTTCCATGTTAAGACTCACTTGGCAAGTGAATTGAGAACGGCATAAGCGAATGGAAGCCATACAACCAGCAAGAACGGCACTCCATAAATTGGCTTCACGAATGTTCCTCGCTCCTCCAAATACATGAAGACATATAGTGGAGCCGTCAGGAATAGAACTGCGAGAATGATGGTTAAGCCGGTAGCTAGGTGATAGATGAACTCATGCATTGTTTTTCCTCCTTAAAGAATGTTGCCCAGGATCTCGGCGTAGCTGAAAGCAAACACCACCAAGACCGCGATTGCTGCAAGGGACCAGAATGGCCCCGGCGTCTTGTTGTTCTCGATTACGCCCATGACAGCTGGCCTTCGGCCCGGTGGCGCTTTGCCATCTGCATTTCCATGCGGCGTTCCTTGTCGCGCTGCTTGCCGGCCAGGCGGGCGATGCGCTTGTTCTTCGCCAGGGCCCGGGGGCTTTCCAATTCGTCAAGGGTTGGAGCGGCGAACTGGTTGGAAAACTTGTTGCTGGAATGGTTGTAGGTGTGGGTTTTCATGCGTTGTTTCCTTTGCGTTGGGGGATTAGGAAATAGGTTTCTTATCTCCATGTATTCATTCAAAGGCAACGTGCAAAGTTGTCAATACTTTTTCAGCAACTATTTTCAAAGTATTTGCAACCCCCTTGATATACCCACCCCACAAAAGAAAAAGCCCCGGCATTTCTGCCAGGGCTTCATGGTTCTCTTTGGTTCTGTCAGCGTTGAATGTTGCCAAAGGCACATTCCAGCGCAAGGCGCAACGCAGACAGCACCTATCAGGTATTCAATCTAGTCTTCGCCGATCAACATCAAGGTGCACACGGGCGCCGCATCATCCCCAGGTCCAATGACCATGTGGAACTGCACGGGTTTGGCCGCTTCTCCTGCTCCTGCCTTGGGCACCATCAAGACCGGGAACTGCGCCCGGTTACCTTCGGTTTCCCGTGCTGCCTGGAATGCCAGGGTCAACAGGTCATGCAATCGGCCATCGGTGGACTGCCCCAGCCCCGGCTTGCACTCACTGTCAAACTCGTCCCACTTCACGGTGTTCCACACCCCTTCGGTGCATGCAAACGGCACCTTGAAGCCATACTCCTTGGCCTGCTCGGTCAGATCGACCAGGACACCATCGGCAAGCGCCTGGCCGCGGGAGTAGGTGAACACCACATCGTCTTTGTTAAACATGTCTTATCTCCCTCGATCTCATGAATAGGTTTTGGCAACTTGCCCGGGTCCGTTGTAGTTCTGTCCCATAGCCTTTAATAGTGATGCAGCATCGTCTGGGGGCAAGTAGTCACCCAAACGTAAATAGTCCTCGTCTCGCAGGCTGTGACTGGTGTTTCTCTCGATGAACTCTCCCCACAATTCAATTGATACGTCCATTCCATAGGGCAGCACGCCGGCATAGATAAGCCCGGCAACCCGCAGCTTCCTCATGTCTTCTACATGCGCGCCCGTTGGCGGCATGACGCTGCAGCTCGTCGGCCCTGTTCTTCGGACAAACCCAGGCGGCACCGGGCTTGCCTTGGTGTTCCGCCGCCTCATGATTTGGCTCCACAGTCGTGCGGATGCAGCCAGATCCGTTGACTTGTCCAGGATCCGTAGTTGCCCGTGAAGTCGAACCACCCCACCAACGCCTCCTCGCCCTTGGTGATGAACTCTCCGCAGCAACGGCACCTGGCCCGGCCGGTGGCAATGCCGGTCTCAAATCCATTGCCCTGCTCGTTCATCCCACCATTTCGGAAGGTCTCGGCCCAATACCTCGTCAGCATGTTCATCACTCTCCTCCGCCTCTTCTTGACTGGCCCTGCCCAGGGCAGCGCCCCGCGATGCTCTGCATGGCAAACCCACTGCCCCGCAAGGAGGCGCGGTCAAGGAGGACGCCGAAGGCGTAGCGCAAGGCTGGTGCGGGCCGGAGCGCCCCAGCTTCATCGGGGCGGGACTACACGGGCCTTGTGCGGCCCTTGACCGTAGAAGCCGAGTAGAGGGGCGCAAGCCCAGGGATGGGCGCGCAGCGAAGCGAAGGCCTTAGCTCGTTAGGATCCTTTGGTAGTTCATGGGTAGGTGTGTATACCCATGAATTGAAGGATCAATGGCAAAGGGCAAAAGCGATTGATGGGCCGTTGGCCCGTGAAAGAGCAAAGGCGGATTACAGTTCGACGCCCTGGCGCTTGCCGAACACGCAATGCGTCGGCGAGTAGTAGTTGTCGCGTGGCGGCTTTGCCACCCTCGGCGCTGGCAACATCAACACGGGCGCAGGCTTGGCGGCTTGCGGCTTGGAAACGAACCTGCCGGCCACGGCGCCCAAGGCAAGCCCAAGCACCAGGACTTCACCGGGCATCGCGCCCCACTGCGTGGCAGCCAGGGCAACAAGCAAGCCAGGTGGCAAGCCATAAGTGAGTGCTCCGCGGATAGCTGGATGAATGTTCATTAGATCCTCCTGGCCGTAGTGTTCTTGTTGTTGGCTGGCGTTGTCGCATCGAGCTGTATTCGTTCCAGAGAGGAAACGGCGATATCAAAGTAGCGTTCCCAAGCCATGAGCCCTTGGGCCACTTCTTTAACGATCAAGTGGGCTTTACCCAGGCCCGCTGCTGCAACTGCGGCTTCATGCGGGGTAAGGCGCAACCCTCCTTCGACCAGGAGCTGGAACAGCTGCGGGCCAATCCGACTTGCCGCTGATCCGTTCAGCGCCACGAAGAAAGGATTCTTCAACGCTTCCGTGTCCACCCCATCCCGCAGCAAGTTGGAAAGCCGCCGTAGGTTTTGCTCGCGGTTCTTGCCATGGCGCTTGACCAACTCACCTAGCAGCTTGCTTGCTTCCTCGGTGCGCGCTGGATCTGCGCCGGCTACCGGCGCATTCGTCAAGCTGCGTGTGATCAGTGCGAGGAAATTTGCGTCCATGGTTCGGCTCCGGGTTATTTGACGGTGACGCACACACGCCAGGTGATGCTGGTCAATGTGTTCTTGTCATCCTTGCATGGCTTGAAGATCTGCCCGAACCTCACGCGCGGGTAGTTCTCCCATAAGCCGTTATCAACTCGTAGCACCGCCTTGCGGCCGTAGCGCTTGGCAACGGCGCGCTCGATGGCTTTGTCGGCGTCGTCCACGCGATGGGTGGTGATGGTCTTCGTGTAGTCGCCGTAGCATTCTTCAATAGTGATTGTTTTCATGGGTAGGTTCCTTATCAGCGGGGGAGTTTGGGAGGGGTGGGCCCCTTTCGGGGCCCGTATTGGTTAATCCTCGTCCTCCTCTTCGCTGTTCGTTTCCTCGTCGCCATCAACTTCGTAGTGGAAGCTGCCGGTGTCGTTCTCGTCAAAACCAAGCCATGATGGGCCTTGATCAATCATGCGACGCTTGGCTTCTTCAATAGCCAGTTCAACATCTGACCAGGTGTTGCCTTCGATTGTGATTTCTACTTTCAACATTGCGTTGTTCCTTGATTAGGTAGGTCAGCGTGTTTGCTTTCCATATATTCAAGGTAAGCTAAGGGGGATATTTGTAAACCCTTTTGGGGCT
>NZ_AVPT01000024.1 GCF_000768335.1 Lysobacter arseniciresistens ZS79
TCGGCGGGACCGCCGCAGGCGACCAGCCGCAGCAGGGCGTCGAGGTCGTCGGCGGTGTCGGTGGCCGGGTCGGACGGTGCGGGCGGTGTGCAAGTGGTGGAAGGCGCAGCGGCAGCGCCGGGCGGCGGCGGGAACAGGTCGGAAGGGTGCATCCGCCCAGCATCGGCCACAAACGACGACGGCGCCCTCGGGCGCCATCGCGTATCGCTGTAGGAAAACCCCGGCTGTCAGTACGGCGCGTCGGGGTGCTTCAGCTCGTGGCCGACCCGGACCGGGCGGACGGTGTCCATCACCAGCGCGTAGCTGACCTTGTCGAAGGTGCGGAACACCATCATGTGGCCGGCGAACTCGTCCGGCAGGCGCACCTTGCTGGAGCGGCCGAAGGTGTCCTCGCTGCGGTCCCACGGGCCGTTCTCGACCCGGTCGACCACCGACTCGCCGACCGACCAGCTGGAGAACACGGTGCCGTTGTCGACGCCGTCGCGGGCACCGACCGACAGCGCGACCACGTCGCGATTGCCACCGGTGGTCAGCATGTCCGACACCGCCAGCACGCGGGCACGGCCGTACTCGAACTGCTGCTTCGGCGGGTGCGGGAAGAACTGCAGGTCGTACGGCTGCGCCTCGACCGGGATCAGGCGGTCGCCGACCCGTACCTCGCGGCCGCTGTCGTCCAGCAGCAGGGTGGTGGCCTCGATGCCGCCGACCTCGCCGCGGGTCACCGTGCCGACGTTCTGCTGCATCAGCTCGAAGCCGAGCAGCTCGTGGCCGTTGTCCGACACGGTGGCGTTGGTCCAGAACTGCTGGAAGTCGACCGTGCGCTTGCCGCGGAAGTCGAGGTCGTCCTTGTGGAAGATGTCGCAGCAGGCGGTGCGGTCCAGCCGGGTGTAACGCTGGATCGGGCGCACCACCTGGTAGCGCTGGCCGGGCTGGGCGCCTTCGAGGCCCTCGACGTAGGCGACCTGACCGAGGCTGCCGCGGATCCGGCCTTCCTCCAGCGCGACCACGTGCGGCAGGTGCTCGAAGGCATCCACCACGCGCAGGTTCTTCAGGAACGGCTCGATCTCCGCCAGCGGCACGCCGGTCACCGGCTCCAGCTCGCGCGGACCCTCCTCGAGGGTCACGCGGTCGAGGTAGGCCAGCGACAGCACGTCGCCCGGATAGATAAGGTGCGGGTTCTGCACCTGCGGGTTGGCCTGCCAGATCTCCGGCCACAGCCAGGGCTTCTCGAGGAAGCGGCCGGCGATGTCCCACAGGGTGTCGCCCTTCTTCACCACGTAGGTGTCGGGATGGTCGCCGCGGATCTCGGCGGCCAGCGCGAAGGTGGCAACGGTCAGCATCGCGGCGGTCAGTGCCGCGCGGATCGGTTTCAACATGGCGGTGTACCTGATTCCCCTTGCAGGTGCGCCCGCGCGTCAGTATCTGACGGGGGCCGTCGGCACTATAGCCCAGATGAACCGCGCCATTGCAAGGGTCCGGGCCCCGATTGCCGCGTTACAATCCCCTGTCTGCTTGTGGTTGTGACCCACGCCCCCATTTCGACCGCCATGGCCCTGCTCCCGATCCTCGAATTCCCCGATCCGCGCCTGCGCACCGTCGCCGAGGCGGTCGACCCGGCCCGGGTGGCGACGCCGGAATTCCAGCGCCTGCTCGACGACATGTTCGAGACCATGTACGACGCCCCCGGCATCGGCCTGGCGGCCAGCCAGGTCGACGTGCACCTGCGCTTCATGGTGATCGACATCAGCGAGGAGAAGAACCAGCCGCTGGTGTTCATCAACCCGGAAATCACCGGGCGGGCCGGCGAGCAGGTCTACCAGGAGGGTTGCCTGTCGGTGCCGGGGATCTTCGCCGACGTGACCCGGGCCAACGAGATCACGGTGAAGGCGCTCGGCCGCGATGGCCAGCCGTTCGAGATGCGCGCCGACGGCCTGCTGGCGGTCTGCGTGCAGCACGAAATGGACCACCTGCTGGGCAAGCTGTTCGTCGACTACCTGTCGCCGCTCAAGCGCGAGATGGTGCGCAAGAAGCTCGCCAAGGCCCGCCGCAACGCCGCCTGACAACCTCTAACGCGGCCGCGGGGCGCTGCCTCGCGTAGCATTGCGCGCCATGAGAATCGTCTTTGCCGGCACCCCCGAGTTCGCCGTCCCCTGCCTGCGCGCCGCCGCCAACAAGGCGGAGATCGTCGCCGTCTACACCCAGCCCGACCGCCCCGCCGGCCGCGGCCGCGGCCTCACCCCGTCGCCGGTCAAGCGCGAGGCGCTGGCACGGGGCATCGAAGTGCTGCAGCCGGAGAACTTCAGGTCGCAGGTCTCGCGCGACGCGCTGGCGGCGCTGAAACCCGACCTGATGGTGGTGGTCGCTTACGGCCTGATCCTGCCGCAGGCGGTGCTCGACATCCCCGAGCACGGCTGCTGGAACGTGCACGCCTCGCTGCTGCCGCGCTGGCGTGGCGCGGCCCCGATCCAGCGCGCGATCCAAGCCGGCGATGCCGAAACCGGCGTGTGCCTGATGCGGATGGAAAAGGGCCTCGACACCGGCCCGGTGCTGCTGTCGCAGGCGACCCCGATCGGGCCGGAGGAGACCGGCGGCCAGCTGCACG
Source organism: Lysobacter arseniciresistens ZS79 (assembly GCF_000768335.1). Classification (GTDB taxonomy): domain Bacteria; phylum Pseudomonadota; class Gammaproteobacteria; order Xanthomonadales; family Xanthomonadaceae; genus Novilysobacter; species Novilysobacter arseniciresistens. Next base: position 2,603 of record NZ_AVPT01000024.1, read on the forward strand.
ACCGCCTTGCCGAACTCGGCGCGCAGGTGCTCGCCGACGGCCTCGGCCTGTTGCGCGCGACCCTGTTGCCGGTGGCGCGGCCGCAGCCGGCCGAAGGCGTCACCTACGCCCACAAGCTCGACAAGGCCGAGGCCCGGCTGGACTGGTCGCGGCCCGCGGTCGAACTGGCCGACACCGTGCGTGCATTCAATCCATGGCCGGTGGCCGAGGCGCCGCTGGCCGGCGAGCGGGTGCGCATCCATGCCGCCACCGCGCTGCCGCTGGCCCACGGGCGCGCGCCGGGCACGGTGCTGCTGGCCGGCCGCGACGGCATCGACATCGCCTGCGGCGAAGGCGCGCTGCGGGTGCGGACGCTGCAGCGCGAGGGCGGCAAGCCGGTCGCCGCCGCCGACTACCTCAACGGCCGGCGCGAGCTGCTCGCCGCCGGCACCGCATGAAGCCGGTCCCCGGCACCCTGACGCGGGCCACCGCCGCGCGCGTACTCGATGCGGTGCTGCACAACGGCCGCTCGCTCAAGGGTGAACTGGCGACCGCGCTGCCAACATTGCCCGATCCGCGCGACCGCGCGCTGGTCGAGGCGATCTGCCTTGCCGTGCTGCGCCAGCCGGCCCGTTACGACGCCGCGCTGGCGGCGTGGCTGCCGCGGCCGCTGGCCCGGCGCGACCGCGAACTGCGCGCGCTGCTGATGGCCGGCTTCGCCCAGCTCGACCCGCTCGGTCTGCCGCCGCACGCGGCGGTCGCGGCGACCGTCGAGGCCGCGCGCGCGCTCGGCCGCCAGCACCAGGCCGGCATGGTCAACGCGCTGCTGCGCCGCGCCCTGCGCGAGGGCCTGCCGGCTGCGGAGCCGCACGCGCAGTGGCCGCAGTGGCTGCGGCAGCGGATCGCCGCCGACTGGCCCGGACGCGAAGCGGAGATCCTCGCCGCCAGCGAGCAGCCGCCACCGCTGTGGCTGCGGGTCAACACCCGCCGGATCGGCCGCGACGACTACGCCGCGCGCCTGCGCGAGGCCGGGCTGGAGCCCGAAGCCGTCGACGGCCTGCCCGATGCGCTGCGGCTGGCCAGCGCGGTGCCGGTCGCGACCCTGCCGGGCTTTGCCGACGGGCTGGTGTCGGTGCAGGACGGCGCCGCCCAGCTCGTGGCCGACGCGATCGCCGCACCCGCCGGCGCGCGCGTGCTCGACGCCTGCAGCGCCCCCGGCGGCAAGGCCGCGCACCTGCTCGAACGCGACCCGTCGCTGCGGCTGACCGCGTTGGATATCGACCCCGCCCGCCTGCGCCAGGTCGCCGCCACGCTGGACCGCCTGCACCTTGGCGGCGCGACCCTGCACGCCGCCGACGGCTGCGACCTCGACGCATGGTGGGATGGCACCGCGTTCGACGCGATCCTGCTCGACGCGCCGTGCTCGGCGACCGGCATCATCCGTCGCCAGCCCGACATCCTGCTGCACCGCCGCGCCTCCGACCTCGAGCAGCTGGCCGCCACCCAGGCCGGCCTGCTCGACAGCCTGTGGCGCACGCTCGCACCCGGCGGCGTGCTGCTCTACGCGACCTGCTCGATCCTCGCCGCCGAGAATGCCGCGCAGGTCGACGCCTTCCTCGCCCGCACCGCCGATGCACGCGCAGAGCCGCTGGACGAGCGCTTCGGCCATGCCAGCGGCGCCGGCCGCCAGCGGCTGCCGGGCGAAGCCGGCATGGACGGCTTCTTCTACGCGCGCCTGCGCAAGGCCGGATAACGGTTCGGGCCCGGCCTGGTGGTGTTTCGGAGTGCGCGATCTCCATCCGGGAGTGCGCGACGGATTACTATCCCGCCATGTCACATCTTCCCATCAGCCTTGTGGTTATCACCCACAACGAGGCAAATAACATCGCGCGCTGCCTGGACAGCGTGCCATTCGCGTCCGAAAAGCTCGTCGTCGACAGCGGCAGCGACGATGACACCGTGGCGGTGGCCCAGGCCCACGGAGCGCGCGTGGTCCACCAGGACTGGCTGGGGTTCGGTGCTCAACGCAACTTCGCCAGTACCCAGGCATCCCACGACTGGATACTGGTGCTGGATGCGGACGAATTCCTCGAACCGGCGCTGGTGGCCGAACTGGAAACCAGGTTGCCGTCGATGCTCCAGAGCGGAGCCGCGGTCGGAATTCTCCGCCGCAGCACCTGGTACATGGGCGCCCCGATGCGCTGGTACCGACCGATGGTGGGCGAGAAGGTGGAGCGCCTTTACCACCGTGGACGTGCGCGTTGGACCGACGCACGGGTACACGAGTCGCTGCGTTTCGAGGGTGCGGCGGAAATGTTCGAAGCGCCCTTCCATCACCTCCATAACCCGACGCTGCCGCACAAGCAGCTCAAGGTACTGCGTTACGCCGAGTTGAAATGCCGCGACTGGCACGCGCGCGGGCGTGCGCCGCGGATATGGATGGCGCCGCTGGTCTATCTGGCCGCCTTTCTGAAGGACTGGCTGTTGCGCCTGGCGATCCTGGATGGCTGGCGTGGCTTCATCGTCGCCCACGTGGCCGCGAGTTATGCGATCTACAAGCGGTTGCGCTACTACGAGATGCACCGGAACCCCGGGTCGATCGAAAGCGCGCGCGATGTGCTGCTGCGCCACGGGTTGGATCGATGACCGGCCGTCGTGGCGCCGGCGCCACGGCTGATCCGAAGCGCTATCTGCTGTACGGCTCGGTACGCTACGCGCTGGGCATCCTCCGGCCGCTGCAGGCGGCCGCGCGCGCACGTGGTGACGAGGTCGCGTGGTTCTTCGACGGCCGCGAAGACGAGGGGCCGGACGAGCTCACCGCAGACGAGCAGCGGCTGGTGACGGTGGAGCAGGTACGCGCGTGGAATCCCACCGCGATCTTCACCTCCAGCAACGCGCTGCCGCACTTCTTCCCGGGGGTGAAGGTGCAGACCTTCCACGGGTTCGACGCCGGCAAGCCGCGGCACATCTACATCCGCCCGTTCTTCGACCTGTACTGCACCACCGGCCCGCAGGACACCGCCGCGTTCCAGGCGCTGGCCGAACGCCACCGCTTCTTCCGTGTGATCGAGACCGGCTGGCCCAAGCTCGATCCGTTCCTCGCCGGCCTGCCGGAACAGGTGCCGCCGGTGCGCGATACGCCGGTGATCCTGTACCACTCGACCTTCTCGCCGTCGTGGAGCGCCGCGCGCACCCTGCACGACGAGGTCAAGCGGCTGTCGCGCGACGGGCGCTGGCGCTGGATCGTCACCCTGCACCCGAAAACCGACCCCGAGGTCGTCGCGATGTACCGCGCGCTGGAGAACGAGCACCTGCGCTTCGCCGACGACGACAACATCCTCGACCTGTTCGGCCAGGTCGACATGATGTGCTCGGATACCTCCTCGGCGCTCAGTGAGTTCCTGCTGACCGGCAAGCCGGTGGTGACCTTCCGCAATCGCCGGCCGGGGCCGCAGCTGATCGACATCGACGACCCGGCGCAGTTCGAGCCGGCGATCGAGCGCGCGCTGTCGCGTCCGCCGGAGTTGATGGCGGCGATCCGCCAGTTCGGCGAGTGCATCCATCCCTACCGTGACGGCCGGTCGAGCGAGCGCACCCTGGAGGCGGTGGACCGCTTCCTCGCCGAGGGCGGCACGTCCGCGCTGAAGCGCCGCCCGCTGGACCCGTGGCGCAAGCTCAAGCTGCGCCGGCGGTTGCGCTACTGGGGGCCGGCCTGATGCGCATCGTCCACCTGTTGTTGACCAGCCGCTTCGCCGGCAGCGAGCGCCACGCGCTGGAGCTGGCCGCCGCGCAGGCGGCCAGCCACGACGTCACCCTGGTGCTGCGCCGCGCCGGCGCCGCCGACCGCCCGGACGCGATCGCGCACCGGGTGCATCCGAAGGTGAAGGTCGAAGTGGTCGGCGACCTGGCGGCGTCGTGGCGCGCGCGGCGCTTGCTGCGGCGGCTGCGGCCGGACGTCGCCCACGCCCACCTGAGTGGCGGCTGCCGCGCGCTGCACGGCGTGGAAGGTCTGGGCTGCCTGCGCGTGGCGACCCTGCACATCGCCTACAAGCCGCGCCAGCACGCGCCGCTGGACGGCCTGATCGCGATCGCGCCGTGGCAGCTGGCCGACATCCCGCCGGACCTGCGCGCGCGCACGGTGCAGATCGACAACTGGACCCTGCCGCGCGAGCCGTCGGCCGATGCGCGCGCGCGGCTGCGCGCCGGGCACGGCATCGACGACGGCACCTTCCTGGTCGGCGCGCTGGGCCGGGCCGAGCCGGGCAAGGGGCTGGACGTGCTGGTCGACGCGTTCGAGCGCGCACGCCTGCCCGGTACGCGGCTGGCGATCGTCGGCCAGGGCAGCGCGTGGGAGGCGCTGCGCAAGCGTGCCGGCGACGACGTGCTGATGCCCGGTTTTGCCGAGCGCCCGCAGGACTGGCTCGCCGCGTTCGACGGTTTCGTCAGCGCCGCCCGGCGCGAGCCGTTCGGGCTGGTGCTGCTGGAGGCGATGCAGGCCGGCCTGCCGATCGTCGCCACCGCCAGCGAGGGCGCGCGCCACCTGTCGCCGCAACTGCAGGCACCGCTGGTGCCGGTCGACGACGCCGACGCGCTGGCACGGGCGCTGCAACGTCTGGTCGGTGGCGGCCAGCGGCGGGTCGACTACCCGATGGACGCGTTCCGGATCGAATCGAAGCTGGCGCAGATCGAGGCGTTCTACCGCGCCGGGCTGGACCGCCTGCGCGGCCGCTGAGCCGGCGCCGCGTCACCAGCGCAGCGGCCGCCGGGCCACCTCGCGCGACAGCCGCGCGTACAGCACCTCGACCTCGGCCAACGGCAGGAACCGCAGCCGCAGCGGCGGCGCCATCGGCGAGGCGCCGGCGGTGTCGAGCCACAGTGTCGCGGTGCCGCAGCGGCGGTCCAGCGGCGAGCGCACCAGGTGCAGCGCCTGCAGTTTGTCGAGCTCGGCGAAGCGCCAGTGCCGGGCCAGCCAGCCCTCGCGTACCGCCACCAGCTCCGGCCCCAGCGCCCAGGCCGCGCGCGCGGCGTGGCGGCGGGCGACGAAGGCCGACCAAGGCAGCCATGCCAGCGCCAGCAGGCCGACGCCACCGAAGTGCCACGCCAGCACCGCGGCCGCCAGTGCGGTCAGCGGGATCGACGGCAGCCAGCGCCGCCACCAGCTGCGTGGCGGCACCGGCCGCCATTCCAGCGCGTCCCAGCGGGCGCGCGGCAGCAGGTGGTCGATCAGCGCCCGGCAGCGCGCGGGCGTGGCGATCGGCGCGACCTCGCGCAGCGCGCGCTGCTGGTTCTGCTCCTCGGCGACGGCGGTGTCGACTTCCAGCGAGCGGCGCCCCAGCCAGCGGTGCATCAGCCCCTCGCGCAGGGTCCAGGCCTGGATACGCCGGCGCGAGGCGCTGGTGCGCCAACGCGCCGCCAGCCCGCGCTCGACGGTGAGCCGGCGGCCGTGCTCGCTCAGCCGGAAGCCGTGGTACTGCAGCAGCGCCAGCACCACCGACAGCAGCCGCAACAGCAGCACCGCCAGCAGCACCAGGCTGGCGCCGGCCAGCAGATACTGGGTCGGCCCGAAGCCGTGCTCGCCGGCCCAGCCGAACAGCGCGCCGCCCCAGCGTTCGAACAGCTGCGGGATCAGGTCGCGGTTGAACTGCGAGACGCCGGCGAACGCCGCGCCGACCAGGATCAGGCCGCGGTTGGACACCAGCCCGAGCCGCAACACCTCGGCGGTCGGCAGCTCCAGCAGCGCGGTCGCGGCATCGGTGCCGGCCGGCATTGCCGCCGCCGCGCGCCCGCGTCGTCGCACCAGTGCCTCCAGCGCGAGCGCGTCGTCCAGTCGCAGCACCCGCATCTCGGCCTCGGGCTTCTTGCCGCCGGCCGACTCCAGCCGCACCTCGGCCACGTCGAACAGCCGGTGCAGCACCGATTGCTGCAGCGCGACGTTGTGGATCCGGGCAAACGGGATCACCCGCACGCTGCGCTCGAGCAGGCCGCTGCGCACCACCAGCGCGTCGTCGGCGACGCCGTAGCGGTAGGTGAAGTACTGCCACAGCGACACCAGCGCGAGCACGCCGACGCCGATCAGCGGCCACAACTCGTTGCGGTCGCCCTGGCCGAACACCAGCAGCGCCAGCAGCGGCACGATGAACTGCCTGAGCTGGGCGACCAGCACGAACAGCCACGACATCGGGTGCAGCCGGCGCTCGGGTTCGACCTGCGGCGCGCCGGTGCCGCCGGGTGCGGGCGCGGCGGCCGCGGGCTCAGTCATCGTCGTGGTCGAGCGCGCGGCCGAGGCGGTCGCGCAGGCGCTCGGCGTCGGCGGCGTCGAGGTTGGGCACGGTCACCGAACTGTGGCGGGTGCCGGCGGTGTGCACGACCAGGGTCGACAGCTCGCGCCCGCGCTGCAGCGGGCCGCGCTTGATGTCGAGGTGCTGCACGCGGCTGGCCGGCACCCGCGTCTCGCGCTGCCACAGCCGGCCGCGGCGCAGCGCCAGCCCCTGCGCGTCGAGCCGCCACGCGGTATGGAGGTACTGCTTGGCCCCGAGCCACAGGCCGAACAGCGCGCCGGCGGTGGCGAGCACGGCGACGCCGGCGATCACCGTGGTGCCGCGGGCGAGATCCAGCACGGCGCCCGACACCAGCCCGAGCATGCTGCCGGCGACCGCGCCGGCGATCGCCAGCGGGATGACCGCGCCGAGCAGGAACAACGGCCGCGACCGTGGCGGCAGTGGCTGCCACGACGGCTCGTTGGTCGGTGTCTCCGCCTCGCCGGCGGGTGGCATCGCGTGCATGTGGTTCCCCGTGCCCCGGTGCCGGGGCTCCGCTGCCGAGGGTACTGCCTCGCCGCGCGGCCGGGCAGTGCGGTGGACGCTCAGTAGCAGTCCGGCCAGTACGGGTTCTGCTCGCCGCTGTCGGGCGGGCGCAACGAGAACCGCTTGTAGGTCCACTGGTACTGCGCCGGGTCGCGCCGGGCAATGCGCTCGACCGCGGCGTTGAGCGCGGTGGCGCTGGCTTTCGGGTCCGGGTCGGACACCGCCGCCGGCGCCGGTTCGACGTGCAGCGCGAATGCCGGGCGGTCGCCGTCGCCGTCGATCCGTTCGCACCAGGCCATCAGCACGGTCGCGCCACTGCGCGCGGCGAGTCGGCCGAGCAGGGTCATGGTCAGCGCCTCGATGCCGAAGAACGGCGCGAACTCGCCGTCGCCGCGCTTGGGCTGCTGGTCGGGCAGGATGCCGACCACGCCACCGGCCGCCAGCCGCTTGAACAGCTGCCGCACCCCGGCGCCGTCGGCACGGACCTGGGTGATGCGCCCCGCGTCGTCGTCGGCGCGGACCCGGTTGAGGAAGGCCTCGCCGACCGCGGACTCCGGCGGCGCGTAGAGGATCGCCAGCGGCGTGCGCGAGGCCAGCCACTGGTTCAGCAGCTCCCAGTTGCCGAAGTGCGGCGCCGCGACGATCACCCCGCGGCCGGCGGCGAGCGCGGCATCGAGGTGCTCGACCCCGTGCGCCTCGCGGATCAGCGCGAGGTTGTCGGCGTGCGGGCGGGTCCACAGCCGCAGGGTTTCGAACACCTGCAGCACGGTGCTGTGCATCACCTCGCGCCGCAGCAGCCCGTGCTGCACGGCCGGCGCGTCGGGTTGCACCAGTTCCAGGTTGCGAAGGGCGATCCGCGACTCGCGGCTGGCGCGCCCGATCGCCAGGTCCGCCAGCCGGCGCGACAGCCCGGCCAGCCAGCGCCACGGCAGGCGGGCGACGAGTGCGGCGAGCAGGTACAGCAGGAAGGCGGCGAAGCGGGTCATCGCGGCAGTGTAGCGATGGCACGCGTGCGGTCGGGCGGTCGGCGGCGCGGTCCGGCCATCGCGTCGCGTCGCGTCCGCTGCGGCGCTGGCATCGGCCGCCCACGCCGACTAGGCTGCCGGGCGTCCCGCCAGGAGCCACCGATGCTCGCCCTGATCCAGCGCGTCACCGAAGCCAGCGTCCGCATCGACGGCGACACCGTCGGTGCGATCGGCCCCGGCCTGCTGGCGCTGGTCGGCATCGAGCCCGGCGACGGCGAGGCCCAGGTCGCGCGGATGGCCCAGCGCCTGCTCGGCTACCGGGTGTTCGCCGACGCCGGCGGGCGCATGAACCTCGGCCTGGCCGACACCGGCGGCGGCCTGCTGCTGGTCAGCCAGTTCACCCTCGCCGCCGACACCGCCAGCGGCATGCGGCCGGGCTTCAGCACCGCCGCGGCGCCGGCCGAGGCTGAACCGGTGTTCAACCAGTTGCTGCGAACATGCCGGCAAAAACACGTTGGAGGGGTGGAAACCGGCCGCTTCGGCGCCCACATGGTGATCAGCCTGGTCAACGACGGCCCGGTGACCTTCCTGCTGCGCGCCTGAGCCCTCCGAGCCTGTTTCAGGCAGGGGGGCGGGGCCGCTGGTATAATAGAAGGTTCCTTTCCCCCCAATAACGTGGTGGCGCAGCCGTATGGCCAACGAACGTCAGGCCCCCCAGTCCGACATCAAGCAGCTGATCAGCAAGGGCCTTGAGCAGGGCTACCTGACCTATGCCGAGGTCAACGATCACCTCCCCGACGACATCGTCGACCCGGAGCAGATCGAAGACATCATCGGCATGATCAACGGCATGGGCATCCAGGTGCACGAAGTTGCGCCGGACGCCGAGACCCTGCTGCTGGCCGGCGAGAGCGGCAGCGGCCGCGACGTCGACGACACCGCCGCCGAGGAAGCCGCCGCCGCGCTGACCGGCCTCGACGCCGAGGGTGGCCGCACCACCGACCCGGTGCGCATGTACATGCGCGAGATGGGCACGGTCGAGCTGCTGACCCGCGAGGGCGAGATCGCCATCGCCAAGCGCATCGAGGAGGGCCTGAACCAGGTCCAGGCCTCGCTGGCGCTGTTCCCGGGCACGATCGACCTGGTGCTGCAGGACTACGAGCTGCACAAGGCCGGCAAGAAGCGCCTGGCCGAACTGCTGGTGGGCTTCCTCGACCAGCTCGAGGACCCGACCGTCGCCGCCTCGCCGGTGACCGCCGAGACCGAGGACAAGGCCGAGGAGGCCGACGCCGAGGCCGAGGGCGACGAGGACGGCGATGACGACGAGGACGAGGGCGGCGCCGCCGACGAGGGCCCGACCGGCCCCGACCCGGCCGAGGTCGAGGTCCGCTTCGAGGCGCTGAGCGCGCTGTACGCCAAGTTCGAGAAGGCCTACGCCAAGCACGGCCCGGCGCACAAGTCGGTGGTCAAGCTGCGCGAGGACATGGCCGAGATCTTCGTCACCTTCAAGCTGCCGCTGCCGCTGACCGACGTGCTGGTGCGCAACATGCGCGACACCGTGGGGCAGATCAAGCTTCACGAGCGCCGCATCCTCGAGCTGGCGACCCGCGTCGCCAAGATGCCGCGCAAGGACTTCATCCGCTCCTGGGACGGCAACCAGACCAACCTGGAGTGGGTCGACGAGCTGCTCAAGCGCAAGCAGAAGTGGGCGTCCGGCCTGCGTGACGTCAAGGACCAGATCATCGCCGAGCAGGAGGCGACCCTCGCGCTCGAGCAGGCGATGCGCCTGTCGCTGTCGGACCTGCGCGAGATCAGCCGCACCATGGCCTACGGCGAGGCCAAGGCACGCAAGGCCAAGCGCGAGATGGTCGAGGCCAACCTGCGCCTGGTGATCTCCATCGCCAAGAAGTACACCAACCGCGGCCTGCAGTTCCTCGACCTGATCCAGGAAGGCAACATCGGCCTGATGAAGGCCGTGGACAAGTTCGAGCATCGCCGCGGCTTCAAGTTCTCGACCTATGCGACGTGGTGGATCCGCCAGGCCATCACCCGCTCGATCGCCGACCAGGCGCGCACCATCCGCATCCCGGTGCACATGATCGAGACGATCAACAAGCTCAACCGCATCTCCCGCCAGATGCTCCAGCAGTACGGCCGCGAGGCCACGCCGGAGGAGCTGGCCAAGGAGATGGACATGCCCGAGGACAAGATCCGCAAGGTCATGAAGATCGCCAAGGAGCCGATCTCCATGGAGACCCCGATCGGCGACGACGAGGACTCGCACCTGGGCGACTTCATCGAGGACACCAACGTGATGTCCCCGGTCGACGCCACCACCGACATCAACCTGACCGAGACCGTCCGCGACGTGCTCGCCGGGCTGACTCCGCGCGAGGCCAAGGTGCTGCGGATGCGCTTCGGCATCGACATGAACACTGACCACACGCTGGAGGAAGTCGGCAAGCAGTTCGACGTCACCCGCGAGCGGATCCGCCAGATAGAGGCCAAGGCGCTGCGAAAGCTGCGCCACCCGAGCCGCTCCGAGCAGCTGCGCAGCTTCCTCGACATCGACTGATCCGCGATCGTCGGCACCACGCGAAGCCCCGCCCAGCGCGGGGCTTCGTCGTTTTCGGGGCTACAATCGCCTCCCGCTTGCGGGCCTATAGCTCAATGGTCAGAGCAGAGGACTCATAATCCTTTGGTTCCAGGTTCGAGTCCTGGTGGGCCCATATCCACTGCATGAAAGTCCTCGGTATCGAAACCAGTTGCGACGAGACCGGCGTTGCCGTGTACGACACGGAGGCCGGCCTGCGCGCCCATGCGCTGTACAGCCAGGTCGCGCTGCACGCCGAGTACGGCGGGGTGGTGCCGGAGCTGGCCAGCCGCGACCATGTACGCAAGCTGCTGCCGTTGATCCGGCAGACCCTGGCCGAGTCGGGGATGGCGGTCGATGAACTCGACGGCGTCGCCTACACCGCCGGCCCCGGCCTGGTCGGCGCGTTGCTGGTCGGCGCCGGGGTCGCGCGCGCGCTGGCGTGGGCGCTGGACGTGCCGGCGGTCGCGGTGCACCACATGGAGGGCCACCTGCTGGCGCCGCTGATGGAAGGCGACCCGCAGGACCGGCCGGCGCCGCCGTTCGTCGCGCTGCTGGTGTCGGGCGGCCACACCCAGCTGGTCGCGGTCGACGCGATCGGCCGCTACCGCCTGCTCGGCGAGACGCTCGACGACGCTGCCGGCGAGGCCTTCGACAAGACCGCCAAGCTGATGGGGCTGCCGTACCCGGGCGGGCCGCAGCTGGCGGCGCTGGCCGTGGAGGGCAGGGCGGGCGCGTTCAGGTTCCCGCGGCCGATGACCAACCGGCCGGGGCTCGACTTCAGTTTCAGCGGCCTCAAGACGCAGGTGCTGCTGGCCTGGCGCGACAGTGACCGGTCCGACGCGACCCGTGCCGACATCGCCCGCGCGTTCGAGGACGCGGTGGTCGACACCCTGGCGATCAAGTGCGAGCGAGCGCTGGACGAAGCCGGCTGCGACACCCTGGTGGTCGCCGGCGGGGTCGGCGCCAACGCGCGGCTGCGCGAGAAGCTGCACACGATGGCGGCGGCGCGCGGCGGCCGGGTGTGCTTCCCGCGGCCGGCGTTCTGCACCGACAACGGCGCGATGATCGCGTTCGCCGGTGCGCTGCGGCTGCAGGCGGGGCAACACGAGGACGCGTCGGTGAAGGTCACGCCGCGCTGGGACATGGAAACCCTGCCGGCGGTCGGAGGCTGAGCATGGACAAGGTATTCATCGAGGGCCTCGAGATCGAGGCGCTGATCGGTATCTACGACTGGGAGCGGCGCATCCGCCAGCCGCTGGTGTTCGACATCGAGATGGCGTTCGACAACCGCGTGCCTGCGGCGACCGACGCGATCGGCGACACGCTCAACTACAAGGCGGTCAGCAAGCGGGTGATCCAGGTCGTGTCGGAGTCCGACTACGGGCTGGTGGAGACGTTGGCGGAGAAGGTCGCTGCGGTCATCCTCGACGAGTTCGGCGTGCGCCACGTGAGGCTGCGGCTGAGCAAGCCCGGTGCGGTGCGCGGCGCGCGTTCGGTCGGGGTGATCATCGAGCGCCCGGCCGCTACCCTTGCCGGATGATTGATCCCGCAAGCCACGAACTCCTCGCCCCGGTTTCCGGATTTCCCTACGCCCGCCCCGTGCTGGGGCTGCTCGCGCTGCTGCTGGTCGCGTGGCTCGCCAACTGGCTGACCCGGCGGGTCCTGCTGCAGGTGGTGACGCGCGTCGCCGCCGCCTCGCCGATGCACTGGGACGATGCGCTGATGGGCCGCAGGGTGCTGGCCAAGCTGGCCCACATCGTCCCCGCACTGATCATCGCGACCGGCATCCCGCTGGTGCCGGAGCTGCACCCGGGGGTGGTCGCGGTGGTGCGCAACGTCGCGCTGGCGTTCGTCGCGCTGATCGTCGCGCAGGCGCTGAGCCGGCTGCTCGACGCGGTCAACGACCTCTACGTCGGCCACAGCCCGCGCGCGCACGAGCGGCCGATCAAGGGCTACCTGCAGGTGGTCAAGATCGTGCTGTTCGTGCTGGCCGCGGTGATCATGATCGCGACCCTGATCGAGCGTTCGCCGCTGCTGCTGCTATCGGGCTTCGGTGCGATGAGCGCGGTGCTGCTGCTGGTGTTCAAGGACAGCATCCTGTCGCTGGTGGCGAGCGTGCAGCTGGCCGGCAACGACATGCTGCGGGTGGGCGACTGGATCGAGATGCCGTCGCAGAACGCCGACGGCGACGTCATCGACATGGCGCTCAACACGGTCAAGGTGCAGAACTGGGACAAGACCATCACCACCGTCCCGACCTACAAGCTGATCAGCGAAAGCTTCAAGAACTGGCGCGGCATGCAGGAGTCGGGCGGGCGGCGGATCAAGCGCTCGCTGCTGATCGACCAGAACTCGATCCGCTTCCTCGAGCCGGCCGAACGCGACCGCCTGTGCCGGATCGCCCTGATCGACGAGTACCTGGAGCACAAGCGCGGCGAGCTGGAGGAGTACAACCAGTCGCTGCTGGCCGGCGGCAAGGATCCGGTCAACACGCGCCGGGTCACCAACATCGGCACCTTCCGCGCCTACGTCGACCAGTACCTGCGCGCGCACCCGGGCATCAACCAGGACATGACCCTGATGGTGCGCCAGCTGGCGCCCGGTCCGACCGGACTGCCGCTGGAGCTGTACTGCTTCACCGCCAGCGTGTCGTGGGTGCCGTACGAGAACACCCAGTCCGACATCTTCGACCACCTGATCGCGATGCTGCCGGAGTTCGGCCTGCGGCTGTACCAGGCGCCCGGCGGCGCCGACGTGGCCGGCGCGCTGGAGAAGCTGGGCGCAGGTTCCTCCGGCGAGGCCGCGAAGGGTGACAATGGCGCCACCGCGCCGGCCGGCGCGGACCACTGACCGACCACCGCAGAACCCCCGATGAGCCGCGCCTACCTCAGCCTCGGCAGCAACCTCGACCCGGTCCTCCACCTGCGCGGCGCGATCGACGCACTGCACCGGCGCTTCGGCACCGTGGTGCTGTCGCCGGTCTACCGAACCCGCGCGGTCGGCTTCGACGGTGGCGACTTCCTCAACGCCGCCGCGGTGATCGAGACCGATCTGGAGCCGCTGGCGCTCAACGACTGGCTGCACGCGCTCGAGGACACCCACGGCCGGGACCGCAGCGGGCCGCGCTTCGGCGACCGCACGCTCGACATCGACGTGGTGCTGTTCGACGACCTCGTGCTGAGCGGTCCCGGCAACCTGCGCATTCCGCGGCCGGAACTGCAGCACGCCTTCGTGCTGCGACCGCTGGCCGACATCGCGCCCGACGTGGCGGTGCCCGGCGACGGCCGCACGCTGGCGGCGCTGTGGGCGGCACACCCGGACCGCGACGAGCAGCTGGAGATCGTGCGGCTCTGAGCCGCGGCGCTCAGCCGGCCAGCATCCGGCCGCCGTCGAGGTGCAGCACCTGGCCGGTGCTGTAGGTCGCGTCCTGCAGCAGCCAGCGCACCGCCTCGGCGACTTCCTCCGGCGTGCCGGTGCGGCCCAGCGGGGTGCGCTCCAGCATCGCCGTGCGCGACTCGTCCTCGCCGCCGCCCTCCGGCCACAGGATCGCGCCGGGCGACACCGCGTTGACCCGCACCGCCGGCGCCAGCTCGATCGCCAGCGAGCGCGTCATCGCCAGCAGCGCGGCCTTGGCCATGCAGTAGACGGTGTGCCCGGCCAGCGGCCGCTCGGCGTAGATGTCGACCAGGTTGACGATCGCGCCGCGGGTGGCCGCGAGGTGCGGCGCGGCGGCCTGGGCGAGGAAGAACGGCGCGCGCGCGTTGGTCGCCATCAGCGCGTCCCACTGCGCCGGCGTGGTGGTGCCGACCGGGGTCGGCTCGAAGCCGGAGGCGTTGTTGACCAGCGCGTCGAGCCGGCCGAAGCGGCCGAACGCCTGCGCCACCAGTTCGGGCAGCCGGTCGAACGCGGCGAGGTCGGCCTGCAGCACGCAGGTGCTGGCGGGGCGCCGGGCCTCCAGTTCGCGCGCGAGTGCGTCGGCCTCGCCGCGCGAGCGGTGGCAATGCAGCGCGACGTCGTAGCCGGCCGCGTGCAGCGTCCGCGCGATCGCCGCGCCGATGCGGCGCGCGCTGCCGGTGACCAGGGCGACCGGGTGCTCCATCGTGTTCTCCATGCGACGTGGCGACGGCCGCGCGACGTCCCTTCGCGGGGCGCCCGCGGCCGAACCGTTATCCTGCGCGACTGCCCCAGCGGATGCCACCGTGACCGACTTCCAGCTCCCCGTGCCCGATGCCGACGCCGCCGCCCACAGCGCGCGGCTGGCGGCGCTGATCCGCGACCGGATCGACGAAGCCGACGGCCACGCGATCCCGTTCTCGCGCTTCATGGAGCTGGCGCTGTACGCGCCCGGCCTGGGCTACTACAGCGCCGGCGCGAGCAAGTTCGGTGCCGAGGGCGACTTCGTCACCGCGCCCGAGCTCGGCCCGGTGTTCGCCGCCTGCGTCGCCGAGAGCCTGGCGCCGGTGCTGCAGCAGCTTGGCCCGCAGTCGCGCGTGCTGGAGCTGGGCGGCGGTACCGGCGCGTTCGCCGAGGTCGCGCTCAAGCGGCTGCTGGAACTCGACGCGCTGCCCGACCGCTACGCGATCCTCGAACCCAGCGCGCAGCTGCGCGAGCGCCAGCGCGAACGGCTGCAGCAGCGCCTGATCCCGCCGGTGTTCGAACTGGTCGAATGGCTCGACCGGCCGTTCGACGACGAGTGGAACGGGGTGCTGTTCGCCAACGAGGTGATCGACGCGCTGCCGACGCCGCGCTTCGCGATCGAGGGCGGTGGCGGCGGCGAGGCCGGCGAGGTCTACGAGGAGTACGTCGCGCTGGAGGACGGCGTGCCGGTGCGCGTGCTGCGCCCGGCCGACGCGTTCCTGGCCAACGCCGTGCGCCACATCGAGCGGCGGCTGGAGCGGCGCCTGCCGGCCGGCTACCGCAGCGAGGTGCTGCCGCAGCTGCCGTACTGGGTACAGGCGGTCGCCGGCGGCATGCAGCGCGGCGCGATGCTGTTCGTCGACTACGGCTACCCGCGCGGCGAGTACTACCAGCCCGAGCGCGACGACGGCACCCTGCGCGCCTACTACCGCCACCGCATGCACGCCGACCCGCTGCTGTGGCCGGGGCTGCAGGACATCACCGCGTCGGTCGACTTCACCGCGCTGGCCGAAGCTGGCGTCGGTGCCGGCTTCGACTTCGCCGGCTACTGCAGCCAGGCCAGCTTCCTGCTCGGCAACGGCCTGGCCGGCGTACTGCAGCGGATCGAACAGATCGACGACGAGACCGAGCGCCATCGCCGCACCAGCGAGGTCAAGCGGTTGACCCTGCCGACCGAGATGGGTGAGCGCTTCCAGGTGATGGGCTTCGAGAAGGACGTCGAGTTCGGTGCCGCGTTCCTCGTCGGCGACCTGAGCTTCCGGCTGTGAGTTCACAGGCGCCGCCGCGCGCGCTGCGCGCGTTCCGGCGGCCGTGGCTGTGGATCGGCCTGTGGGTCGCGCTGTTCGCGCTGGTTGCGCTCGGCTCGCTGTGGAACGCCGACGCGCTGCCGGCTCCGTCGTTCGAAGGCATCGACAAGGTCCAGCACTTCATCGGCTACGCGGTGCTGTCGGCGTGGGCGGTGATGCTGTTCGCGCGGATGCGGGCGCAGGCGCTGGCAGCGCTGGTGGTGATCGCCTTCGGCATCGCGACCGAAGTGGCGCAGGGCGTGCTGACCACCGACCGCAGCGCCGACAGTGCCGACGCGATGGCCAACGCACTGGGTGCGCTGGCCGGGCTGCTGTTGTCGCCGACGCCCTTGGCCGGCACGTTGCAGAGGCTGGATGCGCGCTGGAGCCGCAAGCCCGGCTGAGCCGTATCCGGGCGCCGTTTCCGTGAAACACGTCGCGCTTTGACGGCCGCGCATCGCCGTGGAGCCGGTTGCGCGTGGCCGGCGGATGGGGGAGTCTGCCCGACGACAGGGGATGTCCATAACAACGGAAAGGAAACCGATATGCGCTCCATCGCACGTCATCGCCTTGCCGTGGCGGTGGCCGCCATGCTCGCGGCCAGCACCACGACCTCCACCGCCTTCGCCCAGTCCGTCGATGACGAACCGGCCGCGCCACAACCGGCGTCGACCGCCGACGGGGAGCCGACGGTCCTCGACACCGTGTCGGTCCTGGGTTCGCGCACCAAGCCGCGCACCGAAGCCAGTTCGGCGGTGCCGATCGACATCCTCGACGGCGAGAAGTTCCACCAGCAGCCGTCGGTCGACGTGCTCGACAAGATGCGCACGCTGGTGCCGTCGTTCAACGTCAGCACGATCCCGATCGACGATGCCGCCACCCTCGTGCGCCCGGCCACGCTGCGCGGGCTGCCACCGGACAACACCCTGGTGCTGGTCAACGGCAAGCGCCGCCACCGCGCAGCGGTCATCACCTTCCTCGGTCATGGCCTGTCGGACGGTTCGCAGGGCCCGGACATCTCGGTGCTGCCGTCGATGGCGCTGGAGCAGGTGGAAGTGCTGCGCGACGGCGCCGCCGCGCAGTACGGTTCGGACGCCATCGCCGGGGTGATCAACTTCAGCCTGAAGCAGCTCGACCACGGTGGTGCGGTCGAGGCCTTCGCCGGCGAGTACTACGAAGGTGACGGCATCACCGAGCAGTACTCGGCGCAGGTCGGCCTGCCGCTGACCGCGCGCGGCTTCGCCACCCTGACCGCCGAATGGCGCAGCGCCGACCCGACCTCGCGCAGCGTGCAGCGCGACGACGCCGCGGCGGTGGCCGCCGCCGGCTACCCCGGCGTCGCCGACCCGGTGCAGGTATGGGGCTCGCCGCAGACCCACGAGGACATGAAGTTCGTCGCCAACTTCGGCATCCCCGGCGAGCACGTCGACTTCTACGGCTTCGGCAACTACGCCAAGCGCGACGTCGAGGGCAGCTTCTACTACCGCAACCCGACCGACCGCGCCGGCGTGTTCTCCAACGACGGCGGCAACACCCTGCTGATCGGCGACCTCGACGCCACCAACGCAGTGACCTGCCCGACCGTCGCCCTGCGCGACGCCGACGGCAACCTGCTGCCGTACGCCGGCGTCGCCGCCGCGGTCGCCGCGCTGCCGGCGGAGTGCTTCACCCACCTGACCGCATTCACCGGCGGCTTCACCCCGCGCTTCGGCGGCCGGATGGAGGACCACTCGCTGGTGCTCGGCTTCAAGGGCATGTGGGGCGAGGGCTGGTACTGAGATCTCAGCGGCAGCCGCGGCCGCAACGAGATCGAGTTCTACATGCTCAACACGGTCAACGCCTCGCTCGGGCCCAACCAGCCGGGCGGGAACGAGTTCGCCCCCGGCGGCAACGTGCAGACCGAGACCAACTTCAACTTCGACGTGGTGCGCGATCTCGACGTCGGCTTCGGCACCGGCATGCTCAGCCTCGCGCTGGGCGCGGAATGGCGCGAGGAGGAGTTCGAGGTGATCGCCGGCGACCCGGCGTCCTACGCGATCGGGCCACTCGTCTCGCAGGGTTTCTCGCTGGGGTCCAACGGTTTCAACGGCTTCAACCCGCGCACGGCCGGCAGTCACGCGCGCGACAACTGGGCGGTCTACGTCGACGCCGAAACCCGTTTCACCGAGCAGCTGTTGCTGGCGGCGGCGGTGCGGCACGAGGACTTCAGCGACTTCGGCGGCACCACCAACTGGAAGCTGACCGGCCGCTACGACGTCACCGACGCGTTCGCCCTGCGCGGCGCGGTCAGCACCGGCTTCCGCGCGCCGACACCGGGCCAGGCCAACGCCGAGCAGGTGATCACCGAGTTCAGCGACGGCCGCCTGCTCGACAGCGCCACCCTGGCGCCGACCAACCCGATCGCCAGGTACTACGGCGCCGAGCCGCTGCAGCCGGAGGAGTCGGCCAACGCCTCGCTCGGCCTGGTCTGGAACAGTGGCGGCTGGCTCACCACGCTGGACGCCTACCGCATCGAGACCGAGGACCGCATCGCCCTCAGCGCGGGCTTCACGGTCACCGACGAGGACCGCGCGGCGCTGGTCGCCGGCGGCAACCCGGAGGCGGCGTCGATCAGCAAGGTGAAGTTCTTCGTCAACGACTTCGACACCACCACCACCGGCGTCGACCTGGTGTCCAGCTATGCCAGCAAGCACTTCGGCGGCGACACCACGTATTCGCTGGCGGCCAACTGGAACCGCACCGAGGTCGACGAGTTCACCCCCGGCATCATCTCCGAGGCGCGGGTGAAGAAGATCGAGGAGTCGCTGCCGCGGACCAAGGGCTACCTCGGCGTCACCCACCAGCGCGAGGTGTTCCACGCCAGCCTGCGGCTGAACTACTACGGCTCGTTCTACGAGGACCACCTCGACAGCGACGTGGTGCGGCCGGAGGACGGCGGCCTGCCGATCCATGGCGACAGCGCGGTGACGGTGGATGCCGACGTCGGCTGGAAGTTCGCCTCGGGCCTGTACTTCAGCCTCGGCGCGCAGAACCTGTTCGACGAGAAGCCCGACGAGAACCCGTGGGCCGGCGTTGCCGGTGCGCGCTACCCGGTGCACACGCCGTACGGGTTCAACGGCGGCTTCTACTACGCGCGCGTGGGTTACGGGTTCTGAGCCACGCCGGTCGGGGCGCCGGGTGCCAGCACGGGTGCCCGGCGTTCCGGCCTAGGGTTTCCTGCCGGTCGCCGCGGCCACCGCGCGGATGCGCGCGGCGCGCATCGCCTCGCCGACGGCGGGGCCTTCCAGCCCTTCGGGCAGGTCCGCGGCGCGCACCGCGCAGGCCGCCGCATGGGCCCGGCGCAGCAATTCGCCGGACGGATACGGCACGTCCTGCAGCCCCGCGCGCCCGCGCTTGTCGGCCTCGCAGACGATCGCGATCTGCCCGATCCGCTCGGGCCGACGGAACCCGTCGCAGCGCTCGATCAGCTTGACCGCGGTCGACGCGCGCAACTCGTCGAAGCGGTGCACGTTGAGATGCTCGCGGCAGCAGGCGACCGCCAGTTCGCGGTGCGCCACCGGGACCTTCAACCGCTCGCACAGCTTGCGCACCGGCGCCACGCCGGCCTGTTCGTGGCCGATGTGCCTGGGCAGTACGTCTTCCGGCGTCAGCGCCTTGCCGAGGTCGTGCACCAGCGCCGCGAAACCGATCACGTCGTCGCCCGGCGCCAGCTGTGCGGCCATGTCGCAGACCAGCTCCACGTGCACGCCGGTGTCGACCTCCGGGTGGTACTCCGCGCGCTGCGGCACGCCATACAGCGCATCCACCTCCGGCAGCACCACCGCCAACGCGCCGCAGTCGTGCAGCGTGCGCAGGAACGCCGACGGCCGCGCACTCGCCAGCGCCTTGCGCAACTCCTGCCAGACCCGCTCCGGCACCAGCTCGGCCAACTCGCCCGACGCGACCATCTCCCGCATCAGCGCCATCGTCTCCGGCGCAACGGTGAAGCCCAGCGCCGCGAACCGCGCCATGAACCGCCCCGCCCGCAACACCCGCAGCGGATCCTCGACGAACGCCTCGCCGACGTGCCGCAACACCCGCGCCTCGATGTCGCGCGCCCCGCCGAACGGATCGACCAGGTTGCCGTCCGCATCCTGCGCGATCGCGTTGATCGTGAAGTCCCGCCGCGCCAGGTCCTCCTCCAGCGTCACCGAAGGATCCGCGTCGACCACGAACCCCCGGTAGCCGCGTCCCGACTTCCGCTCCGTCCGCGCCAGCGCGTGCTCCTCACCCGTCCGCGGATGCAGGAACACCGGGAAGTCGCGGCCGACCGGCTTGAACCCCGCCGCTTCCATCGACGCCTGCGTCCCGCCGACCACCACCCAGTCGCGGTCGCCCGGCTCAAGCCCCAGCAACCGGTCGCGCACCGCTCCGCCCACGAGATAGGTCTTCATGCCCGACATGATGCCCGCAGCCGCGCGGGCTCCGTAATCGCGATCACTCCGCAGCCGGACACGCAAACGTCTTTCGCGGCCCATCCACCCGACCTTCCATCCGGTCCGTCAAGCGCAGCGCATCCCCGTCCAGCAGCCAGTCGTAGATCACGCTGAACGCCAGCACCCGCGCCACGTAATCGCGGGTCTCCGCGTACGTGATCGTCTCGATCCAGAAATCCGCGTCCATCCCCGGCCGGTCGCCCTGCCACCGCCGCAGCGGCGTCGGTCCGGCGTTGTACCCCGCGATCGCGAAGTACGGCTTGCCGCCGTACTCGTCCAGCATCTGCCGCAGGTACGCCGTGCCCAGCACGATGTTGGTGTCCGCGTCGTACAGACTCTCGCCGCCGCCCCACGGCTGTCCGATCCGCCGTGCCACCGCCGCGCCGGTCGACGGCAACACCTGCATCAGCCCGCGCGCGTCGGCACCCGAACGTGCCTGCGGATTGAAGATGCTCTCGGCGCGGATCTCCGCCGCAACCCACGCCGGGTCGATCCGGTTGCGCGCCGCCTCGCGGCGGATCGTCGCGTCGTGGTGCAGCGGGAACCGCAACGTGTAGTAGCTGCGCTCGTCGCTTTCCAGCCCGAACACCCCGCGGTCGAACCATCCGTTGACCTGCGCCACCTCCACCGCGATCCGCCGCTGGCGGTCGTCGAAGCGTTCCAGCGCGTCCTTCCACTCGGCGACGGCCCAGCCATGGCGGCCCAGCTGCGCCAGCCCGATCGCACGCTGCAGCGCCGGGTCACTGGCGACCACCGCCTTCGCCGCACCGTCCGCGTCGACCTGCCGCGGGCACAGCGCGTAGGGCTGGCCGAGCCGGTCGGCGGCGAGGAAGCCGTGGAATTCCGGCTCGCGCGCGGCGGCCGCGTAGCGCGCCTTCGCCGTCTCCGCGTCGCCGGTCAGTTCCGCCAGCCGGCCCTCGAAATACTCGTACTTCGAATCGCTGCGCTGCTTGTCGTCCATCCGCCGGATCGCGGCCAGCGCCGCCCGCCAGTCCGACCGCGCGATCGCCTCGCGCACCTGCCACTCGTGCAGGCGCGCGTCGTAGCTCGCATCGGGCACGGCGGCGAGCCGGCGCTCGGATTCGGGCAGCAGCGACGCCGCGGTCCACAGCGCGATCATGTACAGCGCGCGGCCGCGGTCGGCCTCGGTGAAATCCAGCGCCGATGCGTACTGCGGCAGCAGCGATTCGGCCTGGCCCGGATCGTTCTTGCCGAGCCTGGCCAGTCCCTGCGAGGCGACCAGCCGGCTGCGGTCGGTCTTCGGCCATTGCAGCGCGCGCGGGTGCGGCGCGTCGATGAAGGCTGCGTAGTCCAGGGCCAGCGCGCGCTGGTCGGCCGGAAGCTCCGCCGCGATCGCACGCATCACGCCGGGCTGCCACGCCGCCGCGGCCTCGTCAAAGCGTTGCCAGCGCATCGCGTCGGTCAGCCCGCCGCGTGCGGCCAGCGCGGCGAACACCGGGTTGCAATCGTCCGGTAGCGACTCGCCCTTGCTGCCGTTCCAGACCGCCTGCGCGTCGGACGTCCATTTCGCGTCGATGCGGCCCAGCGTCAGTTGCGCGTCGAGCTTCGCGCAGCGCAGCTTGGTCGAGTCGACCTCGTCGCTCCACGCCGCGAGGAAGGCCGCGTCGTCGTCGCGGCGCGCGGCGGCGGCCAGCCACGGTTCGCGGAACGCGCCGGCGACCGCTTCGCCGCGATGGCGCTGCAGGAATCCGGTCGCGCGCTCGTTCGACACGCTGTCGATGTTGCGGCGCAGGCCGGCGTACTCGACCCAGCGGTACAGCGGGTGGTCGGCGAGGTCGCCGAAGTGGGCGGCGTCGAAATCACCGCGCTCGGCGGCGCTGATCGCGGCCTCGATCCGGGCCTGGCGCGGGTCGACCTGGGCTGCGACCGGTGTGCCGGGCGCCGGCGCGGCCACCGGGGTCGCGCTGCGCACCGGCTCCTCGGCCGGCGGCACGGGGTTGGACTGGGCGCAGGCGACGGTCGCGAACGTCGTCGCCAGCGCGGCGAGCATCAGGGGGAGTGGGCGGCAGTGCATCGTCAGACCATAACGGGGGCCAGGTGAATGATTCAGGATGGGCCGGCACAGGGTCCACGGGCGTGGGTGATCGCGCCGTCACGCGGAGCCTCGGAACGGGCTGACGTACAGTCCCGCGCGGGCGGCACGGTGCCGTCGGGAGGAAACGATGTCGTTGACCTGGTTGTTGTTCCCGTTGCTCGGCGCCGTCGCCGGGGTGCTGGCCGGCCTGCTTGGCGTCGGGGGCGGGCTGGTGCTGGTGGCCGCGCTGGCGTGGCTGCTGCCGCTGCTGGGTGTGCCGGCCGACGCGGCGATGCACGCGGCGCTGGCGAGTTCGCTGGCCAGCATCGTGCTGACCGCGGCGGCGTCGGCGCGTGCGCACGCGCGCCGCGGCAGCGTGCTGTGGCCGACGGTCGCGTGGATGGTGCCGGGCCTGCTGCTCGGCGGCTGGCTCGGCAGCGGGGTGGCGGTGCGGATAGACGACGACGTGCTGCGTTACGTGGTGGCCGGCTACTGCCTGCTGGCCGCGGCGCAGCTGCATTTCGGCAAGCCGCGCCGGGGCGACGGCGAGGGCGTGGTGCCGTCCGGCGTGCCGATGACCGGCGCCGGCGTCGGCATCGGCGCGCTGTCGGCGGTGGTCGGCATCGGCGGCGGCAGCATGACGGTGCCGCTGCTGGTCTGGCGCGGCGTCGCCCCGGTACGCGCGGTCGGCACTTCGTCGGCCTGCGGCGTCGCGATCGGCCTGGCCAGCGCCACCGGCTACGCGTTGCACGCGCCAGCGGGGGCGTTGCCGGAGTTCGCGGTCGGCTACGTCTACCTGCCGGCCGCGGTCGGCGTCGCGGTGGCCTCGGTGCTGGCGGCGCCATGGGGCACGTGGCTGGCCCACCGGCTGCACGGCGACGTGCTCAAGCGCGTGTTCGCGCTGTTCCTGGTCGCGGTGGGGGTGAGCCTGCTGGTCGGCGGCTGAGTCCGCCGGCCCGCCCGGGCGCGTGGCGGGGCAGAAGCCGGGGTGGATTTTGCCGGTTGTGGCGGGATCACGAATTGTTTACAACCACAGGACGCCGCAAACAGGGGTGCGGCGCCCTTGATCGTTTTTTCTACGGAGAGAGAAGTCGATGAACGCACCCCATCGCCACCCGCTGGCGAAAGCCGTCGCGCTGTGCCTGCTGGTTTCCGCCCCGTTCGCCGCGCCCGGCCTGGCCGCCGCGCAGGACGCCCAGCCCGGCGCCACCACCCTCGACACCGTCCAGGTCACCGGCACCCGCATCAAGAAGGCCGAGATCGAGGGCCAGGTGCCGGTGCAGACCCTCAACCGCGAGGACATCGAGCGCACCGGCCTGACCTCGGTCGGTGACATCCTGCAGGAGCTCACCGGCGCCGGCTCGGCGCTCAACACCAAGTTCAACTCGTCCGGCAACTTCGGCTTCTCGCCCAACGGCGACGGCGTCGGCGCCGGTTCGGCCCAGGTCGACCTGCGCCACCTCGGCGCCAAGCGCGTGCTGGTGCTGGTCGATGGCATGCGCTGGGTCAACGAGTCGTCGGCGTCCGGCGTCGGTGCCACCACCGACCTCAACACCATCCCGCTGGCGATCGTCGAGCGGATCGACGTGCTGGAGGACGGCGCGTCGTCGCTGTACGGCTCCGACGCGATCGCCGGCGTGGTCAACATCATCACCCGGCGCAACTTCGAGGGCGGCCAGGTCAGCGTCAACGTCGGCCAGTACGGCGAGGGCGACGGCACCAGCACCGGCGTCGACCTCGCCTGGGGCATGAATACCGACCGCAGCAACCTGTTCCTCGGTGCCAGCTACATCGAGCAGGACGAGATCCTCGCCAACACCCGCGAGCAGTCGAGCTTCCCGGTGCCCGGCACCGGGCTGGCGTTCGGCAGCTCGGGCACGCCGCGCGGGCGCTTCATCTTCACCGACCCCGCCACCGGCATCACCCACGACCTGACGCCCAACGAGGGCGCGAGCGACCCGCTGTACAACTCCGCCCTGACCGGCTGCGAGCGCACCGACGACTACCACTGCTTCGGCACGCCGGACCGCTTCAACTTCGCGCAGTACAACATGCTGCTCACGCCGTCCAAGCGCATGGGGCTGTTCGGCCAGTACCGGTTCTACTTCAACGACAGCGTCCACGCCTACGCCAAGGCGCTGGTCAACCGGCGCGAGTCGGTCAACCAGGCCGCGCCGGAGCCGATCTTCCTCGGCGCCGACGCCGGCACCGGCAACCCGATCTCCGACGGCATGTTCATCTCGGCCGACAACCCGTACAACCCGTTCGGCTTCGACCTGGTGTCGGTCGACGACCCGGCCACGGCGGAGAACGAGATCAACTTCATCCTGCTCGGCCGGCGCCCGGTCGAGGGCGGCCCGCGCGTGTTCGAGCAGGTGGTCGACACCCAGTACGTCGGCGCCGGGCTGGAGGGCAGCTTCGAGGCGGGCGAGCGCACCTGGTTCTGGGACGTCAACGCCGCCTTCAGCCGCAACGAGGCCGAGCAGACCAACTACGGCAGCTACGACATCCGCAACATCGCGCTGGCCCTGGGCGACCCGGCCGCCTGCGCCGCGGTGGCCGGCTGCGTGCCGCTGAACCTGTTCGGCGGGCCGGGCACGATCACCCCGGAGATGCTGGCGTGGATCCAGCCGGTGGTGCACGACCGCAGCGAGCAGAAGCTGAGCCAGTTCACCGCCAACGTTTCCGGTGACCTGTTCGACCTCTGGGCCGGCCCGCTGTCGGCCGCGGCCGGCATCGAGCACCGCCGCTACGAAGGCTCGTACAACCCCGACCCGCTGACCGTCGCCGGGTTCTACAACGGCGTGCCGTCGCTGCCGACCTCGGGCGAGTACGACGTCAGCGAGGCCTACGTCGAGCTCAACGTGCCGCTGATCACCGAGGGTGCGTTCGGCAAGAGCCTCGACCTGAGCCTGGCCGGGCGCTATTCGGACTACTCGACCTTCGGCAGCCAGTTCACCCCGAAGTACGGCCTGCGCTGGCAGGTCGCCGACGAGCTGCTGCTGCGTGCGACCTATTCCGAGGGCTTCCGCGCGCCGTCGATCGGCGAGCTGTACGGCTCGCCCAGCCGCGCCGACCTGCAGATCGACGACCCGTGCCTGGTCGGCACCGACGGCAGCCCGGCCACCGGCGACCCGGCCAACTGCGCCGCGCTCGGCGTGCCACCGGGTACCGAGCAGACCAACCCGCAGATTTCGGTCACCACCGGCGGCAACGAGGACCTCGACCCGGAGACCGCGCGCAGCTTCACCGCGGGGCTGGTGTTCAGCCCGTCGTTCGCGACCGGCGTGGCGTGGTCGGACCGACTCGACTTCGAGCTGACCTACTACCGCCACAGCATCGAGGGCGCGGTGCAGGCGATCGACGCCCAGACCCAGCTCGACCTGTGCGTGGAGACGCTCGATCCGCTGTACTGCAACGGCATCGAGCGCTCGCCGATCGGCGGCATCAGTGCGTTCAACAACCGCCTGACCAACCTCGGTTCGATCAAGACCGACGGCTGGGACGCCGACCTGTTCTGGACCCTCCCCGAGATGGCCGCGGGGCAGTTCAAGGTGATCTGGCAGAACACCTTCGTGACCCGCTACGAGGCGGTCGGCGCAGCGGGGCAGGTGCAGCCGCGCCGGATCGGCATCGAGGTCAACGACAGCGCGATCCCGGACTGGACCTCGACCGCCACGCTCGACTGGCGCCGCGGCCCGTGGAATGCGTCCTGGAGCGTGCGCCACATCAGCGAGCTGGAGGAGGACTGCGGCGACGCGGCCTCGTTCCCGATCTGCGGCAACCAGGCGGAAGGCACCAACACGCTGGAGGCGATGACCTACCACGACCTGCAGCTCGGTTACCGCTTCGACGTGCTCAAGAGCCTGCAGCTGACCGCCGGCGTCAACAACGTGCTCGACGACGACCCGCCGATCTGCCTGTCGTGCTCGCTGAATGGCTACGACGCCTCGACCTACGACATCCCGGGCGGCCGCTACTTCTACATGCGCGCCGATCTGCGGTGGTAGAGTCGATGTGCTAGAGCGCAACAGTCGATCCAAAAAGGAGAATGGAAATGGAAGCTAGGAAGAAATTTTTAAGGATTTTGTTTCTGCTTTTTGTAAGTGCTGGGTTTAGTTATTCATCATTTGCCGCCACAGTCGTAGAGTGTAAAAGATGCTATAACTTCAAGGCAGCCGCTGAAAACGCTAAAGTCGCTGGCTTCGTAACTGTCGTGGACTTCGGGTCCGATAAGATAAATAGTTTCAACGTTCTTTATGAGCACGAAACAAGGAGATATATTGCGCTTCCCATGGCGACGCCTTCGCAGATTTCTTCTACGTTCCATCGATTTGTGGCGCTCGCAAGCTCGGGATCTGCCGTGCACGTCATAGATGTAGACGAATCTAGTGGCGGTTTTCTCTCTGCATATAGAGACACAACTGCACATGATGTGATTCGTTCTGCGAGCCTGCGAGGGATGTTGGGAAGGGGTATAGCAAAGAATTACACTGGTGCTGATACGGGAAACGCGACGTGGAATGAGATTGCACTCAAGGTCACTACGCTAGCGTTGACATTCTTGTCGGACAAGGCAGGTGTCAGCAGCGTCATAATAGTCATCAACTGGCAGGACGGGTCTCGTACCGTGTATGAGCTGGATCCAAGCCACTTGTACGAGGCGCAGTATGTGGACGGGGAAAGCATCGGCCCAGACGGGAATAAGTTGCCGGATCCCGCAGCTGTTACTCAATCGACTGGGGGGAGCTATGCAGGAGAATATCGGTTCCAGCGCGAGCAGACCCTAAACGAGTGGATTCGCACTGCACAGCAGTATGGTATCCCCGTAGTTAATGGCAGCGGAGGCGTGGGCTCCAAGGGGTTGGATTGTACGTGGGATGGCAGAACTCTTTCATGTAAAAGGAAATAAATGTTCCAACCAGCGGCAGCGAAAGCTGCCGCTGGTTTTTAGGTTAACGCCTCTTCCGGCACGTCCAGTTCCAGCGACAGCGCCAGGTGGTCCGACATCGCCGCCGGCATCGCGCAGGCATCCGACGAGCAGGCCAGGCCGTCGCTGATCAGGATGTGGTCGATCGCCCGTTGCGGGCGCCAGCTCGGGAAGGTCGGGACCATGCAGGTCGGTGGTTGCAGCCGGGTGCTGCGGAACAGTGCCTGCATCTCCGGGCGCTCCACCGCGCAGTTGAAGTCGCCCATCAGCACCGCGTGCGGGTGGTCGCCCAGCAGTTCGGCGATGAAGCCCAGCTGCGACGCACGCGAGGCGGCGCCCAGCGACAGGTGCGCGACCGCGACCACCAGTCCGTCGTCGCCGTCGCCGAAGCGCGCCATCAGCACGCCGCGGCCGCTGATCCGGCCCGGCAGCGAATGGTCGATGACCTCTCGCGGCTCCAGCTTGCTGAGCAGGCCGTTGGCGCTGGAGGCGACGCCGCCGACGCGGCGGTTGGGCTGGTGGCTCCAGTAGTCGAAGCCGCCGCGCTGGGCGAGGTAGTGGGTCTGGTTGGTGAAGCCCGAGCGCAGGCTGCCCGGGTCGCTCTCGTTGAGGCCGACGATGTCGTACTGCCCGGCCAGCTGCGCGATCGTGTCGAGGCTGCCGCGCTTGTTGCCGGCCGGCAGCACGTGCGACCAGCTGCGCGCGACGTAGTCGTGGTAGCCGCGCGTGCTGGAACCGGCCTGGATGTTGGCGCTGAGCAGGCGCAGCCGGCGCGCGCCGCGTGGCGGCGACGCGACGGCGGGCTGCGCCTGGTGGCCGGGGCTGGACACCTCGCAGCCGGCCTCAGTCGGTGCTGGCGGCGTCGCCGACAGGCGCGGCCGGCTCCGCGGTTGCGCCGGCGGCGCGCTCCATCGCGACCAGGTGCTCGGCGATGCGCAGGTTCTCCTCATGGCTGCGACCGGTGACGCGGTACTTGCCGTCGACGATCAGCACCGGGGTCGAATCCACTCCGCTGCGCTGCAGGAACTGGCCGGCCTGGTTGAGCTTGGCCTTCACCGCGAAGCTCGACATGGTGCTGGCGAACTGCTTCGGATCGACGCCGAACTGCGCGTAGAACTGGCCGATCTGCTCATCGGTGGGCAGCGGCTGCACCGGCAGGCTGCGGTCGACGTGGATCGCCTTGAACACCGCGTCGTGGCTCTGCTCGGCCACGCCCATCGCCTGCGCGGCGTAGAACGCCTTGGCGTACGGCTCCCAGTAACCACCGAACGCGGCGGCGACCGGCTCGAAGCCGACGTCGGCCGGCAGTTTGGCGGCCCAGCTGCTGACCAGCGGCTCGAAGGTGGCGCAGTGCGGGCAGGTGTAGCCGAACACCTCGACCACCTCGATGTCGTCGCCCGGGGTGAACTGGCTGCCGCCCGGGATCACCACGTAGTCCTGGCCGGCGACCGGGGCCGGGCCGGTTGGCGGGACCACCGGGCCGGGCGTGCGTGCCGGCGCCTCGGCGGCGGGCGCGGCGGCGGCCGGGGCGCCGGTGGCGGCGCTGTCCGCCGGTGCGGCATCGGTGGTGGCCGGTGCCGGGGTCTCCTGCGAGCAGGCCGCGAGGGCGAGCGCGGTGGCGAGGGCGAGGCCGAGGTGGTGCAGCGTGGCCGGGCGTGCGGTCATGGAAGGTCTCCGGATCGGAAGGGGCGGGAAGTCGGTCGCGGCCAAGGATACCGATCGCCGGGCGCGCGCCGGGTGACGCGGGTTCAGTTGTGGGCCACCGCTGCGCCGGCGGCGCGCTCGCGGGCGATCAGGGCGTCGGCGGTGTCCAGCAGCTCCTCGAAGCTGGTCCCGAGCACCTTGTAGCGGCCGGCGACGATGAGCGACGGCGTGCCCTCGACGCCGCTGCGGCGGATGAATCCGCGCGCGAGCTCGAGCTTCGCGTCCACTTCGGCACCGGTCATGGTCGCGGCGAAGGCCTGCGGGTCGGCGCCGTAGCCGGCGTAGAAACCCGCGATCTCGGCCGGGGTCGCGTTCATGATCGGCAGGCGCTGCTGCTCGTGCAGCGCGCGGAACATGTCGGCGTGGGTGCGCTCGACCAGCCCGTGCGCCTGCGCCGCGTAGTAGGCGCGCGCGTACGGCAGCCAGTAGCCGCCGAATGGCGCCGGCACCGCCACGAACGAGACGTCGGCCGGCAGCCGCGCCTTCCAGGCCGCCAGTTTCGGCTCGAAACTGGCGCAGTGCGAGCAGGTGTAGCCGAACACCTCGACCACCTCGATCTGTCCGGGTGCGGAACCGAACGGCGCACCGTCGGCGATCTCGACGTAGTCGACCCCGGCCACCGGCCCGGCCGCGGCGGCGGGGCCGGCCAGCAGCATGGCGAACGAGAGCGTGGCGGCAGCGGCCAGGCGCGACAGCATCGAGGTCATCACGGACTCCTTGCAGCGGGCGCCGGCCGGCAAGCGGGGCGCCTGAAACAGAAACGCCGGCCGTAGTGCCACGGCCGGCGCAAGGGACAACAGGAGAGATCGGCGGATTGGACCGGCATCGGTGCCGGAAGTTCCCGGCCTCAGCCTTGGGCGGGTTCGGCCACCGCTTCGGCGGTCTCGCCGGCGGGCCCGGCCGCGTCATCGTCGGCCGGGACGGTCCCGGCCGGGGCCGCTTCATCGGCAGCCGGCTCGGCCGGGGCCTCGGCGCCGTCGGTCGGTGCGTCCGCCGCCGGTGCGGGTGCCGGCGGCGCGACCGGTGCCGCCGGGGCCGCCGCCGCGTTCATCGCGACCAGATCGTTGGCGCGGGGATGCAGGCCCTGCAGGTAGCTCGACAGCGCGCCGATCTCCTCGTCGGTCAGCTCGGCCGACACCGTCGCCATGATGTTGAACAGCTGCGGGTTGGCCTGGGTGGTGGTGCCCGCGCGGTACTCCTCCAGCCGGCGCTGGGTGTAGGCGGCGAACTGGCCGGCCACGTGCGGGTAGGCCGGGCCCGGGTTGCCCATGCCATCGGGGCCGTGGCAGGCCATGCAGGCCGGGATGCCGCGCTCGGCGTCGCCGGAGCGGAACAGCTTCTCGCCGATCTGGAAGAACTTCATGCCGGCGTAAGGACCGGTGGCGACCAGGGTGTCGTCGGCCACGCCGGCGCCGGCGGTCTGGGTCGCGTAGTAGGCGCCGACGTCGCGGGCGTCCTGCGGACTCAGCATGTCGGCGAACGGCTTCATGATCGCGGCCATGCCGGAGCTGCGCTCGCCGCTGCGGAACAGCGCGAGCTGCTGGGCGATGTAGCGCTCGCTCTGGCCGGCCAGGCGCGGGTACATCGGGTCGGTCGGGTTGCCGTCCAGGCCGTGGCAGGCGGCGCAGGTGCCGGCCAGCGTCGCGCCCTTCTGGGCGTCGCCCCAGGTGGTGACGGCGGCCACGTCGGTCAGCGGTGCGGTCTCCACCGGCGCCGTCTCGGGGATCGGGGTGACCGTGGTCTGGGCGTAGGCGACGGCGGCTGCCGCGAGGGCAGTGAGGCCGACGATGCCGAGGACGCGGGCGTGGCTCATTGGGCTGGGCTCCGGGAAAACGCTGACATGACGGCCACGAACGCGGGCGTCGGAACCTCGGAATTATCGTCGGCGCGGCTAACGCGGTCAACGCGAGCCATGCGATCCTAGCCCGATGGCCAATCCCTTCGCCCGCGCACGCTACATGCTTGCTGCGCACAACCCGCGCCAGCTGCCGCCCGACGGCGGCTTCGAGGTCGCCTTCGCCGGCCGCTCGAACGCCGGCAAATCCAGCGCGCTCAACGCGATCTGCCAGCAGAACGCGCTCGCCCGCGTGTCCAAGACCCCCGGACGGACCCAGCAGCTGGTCTATTTCGACCTGCCGCCGACCACCGACCGCTTCCTGGTCGACCTGCCCGGCTACGGCTACGCCAAGGTGCCCAAGGACCTGCAGGCGCACTGGCAGGCCTTCATCGACGGCTACTTCCGCAGCCGCGAGGCGCTCAGGGGCCTGGTGGTGGTGATGGACATCCGCCACCCGCTGAAGGACTACGACCGGCAGATGCTCGGCTACGCGGTCAGCCGCGGGTTGCCGGCGCACGCCATCCTGACCAAGGCCGACAAGCTCGGCCGCGGCGCGCAGGGCAACGCGATGCTGGCGGTGCGCAAGGAGATGAAGGCCGAGTACGGCGACCTGGTCAGCGTGCAGCTGTTCTCCGGCGAATCGAAGCAGGGCGTCGACGAGGCGCGCGAGGTGCTGGCCGGCTGGCTGGAGCTGTAACCGGCGATTGTCCCGGCGGTGGTCCGGAGCGTTGCTGTCCGGCGACATTCGTGAGCCGTCGCCGTCGCTACACTGCGCCGAGCCTTGCGATTGCCGCGTGCGCGCCGCATATCGCCGCTCTCCCTGTTTTCGCGAATGTTCCGCGAGGTGCGCGTGTCCGGTCCCAGCCAGGTCAAGCATGTCCCGATCGAACCCGGCGCCGCCGGGCGTGCGCAGTTGATCGACTACCTGGCCTCCGGCGTGCGGCCGCGCGACGACTGGAAGATCGGCACCGAGCACGAGAAGTTCGGCTTCCGCACCGACGACCTGCGGCCGCCGACATTCGACGGCGAGCGCGGCATCGAGGCGCTGCTGAAGGGGCTGGTGCGGTTCGGCTGGGCGCCGGTCGAGGAGCGGATCGGTGACGGCCCCGCCCGGGTGATCGCGCTGGGCCGCGACGGTGCCTCGGTCTCGCTGGAGCCCGCCGGCCAGCTGGAACTGTCCGGCGCGCCGCTGGAGAGCCTGCACCAGACCTGCCGCGAGGCCGCGACCCACCTGCGCGAAGTCCGCAGCGTCGCCGAGCCGATGGGGCTGGGCTTCCTCGGCATGGGCTTCCAGCCCAAGTGGCGGCGCGAGGACATGCCGTGGATGCCGAAGGGCCGCTACGGGATCATGCGCCGCTACATGCCGACCGTCGGCGACCTCGGTCTGGACATGATGACCCGCACCTCCACCGTGCAGGTCAACCTCGACGTGGCCGACGAGGCCGACATGGTCAGGAAGTTCCGCGTGTCGCTCGCGCTGCAGCCGGTCGCGACCGCGCTGTTCGCCGACTCGCCGTTCACCGACGGCCGGCCCAACGGCTTCCTGTCGTACCGCTCGCACATCTGGACCGACACCGACCCGCACCGCACCGGCCTGCTCGACTTCGTGTTCGAGGACGGCTTCGGCTACGAGCGTTACGTGGACTACCTGCTCGACGTGCCGATGTACTTCGTCTACCGCGACGGCCGCTACATCGACGCCGCCGGGCAGTCTTTCCGCGACTTCCTCGACGGCCGCCTGCCCGCGTATCCCGGCCACACTCCGACGCTACAGGACTGGGCCGACCACAGCACCACCGCCTTCCCCGAGGTGCGGCTGAAGAAGTACCTGGAGATGCGCGGCGCCGACTCCGGCCCGTGGAACCGCATCTGCGCGCTGCCGGCGCTGTGGACCGGCCTGCTGTACGACGACCAGGCGCTGGACGAGGCGTGGGAACTGGTGCGCGACTTCAGCGTCGCCGAGATCCACGCCCTGCGCGACGGCGTGCCCAGGCATGCGTTCAAGCTGCCGTTCCGCGGCGGCACCGTGCTCGACCTTGCCCGCCGCACCGTGCAGATCGCCGCGGGCGGCCTGGCCCGCCGCGCCCGCATCAACGAGAACGGCAGCGACGAGACGATCTTCCTCGGCCCGCTGATGGAGCTGGTCGAGGCCGGGGTGACCCCGGCCGAGCGCAAGCTCGAACTGTTCCACGGCCCGTGGGGCGGCAGCGTCGACCCGGTGTTCAGGGAGTTTGCCTACTGACCACGCGTCCGGGCCGCGCCTGTAGGAGCGACGTGAGTCGCGACCGCGCAGGGAATCGTAGCGATGTACAGGTCGCGACTTACGTCGCTCCTACAGGCCGTCATGACCGCTGCGCTACCGTTGCGGGCATGACCAGCCCCGACACCAACGAAGAACCCCTGCGCACCGTCGAGTTCGGTGCCACCGACGCGCTGCTGCGCGAGGACGTCAAGACCCTCGGCGCGATGGTCGGCGAGATCCTCGCC
The DNA here is from genome assembly GCF_000768335.1 of Lysobacter arseniciresistens ZS79. GTDB lineage: Bacteria > Pseudomonadota > Gammaproteobacteria > Xanthomonadales > Xanthomonadaceae > Novilysobacter > Novilysobacter arseniciresistens. The sequence goes on from NZ_AVPT01000024.1 coordinate 35,837, forward strand.
GAGCAGCGCGGCGACGCCTTCCTGCACGAGGTCGAACGGCTGCGCCGCGCGGCGATCCTCCGGCGCGAGTCCGGCGCCCCGGTGGCCGGGCTCGCCGACGTGCTGGCCGGTATCGACCTGTCGCAGGCCGGCGACCTGGTCCGCGCGTTCTCGACCTACTTCCAGGCGGTCAACCTCGCCGAGCGGGTCCACCGCATCCGCCGCCGCCGCGACCACGAGCGGGCCGGCGACGGCGCCCAGCCCGGCGGCCTGCGCGCGGTGATCGGCGAACTGGTCGCGCAGGGCATCGCCGCCGGCGACTTCGCCGCGCTGCTGCCGCGGCTGCGGATCGAACCGGTGTTCACCGCCCACCCGACCGAGGCGGTGCGCAGGGTGCTGCTGCACAAGGAGCGCCAGATCGTCGCCGCGCTGGTCGAGGACATCGACCGCTCGCGCACGCCGGCCGAGCGCCGCGCCGGGCAGGAGCGCATCCGCCTGGCGCTGACCGCGAGCTGGCAGACCGCCGAGGCGCCGGTCGCCAAGCCGAGCGTCGGCGACGAGTTCGAGCATGTCGGTTTCTACCTGTCGGAAGTGCTGTACCGGGTGCTGCCGGTGTTCCACGAGGCCTTCGAAGCGGCGCTGCGCGAGCACTGCGGCGGCGACTGGGCGCTGCCGGACGTGCTCGGCTTCGGCAGCTGGGTCGGCGGCGACATGGATGGCAACCCGAACGTCGGCGCCGACACCATCGCAGCGACCCTCGCCGCGCAGCGCCGCATGGTGCTTGCCGCCTACCGCCGGGACATCGACGCGCTGGCCGAACTGCTGAGCCAGTCGGCCAGCCGGGTCGGCATCGACGATGCGGTGATCGCACGCGTCGACGCCTACCGCGAACTGCTGCCGGACGGCGCCGCCCGCCTGCACCCGCGCCACGCCGACATGCCGTACCGCAACCTGCTGGTGCTGATGACGGCGCGGCTGTGGGCGACCAGCCACGACGAGCCGGCGGGCTATCCGGATGCGGCGGCGTTCGAGGCCGACCTCGCGCTGATCGCCGCGAGCCTGCGTGCCAACGGCGGCGAGCATGCCGGCGGTTTCGCGGTCAACCGGCTGCTGCGGCGCGCGCGCTGCTTCGGCTTCCACCTCGCCAGCCTCGACCTGCGCCAGGACTCGGCGATGCACGACGTCGCGCTGGCTGCCCTGCTCGACGACACAGGCTGGGCCACGCGCGACGCGGCCGAACGCGCGACCCGGCTGCACGCACTGATCGAACACCCCGCCGACGTGCCCGCCGCCACGGCCGAGGCGGCGCGCTCCAGCCTCGAGGTGTTCCGCACCGTCGGCGCGTTGCGCCCGCGCTACGGCGAGCGCGTGTTCGGCCCCTACATCGTCAGCATGAGCCGCAGCGCCGCCGACGCGCTGGCGGTGCTCGCGCTGGCGCGGATCGCCGGTTGCGTCGAAGGCGGCGAGGTGCCGCTCGACGTCGCGCCGCTGTTCGAGACCGTGGCCGACCTCGAGGCCGCCGAGGCGACGCTGCGCGAGCTGTTCGCCGACCCCGTCTACCGCCGCCACCTGCGGGCGCGCGGCGGCCGCCAGGTGGTGATGCTCGGCTACTCCGACAGCGCCAAGGACGGCGGCATCATCGCCTCGCGCTGGGCGCTGCAGCAGACCCAGGTCGCGCTGGCCGCGCTGGCGCGCGAGAGCGGCGTGCGGATCGACTTCTTCCACGGCCGCGGCGGTTCGATCAGCCGTGGCGGCGGCAAGACCGAGCGCGCGGTGATCGCCGCCCCGCGCGGCTCGGTCGACGGCTACCTGCGCCTGACCGAGCAGGGCGAGGTGATCCATCGCAAGTACGGCATCCGCGCGATCGCGCTGCGCAACCTCGAGCAGACCACCGGCGCGGTGCTGCGCGCGAGTCTGCGCCCGCGCCCGCCGGAGCCGCGCGAGGACCGCTGGCGCGCGATCGCGGCGCAACTGGCGGCGGATTCGCGCGCGCACTACCGCGCCTTCGTGCACGCGCACCCGGACTTCCCGGCGTACTTCCGCGCGGCCACGCCGATCGACGTGATCGAGCGGCTGCGGATCGGTTCGCGCCCGAGCAAGCGCGGCAGCAAGGGTGGGGTCGAGTCGCTGCGTGCGATTCCGTGGGTGTTCTCGTGGGCGCAGAACCGCTCCGGCCTGACCGCGTGGTACGGCGTCGGCACCGCGCTGCAGCGCGCGATCGATGCGCACGGGCTCGACGAGCTGGCGACGATGGCGCGCGACTGGCCGTTCTTCGGTGCGCTGGTCGACGATGTCGAAATGGTCCTGGCCAAGTCCGACATGGCGATCTTCGAGCGCTACTCGCAACTGGCCGTCGACCTGCCCGAAGGCGACCTGCACGCGCGCCTGCATCCGGGCATCGCCGCCGAGTTCGCGCGTACCCGCGACGGCATCCTCGCGATCCGCGACGAGGACGACCTGCTCGCCCGCGACCCGCGGCTGCGCCAGTCGATCCGCCTGCGCAATCCCTACGTCGACCCGATCAGCCTGCTGCAGGTCGACCTGCTGGCGCGTTGGCGGGCCGGTGGCCGCGAGGACGACGCCCGGCTGCAGGTGCTGATGGCGACGGTCAACGGCATCGCCGCCGGCATCCAGAACACCGGCTGAGGGCGCGGAGCGACCGGTTTCGCCTCGCGCTGCCGCCGGCCGCGGGTGACGCTGGCGTCGCGGCCACATATACTGCCCCCCACTATCCATCGGTGACCCGCCGTGCCCCATTCCGCCGAGGAAAAAAAGAAGGTGCTCGCCCGCATCCGCCGCATCCGCGGCCAGTGCGAGGGGCTGGAGCGCGCGCTCGAGGCCGGCGCCGACTGTTCACCGGTGCTGCAGCAGATCGCGGCCATCCGCGGCGCGGTCAACGGACTGATGAGCGAGGTGCTCGAATCGCACCTGCGCGAGCAGTTCGGGCATCCGGCCGCCGACAGCGTCGACCGTGAAGCCCGGGTTGCCGGGATGACCGGCCTGATCCGGTCATACCTGAAGTAGACAGCCGTCGCGGTGCCGCGCACCGCACCCCACACCGCTTATCGCAGGAGTACCGCCATGAAGACCCGCGCCGCCGTCGCCTTCGCCCCCGGCCAGCCGCTGAAGATCGTCGAACTCGACCTCGAAGGCCCGAAGAAGGGCGAGGTGCTGGTGAAGATCACCCACACCGCGCTGTGCCACACCGACGCGTTCACCCTGTCCGGCGACGACCCGGAGGGCGTGTTCCCGGCCGTGCTGGGCCACGAGGGCGCGGGCATCGTGGTCGAGGTCGGCGAGGGCGTCACCAGCGTCAAGCCCGGCGACCACGTGATCCCGCTGTACACCGCCGAATGCGGTGAGTGCCTGTTCTGCAAGAGCGGCAAGACCAACCTGTGCGTGGCCGTGCGCGCCACCCAGGGCAAGGGCGTGATGCCCGACGGCACCACCCGCTTCAGCTACAACGGCGAGCCGGTCTACCACTACATGGGCTGCTCGACCTTCGCCGAGCACACCGTGGTGGCCGAGGTATCGCTGGCCAAGGTCAACCCGGAAGCCAACCCGGAGCACACCTGCCTGCTCGGCTGCGGCGTGACCACCGGCATCGGCGCGGTGCACAACACGGCGAAGGTGGCCGAGGGTGATTCGGTCGCGGTGTTCGGCCTCGGTGCGATCGGCCTGGCGGTGATCCAGGGCGCCCGGCAGGCGAAAGCCGGTCGCATCATCGCGATCGACACCAACCCCGACAAGTTCGCGCTGGCGAAGGAGATGGGCGCGACCGATTGCGTCAACCCGAAGGACTTCGACAAGCCGGTCCAGCAGGTGGTGGTGGAGATGACCGGCTGGGGCGTCGACCACAGCTTCGAGTGCATCGGCAACGTCGAGGTGATGCGCGCGGCGCTGGAATGCGCGCATCGCGGCTGGGGCCAGAGCGTGATCATCGGCGTCGCCGGCGCGGGCAAGGAGATCAGCACGCGGCCGTTCCAGCTGGTGACCGGGCGCAAGTGGATGGGCACCGCGTTCGGCGGGGTCAAGGGCCGTAGCCAGCTGCCGGGCATGGTCGAGGACGCGATGCGTGGCGACATCCGGCTGGCGCCGTTCGTGACCCACACCCTGCCGCTGGACCGGATCAACGAGGCGTTCGACCTGATGCACGAGGGCAAGTCGATCCGCGCGGTGATCCACTACTGAGCCGTCACCGGGCATACCCGACACTCTGGAAAAAGGACCCGCGCATGCAACGCATCGAACAGCACGCCTGCTTCGGCGGCACCCAGGAAGTCTGGCAGCACCCGTCGAGCACGCTCGACTGCCAGATGCGCTTCGGCGTCTACCTGCCGCCGCAGGCCGCGCGCGGGCCGTGCCCGGTGCTGTACTGGCTGTCGGGCCTGACCTGCACCGAGCAGAACTTCATCACCAAGGCCGGCGCGCAGCGCTACGCGGCCGAGCACGGCCTGGTCCTGGTCGCGCCCGACACCAGCCCGCGCGGCAGCGACGTGCCCGACCAGGAGGACGCGTGGGACCTCGGCCAGGGCGCCGGCTTCTACCTCAACGCCACCCGCGAGCCGTGGTCCAGGCATTACCGGATGCACGACTACGTGGTCGACGAGCTGCCGGCGCTGGTCGATGCGCACTTCCCGACGACCACCGCGCGCGGCATCAGCGGCCACTCGATGGGCGGCCACGGCGCACTGGTGATCGCGCTGCGCAACCCGGGCCGCTACCGCAGCGTGTCGGCGTTCTCGCCGATCGTCGCGCCGAGCCGGGTGCCGTGGGGCCGGCAGGCCTTCGACGCGTACCTGGGCGATGACGAGGCCGCCTGGAAGCAGTGGGACGCCTGCGAACTGCTGCGCGACGCCGACGAGCGCCTGCCGCTGCTGGTCGACCAGGGCGACGCCGACGAGTTCCTGCAGCGCGAACTCCGGCCGGACCTGCTGCGCGACGCCTGTGAGGCCGCCGGCCATCCGCTGACACTGCGCATGCAGCCGGGCTACGACCACAGCTACTACTTCATCGCCAGCTTCATCGGCGACCACCTCGCCCACCACGCCGCCGCGCTGAAGTAGGCGGCGGCGTCGCGATGCGGCTGTGGAGCCTGCACCCGCGCCACCTCGACCCGAAGGGGCTGGTGGCGCTGTGGCGCGAGGGACTGCTCGCGCGCAAGGTGCTGCACGGCGGCACCCGCGGTTACACCCGCCACCCGCAACTCGACCGCTTCCAAGCGCATGCGCAGCCGCAGGCCGCGATCGACGCCTACCTGTCGGCCGTCTGCGACGAGGCCGACGCGCGCGGCTACGCGTTCGCCCGACGTCCCCCCGCTTTCAGTAGCGGATCG
>NZ_AVPT01000044.1 GCF_000768335.1 Lysobacter arseniciresistens ZS79
AGCCGATCTGAAGAAGACAGTTGCTCCTACATGGGGTCGGGCGTGGTCACCGGCTCCGCCTCGCACGCAGAGCAGATCCGCTCCACGTCGTACCCGGCATCGCGCAGCTTCTCGACCACTCCGTCGTCGCCCAGCAGGTGCAGCGCGCCGACCACCACCAGCGCGTCGTCGCCGTTGTCGTCCAGCATCGCCTGCAGCGCCGGCACCCAGCGGTCGTTGCGCTCGACGTTGAGCAGCCGGTAGGTCTCCGGGGTTTTCTCGCGCATGTCGCGGCGGGTCAGCACGTCGAGCGCCTCGACGTCGCCATCGCGCCAGGCCTGGTGCAGTTCGTCGAGCAGCCCCGGCATCTCCTGCGGGCGGTCGAGGAACTCGCGCAGGCTGGTCAGCTGCTCGTCCAGCGGCGTGGCGTCCAGCGCGTCGAGCTGGTCCTGCAGCGTTTCCAGCCCCGCGGTCGGCTTTCCGGCCTTGGTGGCGCGGCCGATCAGGTAGCGGTCGAGTCCCTGGTCGGGGCTGAATTCGAGCGAGCGCGCCAGCCCGAGCAGCAGCGACAGGTTGACGAACCAGGGCTCGTAAGCCTCGATCTGGGCGATCCCCTGGCCCTGCCGCGCCAGCAGCCGGCGCAGTTTCTCGTACAGCCGCGACGGCATCACCTTCGACAGCGAGCGGCCGTTCTCGTAGCCGGCGGCAGCGAGGAAGCGCTGCCCGGTGTCGGGCGCGTCCAGCTGCTCCGGCGCGACCTCGAACACCACCCGCTCGGCCGCCGCGAAGGCCTGCTCGATGTCCTCGGACACCGGGTAGTCGCCCGCCTTGAGCAGGTGGAACGAACCGAGCAGGTAGATCGCGTTGTCCGCGTCGGACACCTTCCACAACAGCGGCACCGGCGGCTCGTGGGCCGGCGCCGCAACCGCAGCCTGCGCGGCGGCGCCCGCCGAGGGCGCGTCGCGGCCGGTCGACGCCGATACCGCGTGCGACGCGGCCAGCAGGAGCGCGAACCAGACAACCAGCAGCAGCTTCGCCGGGGACATCGACTACTCCTTGCGGGTGTAGGCCTTCTCGCCCGCGGTGATCGCGAGGTCGAGGCGGTTCTCGAGCGGCGGCAGCGGGCAGGTCGCGAACATCGTGAAGGCGCACGGCGGGTTGTAGCTGCGGTTGAAGTCCAGCACCGCGCGGCCGTCGGCACCGGGCTTCGGCGCGTACAGGAAGCGCCCCGCGCCATAGCTGCCGTGCCCGTTGGTGCGGTCGCCGAACACCAGGAACAGCTCGTCGCCGCCCTCGTCCAGCGCCTCGATCCGGTAGGTCGTGCCGTCGCGCTCGAACTCGTACGCGCCCGGGTTCGGCGTCGCGTCGGTGCTGCCGATGATGTTGGCGACCTCGATGGTCTGGCCCGGCGGGTGCGGGATGAACGTCGCCTCGACCTGCCAGTCCGGGTCGGCCGGCCAGTAGTCCAGGCCGCTGAAGCCGGTGCGGGTGGCCGCGTCGGCGTGGCGCACGCGCAGGGCGTGGCGACCGCCGCGGCGGATCACGGTCGCCTGCCCGCGGCCCTCGTCGAAGCCGAGCACGCTGGGGCCCTGCGGGTCCTCGTCGGTACGCAGCATGGTCGCGCCGGTGAGCGGCGCGCCGTCGACGGTGAGCGCCACCGCCTCCTCCGGCACGAAGCGCACGCCGTCGGGGCCGAGCTCGATCATGCCCATGTGCTCCGGGCCGAGACCGAGCTGGATGCCGTTGTCGGTGTCGCTGCCGAGGTAGTGCGGGCCGCGCTCGATCCAGTGCAGGCCGATCAGGCTGGCCCAGCCATCCGGCGCCAGCAGCGCTTCTCGGCGCTGGTCGCGCCAGGCTTGCAGGTCGGCGTGGAATGCGGCGGTTTCGGCGGACATGTCGGTCTCTTGTGTATCGGAGTCGGAATCGCTGCAGCCGGCGAGCGCCGCGCAAGCGAGGGTCGCGGCCAGCAGCAGGTGGAAGGGGGTCGGGGCGCGGGTCGGTCCGGCCATCAGCGTCCTCGCAGGAACCATCGGTCGATTTCGGGAAGGCCGAAGCGTGCCCAGGTCGGGCGGCCATGGTTGCATTGGCCGGAGCGCTCCGTCGCTTCCATCTCGCGCAGCAGGGCGTTCATCTCGGGCAGCGTCAGGCGGCGGTTGGCGCGCACCGCGCCGTGGCAGGCCATGGTCGACAGCAGCTCGTCGCGGGCGCTGGCGATGCGACGGGATTCGCCGTACTCGCGCAGGTCCGCCAGCACGTCGCGCAACAACGCCTCGACGTCGCCATGGGCGAGCAGCGCCGGCACGCTGCGCAGGGTCAGCGACTGCGGGCCGGCGCGGGTGACCTCGAAGCCGAGCGCCGCCAACGTGGCCGCTTCGCGCTCGGCGACGTCGGCTTCACGCTCGGATACCGCGAGCGTGGCCGGCACCAGCAGCGGCTGGCTGCGCAGGCCTTCGCCGTCGTGCGCGGCCTTGAGCTTCTCGTAGCCGATGCGCTCATGGGCGGCGTGCATGTCGACCACGACCAGTCCTTCGGCGCTCTCGGCGAGGATGTAGATGCCGTGCAGCTGCGCCAGCGCATAGCCCAGCGGCGGCAGGGTCGGCTCGCTCCCGGCGGGCAGTGCCGGGTGCTCGGCCAGGACGATGTCGGCGGTGTTGGCGGTGGTGAAGGTGCCGGAGGTCGTCGCCGGCGCAGCCCCGTAGAGCGCGGCGTAGCCGGCGCGGGCGTCGGCGACCTGCAGGCCGAGCGGCGCCTGCGGGGCGGCCCAGCGGTAGTCGCCGACCGCGGCCGGCGCCTGCACTGGCTCGCCATGCGCGGCCTGCGGGACGGTGCCGGCACGGGTCTCCGCCAGCGCCGACTGCAGCGTCCGGTAGACGAAGTCGTGGATCAGGCGCGAGTCGCGAAAGCGCACCTCGTGCTTGGCCGGATGGACGTTGACGTCGACCCGGCGCGGATCGAGTTCCAGGAACAGCACGTAGGCCGGCTGCCGCCCGTGGAACAGCACGTCGGCATAGGCCTGCTTGACCGCATGGGCGACGCTGCGGTCGCGGATCGCGCGGCCGTTGCAGTACAGGTACTGCTGGTCGGCGCTGGCGCGGTTGTACGCCGGCTGCGCGATCCAGCCATGCAGCCGCAGCGGCTGCGCCGAGTCGTTGAGCGCCGCGCCCTGGTGGTCGACCCGCAGCGCGTTGCGCGCGAACTCCTCGCCGAGCGCCTCGTGCAGGCGCAGGTCCGACAGCAGGTCGCCCTCGCCCTTCCAGCGCCGTGACGGCTTGCCGTTGTGTGACACGCGCAGCTCGACGTCGGGGCGCGCCAGCGCGAGCTGGCGCAGCCACTCCTCGATGTGCCCGAGCTCGGTGCGCTCGGCGCGCAGGAACTTGCGCCGTGCCGGGACGTTGAAGAACAGGTCGCGGACCTCGACCGTGGTGCCCTGCGGATGCGCCTTCGGCACCACCTCGCCGATGCGGCCGCCCTCGACTTCGAGCGTCGCCCCGTGCTCGGCCTCGCGCTGTCGCGACGACAGCGAGAACCGGCTGACCGACGCGATCGACGGCAGCGCCTCGCCGCGGAAACCCAGCGTCGCCACGCCTTCCAGGTCATCCAGCGAGGCGATCTTGCTGGTGGCGTGGCGCGAGATCGCCAGCGGCAGCTCCTCGGGGGGCAGCCCGCCGCCGTCGTCGCGGATGCGGATCAGCCGGACGCCACCCTCCTCAAGGTCGATGTCGACCCGCCGCGCACCGGCATCGAGCGCATTCTCGACCAGCTCCTTGACCACCGACGCCGGGCGTTCGACCACTTCGCCGGCGGCGATCTGGTTGATCAGGGTGTCGGGCAGCGGACGGATCGGCACGTGAGCAGACGGGGCGGTCGCGCGGAGCGGTCCGCCATCATAGCGAAGTAAATCGGGACGCCGACGCCGACGCCGACGCCGGAGTGCTCAGGGACTGCCGCCGGCCGCGCCGTAGCCATCGCCCTGTGCGGCGGCGCGCGCGGCGTACATCGTGCCCGGCGGCGGCTGGCGGGTGAAGAACGCATTGACCCCGTCCAGCACCGCGCCGGCGATCTTGCGCTGGAACGCGGGATCCTTCAGCCGCTTCTCCTCCTCCGGGTTGGAGATGAAGGCGGTCTCGACCAGCATCGCCGGCATGTCGGACGTGCGCAGCACCGCGAAATTGGCGCGCTCGATATGGGTCTTGTGGATGTTGCCGACCCGCATCAGGCCGTCGAGGATCTCGCCGGCGGCCTCTTCCGACGCCTTCATGTGGCCACTCTGGGTCAGGTCGAGCAGCACCGAGGCCAGCGTGTTGCTGGTCTGCTCCAGACGCACGCCGCCGACGAGGTCGGAGGCGTTCTCCTTGTTGGCCAGCCAGCGCGCGCGCTGCGAGGACGCGCCCTTGAGCGACAGCACGTAGACCGAGGAGCCGTCGGCGCTGCGGTTTTCGGCGGCGTCGGCGTGGATCGAGATGAACATGTCGGCCTTGGCCTGTCGCGCCAGCACCGCGCGCTTGTTCAACGGGATGAAGACGTCGGTGTCGCGGGTCAGGTAGGCCTTCAGCCCGGGGGTCGCGTTGATCTGGCGGGCCAGCTCCTTGCTGATCTGCAGCACGACGTCCTTCTCGCGGGTGCCGTTCTTGCCCAGCGCACCCGGGTCCTGGCCGCCGTGGCCGGGGTCGATGGCGATCACCAGCGGGCGCATGCCGTGGCCCATCACGCTCTGCAGCGTCTTGACCGGTGCCGGTGCGGATGCGGCGGGTGCAGCGGACGGCGGCGTCGCCGGCTTGCCGGTGGCGACGCGGGTCGGCACGCCGGTCGCGATGGTGGTCGGAACCTTGGCGGCGTGCGCGGCGATGACCGCGGCGATCGGGTCGTCGACGGCGGCGCTGCCGGCGCCGGCCGGGGTCGCCGCCGGCTGCGACGTGTGGCGCGCGGCGAGTTCGGAAATCAGGCGGCTGGTCGCCGCGGCGGACGCGGCGGACTGCTCGGCGGCGGTCGGTTGCGGCTCGGCGGCCTGCGTCGGGGCCGGCGTGGGTACGGGAACGCCGGCCGGTTCCGCGGCGACCGCGTCGCGGGCACCGTCGCCGGGCCACTCCAGCACCAGCCGCGGCCCGCTGGCACCGGGCTCGATCCGCGGCTTGAGCGCGGTGATCGGCTGCGTCAGGTCGAACACGATGCGCGCGGTGCCGGGAACCGGCTGGCCGGTGCGGATGGCTTTCACCACGCCGGCGCCGGCGGGCACGCGCAGGCCGTCGGCCAGCGAGGACCCGGGCAGGTCGACCACGAGGCGGTCGGGCGCGGACAGGCGGAGGATGTCGAACTCGACGCTCTTGTCGAGGGCGATCTCGGCGCGGGTACCGGTGGCGCCGGCGCTGAGGTGCAAGCCATTGATTTCACTGGCGTGCGCAAGGTTCCAGACCAGCGCCGAGAGCAGCGCCAGGCCGAGCAGGAATTTCTGGAAGGTCGCGCCCTTGACTCGCATGGGCCGTAGTCAAGCACTGCATCCGGGGGAATGCAAGCACTTTCCCCTTATTTATCCGATACCTGCCGGATGTTCTTGTCGCGGTGTTCAGGAGTCGACCGCAACTGCCCCGTCCAGCCCTGCCCGCACCAGCCAGGCCGCGCCGATATCACTGCAGGACCGGGCGTTGACGCGCCTGCCGTCACCTTCGACCGCCATTTCCAGCACCAGGTCCGGTGCCGGCAACCCGCCGGCGCCACGTTCTGGCCATTCGACCAGCCACAGGCTCGCTTCGGCGGGATCGAGGCCGAGGAATTCAAGCTCGCCGGGGTCGCCGATCCGGTACAGGTCGAGGTGCCACGCCTCGCCGCCCGCGGCCAGCGGGTAACGCTCGACCAGGGTGTAGGTCGGGCTGCGGATGGAGCCGCGCACGCCGAGCGTCCGCAGCAGCGCGCGGGCCAGGGTGGACTTGCCGGCGCCAAGGTCGCCGTGCAGGTAGACGACCGCGTTCGCGGGGCGCGTGCGGGCCAGCGCCTCGCCGAGGCGGTCGGTCTGCTCGCTGTCGGCAAGCCACAGCGAGGTCATGGCACCGGCTCCGGATTGGCGAGGCGGCGTAGCCAGGGCATCAGGTCGGCCGGCAACAACCCGCGTTGGCCGCCCTCGCGCGCCGCGGCATCGCCGGCACCGGCGTGGAGCAGCGCGCCACAGGCCGCGGCGTCCGCCGCCGCGAGGCCCTGCGCGACCAGAGCCGCGATCACGCCGGCGAGCACGTCGCCCATGCCGCCGACCGCCATCCCCGGGTTGCCCGCATCGACACGCCTCGGCCCGCGACCCGGCGCACCGACCAGCGTGCCCGCGCCCTTGAGCACCACCACCGCACCGAACCGGTCGCACAGCTGCCGCAGCGCCGCAAGGCGATCGCGCTGCACCTCCGCGGTGGCGATCCCGAGCAACCGCGCGGCTTCGCCGGGATGCGGCGTCATGACGGTGCCCGCTGGCAGCGGACGCGGGTTGGCCGCAAGCAGGTTCAGCGCATCGGCGTCCAGCACCAGCTGGAGCCCGTCCGCCGCATCCAGCACCTGCGCGAACAGCGCCGCGCCCCATGCGTCCTGTCCGAGGCCGGGACCGAGCAGCACGGCGTCGGCCGAAGCCAGCAACGCAGGTGGCACCGCGCCGTCATCGGCCGCGCGGACCATCGCCTCGGGACGCCGCGCCAGCAGCGCCGGCACGTGCGCCGGACGCGTCACCACGTCGACCAGCCCCGCCCCGCAGCGCAGCGCCGCCTCGGCCGCGAGCATGATCGCGCCGCCGTGGCCGTGGTCGCCGCCGATGCAGAGCGCCCGGCCGTGGTCGCCCTTGTGGCTGTCGCGTGCGCGTGGCCGCAGCCAGCGCGCGAGCTCGCCCGTCGTGAGCGGTTCGGCGACGTGATCGGGGGTGTCGGTCATGGCGCCGATTCTATACTTGCACCCGCCGTGACCCAGCCCGACTCCACCGCCCCCGCCGACACCCTGACGGCCGCCGACCCCGCCGTCCTGGCCGCCCGAATCCGCGAGCTGGCCCGCGAGGCCGGCTTCCAGCGCTGCGGCATCAGCGACATCGTGCTCGACGAGGACGAGGCCCACCTGCGCGACTGGCTGGCGAAGGGGCTGTACGGCTCGATGGACTGGATGGCGCGGCACGGCGACAAGCGCTCACGCCCGGCCGAGCTGCTCCCGGGCACGCTGCGGGTGATCTCGGTCGGGCTGGACTACGGCCGCCGCGACGACGAGCAGGCGTGGGAAACGCTGGCCGACGGCGAGCGCGCCTACGTCGCCCGTTACGCGCTCGGACGCGACTACCACAAGCTGATGCGCAACCGCCTGCAGAAGCTGTCGGAGCGAATCGCCGCGATGGTCGGACCGTTTGGCCACCGGGTGTTCGTCGACTCCGCGCCGGTGCTCGAGCGCGCACTGGCCCGCAACGCCGGGCTGGGATGGATCGGCAAGCACACCTGCCTGATCGACCGCAACGGCGGGTCGTGGTTCTTCCTCGGCGAGATCTACGTCGACCTGCCGCTGCCGGTGGACGAACCCGCCACCTCGCATTGCGGCACCTGCACCCGCTGCATCGACGTCTGCCCCACCGGCGCGATCACCGCACCGTACCGGCTGGACGCGCGTCGCTGCATCTCGTACCTGACGATCGAGCACGACGGCGCGATCCCGCTGGAGCTGCGCGAGCCGATCGGCAACCGCATCTTCGGGTGCGACGACTGCCAGCTGGTGTGTCCGTGGAACAAGTTCGCCCGCCGCAGCGACGAGCCCGACTTCCGCGTGCGCAACAACCTCGACGAGGCCAGCCTCGCCGACCTGTTCGCGTGGACCGAGGAGGAGTTCATGCAGCGCACCGAAGGCTCGGCGATCCGGCGCAGCGGCCACCGGCGCTGGCTGCGCAACATCGCGGTGGCACTGGGCAACGCACCGACCACGCCGGAGGTGGTCGCCGCGCTGGAGTCCCGCCGCGACTGCGATGACGAGCTGGTGCGCGAACACGTCGAATGGGCGCTGGCCAAGCACCGCGCCGGCGGATCAGCGACGGGCGGGGGCGCGCCGGACGATTCGCCATAGGAATGGCGTGGATTCCGAGCGGCCAGCACTCCGGTCGTCACGCCGGACACGGCACGCAACGACCTCGCGCCTGGCGTACTGCGGAAAGCGCCCTGCTCAGCGACGCAGCTGCGCGATCAGTTCCCGCGTCACCGGATCGGCCGCCTCGCCCTCGCCGCGCAGCGCCGGCAGCAGCCGGTCGGCCACCTGCTTGCCCAGTTCGACGCCGAACTGGTCGAACGGGTTGATGCCCCACAGCACGCCCTGCAGGTACACGCTGTGCTCGTACATCGCGATCAGCGCGCCGAGCGCGCGCGGGTCGAGCGCGTCCAGCAGCAGCATCGTGCCGACCCGGTTGCCCGGGTACGCGCGGTGCGGGTCGTCGCTGGCGCGGCCGTTGGCCAGTGCTTCCGACTGGGCCAGCAGGTTGGCCAGCAGTGCGTCCGCGTTGTCGCGGTGGCCGTCGTCGCCGGCAACCACGCCGATCAGGTCCATCGACGCCGCCAGGGTGCCCTGGTGCAACGCCTGGAAGAAGCTGTGCTGGGTGTCGGTGCCCACCCCGCCCCACCAGACCGGCACCGTGTCGACGTCGACCGGCGAGCCGTCGATGCGCACCGATTTGCCGAGGCTCTCCATCACCAGTTGCTGCAGGTAGTTCGGCAGCAGGCGGAGGCGGTCGGCATAGGGCAGCACGGCGTGGCTGGACAGGCCCAGCGCGTTGCGATTCCACACGGCAGTGAGCGCATGCCACAGCGCCAGGTTGCCGCGCGCCGGCGCGTCCAGCACGTGCGCATCCATCTCGGCCGCACCGTCGAGCAGGGCCTCGAACGAGTCCATGCCCAGCGCCAGCGCGATCGGGAAACCGACCGCCGACCACATCGAATAGCGCCCACCGACCCAGTCCCACATCGGCAGGATGCGCGCGGCGGGGATCGAAAACGCTGCTTCCGCGCGCGCCGCGTTGGCGGTGATCGCATACAGGCGGCTGTCGTCGCCGAGCCACTCACGCAGGATGCGGCCGTTGAGCAGCGTTTCCTGCGTGCCGAAACTCTTCGACACCAGCAGCACGGCGGTCCGCGCCGGATCCAGCGCGGCCATGACCGCGCGGGCGGCGGCCGGGTCGACGTTGGACAGGAAGTGCACGCGCAGCCGCGGCGCTTCCCGGTCGGCCAGTGCATCGACCATCAGGCGCGGCCCCAGGTCCGAACCGCCGATGCCGACGCTGACCACTTCGGTGACGCCCGACGCCTCGATTTGCGCCACCAGCTCCCGCATCCGCTGCCGCGCCTCGGCGGCGGCCCGGCTGGCATCGCGCGCAACCGGACCGGACGAGAGGTCGCCGCGCAACGCGGTGTGCAGCGCGGGACGGTCCTCGGTCGGGTTGACGGTGTCGCCGTCGAACAGCGCACGCAGCCGGCCGCCGACATCGCGCGCCGCGGCCAGCGCGAACAGCGCGTCGAGGGCCGCGTCGTCGTAACGCTGGCGGGCGAAGTTGGCGTACAGCGGGCCGACCCGCAGCGCCAGCGCGGACGCACGGCGCGGATCGGCCGCGGACAGCGCCGGTATGGAAGTGGACGCCAGCCGCACGGCGTGCGCGCGCAGCTGCCTGATCGCCGAGGACGCCGTCATCCCGACGCCGCCGCTCAGGCGGCCTGGGCCGGGATCGAGTGGTTGGTGTGGGTCAGCTTGTTGTCGCCGTCGACGTAGACCAGCGTCGGCTTGTACTTGGCCGCCTCGGCCTCGTCGAACTCGGCGTAGGCGCAGATGATGACCAGGTCACCCGGCTGCGCGCAGTGGGCGGCGGCGCCGTTGACCGAGATGATCCCGCTGCCTTCCTCGCCGCGGATGGCGTAGGTGACGAAGCGGTGGCCGCTGTTGATGTTGTAGATGTGCACCTGCTCGTACTCGCGGATGCCCGAGATGTCGAGCAGGCGGCCGTCGATCGCGCAGGAGCCTTCGTAGTGCAGCTCGGCGTGGGTAACGGTGGCGCGGTGGATCTTGGCCTTCAGCAGGTTCAGTTGCATGTCCGAACTCCGTCCGCGGGTTGCGGTCGTTCTGGCGCAAATTCTAGCAGCGCATGGCGCGGCGCAACAAAACGCCGGTGGAACGTCGCACCTCTATTCAGGCCTCGAATTCGAGGTTGTCGATCAGCCGCGTCCCGCCAAGCCGGGCGGCGACCAGCGCGACCCTCGGCCCCGCCTTCACGCGCTCGTCGGGCTCGGTCAGTTCCGGCATCCGCACGACGGCGTAGTCGACCTGGAAGCCGGCGGCCTCCAGCTGGCTGCGCGCCTCGGCCTCGACCTCCGCGCGCGCCACGCCGGCCTGGATCGAGGCGCGCATCGCCTGCAGCACCTGGTGGATCCGGGCCGCGACCGGCCGCTCCGCGGGGCCGAGGAACTGGTTGCGCGAACTCATCGCCAGGCCGTCGTCCTCGCGCAGGGTCGGCGCCGCCAGCAGCGCGACCGGGAACGCCATGTCGCGCACCATCCGCCGGATCACCGCCAGTTGCTGGTAGTCCTTGCGGCCGAACACCGCGACGTCCGGCTGCACCTGGTGGAACAGCCGGGATACCACCGTCGCCACGCCGTCGAAATGGCCGGGACGATGGGCGCCTTCCAGCACCTCGGTCACCACCGGCACCCGCACGTGCACCGCAGCTTCGGGGCCGAACGGGTACATCGTGTCGACCGACGGCAGCCACAGCAGGTCCGCGCCGGAGGCGGCGAGCCCGTCACGGTCGGCCTCGGGCGTGCGCGGGTAGCGCGCGAAATCCTCGTTGGGGCCGAACTGGGTCGGGTTGACGAACACGCTGACGATGACCCGGTCGGCGTTCTCGCGCGCCAGCCGCACCAGCGAATGATGGCCGGCGTGGAGGTTGCCCATCGTCGGCACGAAGCCCACGCGCAGCCCTTCGCGCTTCCACTGCGCGACATGCCCGCGCAGCTCGCGGATATCCGAAACCGACTCCATCAGCACCCGCCCCGCGACCTACGCATACGAGTGACCGGCGTCCGGGAAGGCGCCCTCGCGCACCGCGGCGGCGAAGGCCTCCATCGCGCCCTGAACCGATCCGCCCTCGCCCAGGAAATCCTTGACGAACTTCGGCCGCCGATGGCCGCTGGCCAGCCCGAGCATGTCGTGCAGCACCAGCACCTGGCCGTCGCAATGCGGGCCGGCGCCGATACCGATCGTGGGGATCGACAGCTCCGCGGTAATCGCCTCGGCGACCGGGGTCGGCACGCATTCGAGCACCAGCAGCTCGGCGCCGGCCTCGGCAACCGCGATGGCGTCATCGCGCAGGCGACGGGCGGCGGCCTCGTCGCGGCCCTGCACCTTGTAGCCGCCCAGCCGCAGCACCGACTGCGGGGTCAGGCCGAGATGCCCGCAGACCGGTATCTCGCGCTCGACCAGGTGGCGGATCACGTCGAGCTTGTGCCCGGCGCCCTCGATCTTGACCATGCCGGCACCGGCCTGCAGGAACCGCGTCGCGGCGTCGAGCGCGCGTCCGGGCGACGCGTCCGACTGGAACGGCATGTCGGCGACCAGCAACGGCTGGGCCGCGCCGCGGGCGACGCAGCGGGTGTGGTACTCGATGTCCGCGACGGTCACCGGCAACGTGCTGTCCTGCCCCTGCACGACCATGCCGAGCGAGTCGCCGACCAGCAGCAGGTCGATCCCCGCGGCGTCGGCGACGCGCGCGAATCCGGCGTCGTAGCAGGTCAGCATCGCCAGCCGGCGGCCGTCGTGCTTGGCGTCGCGCAACATCGGCACGGTCCACGGCGCGGCGCGGCGCCCGGGTCGTTCGGTCGAGCTGTACATGGGAGGGCTCGTCAGCGCGCCGCGGGAGGCGGCGGAGACATATACGTTAGCGCTTCGACGTCCCCGGCCGCCATCGCGGCCAGTGCATCGCGCACGCGGCCGTGGCCGGGAATGGGCGCATCGGGCGCGATCTCCGCTAGCGGCACCAGCGCGAACGCGCGCTCATGCAGGTGTGGATGCGGGACGCGCAGGCCGGGCGCGTCGATGGTCGCGTCGCCGTACAGCAGCAGGTCGAGGTCGAGCGTGCGCGGGCCCCAGCGGTCGGCCGGGTCGCCACGCTCGCGGCCCGCGAGGCGCTCGATGTCGAGCATCGCCGCGAGCAACACGTGCGGGTCCAGCGCGGTGCGCAGCATCGCGACCGCGTTGATGAAGTCCGGTTGCTCGGTGTTGCCCCAGGCCGGGGTGCGGTAGAAGCCCGAACAGGCGTCCACCGACGTACCGGGCAGGCCGTCCAGCGACCGCAACGCGTCCCGAAGCAGGCCGGCGCTGTCGCCGAGGTTGCTGCCGAGGCCGACGAACGCGACCACGGACGGGGTCATTCGCCCGATGCCACCGGTGCACCGCGACGCCGGCGGCGACGCTTGCGGGGTCGCCCCTCGTCGCCGGCGCCATCATCGCCATCCGCGAGGTCCGGGTCCGCGTCCGCCCCGCGGCGCTGCATCAGGCCGGCGTGTTCCGGGTCCAGCTGCGCCTCGCGCCAGAACTCGACGTCGTCGGCATGTTCGCTCGACGCCGCAAGCCGCACGCCGAGGAAGTCGTAGGCGGCGCGGAAGCGCGGGTGCGACAGCATGCGCATCACCCGCTTGCGCTGGCGCAACGAGAACCGCGACTGCAGCAGCCAGATCTCCTGCATCGGCCCCGAGAAGCGCCGCGGCAACGCGATCATGCCCAGCTGGTGCACGGTGACGCGGTCGGCAGCGCGGCGCTGGGCTTCGACCGCATGCACACCCTGCGACTGCAGCGTGATCAGCGCGCGGCAGTACGCCGGCCACAGCAGCAGCGCGAACAGGAACGCGGGCGACACCGGCTCGCCGTTGGCCACGCGCCGGTCGGTGCCGGCCAGGCCCTCCAGCAGCATCCGCCGCAGCGCGCCGCTCCGGTTGGCCCTGAGCGCCTGCGCGGTCTCCGGCAGCAGCGTCGCCAGCAGCCCGTGGCGCTCCAGCCCGAGGAAGCTGTCGACCGCGTGGCCGGACAGGAACAGCTTGAGGCACTCCTCGAACAGCCGCGCGGGCGCCGATTCCGCCAGCAGCGGCGCCAGCACCGGGATCGGCGCGGCGGTGGCCGCCTCGACCTCGAACCCCAGCTTGGCCGACAGCCGCACCGCGCGCAGCATCCGCACCGGGTCCTCGCGGTAGCGGGTCTCGGGGTCGCCGATCAGGCGCATCAGGCGGTTGCGCACGTCCTCGAAGCCGCCGGTGTAGTCGCGGACCGAAAAGTCCTCGATCGCGTAGTACAGGGCGTTGGCGGTGAAGTCGCGGCGGACCGCGTCCTCCTCGATCGTGCCGTAGACGTTGTCGCGCAGCAGCCGGCCGCCTTCGTGGGTCTCGCGGTCGCCGCTGCCGTCGTCGCTGTTGGAACGGAACGTCGCGACCTCGATGATCTCGCGGCCGAACACAACGTGCGCGAGGCGGAACCGGCGGCCGATCAGCCGGCAGTTGCGGAACAGCTGCCGGACTTCCTCGGGGGTGGCGTCGGTGGCGACGTCGAAATCCTTCGGGCTGCCGCCGACCAGCAGGTCGCGCACCGCACCGCCGACCAGATAGGCACCGAACCCGGCGTCACGAAGGCGGTAGAGCACCCGCAGCGCGTTCGGGCTGATGTCCCTGCGCGAGACGTTGTGCTGGTCACGCGGAATGACCCGGAGGGTTGGGTTGGGCAAAGGATTCTGGTCCGGCATCGAGCGGGCGTCGCCGCGTTGGAAATTTTTCAAGGATACCCGTTGCCGGGCGGAAAATAGCCCTCTATACTAGCAGGCCGCGCAACGTTGAGAGATCCGGCGCGGATCTGCTCCCTTCGTCTAGAGGCCTAGGACGTGGCCCTCTCAAGGCTAAAACACGAGTTCGAATCTCGTA
Organism: Lysobacter arseniciresistens ZS79; assembly: GCF_000768335.1. Lineage (GTDB taxonomy): Bacteria > Pseudomonadota > Gammaproteobacteria > Xanthomonadales > Xanthomonadaceae > Novilysobacter > Novilysobacter arseniciresistens. Next base: position 13,908 of record NZ_AVPT01000044.1, read on the forward strand.
GGGAGCGCCAATAACCGGAAGCCCGCACAGCGATGTGCGGGCTTTCTTCTTTTGCGACTCGCTACAATCGCCCCCCTGGTCCACCGGAACCCCGAACATGCCCTTCGTCGTCACCGAGAACTGCATCAAGTGCAAGTACACCGACTGCGTCGAGGTGTGCCCGGTCGAC
>NZ_AVPT01000035.1 GCF_000768335.1 Lysobacter arseniciresistens ZS79
TTTCCACGAGGGTCCGAACTTCCTGGTGATCGACCCGGACGAATGCATCGACTGCACCCTGTGCGAGCCGGAGTGCCCGATCAACGCGATCTACCCCGAGGACGACGTGCCAGCGGGCCAGGAAGGGTTCGTGCAGATCAATGCCGAGCTGGCAAAGGAATGGCCGGTCATCACCGCGCGCAAGGACGGCCTGGCCGACGCCAAGGAGTGGGAAGGCCGGCCCGGTAAACTGGAGCTGCTGGAGCGCTGAGGAACGCCGCCGGCGACGGTTCCGACAAAGAAAAACGGGCGCTCCTGGCGCCCGTTTCCGTTGGTGCCTTGGCGATGCCGCTCAGTTGCCGGCCAGCGCCGCCTGCAGCTGTGCGAGCAGTTGCTCCGGCGCCGCGCCGGTGGCCGGGGTGCCGCGCGGATCGACCACCGACACGTAGCTGCCGGCACCCGCCTCGCTGACCCGGACCAGGAAGTTGCTGTCCTGGTAGTTGATGTCGAACACCCCCAGCAGCTGCGCGCGGCTGACGACGGTGACGCCGTCGATCGCCACCAGCGCGGTGTCCACCTTGGCGAACACTTCGTCGCGCGTGCCGGCGGCGTTGAAGCCGTTTGCGGCGGAGGTGGCCGGCGCGGCGTTGCCCGCGGCGGCGACGGTGCCCGACGCGGTCACCGAACCGGTCGGCTCGGACGCGGTGTCACCGGGCTGGTCGAGGTCCGGCGGCACTTCAAGCGGGCGGTCCTGCGGCGCCGGCGCGTACAGGTCGTCGGCCTGGCTGAACCAGCGGCAGCCCGACGTCGCGGCCAGGCTGGCCAGCAGGACGCCGGCAACGAGGGTCCGGGGACGGATGGTGTTGGATTGCATGGGGGAATCTCCGGTCAGTCGGCGACGGCGTCGCAGGCGGTTTCAAGTTCGCGCACGGCCACGGCGATGCGCGCCGCGTCGTCCCGGTGGGCGGCGGACAGCGGCAGCAGCGGCAGGCGCAGGCCATGGCCGATCCCCTGCAGTTGCAGGATCGCCTTGACCGGGATCGGGTTGGGTTCGACCCCGAGGAAGTCGACGATCGGCGCCAGCCGCGCGTCCCAGCCCTCGGCCGCGTCGCGCTTGCGCGCGCGCGCGAGCTCGCACAGGCGGCGGAACGAGCGCGGCAGCACGTTGGACGCGACCGACACGACACCGTCGGCGCCGTCCAGCATCGCCCGGCAGGCCGTCGGGTCGTCACCGCTCAGCACCACGAACGAATCGTCGCGCAGCTCCAGCAACGCGTCCATCCGTTCGACGTCGTTGCGCGCTTCCTTGATGCCGATGATGCGCGGGTGGCCAGCCAGCTCGGCGACGGTGGCCGGCAGCATGTCGCAGCCGGTACGCCCGGGCACGTTGTAGAGGATGACCGGCAGCGCCCCGTCGTCGGCCACTGCGCGGAAATGCGCGACCAGCCCCGACTGGGTCGGGCGCACGTACGGCGGCGTCACCACCAGCGCAGCATCGGCGCCCAGCGCGGCGGCGCGCCGGCCCTGCTCGATCGTCTTGCCGGTGTTGGACTGCCCGGTGCCGACGATGACCGGCACGCGGCCGCCGACGTGCTCCACCGCGGTACGCAGCAGGGTGTCGAACTCGGCGTCGAACAATGCCGCCGCTTCGCCGGTCGAGCCCGCCACGACCAGCGCCTGGGTGCCGCCTTCGACCTGGGCATCGATCAGCCGGCGCCAGGCGTCGAGGTCGAGTTCCCCGTCGGCGTCGAACGGGGTGGCCAGTGCGGTGATGCTGCCGGAAATTCGCAAGTCGGGGCCTTTGGGCGCTGTGGCGCGCGAATGCGCGCGGGTAGCGGCTCGCACGGCCGCGGACCGTCGATGTTACTTGCGGCCCGAAACCAGCGGCAAGTATGCTGGCAACTGCTCGCGGACCGCTCACGGGCTGTTCGCGGGCCACGGTCCAGTCTTCCGGGAAGCCCGCCACGCGGCGCTTCCAGCCAGTCCCTCCTTGCAGGCGCCGTCTTGACCGATTCCAGTACCCGGCCGTCTCCGAACGAAAACCACCTCCTGATCAACGCCTACACGACGCATCCGGAATCCCCGCTGCTGTCGGTATCGCGGCGCATTGCCGACAGCGGCTGCAACCTGGTCGACGCCCGGCTGTCGACGGTCGGCCGCGATGTCTCGGTGACCGCGCTGGCGGTCGGCCCGTGGGACGCGATCGCCAAGCTCGAGGCGATGCTGACCCGGCTCGAGCGCGAGGAAGGCCTGAAGCTGATCTGGTACCGCACCGGCGCCAAGCAGGTGCAATCCAACCTGCTGCCCTACATCGTCGAGGTGGTGGCGGCGGACAAACCCGGCATCCTGTTCCAGCTGGCGGATTTCTTCGACCGCGAGGGCATCACGATCGAGAGCCTGCACTGCTCGCGCTACCGGGCGATGCAGACCGGCGCCGACATGTTCTCGGCGCAGGTCACCATCGGGGTGCCGGCGAGCATGCACATCGCCGCCCTGCGCGATGACTTCCTCGAGTTCTGCGACCACCTGAACCTCGACGCCATCATGGACCCGATGAAGTTCTGAGGAGCCTGACCCTGTGGAGCACGAAATGCTCGATACCGGCGACAAGGTACCCGTCGATCTTCCGCTGGCGCTGTCCAGCGAGCGCACCACCACCCTCGGCGACTACGCGGGCCAGTGGCTGGTGCTGTACTTCTACCCGAAGGACAGCACGCCGGGCTGCACCACCGAGGGCAACGACTTCAACGCGCTGCTGCCCGAGTTCGAAAAGCTCGGCGCGACCGTCCTCGGCGTCTCGCGCGACTCGGTCAAGTCGCACCAGAACTTCTGCGCCAGGCAGGGCTTCGGGTTCGACCTGGTCAGCGACAAGGACGAGGCGCTGTGCAACGCCTTCGGCGTGATCCGCGAGAAGAACATGTACGGCCGCAAGGTGATGGGGATCGTCCGCAGCACCTACCTGATCGACCCGCAGGGCCGCATCGCCAGGGTGTGGTCGCCGGTCAAGGTGGCCGGCCACGCCGAAGCCGTGCTGGAAGAACTCAAGGCGGTCGCCACGCAGTGACCCGCCCCGCCCACCCACGCATCGCCGCCCGCCCCGCGGGCTCCGGCGATGCTTTGCCGTGGGCTTTTGTCCGTCATTCCCGCCCATGCGGGGACGCAGTGCCTGATTCCTCGCAGTCCCTTCCCGACCGGAGCTACAGATGACCAAAGGCAAGCGGATCTACGTGCTCGACACCAACGTGCTGATGCACGACCCGACCGCGCTGTTCAAGTTCGAGGAGCATGACGTCTACCTGCCGATGCAGGTGATCGAGGAACTCGACAACGGCAAGAAGGGCACGTCGGAAGCCAGCCGCAACGCGCGCCAGGTCAGCCGCTTCCTCAACGAGCTGGTGGAAGCCGCCGGTACCGCGAAGGTCACCGAGGGCATCCCGTTGTTGCGGCCGCAGGGCCTGCAGCTGCGCGGCGCGCAGAGCGCCGGCTACCTGCGGTTCCAGACCGACAACTTCGATGCCGGCCGCCGCTTCGGCGCGGTGGTGCCGGACAACGCGATCCTCGGCGCCATCCTCGCCTTGAAGGAGGCCGAACCCGAGCTGCCGGTGGTGTTCGTCTCCAAGGACATCAACCTGCGGATCAAGGCCGCGATCGCCGGCATCGTGTCGGAGGACTACGAGAACGACCGTGCGCTCGACGACTTCAGCCTGCTCTACACCGGCGCCACCGCGCTGCCGGAGGACTTCTGGAAGCGCCACGGCAAGGACCTGAAGTCCTGGACCGACAAGGGCCGCACCTACTACGAAATCTCGCGGGTCGAGGACGACGACTGGTACCCGAACCAGTTCCTGTACCTGCCCGGCGACGAGGAGGCGGAGCTCAAGGTGGCCAAGGTCACCGAGGAGCGCGTCACCCTGCAGATCGTCGACGACTACCGCCACAGCCAGCACTCGGTCTGGGGCATCACCGCGCGCAACCGCGAGCAGAACTTCGCGCTCAACGCGCTGATGGACCCGGAGATCGACTTCGTCACCCTGCTCGGCACCGCCGGCACCGGCAAGACCCTGCTCGCGCTGGCCGCGGGCCTGGCGCAGACGATGGACCAGCAGCGTTATCGCGAGATCATCATGACCCGCGCCACGGTCAGCGTCGGCGAGGACATCGGTTTCCTGCCCGGCACCGAGGAGGAGAAGATGACGCCGTGGATGGGCGCGCTGACCGACAACCTCGAAGTGCTGACCCACAACCAGGAAGGCGGCAGCTGGGGGCGCGCGGCGACCAACGACCTGCTCGCCAGCCGCATCAAGATCCGCTCGCTCAACTTCATGCGCGGGCGCACGTTCCTGAGCCGCTGGCTGATCCTCGACGAGGCGCAGAACCTGACGCCCAAGCAGATGAAGACGCTGATCACCCGTGCCGGCCCGGGCACCAAGATCATCTGCCTCGGCAACGTCGAGCAGATCGACACGCCGTACCTGACCGAGACCACGTCGGGCCTCACGTATGCCGTCGACCGCTTCAAGAACTGGCCGCACAGCGCCCACGTGACCCTTCGTCGTGGCGAGCGTTCGCGGCTGGCGGACTACGCCTCGGAAGTGCTGTAGCCGGTGGCCGAGCGGCTGGCCACGTGGGTCTGGGTCGGTGCCGCCGCGCTCGCCAGCGTGGCCGGCATCGTCAACGTGGTCGGCTTCCTCGGTTTCCAGCAGCAGGCGGTGACCCATCTGACCGGCAACACCTCGCTGCTGGCGGCCGCGCTGGTCGGCGGCAAGCCCGGCCTCGCGATCGGCCTTGGCGCGATGCTGGCGGCGTTCGTTGGCGGGGCGATGCTCAGCGGCCTGATCGTGCAGGACAGCACCCTGCGGCTGGGACGCCGCTACGGCGTGGTGCTGACGATCGAGTCGCTGATGCTGCTCGCCGCGGTGCCGCTGTTCCGGCAGCAGCACCTCGCGGGGCCGATCCTCGCTGCGATGGCCTGCGGCCTGCAGAACGCGATGGCGACCACCTACAGCGGGGCGCTGGTGCGCACTTCGCATGTCAGCGGCATGTTCACCGACCTCGGCATCATGCTCGGCCACGCCGTGCGCGGGCTGCCGCTGTCGCAGCGCCGGCTCGCCCTGTGCGCGCTGGTGACCTGCTTCTTCTTCCTCGGCGGCATCGCGGGTGCCTGGCTGTTCGGATGGCTCGGCTACGCCGCGCTCTACCTGCCGGCGGCGCTGACCGGCGGAACCGGGCTCGGGTACTTCCTGTACCGGCAGCTCACCCTGCGACGCCCTCCGGGCCCGCCGCTGTAGGCCCGTGCCACGTTGGGCGACAATGCCCGCATGACCACGTCCGACCCGCGGCCGCCCAGTGCGCTGACCATCGCCGGCTCCGACTCCGGCGGCGGCGCCGGCATCCAGGCCGACCTCAAGACCTTCGCCGCGCACCGCGTGCACGGCCTCAGCGCCATCGCCGCACTGACCGCGCAGCACACCCGTGGCGTCACTGCGGTCAGCGTGCCGGACCCCGGTTTCCTGCGCGCGCAGATCGACACCTGCTTCGACGACTTCCGCATCACCGCGGTCAAGCTGGGGATGCTGGCCAACGGCGACGTCATCCGCGCCGTGGTCGACGCGCTCGACTCGCACGTCCCGCCGGCGATCGTGCTCGACCCGGTGATGGTCGCGACCTCGGGTGCCCGCCTGCTGGAAGCCGACGCGCTCGCGGCGTTGCGCGACCAGCTGCTGCCGCTGGCAACCGTCGTCACTCCCAACCTGCCGGAGGCCGAACTCCTGCTTGACCGCCGCATCCACACCGTGGACGACATGCAAGCCGCCTGCGAAGCGCTGCTCGCCGCGGGCGCGAACGCGGTGCTGCTCAAGGGCGGGCACCTGGAGGACCACGGCGATGTCGTCGACCTGCTGGCGACCAGTGGCACGGTGCATGAGATCCGCCACCCGCGGCTGTCGATCGAGGCACACGGCACCGGCTGCACGCTGGCCTCGGCCGTGGCCGCCCGGCTCGCACTGGGCGACGACCTGCGTACCGCCTGCGACCGGGCATCCGACTACGTCCATCGCGCACTGCTTGGCGGGTACCGCCCCGGCCATGGCGACGTGGTGGTGCTCGACCACTTCGGCGCGACCGTCCCGCCGGCGGCCTGATGCAGGCGCTGGAACTGCCCGTCGCCGCTGCCGACGGCCACCAGTGGCGGATGCTCGCCCAGGTGCCGACGCGCGCACGGGCAGCGGTCCTGTGGCTCCCCGCGCTCGGCGTCGCGGCCCGCCATTACCTGCCGTTCGCGGACGAGCTGGCGCGAGGCGGCGTGGCGACGTTCCTGCACGAGTGGCGCGGCCATGGCAGCAGCAACCTGCGGGCCGGCCGCGACGTGGATTGGAGTTATCGCGAACTGCTGTCGCTCGACCTGCCGGCGGCGGAGGCCGCGATGGCCGACGCCTCGCCGGCGGGGACGCGTCGGATCATCGGCGGCCACAGCCTCGGCGGCCAGCTCGCGGCGTGTCGCCTGGCGATGGCGCCCGGCTCGGCCTCCGCCCTGTGGCTGGTCGCGAGCGGCGCGCCATACTGGCGCGCATTCCCGCCGCCGCGACGCTACGCGCTGCCGCCGGCCTACCGCTTCCTGCCGTGGCTGGCGCGCCGCAATGGCGCCCTGCCCGGCCGTCGGATCGGCTTTGGCGGCAACGAAGCGCGCGGGGTCATCAACGACTGGGCGCGCAGCGCGCTCGGCGGTCGTTACGCGGCATCCGGCCTGGACGTCGATCTCGAAGCCGGCCTCGCCGAGGTCCGCCTGCCGGTGCGTGCGGTGGTGCTGGCGGACGACTGGCTGGCACCCCGGTCGTCCCTTCGTTTCCTGCTGTCGAAAATGCCGGGCGCGGACACCACGCTCCTGCCGCTCGACCGCGGCGCACTCGGCACGCGAGCCGACCACTTCGCCTGGATGAAGCACCCGGCCGTGGTGGCCACCGCACTGGTCGATTGAATCGCGCACGGCTGGGCCGAAACGCCAGTGACGCGCGACCACAAAACAAAAGGGCCGACGGACCAACCGTCGACCCTTTCGTCTTGTATGGCGCGCCCGGAAGGATTCGAACCTCCGACCCCCAAGTTCGTAGCCTGGTGCTCTATCCAGCTGAGCTACGGGCGCGTAGTCGGAAAATTATGACGGCAGTGCAGCGATCCGTCAACGATTTTCCCGCTGCGTTCCGGCACCCGCGCGATGCGGAACCGGAAACACAAAGCCGCCATTCCGGCGGCTGGTGGAACTGGCGGAGAGTGAGGGATTCGAACCCTCGATAGAGCTATAAACCCTATACTCCCTTAGCAGGGGAGCCCCTTCAGCCACTCGGGCAACTCTCCGCGATGAAGCGTGTCCGCTGATGCTGCGTGCGGGCGGAGAGCATAACGGCTCGACCCCGGCACGGCAAACCTTTTTCAGTCGGCCGAGCCTTTTTCTTCGCTGTCGTTGGGCGTGTCGCCCCGCTGGATGCGCTGGTAGATCTCTTCGCGGTGCACCGCCACGTCTTTCGGGGCGGTGATGCCGATACGTACCTGGTTGCCCTTCACGCCGAGCACGGTGACGGTCACCGAGTCGCCGATCATGAGGGTCTCACCGACGCGTCGCGTCAGGATAAGCATTGCTGGATTCTCCTTGTGCCGATGCAGCCTGCATCGACGCTGACCCCGGATGATACGGGGAGTGTTCCGACTCTGGGCTAAACGCCGATTATTGACTTGCCGGGACGTTCGCCACAAGCGACGCCCGGCACATCCTGTCAACCCGGGCGGCCGGCCACCCAATCCGGCACACCTGCCAGGGCGGCCACCAGGGCGGGTCCGTCCTCGCCCCCACCCTGCGCCATGTCCGGGCGGCCGCCGCCCTTGCCGTTGACCTGGGCGGCGACGTGGGCGAGCAATTCACCCGCCTTGACCCGGCCCAGCGCGGCACCGCTGACGCCCGCCACCAGCGCAGCCTTGCCGTCGCTGGCGCCGGCCAGCAGCACCACGGCGTCGCCGAGCTGCTGCTTGAGCCGGTCCAGCGCGTCGCGCAGGGCCTTGGCGTCGAGCCCCTCCACGCGCGCGGCGAGCACCTTGATGCCGCCGACATCGACCGCCGACGCGGACAGCTCCGAGGTGGCGCCCGACGCGGCCCGGGCCTTCAGCGCATCGAGTTCGCGCTCGGCCTTCTTCTGCCGGTCGAGCAGCCCGCGCAGCTTGTCGGCGACATCGGACGCGGTGCCGCCCAGCAGTCGGGCGGCCTCGGCGAGCCGCTGCTCCTGCAGGGCGACGTGGTCGAGCGCACCCTGCCCGCTGACCGCCTCGATCCGGCGTACGCCGGCCGACACGCCACCTTCGGAGAGGATCTTGAACAGCCCGATGTCGCCGGTCCGGGCAACGTGGGTGCCGCCGCACAGCTCGGTCGAGGCGTCGCCCATCCGCAGCACGCGGACCTCGTCGCCGTACTTCTCGCCGAACAGCGCCATCGCGCCGAAGTCGAGCGCGTCCTGCATGCCCATGTGGTGGATTTCGGCCTCGTGGTTGGCACGGATGCCGGCGTTGACCCGGCGCTCGATCTCGGCCAGCTCGTCGGCGGTGACCGGCTGGAAGTGCGAGAAGTCGAAGCGCAGCCGCTCCGGCGCCACCAGCGAGCCCTTCTGGGCGACGTGCTCGCCGAGTACCGAGCGCAGCGCGGCGTGCAGCAGGTGGGTGGCCGAGTGGTTGAGCACGATCGCCCCGCGGCGCGCACTGTCGACCGAGCCCAGCACGCGGTCGCCGCGCTTCAGGCTGCCAGAGGCGAGCCGGCCGACGTGGCCGTGGAACTGCCCGGCGAGCTTCAGGGTGTCGGTCACGGTGAACCGCGCGCCTTCCAGGTCGAGCTCGCCGGTATCGCCGACCTGGCCACCGCTTTCGGCATAGAACGGCGTGCGGTCGAGGATCACCAGCGCCTCGTCGCCGGCCGCGATCGCGTCGACCGGACGGCCGTCCCTGAGCAGTGCCACGACTTCCAGCCCGCCGGCGGTGAGCGCGTCGTAGCCGAGGAAACCGGACGGTTGCAGTTGCGCGACCAGCTCGGCCGGCAGCGTGGTGCCACCGCCGAACTTGCCGGCGGCGCGGGCGGTCTCGCGCTGCTGCGCCATCGCCGCCTCGAAGCCGTCCATGTCGATCGACAGCCCGCGCTCGCGGGCGATGTCGGCGGTCAGGTCGACCGGGAAGCCGTAGGTGTCGTACAGGCGGAACGCGTCGACGCCGGGAACCACGCCCTGCGAGCGCGCGGCGACCTCGTCGAAGATCCGCATGCCCGAATCGAGCGTCTCGGCGAAGCGCTCCTCCTCGGCCAGCAGCGCGCGGTCGATCAGGCTGCGGTTCGCTTCCAGCTCCGGGTAGGCGTCGCCCATCGCCTCGATCAGCGGGCCGAGCATGCGGTGGAAGAACGGCTGCTTGCGGCCGAGCATCCAGCCGTGGCGCAGGGCGCGGCGGATGATCCGGCGCAGGACGTAGCCGCGGCCTTCGTTGGACGGCAGCACGCCGTCGACAACCAGGAACGCGCAGGCGCGGATGTGGTCGGCGATCACCCGCAGCGACTTGTTGTCGAGGTCGGCGGTATCGGTGAGGGCCGCCGCCGCCTTGATCAGGTGCTGGAAGATGTCGATCTCGTAGTTGCCGTGCCGGCCCTGCAGGATCGCGGCGATTCGCTCCAGCCCCATGCCGGTGTCGACGCACGGCGCCGGCAGCGGCGCGAGGGTGCCGTCGGGCTGGCGATCGAACTGCATGAACACCAGATTCCAGATCTCGATGAAGCGGTCGCCGTCCTCGTCGGGCGAGCCCGGCGGGCCGCCGAAGTGCTGCTCGCCGTGGTCGTAGAACACCTCGGTGCAGGGGCCGCAGGGGCCGGTGTCGGCCATCTGCCAGAAGTTGTCGGAGGCGAACGGCGCGCCCTTGTTGTCGCCGATGCGGATGATCCGGGCCTCGGGCACGCCGATGACGTCGCGCCAGATCGCGTAGGCCTCGTCGTCGGTCTGGTAGACGGTGACGGTCAGGCGCTCGGCCGGCAGCTTCCAGACCTCGGTCAGCAACTGCCAGGCCCACTTGATCGCGTCTTCCTTGAAGTAGTCGCCGAACGACCAGTTGCCGAGCATCTCGAAGAAGGTGTGGTGGCGCGCGGTGTAGCCGACCTGGTCGAGGTCGTTGTGCTTGCCGCCGGCGCGCAGGCAGCGCTGGACGTCGGCCGCGCGCACATAGCCGGGCTTTTCGCTGCCGAGGAACACGTTCTTGAACTGGACCATGCCCGAGTTGGTGAAAAGCAGGGTCGGGTCATTGGCCGGCACCAACGGCGCCGAAGGCACGATGGTGTGGCCGCGCTCGCGGAAAAATTCGAGGAAGTCGCGACGGATGTCGTTGGTGGTCTTCATGCCTGGCACGCTGGATCGGAATGGCTGGGCAGGTTGCCGCGGCGTCGAGGCCCCGGGCGGGGCCGACGGGCTGCGCGGGCAACCGTGGGGAGCCGTTTAGCGTAACAGGGGCGCGGGCCGGATGCTGGCCTCGGGGAGCCGGGGCGCCGGGCCGCCGGCAGGGCCGGGGTGAAGCCTCAGTCGTCCGGGTCGAAAAGGGTGGCGGCGCGGACGATGTCGCCGGGAAAGCCACGCCGCATCAGCAGGTCGGCGGCTTTGCGGCGCAGCGCGAGGTCGTCGGGAACGCCGTCGCCGTAGCGGCGGCGGACCAGGTCGCGGGCATTGTCGAGCCAGTCGCCCTCGAAACTCTCCATCGCCGCCGCGACCGCGTCGCTGTCGAGCCCGTGCGTTCCCAGCTCGGCGCGGATGTGGATCGGGCCGTAGCCCGCGTTGGCCCGGTTGCGCACCAGCCCTTCGGCGAACCGGGTGTCGTCCTGCCAGCCCGCCGCGGCCAGCTTGTCGACCGCGGCCTCGACTTCGTCCGCGTCGAGGCCACGGGTGACCAGCTTGCGGGTCAGTTCCTTGCGCGAATGCTCGCGCCGGACCAGCAACCCCAGCGCCCGCTGGGTGGTGCTGGCCGGCTGACGCTTGCGGCGTCGACCCGGCGTGGCCGGGTCGGGACCGAACAGGCCGCCTTCGCGGCCCGTGTCGTCGTCGGAGCGGTCGTCCTGCATGGGCCGTCAGCGTGGCGCTCAGGCGTCCGTGTCGTCGTCCGCCTCGTCCTCGCCCGGACGGGCCTCGGCCGGCACGAACTTTTCGCGCAGTTCGGCCTCCAGCCGCTGGGCGACCTCGGGGTTTTCCTTGAGGTACTGGCGGGCGTTCTCCTTGCCCTGGCCGATACGCTCCTCGCCCATGCTGTACCAGGCACCGGCCTTCTGCACGAGCTTGGCGTCCACGCCCATGTCGATCAGCTCGCCCTCGCGGGAGATGCCCTGTCCGTACAGGATCTCGGTGATGACCTGCTTGAACGGCGGCGCCATCTTGTTCTTGACGACCTTGATCTTGGTCTGGTTGCCGATGATCTCGTCGCCCTTCTTGATCGAGCCGATGCGGCGGATATCGAGGCGCACCGAGGCGTAGAACTTCAACGCGTTGCCGCCGGTGGTGGTCTCCGGACTCTGGCCCGGCATCATCTGACCGATCTTGTGGCGCAGCTGGTTGATGAATACCACCAGCGTGTTGGAGCGCTTGATGTTGCCGGTCAGCTTGCGCAGTGCCTGGCTCATCAGGCGGGCCTGCAGGCCGGGCAGCTGGTCGCCCATCTCGCCCTCGATCTCGGCGCGCGGGGTGAGCGCGGCGACCGAGTCCACCACCACGATATCCACGGCGGCCGAGCGCACCAGCATGTCGGCGATCTCGAGCGCCTGCTCGCCGGTGTCCGGCTGGCTCAGCAGCAGGTCGTCGACGTTGACGCCGAGCTTGGCCGCGTAGACCGGGTCGAGCGCGTGTTCGGCGTCGATGAAGGCCGCGGTGCCACCGGCTTTCTGGCACTGCGCGATGGCCTGCAGGGTCAGGGTGGTCTTGCCGGAGGACTCCGGCCCGTAGATCTCGACCACGCGGCCCTTGGGCAGGCCGCCGATGCCGAGCGCGATGTCAAGCATCAGCGAGCCGGTGCCGATGACCTCGGCCGCCTCCACCACCCGGTCGCCCATGCGCATGACCGAGCCCTTGCCGAACTGCTTCTCGATCTGGCCCAGGGCGGCGGCCAGTGCGCGCTTCTTGTTCTCGTCCATCGTGGGATTCCTTAAGGTGGTGTCAGGTGGATGCGTGCAGGTTAGGCGGCGCCGGTCGCACGGGTTGCGACCGTTGCGCCTCTTTCGAAACTAACGGGCGGGTACGGGCCGCACGATCGGCATCGGGCGGGTCCGGGGGTCGGAAAACACCGCGGCCGCGGCGGGGACAACACCGCTCACCGCCCCCGGCGGACCAGGCCGCAGTACAGGCCTTCGATCGCGAAGTCCTGGTCGGGCATCACTTCGATCGGCTCGAAGTCGGGGTTGCGCGGCATCAGCCGGATCCGGTCCTTGCCGACCTTCAGCAGCTTGACGGTGATCTCGTCGTCGATCCGCGCCACCACGATCTGTCCCGAGCGGGCCTCGGGGGTGCGGTGCACGCCGATCAGGTCGCCATCGAAGATGCCCTCGTCGCGCATCGAGTCGCCCTTGACCTTGAGCAGGTAGTCCGGCGACGGGAAGAACAGGTTGCGGTCCAGCAATACGTAGTCGTCGACCCCGGCATCGGCGCCGATCGGCGCGCCGGCGGCGACCCGGCCCAGCACCGGCAGCCGCAGCGCGTCGTCGCTGGACGGCAGCGGGACGTCTGCACCGGCCCCGCCCTCCTCCGCCACCGGTGCCTGCACCAGCCGGATCCCGCGGGCCTTGCCCGGGACCCGGCGGATCGCTCCGGCCTGCTCAAGGGCTTCCAGGTGGTACTGCGCCGCGCGGACGCTGGAAAAACCCATCGCCTGGGCGATCTCGGTCTGCGACGGCGGCATCCCGTCGACCGCGATGCGCTCGGCGATCAGGGCGAGGATGGACTGCTGGGTGTCGGTCAGAGCGTTCATTAGTAGCAATACTACTAACGCCCGTTCGCCGGATGCAACCCGGGCGTGGATCCCGCTCAGGCGGCCAGTTCGAGCAGCCCGTGCAGCGCCGCGGCGACCGTCTGCCGGCGCACCGCGTCGCGGTCGCCGTCGAAATGGAAGACGACCGCGGTGGTGTAGCCGCCCCGACGCTTCCAGGCGATCCAGACGGTGCCGACCGGCTTGTCGTCGGTACCGCCGCCCGGGCCGGCGATGCCGGTGACGGCCACCGCGAGGCTGGCGCCGGAGTGCACCAGCGCGCCCGACACCATCTCGATCGCGGTCTCCCGGCTGACCGCGCCGTGCGCTTCCAGCGTATGCGGCTGCACCCCCAGCAGGGCCTGCTTGGCCTCGTAGCTGTAGGCCGCCAGGCCGCACTCGAACCAGTCGGAGGAGCCCGCCACGTCGGTCAGGGTCTTGGCGATCCAGCCGCCGGTGCAGCTTTCGGCGGTGACCAGGCGGTGGTGGTGCCTGCGGGCGGCGTCGCCGACCTGCCGCGCCAGCGCCAGCAGGTCCGCATCGGTGGTGTCGTTGGTCATCGGCGCACTATACCGCCGCGCCGCCCGTTGCTCGCCAAGCGGCGGCGGGCCGGCGCCGGCCGCCTCGCCGCGGCAGCCGCGAGCGGTCACAATCGGTGGTTTCGCCGCACCCCGCCGGACCGCCATGCCCGCCGACAAGGCCGTAGAACACACCCCCCTGATGAAGCAGTTCTTCGCCGCCAAGGCGGAGCACCCGGACGTGCTGCTGTTCTTCCGGATGGGCGACTTCTACGAGCTGTTCTTCGACGATGCGCGCAAGGCGGCGCGGCTGCTCGACATCACCCTGACCCAGCGCGGCAGTTCCGGCGGCCAGCCAATCCCGATGGCGGGCGTGCCGCACCACTCCTCGGAGGGCTACCTGGCGCGGCTGGTGGCGCTGGGCGAGTCGGTCGCGATCTGCGAGCAGATCGGCGACCCGGCCGCGAGCAAGGGACTGGTCGAGCGCAAGGTGGTCCGGATCGTCACCCCCGGCACGGTCACCGACGAGGCGCTGCTGAGCGAGCGTCGCGACACCCTGCTGCTGGCGGTGTCGCGCGGCAAGGCCGGCTACGGCATCGCCTGGGCGGACCTGGCCGGCGGCCGCTTCCTGGTCAACGAAGTGGCGACCGATGACGCACTGGAGGCCGAACTGGCGCGGCTGGAGCCGGCCGAGACCCTGTGCGCCGACGAGGACGGCTGGCCAGCGTTCGTGACCGGTCGCAACGGCGTGCGCCGGCGCGCGCCGTGGCTGTTCGACGCCGACAGCGGCCGTCGCCAGTTGCTCAGGTTCTTCGGCCTGCACGACCTGACCGGTTTCGGCATCGACGACAAGCCGCTGGCGATCGCCGCCGCCGCCGCCCTGCTCGGCTACGTCGAGGAAACCCAGAAGCAGCGGTTGCCGCACCTGACCGCGATCGCGGTGGAGTCCGGCGACGGCGCGATCGCGATGAACGCCGCGACCCGCCGCCACCTCGAACTCGACACCCGCGTCGACGGCGACAACCGCCACACCCTGCTCGGCGTGCTCGACTCGACCGTGACCCCGATGGGCGGGCGCCTGCTGCGGCGCTGGTTGCATCGGCCGCTGCGCGATCGCGACGTGCTGCGCCGCCGCCACCAAGCCGTGCAGACGCTGATCGACTCGCGCGCCGGCGACGACCTGCGCGAGCGCTTCCGCGCGCTCGGCGACCTCGAACGCATCCTCTCGCGCATCGCCCTGCGCAGCGCCCGCCCGCGCGACCTGTCGACCCTGCGCGACGGCCTCGGCCTGCTGCCGGCCGTGAGCGGCCTGCTCGCCCCGCTCGACTCGCCGCGGCTGGCGGAGCTTGCGGCCGAACTCGGCGAGCACGACGAACACGCACACCTGCTGGCCTCGGCGATCGTCGAGCAGCCGCCGGTGCTGGCCCGCGACGGCGGTGTGTTTGCCGAGGGTTACGACGCGGAGCTCGACGAGCTGCGCCGGCTGTCGACCCACGCCGACCGGTTCCTCGTCGACTTGGAGGCCCGCGAGCGTGAGGCCAGCGGCATCCCGACGCTGAAGGTCGGCTACAACCGCGTGCACGGCTACTACCTCGAGGTGAGCAAGGCGCACGCGGCCAAGGCGCCAACGCACTACACCCGTCGCCAGACCCTGGCCAACGCCGAGCGCTACATCACCGAGGAACTCAAGGCCTTCGAGGATAAGGTACTGTCCGCGCGCGAACGCGCACTCGCCCGCGAGCGGTTGCTGTACGAGCAGTTGCTCGACGTGCTCGGCGAACGGCTGGAACCGCTCAAGCGCTGCGCCGCCGCGCTGGCCGAACTCGACGTCCTCGCCTGCCTGGCCGAGCGCGCGCAGTTGCTGGACTGGGCGCGGCCGGAACTGTCCGACGAACCGGGCATCGCGATCGAGCGGGGCCGCCACCCGGTGGTCGAAGCGGTGCGCGACGAGCCGTTCGAACCCAACGACCTGGTCCTGCACGAGGACCGCCGGATGCTCGTCATCACCGGCCCCAACATGGGCGGCAAGAGCACCTACATGCGGCAGAACGCGCTGATCGTACTGCTCGCCCACATCGGCAGCTTCGTGCCGGCCTCGCGCGCGGTGATCGGCCCGGTCGACCGCATCCTGACCCGCATCGGCGCCGGCGACGACCTCGCCCGTGGCCAGTCGACCTTCATGGTCGAGATGAGCGAGACCAGTTACATCCTCCACCACGCCACCGACCGGTCGCTGGTGCTGATGGACGAGATCGGCCGCGGCACCTCGACCTACGACGGCCTCGCCCTGGCCGAGGCCTGCGCGCGGCACCTGGCGCACACCAACCGCGCCTACACGCTGTTCGCGACGCACTACTTCGAACTGACCGCGCTGGCCGGCGAGCCCAACCGCAGTGGTGGCAGCGGCATCGCCAACGTGCATCTGGACGCGGTCGAGCACGGCGATGCGCTGGTGTTCATGCACGCGGTCAAGGATGGCCCCGCGAACCGCAGCTTCGGCCTGCAGGTGGCGGCGCTGGCGGGGCTGCCCAAGGCGGTGGTCGCGCAGGCGCGCGGGCGACTGGCCGAACTGGAGCAGCAGAGCCGCGACGCGCCCAAGCCGTCGATGGCCGCCGCCGCGCTCGACCAGCCGCAACAGATCGGCCTGTTCGCACCATCGTCGGCCGCCCTCGATGCGCTGGCCGCGATCGACCCCGACGAGCTGACGCCGAAGCAGGCGTTGGAAGCGCTGTACCGGTTGAAGTCGCTGGGCTGACGCGCCGTCGAAGCCGCGCGTACACGGGACTCTTCACTCCGCCGGCCGCCGACCGTGCTTATGGTGGCCGCCGACATCGCTCCCCGAGCGCGCGCCGCCGCCACATGTGCGGCGCCCGCCTCGTCGCGCCACCGACAGGATGCCCATGCGCTTCACCGCCCTCGCGTTCGCCCTCGCCTCGGCCCTGCTGCCGCACGTCGCCGCCGCGCAGTCACCGGAGGAACCGGAGCCGCGCAACGCCGACTCCGCCACCGATCTCGACGCCGTCGTCGTCACCGCGACGCGCAACCCGACCGACGCCCTGCTCGTCCCGGCCGCGATCGACGTGATCGGTGCCGGCGAGATCAACCGCGCGCAGCCGAGGATCGACCTGTCCGAGTCGCTGCAACGCGTCCCCGGCGTGGTCGCGCGCGACCGCCAGAACCAGGCGCAGGACCTGCAGGTCTCGATCCGCGGTTTTGGCGCACGTGCCGCATTCGGCGTGCGCGGGGTGCAGCTCTACACCGACGGCATCCCGGCGACGATGCCGGATGGCCAGGGCCAGGTCTCGCATTTCCCGCTGGAGTCGGCGGGCCGCATCGAGGTGCTGCGCGGGCCGTTCTCGGCGCTGTACGGCAATGCATCCGGCGGCGTCATCGAACTGTTCACCGCCGCCGCACCGGCCGACCCGACCGTCCGCGCCGGCTACACCGCGGGCGCCGACGGGTTGCGGCGCGGCTCGCTGTCGTTCCACACGCCGTGGGGTCGCGACGACCACGGCGACCTGCTTGTGGACCTCGTAAACATCGACAGCGACGGCTACCGCGACCACAGCGCGGCCCGCCGGACCAGCGGCCAGGCACTGCTGCGCGGCGACGTCGGCGGTGGCCGCTTCACCGTGCTGTTCAACGGCCTGGACGTCGAGGCGGACGACCCGCAGGGCCTCACCGCCGAGCAGTTGCAGGGCGATCGCCGCGCCGCCAGCGAGGGCGCGCTGACCTTCGATACCCGCAAGACCGTGCGGCAGGACCAGTTCGGCGCCCGCTTCGAGCGGGACGTCTCGGCCCACCATGCCTTCACCGTCACCGCGTGGGCCGGCAACCGCGCGACCACCCAGATGCTGTCGGTGCCGGTGTTCGTGCAGCGCTCCACCCCCCTGCACAACGGCGGCGCGATCGATCTCGACCGCGACTACCGCGGCATCGACGGCCGCTGGCGCTGGTCGACCGACCTCGCCGGCCGGCCGTTCTCGCTGACGGCGGGTTTCGACCACGAGGTGTCGGACGAGCACCGGCTCGGCTTCGAGAACTTCATCGGCGACACGGTCGGCGTGGTCGGCGCGCTGCGACGCGACGAGCACAACCGCGTCACCGGCAACGACGCCTACCTGCAGGCCGAGTGGGCGCCGGCCGAGCGCTGGCGGGTCGACCTCGGCGTGCGCCGCAGCCGGGTCCGGTTCGAGTCCGACGACCGCTTCGTCAGCGACATCAACCCCGACGACAGCGGCGCGCTGGAGTACTCGCGCACCTCGCCGGTGGCCGGCGTGCTGTTCCGCGCGACCCCGTGGCTGAGCGTGTTCGCCAACGCCGGCGCCGGCTTCGAGACACCAACCTTCTCCGAGCTGGCCTACCGCAGCGACGACCAAGGCGGCCTCAACGACGCGCTGCAACCGGCGCGCAGCCGCAACTACGAGGTGGGGCTGCGTGCCCGCCGGCCGGCGTGGGAGTACTCCGCGGCGCTGTTCCACAGCCGCACCGAGGACGAACTGGTGGTCGCCGCCAACGAGGGTGGTCGCAGCGTCTACGACAACGCCGGCACCACCGTCCGCCGCGGCGCCGAACTGGCGCTGGAAGGCGAACTGGCACCGCGCTGGCACGTCGCCGGCGCGTACACCTTCCTCGATGCGCGCTACGCCGAGGACTTCGCCGTCTGCGGTACGCCGTCGTGCGCGCAGGACGACGTGGTGATCGAGGACGGTCGCCACATCCCCGGCCTTGCGCGGCACACCGCATGGGCCGAGTTGCGCTGGAGCCCGTATGACACCACCGACGTGATGCTGCAGGGTCGTTTCGTCGACCGGGTCTACGCCGACGACGCCAACACCGCCGCGGCACCCGCCTACGCCAGCTTCGACCTCGCGGCCGAGCATCGCTTCCACGCCGCCGGCCTCGACTGGCGCGCCTTCGCACGGATCAACAACCTGTTCGACCGCGACATCGTCGGCTCGGTGATCGTCAATGCCAGCGGCGGGCGCTACTTCGAGCCGGCGCCCGGGCGCCACGCGGTGGTGGGGCTGAGCGCCAGCAAGGCGTTCCGGTGATCTACAGCGCGTCGATGTCGCCGAGGGCGCGAATCAAGCGCCGGGCCCGCTTGTCCGGCTTCGTCTCCGGCGGACGGTAGCCGGCGCGCTCGGCGGCGCGCAGCGCACGCAGGCGCTCGCGCTCCGCGCGCGACTCCCCGGACTCCCGGTACAGCGTCTGCGCGACCGTCGCCGGGCCACGGCTGTCGCTCAGGCCCAGCACGGTCACTTCGAACATCTCGTCGCCCCGCGCGATCCGCAGCGCGTCGCCGACCCGCACCGCGCGCGACGCCTTGGGCCGCTGGCCACCCACTTCGACCTTGCCGTGCTCGATCGCGTCGCGCGCAAGGCTGCGGGTCTTGAAGAACCGCGACGCCCACAGCCACAGGTCGAGACGGACGGTGGCGACGGGTTCGACGGGCTGGCTCGAAGTCATGGACGCGATTGTAGGAATGTTCCGGATGACGCCCGTGAACCGCGGTGGTATCCGGTCGAACATTTCCGCGAAACCCGCAAACGCGAACGGCCGCCCTGAGGCGGCCGTCGCGTGTGCGGGGCACGTTGCGCGGATTACTCCGCGGCAGCGGCCTCGGCCTTGGCGAGGGCCTTGGCGCGGGCGTTGCCGGCCAGGTCTTCGCGGATGCGCGCCTTCTTGCCTTCCAGGCCGCGCAGGTAGTACAGCTTGCCGGCGCGGACCTTGCCGCGGCGCTTCACTTCGACCGAGTCGATGGTCGAGCTGTGGGTCTGGAACACGCGCTCGACGCCGTAGCCGTGCGAGATCTTGCGCACGGTGAAGGCGGAGTTCAGGCCGGCGTTCTTGGTCGCGATGACCACGCCCTCGTAGGCCTGCACGCGCTCGCGGTTGCCTTCCTTGACCTTGACGTTGACGATCACGGTGTCGCCGGGGCCGAAGGCGGGCAGCTCGCGCTGGACCTGTTCGGATTCGAAGTTCTGCAGCAGCGTGTTGAGCGAGGGCTTGTTCATGGTGACGGCCTGTTGGATTAGTTGTTGCGCGAGTGCACGTGGACCCGCGTCATGGCGTGGATGCAGCTAAGCCGCGCATTATAGCGGCAAAAATCCTTGCGTGACTAGGGGTTAGCCGCCCCTGCCGGCCTGCCCGTCGCGCCACGCCTGCAGCAGCTTGCGGTCGGCCTTCGACAGGCCGGCCTCGTCGACCAGCTCCGGCCGCCGCTGCAGGGTCCGCACCAGCGACTGCTGCCGGCGCCAGCGGGCGATCTCGGCATGGTTGCCGGACATCAGCACCGGCGGCACCGCGCCCAGTTCATGTTCGACCGGACGGGTGTAGTGCGGGCAGTCCAGCAGGCCGTCCTCGAAGCTGTCCTGCATGGCCGACTCGGCGTCGTTCAGGGCGCCGTCCTGCAGCCGGGCGACCGCATCGACCAGCACCGCGGCGGCCAGTTCGCCGCCCGACAGCACGTAATCGCCGATCGATATCTCCTCGTCGACCTCGGCCTCGATGAACCGCTCGTCCACCCCCTCGTAGCGGCCGCACAGCAGCACCAGGCGCTCGTGGCCGGCCAGTTCGCGCACCTTGGCCTGGGTCAGCGACGTGCCCTGCGGGCTCATGTAGATGACCCGGGCCGGGGTCGCATCGTCCGCGCGGGCGGCGGCGAGGCTCGCGCGCAGCGGGTCGATCAGCATCACCATGCCGGGACCGCCGCCGAATGGGCGGTCGTCGACCCGGCGGTAGTTGCCTTCGGCGTGGTCGCGCGGGTTCCAGCCGTGCAGCGACAGCAGGCCCCGCTCGACCGCGCGACCGGTCACGCCGAACGCCGCGCACTGGGCGACGAACTCGGGGAACAGGCTGATGACGTCGATGCGCACGGCGCGCTAGAACTCGGGGTCCCAGTCGACCGTGATCGTGCGGGCTTCGAGGTCGATATCGGTGACGAATTGCGGCCGCACGAACGGGATCATGCGTTCACGCTCGGAGTCGCGGGCGACGAGGACATCGTTGGCGCCGGTCGCGAACAGGTGCGAGACGTTGCCCAGGTCGACCCCGTCCACCGTGACCACGCGCAGGCCTTCGAGGTCGGCCCAGTAGAACTCGCCGGGTTTCGGCGGCGGCAGCGCATCGCGCGGGACGTGGATCTCCAGCCCACGCAGCGCTTCGGCCGCGGTGCGGTCGTCGACGCCGGGGAACCGGGCGACCAGGTGCTTGCCCTGTTCGTGCCCGCGCACGCCTTCGACCTGCCGCTCCTGCCCGCGCACGTCGCGCAGGGTCCAGGGCTGGTAGCCGAAGATCGCCGGGCGCGGCTCTGTCCAGGACTCGAGCTTGACCTCGCCACGCAAGCCAAGGGCGCCGGACACCCTGCCGAGGAGGATGCGACGCCCTTGATCGTTCATTGCCGGAAGCGGGCCGCCGCGTGGACGGCCCGGGACATCAGGCTGCGGCAGCGGTCTTGGCCGCTTCCTTGTACAGCACGGCGACCTTGTCGGTCAGCTGCGCGCCGTTGGCCACCCAGTGCTTCACGCGCTCGAGGTCAAGCTCGACGCGCTTCTCGCCGCCGGTGGCGATCGGGTTGTAGTAACCGACGCGCTCGATGTTGCGGCCGTCGCGGGCGCTGCGGCTGTCGGTGACGATGATGTGGTAGAAGGGACGCTTCTTGGCGCCGCCGCGGGTCAGTCGGATCTTGACCATGGGGTTGCTTTCCTGTGTTGCCCAGCCGCCGGAATGACGGGGTAAGCCGGCAAGTATAAAGGGTTTTCGGCCCGAGGGAACCTCTAGAAGGGCATCCCGCCGCGGCCGCCCATCATTCCGCGCATACCGCGCATCATGCCCTTCATGCCGCCGCGGCCCAGCTTGCCCATCATCTTTTCCATCTGCTGGTACTGCTTCATCAGCTTGTTGACGTCGGCCGGGGTGACACCGGCGCCGCTGGCAATGCGCTTGCGGCGGGAACCGTTCAGCAACGCCGGGTTGCGGCGCTCCTTCTTCGTCATCGAGTTGATGATGGCGACCAGCCGCGGGACCTCCTTGCCGGTCACCTGCTGTTTGACCGACTCGGGGATCTGGCCCATGCCCGGCAGCTTGTCCATCAGCCCGCTCAGCCCGCCCATGTTCTGCATCTGCTCGAGCTGGTCGCGCATGTCGTTGAGGTCGAACTTCTTGCCCTTGGCGACCTTCTCGGCCAGCTTGGTCGCCTTGTCCCGGTCGACCTGTTGCTCGACCTGCTCGACCAGGCTGAGCACGTCGCCCATGTCGAGGATGCGGCTGGCGACGCGGTCGGGGTGGAACACGTCGAGGCCGTCGGGCTTTTCGCTGACGCCGATGAACTTGATCGGCTTGCCGGTGACGTAACGCACCGAAAGCGCCGCGCCACCGCGGGCATCGCCATCGGTCTTGGTCAGCACCACGCCGGTCAGCGGCAGCGCCTCACCAAACGCCTTGGCGGTGGTCGCCGCGTCCTGGCCAGTCATCGAGTCGACCACGAACAGGGTCTCGGCCGGGTTGACCGCGCCGTGCAGGGCCTTGATCTCGGCCATCATCGCCTCGTCGACCGCGAGGCGGCCGGCGGTGTCGACGATCAGCACGTCGACGAACGACTTGCGCGCGTCGTCGATCGCGGCGCGGACGATCGCTTCGGGCTTCTGGTCGGCCTGCGAGGGGAAGAAGGCGACGTCGACCTGCTTGGCCAGCGTCTCCAGCTGGGCGATCGCGGCCGGCCGGTAGACGTCGGCCGACACCACCATGACCTTCTTCTTGCGCTTGTCCTTCAGGTGCTTGGCGAGCTTGCCGACCGTGGTGGTCTTGCCCGCGCCCTGCAGGCCGGCCATCAGGATCACCGCCGGCGCCGGCACGTTGAGGTTCAGGTCGTTGGCCTGCGACCCCATCACCGCGGTCATCTCGTCGCGCACGACCTTGATCAGGGCCTGGCCCGGCGTCAGCGACTTGAGCACCTCCTGGCCGACCGCGCGGACCTTGATCCGCTCGATCAGGGCCTGCACCACCGGCAGCGCGACGTCGGCCTCCAGCAGCGCGATGCGGACCTCGCGCAGCGACTCGCGGATGTTCTCCTCGCTCAGGCGGCCGCGGCCGCGCAGGCGCTCGATGGTGCCGGACAGGCGCTGGGTCAGGGATTCGAACATGGACAGGTCGCGAAGCGTCGGGGACCGGCGATTATACGGGCCGCCACGACCGCCCGGCCGCGGCACACCCGCGCACGCGGGCCCGGCTACACTTGGCCGATGACAATCGTTCTCATCGCCGCCCTGCTCTACCTGACGGCCAGCGCCCTGCTGGTGCTGAACGTGCGTCGCGAGGACGGGCACGGCCGCGGCTGGCTGGTGCCGGCGGTGGCGGCGGTGCTGCTGCACGCGACGGCCCACGTGCTGGCCTGGCGCACCGTCGGCGGGGCCGACCTGCACTTCTTCGCGGCGCTGTCGCTGGTCGGATTGGGCATGGCCGTGCTGACGACGCTGGTCGGCGCCGGCGGCCGGATGGCGGCGCTGGGCGTGGTGGTGTTCCCGCTCGCGGCGGCCGCGCTGGTCGCCTGCGAACTGTACGGGCACGTGCCGCCGGCGCCGCTGGACTGGCGCCTGCAACTGCACGCCTGGCTGGCGCTGCTGGCCTACGCGACGCTCGCCGTCGCCGCGCTGCTGGCAGTGATGCTGTGGCTGCAGCAGCGCGCCCTGCGCCGGCGCGAGTTCCACCGCTGGCTGCGCGCCCTGCCACCGCTCGTCGAGCTGGAAACCCTGCTGTTCCGCACCATCGGCGCCGGGTTCGTGCTGCTCAGCGCGACCCTGCTGACCGGCGCGCTGTTCGTGGCCGACATGTTCGCCCAGCACCTGGTCCACAAGACCGTGCTGAGCGTGCTGTCGTGGCTGGTGTTCGGCGGCCTGCTGCTGGGGCGCTGGCGCCGCGGCTGGCGCGGCAGCACCGCGGTGCGCTGGACGCTGGCGGCGATGGCGCTGCTGGTGCTGGCGTTCTTCGGCAGCAAGTTCGTGCTGGAGCTGGTGCTGGGCTACCGGGTCTAGGCGTTACCCGGCCGCTTCCAACGCCTCGGACAGCCGCTCGACCCCGACCACCTCCATCCCGCCGACCCGGCCACCCTTCGGCGCATTGGCCTTGGGGATGATGGCGCGCTTGAAGCCGTGCGTCGCGGCCTCCTTCAGCCGGTCCTCGCCGTTGGGCACCGGGCGGATCTCGCCCGACAGGCCGACCTCGCCGAACACGATCGTGCGCTCGGCCAGCGGCCGGTCGCGCAGGCTCGACAGCACCGCCAGCAGCACCGGCAGGTCGGCCGCGGTCTCCTGCACGCGGATGCCGCCGACCACGTTGACGAACACGTCCTGGTCACCGACACCAACCCCGCCGTGCCGGTGCAGCACCGCCAGCAGCATCGCCAGCCGGTTGCCCTCCATGCCGACCGCGACCCGCCGCGGATTGCTCAGCGGCGACGAGTCGACCAGCGCCTGCACCTCGACCAGCAACGGCCGGGTGCCCTCGCGGGTGACCATCACGCAGCTGCCCGGTTGCGGGCTGGCGCTGCCGGACAGGAAGATCGCCGACGGGTTGGGCACCTCGCGCAGGCCCTTGTCGCCCATCGCGAAGACGCCCAGCTCGTTGACCGCGCCGAAGCGGTTCTTGAACGCGCGCAGCACCCGGAACCGGCTGCCCGACTCGCCCTCGAAATACAGCACCGCGTCGACCATGTGCTCGAGCACGCGCGGACCGGCAATGCCGCCCTCCTTGGTCACGTGGCCGACCAGGAACACCGCGGTGCCGGTTTCCTTGGCGTAGCGCACCAGCCGCGCGGCACTCTCGCGGACCTGGCTGACCGAGCCCGGGGCGGCGGTCAGCGAATCGGTCCACAGCGTCTGCACCGAGTCGGCGACGATCAGGCCGGGCTTGGTCGCCACCGCCTGTTCGAGGATCTTCTCGACCCCCGTCTCGGCCAGCGCGCTGATGCCGTCGAGCGGCAGGTCGAGGCGCTGCGCGCGGCCGGCGACCTGCGACAGCGATTCCTCGCCGGTCACGTACAGCGCCGGCAGCGAACCGGACATCTTCGCCACCGCCTGCAGCAGCAGGGTCGACTTGCCGATGCCCGGGTCACCGCCCACCAGTACCACCGCGCCGCTGACCAGCCCACCGCCAAGCACCCGGTCGAGCTCGCCGATGCCGGTCGAGACCCGTGCGTGTTCGGTGTGGACCACGTCCTTGAGCGCGGTGACCTTCGGCGGATCGACCTTGCCGGCCCAACCGCTGCGACGGCTGGCACCGGCGCCGCCGGCCTTCTGTGCGGCGGCGGACTCGATCACGAACTCGCTCAGGGTGTTCCACTCGCCGCATTCGGCGCACTGGCCCTGCCACTTGTTGTGGTCGGCGCCGCAGTCGGTGCAGACGTAGGCGACTTTGGCCTTGGGCGCGGCCTTGGTTTTGGCGAGGGACATGCGCGGCGGGGTTGGCGGACGGGGACGCCAATGTACCGGCAGCGCGTCGCGCGGCGCGAGACCGCGCAGGCGGCACCGGCACCCGCGGCCCTGTAGGAGCAACTGTCTTCTTCAGATCGG
>NZ_AVPT01000025.1 GCF_000768335.1 Lysobacter arseniciresistens ZS79
GCCGGCGGGCTGGCGGTCGCGCTGCTGGCGCGCCGGGCGGCGCCGCCGGGCACGGTCGACGTCGGCCGGCGGCTGTCGCTGCCGCCGGTGCCGGCGCAGGAGGTGATGCTCTACAGCGCGGTCACCGACCGCCGCTCGCGCGAGGCGCTGCGCGTGCTGGTGCTGGCGTTCCAGTAGGCCCGCGGGCCGCTAGGCCGGCGCCAACACCACCGCGGTGGTCGCCCCGGCCTTTCGGCACCTCCGCCGGGCCGGTCCTTTCGGCATGATCGACCGGTCCGGGAGCCTCGCTCCCACCCAACCGGAGCCGCCATGCGCCGCACCCTCGTCCTGTCCGCCCTGTCCCTGGCCCTGCTGACCGCGTGCGCGACCACCGCGCCGACGGCCACCACCGGCACCGCGCCCGCCACCACCACCGCGCAGGCGGCCGCCACCTCCGAAGACGCGCGCATCAACGCGTGGTTCGAGCGCAAGTACGAGGAGCAGCTGCAGTTCAGCCCGATCCAGATGACCTTCCTCGGCCGCAAGGACCGCTACGGCGAGATCGACGACCTGTCGCGCGAGGCCGCCGACAAGCGGCTGGCGTGGCAGGTCGCGGCGCTGGAGGAGATGAAGGCGACCTTCGACTACGAGGCATTGAGCGACGGCCCGCAGCTGTCGTGGGACCTGTTCGAGTACCAGACCCGCACCGCGCAGAAGTCGCACCGGTTCGATGACCACGGCTACCCGTTCGAGCAGATGGGCGGCATGCAGGCGCAGCTGCCGACCTTCCTGATCAACTTCCACAAGGTCGAGGACGAGTCCGACTACACCGCCTACGTCTCGCGCCTGCGCCAAGTGCCGCGTGCGTTCGGGCAGCTGATGGACCAGGTGGAGCGTTCGGCCGCGCAGGGCATCCGCCCACCGCGCTTCGCCCACGAGGGCGTGATCGACCAGGCGACCAAGGTCGTCACCGGCGCGCCGTTCACCGACGGTCCCGACAGCGCGTTGTGGGCCGACGCGCAGGCCAAGGCCGACGCGCTGGTGAAGGCCGGCAAGATCGACGCCGCCCGTGCCGCCGAGCTCAAGGCCGGGGCGCGCGCGGCGCTGGTGGAGGCGGTGCAGCCGGCCTACGCCGACGTGATCGCGTGGTTCAGGGCCGACCTGCCGAACGCGCTGGAAAATCCGTCCGGCGTCGGCACCACCCATCCCAACGGCGCCGCGTACTACGCCGAGCGCCTCGCCGCGTCGACCACCACCAACCTCACCCCCGACCAGGTGCATCAAATCGGCCTCGACGAGGTGGCGCGCCTGCGCGGCGAGATGGAGGCGCTGAAGGACCGCGTCGGCTTCAAGGGCGACCTCAAGGCGTTCTTCCACTTCGTCCGCACCGACCCACGGTTCAAGTACCCCAACACCGATGCCGGCCGGCAGGCCTACATCGACGACGCCACCAAGGCGATCGAGACGATCAAGCAGCAGCTACCGGATTACTTCGGCCTGCTGCCGAAGGCGGACCTGGTGGTCAAGCGCGTCGAGCCGTTCCGCGAGGTCGCCGGCGCCGCCCAGCATTACTACCCGAGCACGCCGGACGGTTCGCGCCCGGGCGTGTACTACGCCCACCTGTCCGACATGAACGCGATGCCGAAGACCGAGCTGGAGGTCATCGCCTACCACGAGGGCCTGCCGGGCCACCACATGCAGATCGCCATCGCGCAGGAGCTGGAGGGCGTGCCGGAGTTCCGCAAGCAGGCCGGCTTCAGCGCCTACTCGGAAGGCTGGGGCCTGTACTCGGAGTGGCTGGCGCGCGAGATGCCGGGCACCTACACCGACCCGTACTCGGAGTACGGCCGGCTGACCAGCGAGATGTGGCGCGCGATCCGGCTGGTGGTCGACACCGGCCTGCATGCCAAGGGCTGGACCCAGCAGCAGGCGGTCGACTACTTCGCCGCCAACAGCTCGATCCCGCAGGAGGCGATCGAGGCCGAGGTGGGCCGCTACATCACCTGGCCGGGCCAGGCGACCAGCTACAAGATCGGCATGATCAGGATCCAGGAGCTGCGCGCGCGCGCCGAGAAGGCACTCGGTGACGACTTCGACATCCGCGGCTTCCACGACGCCATCCTCGGCGGCGGCGCGCTGCCGCTGACCCTGCTGGAGCGCAAGATCGACCAGTGGATCGCGGACGAGAAGAAGGCCTGACCGTCCCGTTTCAAGCGCTTGGCCAGACAAGGCCCGGGGTGACTCCCGGGCCTTGTCGTTCGGGTCGGTGCGATAGCACGACGGCTCGTTGTCAGCGCAGCGGGAACGCGGTCAGCAGCCCCGCGCGGGCCGCGTCGCGGATCACCACCGCGTCGAAGGACCGGTAACTGCCGGCAGCCGAGTCATCGCCGATCCACAACAGCCAGTCCTCGCGCCCGTCGCCGTCGAAGTCGGCGGCGGCGACGCGCTCGACCCGCATGAACCAGTCGGCGGCATCCAGCGTCGCCGCGTTCGCATCGATCGCCAGCGGCTCGTCGACCAGTGTTTCGAAGGTGTATGCCTGCGCGGTGACGCGCGGCCCGCGCGAAGACGGGAAGCTGCGGAAATCCAGCCGGGTCGCCAGGGCGTGGCCGGCGCTGGTCGGCGCGAGCGGTACGGGCCGCGCGCGCTGGAGCAGGGCGAGCGAATCGCAGATCACGTAGTCCTGCAATGCGGCCATCAATTCGGGGTCCTCGCGGTCGATGCCGCCCGACTGCTGCAGGTACCCGTCGCAGGTCGTGACGGTGGTACCGGATGGCAGCTGCAGCGGCGAACGTTCCGCCGCCATCGCCGCCGCCACGTCATCCAGCGCCGCGCGCAGTTCCGCGTTGAAAACCTGCACCCCGCCCGCGCCGGACGGCGCCGATGCACAGGCGCCCAATGCAACGACCATGGTCGCGAGCGCAGCCCGCGCGACGCTCATCGCGCAGCCTCCACGGCCGGTGTTTCCAGCAGGCGCGACAACAGGTCCGCTTCCAGATTGCGGCGGGTCGGGTAACGGTCGCCGAACGCGCGCAGTTCGGTGACGGCGGCGCGCCAGTCCTGCAGGCAGACCGTACGCCAGAACCGCGGCGCCGCGGTGGCCAGGTCGCCGTACTGGAACGCGACCGATGCGATCGTCGTCTGCGCCTCGGCCGGAAGGTCGAAGAACGCGATGCCGTCGCGATTGAGTACGGATGCGCCGTAGTCGTGCGCCAGTCGCGCGACGAAGCGGGCCTTGAACGCGCTGTTGATGAGCAGCGCATCCGCCATCGTGATCCGCAGCGGCTTTTCGGCGAGCAGCGTGCGCGCGTCCTGCCGGGTCACGCCCAGGTACGGGTCGAGCTGGTCGATCAGGCGCGCCGGCAGCCCGAGCGCGAGCAGGTCGATGCGGTGGCGCTGGCCAAGGTCGAAACCGGTGGCAATGGTCACTCCGCTGCGGCTGAACCGCGCGTCGGGGACGTAGCCGTCCAGCCTGAGGGCACCCTCGCGGGCGGCGATGAACGCATAGTCGATACGGTCGGGCACGGCGTCTCCTTTGCCTGTCAGCCAATCCTTTGGGAACCCGGACCATAACATCCGTCTTCGTGCCGCGCGGATGGGGGCGCGCGGTCCGCGGTTGCGGCAACTATCAATTTGCTATAAATATTTCTGACTTTTATAGCAAATTGATAGTTGCCGTGAAGCTTCCGGTTCCTGCCCCGCAACTGACTGATCTAATCAGGTCCTCCGATCTGGATCTGGGCGGGCTTATGCGCCTTGGGATCGGACCGGAAGTCGAGGGGGTCTATGAGCATTGGGATCGCCTGCGGCATCTGTCGTCGCCGGATGGGCTTTCGAACCTTGAATGGTGGGCGGCGATAAAGCTCGCGCGACAGGGTCTCGCCCATCCGCTGCCTCTGCGGGACAAGCAGGGGCGACGCTTCGCGGTATCGCTCACCGGCAACATGCAGCGCAAACTGCATTTCCTCGACCGGGAGGCCGCGGGCGCGCTCCAGAGCTCTGGGGCAGTGGACGATGACAGCACGCGCAAGTACTACCTCATGCGTTCGCTCATCGAGGAGGCAGTGACGTCCTCGCAGTTGGAAGGCGCATCGACGACCCGTCAGGTCGCCAAGGAAATGCTCAGTACCGGCCGCGCGCCACGCGACCGCAGCGAGCAGATGATCCACAACAACTACGCGATGATGCAGATGCTCCGGACGCTCCGCGACCAGGAACTGAGCGTCGGAATGATCCTGCGGATGCATCGTCTGCTGATGACGGATGCGATCGACGAACCCACGCAAGCCGGACGGCTGCGTTCGGCCGAGGACAACGTCGTGGTGCAGGACCGGGGCGACCCCACCATCACCCTGCACGTACCTCCACCGGCGGCCGAGCTTCCGGCACGGCTGCAGGCGCTGTGTGACTTCGCCAACGACGGCGACACCGGCGAGTTCCTGCACCCGATCATCCGCGCCATCGCGGTCCATTTCCAGATCGGCTACGACCATCCCTTCTGCGACGGGAACGGCCGGACGG
This sequence comes from Lysobacter arseniciresistens ZS79, assembly GCF_000768335.1. GTDB lineage: Bacteria > Pseudomonadota > Gammaproteobacteria > Xanthomonadales > Xanthomonadaceae > Novilysobacter > Novilysobacter arseniciresistens. Next base: position 4,501 of record NZ_AVPT01000025.1, read on the forward strand.
CGCGTGCGCTGTTCTACTGGATGATGCTGCGCTCGGGATACTGGGTGTCGGAGTACATCTCCATTTCCAGCGTCCTCAGGCGGGCGCCGCAGCAGTACGTTCGCGCCTACCTGCATACCGAAAGCGACGGCACGGACATTAGCTATTTCGTGGCGCACCAGCTCGACGTGATCATCAAGGCGGTCGAAGGGTTGCGCGGATACCTGGCCAGAAAGGCGCAGGAACGGAACCAGGCCGAAACGCTGTTGCGACCCGGGTCGGCGCTCGGCGCGCGGCTGAACCACCGCCAGCGCTCACTGTTGCTGCATGCGATAAGAAACCCCGGCAGCGTCTACGAGATCGCCGGTCACCAAACAGCACACCGCGTGACCTATCCGACTGCACGTGCGGACCTGCTTGGACTGGTCGGGCTTGATCTGCTCGTCCAGGACAAGCGCGGCAAGGCCTTTGTTTTCAGTCCCGTCTCCGACCTGCCCCAGAGACTGGAACGCTGAGCGAAGGCGTGTGGCCCGCGGCGGGAACGCCGGGGCCGCCCACCTTCGCCTTCCGTGCACTCCCGTTGTGGTGCGCTGCCGCTGTTCAGGCACCCGTCAGGAGGAGAGGCATGGCTGCGACCTACGAACGGACCCGCCTGCGTGTGGGCCGGCCGACCCATCCGCTGCACGCGTTCCTGCTCGCCGGGATGGTGCCGCTGTTCCTCGGCGGGCTGCTGTGCGACTGGGCGTACCGCAATACCCACCACATCCAGTGGAGCAACTTCGCCTCGTGGCTGATCGCCGGCGCGATGGTGATGTGCGGGCTGGCGCTGGTGTGCTCGATCTTCGGGCTGTTCCGCGGCGGGCGACATGGACTGCTGTCCTTCCTGGTGCTGCTGGCGACGTTCGTGCTGGGTTTCATCAACGCGCTGGTGCACGGGCAGGACGCATGGGCGATCTTCCCGGAGGCGCTGGTGCTGTCGGTGGTGGTCACCGTGCTGGCGGTGGTCGCGACCTGGCTGGGCTTCTCGGGCTACCGCGCAGGGGGTGTGTCATGAACCGGCTGCATGTGCTCGCCGCCGCCACCACCGCGGTGCTGCTGGCCGGCTGTGGTGCCGGCAACGACGTGCCGCCGCCCGAATACGGCGCCAACCCGACCCTGCCCGAGCCTTCGCGCGGCTTGCTGCCAAGCATGGTCATCGCCGAACCGGGCGAGTGGGGCGACCGTCGTCCGGTCGTGCCCGACGGCTACCGCATCACCGCGATCGCCACCGACCTGCAGATCCCGCGGCAGACGCTGGTGCTGCCCAACGGCGACATCATCGTCGCCGAGGGCCGCGGCGGCGCTGCGCCCAAGCTCAAGCCCAAGGACATCATCGCCGGGCCGATCAAGGCCGCCGGCAACACCTCGGTCAAGAGCGGCAACCGCCTGACCCTGCTGCGTGACGCCGACGGCGACGGCACCTACGAGTTGCAGTCGGTGTTCGCCGACAACCTCGACGCGCCGTACGGGCTCGCGTTCGTCGACGGCTCGCTGTACGTCGCCAACCAGGGCGAACTGGTGCGGTTCGACTACCGCGAGGGCCAGACCCAGGCCAGCGGCGAGCCGGAGTCGATCACGCTGCTGCCGTCGGAGATCAACCACCACTGGACCAAGGCGATGACTGCCAGCCCGGACGGGCGGTTCCTGTACGTCGGCATCGGCTCCAACAGCAACATCACCGAGCGCGGCATGACCGCCGAGGTCGACCGCGCACTGGTCTGGCAGATCGACCGCGGGACCGGCATGCACAAGCCGTACGCGACCGGCCTGCGCAACCCGACCGCGCTGGCGTTCCTGCCCGGCACCGACCAGCTGTGGGCGGTGGTCAACGAGCGCGACGAGCTCGGCCCGAACCTGGTGCCGGACTACCTGACCTCGGTGCGCGAGGGCGGCTTCTACGGCTGGCCCTACAGCTACTGGGGCCAGAACGTCGACACCCGGGTGATGCCGCAGGACCCGCAGAAGGTCGCCTCGGCGATCGCGCCGGACTACGCGCTGGGTTCGCACGTGGCCGCGCTCGGGCTGGACTTCTCGGTCCCGGCGATGGGCGCGCAGTTCGCGGACGGCGCCTTCGTCGGCGAGCACGGCAGCTGGAACCGCGCCGAACCGGTCGGCTACAAGGTCGTGTTCGTGCCGTTCCGCAACGGCCGCCCGGCGGGCGACCCGATCGACTTCGTCAGCGGCTTCAACGTCGACGGCACCACCTACGGCCGACCGGTCGGGGTGACGGTGGATCCGCGCGGCGCGCTGATCGTCGCCGACGACCTGTCGAACACGGTCTGGCGGGTGACGCCGGAGACGCCGGTGGCAGCGCCGGCCGAGCCGCTGCCCGGCGACGCGACGGACGCAGCGGCGACGCCGGCGGATGGCGAGGTGCCGGCGGAAGCTCCGGCGGACGCGGCGCCGGAGGGTGGCGCGGCGTAGGCGTTCCTGCTGGTTATCCGCAAGTGACTTGGATGGCTTCGGACGCGATCTACAGGTCGCGGCTGAAGCCGCACTCACCGGGGGATTGCGGGGCGTGGCGGCTTGCGTCGCTGGCGTCCGCCGTGGCCGGCGCCGGTCGATAATGCGGACCCGTCGACCGCCCGCGCAGGCCCCATGGAACTCGGCATCGAAGTCATTGCCCTGCTGATGGCAGTGGCGTTCGTGGCCGGCGTCATCGACGCGATCGCCGGTGGCGGCGGCCTGCTGACGATCCCGGCGCTGATGGCGGCCGGGGTGCCGCCGGTGCACGCGATCGCGACCAACAAGCTGCAGAGCAGTTTCGGCACCGCCAGCGCGGTGGTGGCGTTCGCGCGCAAGGGGCGGATCGATTTCCGCCGCTTCGCCCGGCCGGCGGTCGGCGCGTTCATCGGCTCGGCGGTCGGCGCGTGGGTATTGCAGCGGGTCGATCCCGCATTCCTGGCCGGGCTGATCCCGGTGCTGCTGATCCTGATGGTGATTTATTTCACCGTGGCGCCCAAGGCCTCCGAGGAGGACCGCCACAGCCGCCTGGGTGCCGGCGCGCTGGTCGGCATCGTCACCGTGATCGGGTTCTACGACGGCTTCTTCGGCCCCGGCACCGGTTCGTTCCTGACCACCGTGCTGGTCGCGCTGTTCGGCATGGGACTGGTGTCGGCGACCGCGCACACCAAGTTCCTCAACCTCGCCAGCAACGTCGCTGCGCTGGTCACGCTGGTGATCGGCGGCCAGGTGCTGTGGGCGGTCGGCCTGGTGATGGCGGTGGCGAGCATCGCCGGCGGGCAGGTCGGCGCGCACCTCGCGCTGCGCGTCGGCGGCAAGGTGATCCGGCCGCTGCTGGTGGTGATGGCGCTGGCGCTGACGCTGAAACTGCTGGCCGATCCGGACAATCCGCTGGCGGCATGGCTGCTGGGCTAGCCGGCCCCGGAGCCACGCCCGGTCGTGGCGGCCTGCACCCGGCCCCGCCACGCGGTAGTCTCCAGCGGCGAGGTGCCCGACTTGGACCGCGAATTCCTGATTGCTTTCTCGACGTATGACGACGTGCTGCGCGCCCGGGTGATCGGCGTGCGCTCGCTGGAATCGACGGTCGGCTACTGGGAGGCGATCGCGAAGGAGCTGGCGCTGTGCCGGTCCGGTGGGTTGCTGCTGGTCGACGAGCTCCAGGGCGAGGAGCTGTCGGCGTCGGAATGGAAGACGCTGGTGGCGAACATGCTCGGCCGCGGACTGGACGGCGTGCGCATCGCCCATGTCAAACCGTTCGCGCTGGACCAGATCGACTACTGCGAGCGTTCGGCCACCGCGGCCGGGCTGGTGGCGCGCGTGTTCCGCGAGGAGGCGCAGGCGCGCCGATGGCTGGCCGGGCCGGGCGGATAGCCGTCGGGCCCGGGGCCTGCCCCGGGGGGAATCCGGCCCTAACAGCCCGGTGACAGCCGGGCGTCCAGTGGCGATGATCGCCGGGCCGGCGCCATGGGGATGGCGGACCGGCGACTCGATGGACTGACTACAGGGGATGGGGAATGAAGAAGCTTTTCGCGGCCGCAGGGCTGCTGGCGGTGCTGTGGGCGGGTGGCGGCGTGCAGGCGCAGGAGGCCGGCCAACCGCAGGTGGCATTCGACTGGCAGCGCGGCCCGGGTACGGGCGCGATCGGCCAGCGCGCGGCGATCGAGATCCCGGACGAGTACGTGTTCCTCGACGCCGCGGAGACCCGCCGCTACGTGGAGTGGACCGAGAACATCCCGTCCGACGAGGAGTACCTGTTCGGTCCGACCAGCGACAAGTGGGAGGCCTACTTCTCGTTCTACGAGGAAGGCTACGTCAAGGACGACGAGAGCCTGGACGCCGACGAACTGCTCGCCTCGCTGCAGGAAAGCCAGGCCGCGTCGAACGAGGAGCGCCGCAGCCGCGGCTGGTCGGAACTGGTGCTGGAGGGCTGGCACGTGCCGCCGCGCTACAACCCCGACACCCGCACGCTGGAATGGGCGACGCTGCTGCGCGACTCCGAGTCCGGCAACACCAGCATCAACTACAACACCCGCGTGCTGGGGCGGAAGGGCACGATGAGCGTGCAGGTGGTGGCGCGCCCGGAGGACTTCGACGCCGGGCTGGCCGAGTTCAAGGCGAGCATGGACGGGTTCGCGTACAACGCCGGCGAGCGGTACGCCGACTACATGCCGGGTGACCGGGTCGCCGAGTACGGGCTGGCCGCGCTGGTCACCGGCGGTGCGGTCGCGGCGGCCGGCAAGAAGGGCCTGTTCGGCGTCATCGGCGCGTTCCTCGCCTCCGCGTGGAAGCTGCTGCTGGCCGGTCTGGTCGGCATCGGCGTGTGGCTGAAGTCGCGCTTCGGGAAGAAGGGCGGCCGGTGATCCCGGCCGGCGAGCTGCTGCTGGTGGCGGGCGCGTGTGCGCTGTACGCGTTCGACGCCGGCCGGCTGCTGTACGCCGACGAGTTCATGCTGGAAGGCCGGGGCAACCGCTGGCGCGCACGCGATGGTGCCGCCGTGCTGCTATCCGGCCGCCGCCCGCTGCTGCCCGACCTGCTGCGACCGGGGCGGGCGCTGCTGCCGGTATCGGTCGAGCGCCTGGCGTGCGGGAGCGGTCCGTCCGGCGCCGACACCCGGCATTTCCTCGCCGCGCTGCGACCGTTCGGACGGCGGGCGACCCTGCTGATGGTGCTGTTCTTCCCGGGGTTGCCGCTGGTGCTGCGCACCTTCGGCACCGGGGTCGTGCTGCTGGCATGGATGGTGGCGGTGTACGCCGTGATCGGTTCGATCGCGTGGCGGCTGTGGCGCGGCCGGCGCGTGCTCGAGCTGCCGACGGCGGCGGTCGCGTCGCTCGCGCTGGAGTGCGCGCTGTGTCCGCCGTTCGCGATCAACATCGTCCGCAAGCTGTGCGGGCGCGCCGAGCGGCTGCGGCTTGACGATGCCCGGCGGGTGCTTGGCGAGGACGGCCATCGCGTGCTGCGCCAGGCCGCGGCGCACCGCATCGACGACCTGCTGTCGTACCTGCCGCCGGACGGTGACACGGTCGGCCGCCTGGGCGAACAGCGGGCGCGCCTGCAGCTGGAGGCGACGCCGTGAGCGGCACCGAGACCGTCGTCCGGGCCACCCGTCCGCCGGGAAACGTGAGTCACGCGCGGGCGATGCGCCCGGCGTAGCAGCCCCGGGTGGCGTAATGGGCCTGGAGGTAGTCGACCTGCGCGTTCGCCAGCAGCCGGATGATCGCGCCCTCCGCGTCGCGGCCGTCGACCAGTTCGGCGTCGACCATCAGGTGGTCGCGGTCGAACGCGCGCAGCGACAGCACGCGGCTGCGCATCACCTCCGGGATCTCGCCGACGGCGTCGTAGGCGGCGGTCGCGCCTTCGCGGACGAAGATCGCGTGGCTGGCGCGGTAGGGCGTTGAGTTCCGCCCGTCGGGCCCCATGCAGTCAGGGTTTCCCGCCGCAGGAGTTCGCCATGCCGCAGTACCGCAAGGATCCCGACGCGATCGCGCGCCTCACTCCCGAGCAGTTCCGGGTCACCCAGCACAGCGGCACCGAGCACCCCGGCACCGGCGAGTACCTCGGCAACAAGGCGCCGGGCATCTACGTCGACATCGTGTCCGGCGAGCCGCTGTTCGCGTCCAGCGACAAGTACGAGTCCGGCTGCGGCTGGCCGAGCTTCACCCGGCCGATCGAACCCGCCCACGTCAGCGAGCTGCGCGACACCAGCCACGGCATGGTCCGGGTCGAGGTGCGCTCGACCCACGGCGACAGCCACCTCGGCCACGTGTTCCCGGACGGGCCGCCCGACCGCGGCGGGCTGCGCTACTGCATCAACTCGGCGTCGCTGCGGTTCGTCCCGCGCGAGCAGATGGAAGCGCAGGGCTACGGCGCCTACCTCGACCAGGTGGTGGACGCGGAGAACACGCGATGAGCGACGAACGCGCGGATGCCCCCGGCACGGAGAAGGCGATCCTCGCCGGCGGCTGCTTCTGGGGCATGCAGGACCTGATCCGCAAGCTGCCGGGCGTGCTCTCGACCCGTGTCGGTTACAGCGGCGGCGACGTGGCGAACGCGACCTACCGCAACCACGGCAGCCACGCCGAGGCGATCGAGATCGTGTTCGACCCCGCGCAGACGAGCTACCGCCGGCTGCTGGAGTTCTTCTTCCAGATCCACGACCCGACCACGCCGGACCGGCAGGGCAACGATCGCGGCACGTCGTACCGCTCGGCGATCTACTACACCTCGCCCGCGCAGCAGCGCGTGGCCGTGGACACCATCGCCGACGTCGAGGCGTCGGGGTTGTGGCCGGGCAAGGTAGTCACCGAGGTTGCGCCCGCCGGCGCCTTCTGGGAGGCCGAGCCCGAGCACCAGGATTACCTGGAGCGCTATCCCGAGGGTTACACCTGCCACTTCATCCGGCCCGACTGGGTGCTGCCGGAACGCGGCCACGGCTGACCGCTCGTCCGTGCGGCACGGTGTAATCCGGATGCCGTCACTGGTGCTTTACACATATCCGGATTGAGTAACTGGTGGAAGCCGGCAGGCTGGGGCTGCCGCGATCCGCGGTCCACGAGGATTCCGCCATGAAACCGATGCCACTCACGCTTGCCGTTCCCCTGCTGCCCCTGCCCCTGCTTCTCGCCGGTCCGGCGGCCGCCACCGCGCCGGCCGTCCCGCATGCCCATGTGCCCGCGATCGCGGCCGAGGCAGCCGCCCGCGCGCCGGTGGCACCGCAACTGCAACAAGCGCTGCGCGACCTGTGGCACGGCCACGTGGTTGCCACCCGCGATTACGCGCTGGCGGTGGAAGTCGCCGACGCCGCCGCCGTGCGGAAGGCCGCCGACGCGGTGGTCGCCAACGCCGGCGATATCGCCAACGCGGTGGGCGGCTTCTACGGCGACGCCGCCGGCAAGCAGATGCTGACCCTGCTGGGCGGGCACTGGGGCGCGGTCAAGGCACTGACCGATGCCCGCCACGACGGCGACGCCGCGGCCGCGCAGGCGGCGATGGACGAGCTGGTCGCCAACGCCGACGCGATCGCCGTGTTCCTGGGCGGCGCCAACCCCTACCTGCCGGCCGATGCCGTGCGCGGCCTGCTGGTCGCCCATGGCGGCCACCATGCGGCCCAGATCCAGCAGATCATGGCAGGCGACATGGCCGGCGAGGCGAAGACTTGGCAGGCGATGCAGGCTCACATGGACGTGATTGCCGATGCGCTGGCCGCCGCGATCGCCCGCCAGTTTCCCGACAGGGCCAGCTGAGCATGGCCGCGCTGCAGCGCTTCGGTCCGACCCAGCAGAACCTGCTGCGCGCGCTGCTGCCGGCGGCGGACGGGCTCGACATCGAAGCGCTGTGCACCGCGTTGCGGGTCAGCCACAACGCGGTGCGGCAGCACCTGGCCGCGTTGCTGGCCGGCGGCTTCGTCACCCGCGGCCGGTCCCGCGCCAGTGGCGGCCGGCCGCGTGCGTGTTACCTGCTGACCGATGCCGGCCGCGACCTGTTCCCGCGCAACTACGGGTTGATCGCGACCCGCGTGCTGGAGCACCTGTACGCCACCGCGGGGCCGGCGCAGGTGCAGGCCCTGCTGGTCGACATGGGGCGCGAACTGGGTCGCGGCATGGCGGTGCCAGCCGATGCCGACGACGCGGCCGCGGCGCTCGCCTCGCAGATGGACGCGCTCGGCTACGAGGCGCAGGCGGTGCGCCGCGACGGGGCGACGCAGGTGGAGGCCTACAACTGCGTGTTCCACACCCTCGCGCGGGCGCATCCGGAAGTCTGCCGGTTCGACCTGGCGTTCATGGAGGCGGCAAGCGGGCGGCCGGTGCAGCACCTGGAGTGCCTGGTCCGTGGCGGGCGCGCCTGCAGGTTCCGGCTGGGCGAGCGCGCAGCCGGGGAGCCCCCCGCGGACAGTTAGTGCGCACGGCGCTGCCGTGGCCGCGCGCGTTGGTGCGTCATCGCGGTCGGCCGGCGTGCGCCGGCTCGTCCAGTGCGGCGACCACTGCCGCGGTGTCGACCACGCTGCCGAACTCGGCGTGCAGGGTCGCCAGGTGGGCGCGGTGGATCTGCGCCGACGGGACCGTCGCGCCACCCGCATCGACCAGCTCGTAGCAGGCGGTCGCGTCGCCGACCACGACGGTACGGTAGCCGAGGTTGGCCGCGACGCGCGCGCTGGTCGACACGCACATGTCGGTGGTCATGCCGAACAGCACCACCTGTTGCACGCCGAGCCGGCGCAGGCGCAGGTCGAGGTCGGTGCCGATGAAGGCGGCGTTGACCGACTTGCTGACCAGCGGTTCGTCGCCGAGTGGCTCGAAGCCCGGGCGCAGCGGGTTGCCGGGCTGTCCCGGCCGGAACGGCGAGCCGGGCTGGACCGAGTCGTGGCGCACGTGGATGAGCGGGCGGCCGCTGGCGCGCCACGCCGCGAGCAGGCGCAGGCCATTGGCCTCCATCGCCGGGTTGCTGCTGGCGGACAGGTCGAACGCCTGCTGGACGTCGATCGGGATCAGTGCGGTGGGCAGGTCGAGGGCGAGGGTCATCGGTGGGGCCGGGGTGGGTGGGCCACCACGATGCGCGCGCGGCGGCGCCGGTCTCAACCCGGCAGAATGACGGGTCCGCCGCCCTATCGAAGGCCCTGCCTTGAAGCCGCTCGACGCCACCGACCGCACGCTCATCGCCCTGCTGCAGGACAACGCGCGACTGTCGACCGTCGCGCTGGCCCGGGCGGTCGGCCTGGCACGCAGCAGCGTGCAGGAGCGCCTGCAGCGGCTGGAGTCGGCCGGCGTGATCGCGCAGTACACGGTGCGGCTGGGCAGCGGCGGCGACCCGCTGCAGGCGTGGCTGCTGCTGCGCTATGCCGACGGCTTCAGCTGCGACGACGTGATGCCGCTGCTGGCCGCGCTGCCGGCGGTGCGCACCTGCCACAGCGTCGCCGGCGAGATCGACATGCTGGTGCTGGTGCAGGCCGACACTCCGTCGGAGCTGGCCGACCTGCGCGAGAAGATCGTCGCGTTCAAGGGCGTCGACGACGTCACCACGATGCCGGTGCTGCGGGTCGCGCTGGACCGGCGCTGACTCAGCGGCTGCGGTCGGTGCGCGTGCGGTTGAGGGTCAGGCCGATCACCCTGCCGACCACCGCGGCGATGTAGCCGACGCCGGCGAACTGCTCCAGCATCACCACCGCGCGCGCCTGTGCGCCGATCGGCATGATGTCGCCGTTGCCGGTGCCCGACAGCGTCGAGAAGCTCAGGAACAGCAGCTCGATCCAGCGCCGCGGGCGCTCGGGCTCGACCATGCCGGTGAAGCTGTCCGGGTAAAGCGCCTGGCACACCAGGAACGCGTAGGCGAAGCCCCACGCCAGCAGGGTGAAAGTGGCGGCGGCGGCGAACAGCTCGTCGACGCTGACCCGGTGGTCGTCGAGCATGTAGCGGATCAGCGCGATGGCGGCGTAGAAATACAGCGCCGACTCCAGCGCCGAGGAGACCGCGACCAGCCCCGGCCGATCGAGTGCGATCGAGACCAGCGACAGCACGATCGCCGGCACCGCCAGCGCCCAGGCGACCCAGTTGGTCGAGCGGCTGTTGCGCACCACCCAGACCGTCAGCGGCACCACCACCAGTGCCATCGCGCCGAACACCACCCGGCCGTCGCGGGTGGCGTCCATCGCCGGGTACACCAGCAGGCTCAGCAACTGCGCCGCCAGCAGCAACGCCGAAGGGTGTGCGGCGGCCAACGCGACCAGGCGGCGGGGCGAGCGGAACAGGGGATGCAGGGCCATCGCGCAAGGATGCCGCATTCGGCGGCGGCATGGTCAACCGATGGAAGGCGCGGGGTTCGGTGCGCTCAGTCGATCGCGGCCGCGGCGCTGCCGGGCGGCTTCGGAGCGGAGAGCGGTGCCACCGGCGCGGGCCGGCAGTCACCGCCGCACGGGTCGACGCACAGCACCAGCCGGTCCAGTCCCGGCAGCTGGTGGCAGCGCGGCGCCGGCGCGTCGCCCTGCGCGAGCCGCTGAAGTGGCACGGCATCGCCGGGGTCGATCCCGGCCAGCGCGAGCACGACGTAGAGCAGGGCGATGAGCTTGGACACGGGGACACCTCGATCGAACGTACGGCGCAAGGGATGCGCGGGCGGGCGGCGGGGCTGCGGGGCGGGCTACATGTGCCGGAACAGCGCCATGAACGGTGCGCTGACGGCGAGCGTCTCCGGCCGCGACTTCAGCCGCACGGTGCCGCGGCCGCTGTCGTCGCGGACCACCCCGGCGACCGCCTTGAGGTTGACGATGGTCGAGCGGTGGATCTGCTTGAACGTGTTGCCGTCCAGCACCGCCAGCAGGTCCTTGATCGGCGTGCGCAGCAGCGCCTCGCCGTCGGCGGTGACGACGGTGGTGTACTTGTTGTCGGCGCGGAAGTACGCGACCTCGTCGACCAGGATCAGGCGGGTCTCGCGGCCGGCGCTGGCGGTCAGCCAGGTCAGCGGCGGTGGCGCGTCGGCGCCGCGCTGCTGCAGCCCGGGATGCGCGCCGAGGCGTTCCAGCAGGCCGGCCAGCGCGGCCGCCTCGTTGTTGCCGCTGCGCGACTGCAGCCGCTCGATCGTGGTCGCCAGCCGCTCCGGCCTGATCGGCTTGAGCAGGTAGTCGACCGCGCCGCGCTCGAACGCATCGACCGCGTACTGGTCGTAGGCGGTGACGAACACGATCTGCGTCGCCGGGCTGGCCTCGACCGCGGCCGCGGCGACGTCGAGGCCGGTCAGGCCGGGCATGCGGATGTCGAGGAAGGCGACGTCGGGGTGGTGTTCGGCCAGCGCCTCGACCGCGCCGGCGCCGTCCTCGCACTCGACCAGCACGCGCAGCTGCGGCCATGCGCTGGCGAGCTGGTCGAGCAGGGCGCGCCGCAGCAGCGCCTCGTCCTCGGCGACGATGCAGGTGGGGGCGTGCTCAGGCATGGGACACCTCGCGCTGGTAGCGGGCCGGTACCGACAGGGTCGCGGCGACGCCGGCCGGGAAGTTGGCGACCACCGCCAGCGAGGCGTCGCCGCCGAACGCCAGCCGCAGCCGCTCGCGCACGTTCTTCAGGCCGATGCCGGTACCGCTGGTCTTGCTGTTGAAGCCGTTGCCGTCGTCGGCCACGGTGATCGCCACGTCGCCGTCGGCGGCGCGGGCGCGGATCCAGACGGTGCCGCCACCGGTGCGCGGCTCCAGCCCGTGCTTGATCGCGTTCTCCACCAGCGTCTGCAGCATCATCGGCGGCAGCACGGTGGCGCGCAGCGGCTCGGGTACGTCGACCTGCACCTGCAGCCGCGGGCCCATGCGGATCCGCAGGATCTCCAGGTAGGCCAGCGCGCGTTCGAGCTCGGCGCCGAGGGTCGACATCTCCTCGTCGACGCTGGGCAGCGAGCGGCGCAGGTACTGGATCAGGTGGCCGAGCATCTCGTCGGCGCGGGCCGGGTCGCTGCGGGTCAGCAGCTGCGCGCTGGCCAGCGTGTTGTAGAGGAAGTGCGGCTCCACCTGCGCGTGCAGCAGGCTCAGCCGCGCCACGGTCAGCTCCTTCTCGGTCGCGGTCTGGGCGGCGTCGGCCTTCTCGCCGCGGCGGCGCTCGCCGACCCGGCGGGTGATCGCCCGGCTGATCGCCTCGGCGTTCTCGTAGTTGGTGGCGTCGTCGACCTGGAACCAGTCGCTCCACGCCGGCGCTTCCGGCTCGCAGATCAGGGTCACGCTGCCGGTGTCGTGGCCGGGGGTGACGGTCGCGAGGATCTGGTTGCGCGGGATGCCGAACCACCACAGCAACGGGTTCCAGCGGCCCATCGAATGCTCGCCGTAGGTTCTCGGGCGGCCGACCCGGGCACGCACCTGCAGGCTGTCGCGCGCACTCTCGACGTGTTCGATGCGTGGCAGCTCGCGGATCGCGGCGTCGAGCAGGTCGAACGCCTCGCCGGCTTCGAACGGGATCTCGATCTGGCGGCGCTGCCGGTTGGCCAGGGTCGCCTTGTCGATGCGCCCGGCGATCAGCCGGACCCGGCCCAGGTGCGACAGCGCCCCTGCCACCACCAGCGCCATCGTGATCATCCCGGCCAGCACGATCGGCCAGTCGATCCAGCCGATCAGCGGCAGGTTGGACCACAGGATGGCGACCAGGAAGATCGCCAGCATCCAGGCGATGGCGAGGCGCAGGACGAAGAAGAAGCTCTTGATCATGGGATGTCCTTGCGTTGGCGTGTCCGCACCGGAGGGTGGGCGGCCGGTTGCGGCGAGCAGTGGCGACGAGCAATTGCGGCGGAGCATAGCGAGCAGAGACGCGGCACAGGCGGGCGGTGTGACGAAACGCCGGATGCGGCGACGAAGCGCCCGGCGGTGCGATGGAGCAGGCCGCCGCACCGCCGCCCGTGCCGCCGCCGCGCGACCGCGGTAGCCTTTGCGGGGACGCCAAACCACCACGGAGCCACCATGGCCACGGCCACGCAGGAGCTGGAACGGTTCGTACACGAGGCGCTGGCGCGCGGCGAGGCGCGTCCGCGGATAGAGGCCGCGCTGGCCGCCGCCGGCTGGCCGCCGGAAGAGGTGCACGGCGTGCTCGCCGGCTACGCCGAGGTCGACTTCCCGATGCCCGTGCCGCGACCGCGCGCGCACCTCTCGCCGCGCGACGCGTTCCTCCACCTGCTGCTGTTCGCCACGCTCTACCTGTCGGCCTGGCACCTCGGCAGCCTGCTGTTCGACCTGGTCAACCACGCCTTCCCCGACCCGGCGGACCCGGCGTGGGCGGTCGGCGGACTGGCGCAGTCGATGCGCTGGTCGGTGGCCTCGCTGGTCATCGCGTTCCCGGTGTTCCTGTGGATCGCGCGGCTGCTGGCGCGCGAGGAGGCGCGCAACCCGGGCCGGCGGCTGTCGGCGGTGCGTCGCTGGTTGACCTACCTGACCCTGTTCATCGCCGCCACGGTGCTGATCGGCGACCTGATCGCGCTCGTCCACAACGTGCTCGGCGGCGAGCTGACGCTGCGGTTCGGGCTGAAGGTGCTGGTGGTCGCGGTGATCGCCGGCACCGTGTTCGGCCACTACCTGCGCGACCTGCGTCGCGAGGAGCGTGAGGCATGAGTGGCCGGCTCCTTGCGATCCTCGCCAGCGTGGTGGTGGCTGCCACGGTCATCGCCGCGGTGTGGGTGATCGGCTCGCCGTCGGCGCAGCGCGACGTGCGGATCGACCAGCACCGCGTGCAGGATCTGCAGCAGATCGGCCAGTTGCTCGATCTGTACGCGCGCGAGCACGACCGGCTCCCGCCCGACCTGCAGACGCTGGCGCGCCAGCCCGGCCAACGCGTCGCCATCGCCGACCCGGTCGATGGCGCGCCCTATGTCTACGAGGCGCTCGGTGCGCGTCGCTACCGCCTGTGCGCGCGGTTCGCGACCGACACCGCGCGGACCCGCGATGCCGCGATCCCGGACGAGTGGAGCCACGGCGCCGGCCGGCACTGCTTCGACCGCGAGGCCGGGCGCCGACGTGACGCCGTGCACGCGCCCTGACCGCGGCCGCCCGCAGTCGACGCCACGCCGGCGAGCGCCGCCCAAAGGCCTTGATTGCGGCCGCCGGCAGCGCCACCCATGTGGGGTCCCCAATGGAGTGCTCCTGATGAAGACCGTGCTGATCACCGGCGCCAACCGTGGCATCGGCCTCGCGCTGGCCCGCCATTACACCGCCCGCGGCGACCGCGTGATCACCGCCTGCCGCCAGTCGAGCGACGCGCTGGACGCCACCGGCGCCCGGGTCGAGGCCGGCGTCGACGTCACCGACGACCGGGCCCTGGCCGCGCTCGCCGACCGCCTCGGCGACACCCGCATCGACGTGCTGCTGCTCAACGCCGGCATTCTCGGCAACGAGTCGCTGGGCGCGCTCGACGACGCCGCGTTCGACAGCATGCGGCGCCAGTTCGAGGTCAACGCGCTGGGCCCGCTGCGGGTGGCGCAGGCGCTGGAACCGCGGCTGGCCGACGGTGCGAAGGTCGGCATCGTCACCAGCCGGATGGGTTCGGTGGCCGACAACGGCTCCGGCGGCTACTACGGCTACCGCGCGTCGAAGGCGGCGGTCAACGCGATCGGCAAGTCGCTCGCGCTCGACCTGAGGCCGCGCGGCATCGCGGTGTTCCTGCTGCACCCGGGCTACGTGGCGACCGACATGGTCGGCGGCACCGGTGACGTCAGCCCGGAGCAGTCGGCGGCGCAACTGGTCGAGCGGCTCGACGGGCTGGCGCTGGAGGACAGCGGCAGCTTCTGGCATGCCAACGGCACGCCGCTGCCGTGGTGACCGGACGATGAGCGCCGACGAATACGATCCCGACGACAACTTCGCCAACGCCTACCGGCCCGGCGCCGATGTCGACGAGGACAGTGACGCCGACATCGAATCGGTGGCCTGGCAGGTGCTGCTGCTGGTCAACCCCGGCGACGAGGACGAGGCGCGGCAGCAGTTCGCCGCGTTCCAGGACGCCTGGGCCGACGGCGGTGGCGACGGCGCCGGTGTCGCCGCGTTGCTGCAGGACGTGGTCGACTGGCGTGCCGGCTTCCAGGTACGCGCCGATGACGCCGCCGGGCTGGTGCAGTGCCTCGACTCACTGGCCGCGCGCTGGAACCTGCACATCGACTGGGGCGTGGAGGACCCGACCGACGACGACGTGCTCGAGAGCGCGGAACTCGAGGATTTGCTCGCCACTGCTTTCGACCGCCTGCGCGAGCACGGTTACACCCTGTGGGTGCGCGAGACCGACGACGGCCACGCCGGCTGGATCACCCAGAGCCGCGACGACGACGCGATGCGCGTCCTCGCCCCGGCGCTCGGCATCGACGTGCGTCCCGCCGGCGCCTGACCGCGCACGGCGCTGTCGCGGCCCGCTGACGGGTCCGAGGCCTTAAGGAAATCCGCCGCCGGCCGATAGCCTGAAAGCGCGACCTCGCGTCTGGTCGCCGGGAGGCTGTTGTGCGGGCCGTCAGTGCGGACGAAATCGAGTTGGGAGCACCGCTGGCGTGGTCGGTATACGACCGCGCGGGCAAGCTGCTGTTCGTCCAGGGCATGGTGCTGGTGTGCCAGGCCCACCTGGACATCATCCTCGAGCGCGGCCTGGTGGTGCCCGAGAGCCGGACCAGTCGTGGCGCCGTGGTGCCGCCGATGGAGAGTCTCGACCCGGTTGACGAGGAGGCCGGCAGCGAGGAGGACGACGCCACCCCGCGGCCGCCCGAGATCCCGGTGTTCCGCGCGATGCAGCTGCTTCGGCGCGAAGTGCGCGACCTGCACGACGGCCTGCTGGCCTGCGAGTCCGACCGGCTCGGCGAGCACGCGCGCGAGCTCGCGCTGAGGCTGCAGGCATTGGTCGGCCGCGACGCCGACGCCGCGCTGGCGGCAATGCAACTGGAGGTCGGCGACGACGGTGACGTCGCCCGGGTGCTGCACGCCGCGACGCTGTGCCAGGTGCTGGTGCAGGCCCAGCAGCTCGACCCGGAGGCGGGCGTCTCGCTGGTCGCGGCCGCGCTGACCTACGACGTCGCGTTGCGCCCGGTGGCGGCGGTGCTGAACCGCCAGACCGGCGCGCTGACCGAGGACCAGCGCCTGATGATCGACACCCACCCGCAGGCCGGCGTCGAGCTGCTGCAGGCCGCCGGGGTCGATGACGAGCTGTGGCTGGAGGCGGTGCTGCAGCACCACGAACGGCTCGACGGCAGCGGCTACCCGGCCGGCCTCGACGGCGACGCGATCAGTGCCGGCGCACGCATGCTGGCGATCGTCGACATCTACTCGGCGATGGTGCGCCCGCGCGCGTACCGCGAGGCCATCCACGCCCGCCACGCGCTGCGCAGCCTGTTCCTGGAGCGCGGCAAGGCGGTCGACGGCAACCTTGCAAGCCTGCTGGTGCGCGAGATCGGCGTGTTCCCGCCGGGTACCCCGGTGCGGCTGGCCAACCGCGAGGTCGGCGTGGTGCTGCGCCGCGGCAGCGATGCCGCCAAGCCGGTGGTGGCGCGGCTGATCAACGCCAACGGCACGCTCGCCGCGATCGCCGCCCAGCGCGACACCGCCCAGCCCGAGTACGCGATCACCGAGACCGTGCCGCCGTACAAGTACCAGGCGCTGGTGGCCAGTGCGAGCGAGCTGTGGTGCAACGACGGGCCGTTGCGCCGCTGAGTTTCGACCCGCGCCTCAGGCGCCGACCCGCTCCCGCACCGCCTGCATGTCGCGCACCGGCCGCACCTCGATGCAGCCGGTCTGCACCCACGGGAACTCCGACGCGATCCGCACCGCCTCGTCCAGGCTGTCGGCCTCGATCAGGTTGAAGCCGGCCAGCACCTCCTTGGTCTCGGCGAACGGGCCGTCCAGCACCTGGGTGCGGCCGTCGCGGATACGCACCGAGCGCGCCTTGCGCACCGACTCGAGTTGCTGCGACTGCAGCAGCCGGCCGTCGCGCTGCATCGCGTCAGCCTTGTCGAAGCAGTCCTTCATGCGGCTGTCGAACTCGCGCTCCGGCACCGCGTCGAGCAGTGTGTCGTCGTTGTAGACCAGCAGCAGGAATTGCATCGGCGGCTCCGGTGTGGTGGGTCTGCGAATGATGCCGCAGTTGCCGGCCGCGGCGGGTGTCGAACCAGCGCCCCTACGCCCGTCGCATGGACAGGACCCGTGTGGAGGAGTCGCGTAGTGGACCCCAGGCGCCCGATCATGGCCCGTGCCGTTGCCGCCCGCGCGTCGCGTCGCGACCACCCGCTTCGACACTTGCCGGCCCGCGCCGGGGGTGGTGTCATCCACGCCGATGACGAACCCCGCGTCCCGCCACGATGTCCACCGCGCGATCGATGCGATCTGGCGGACCGAGTCGCCGCGGGTCATCGCGCGGCTGGCGCGGATGCTGCGCGACGTCGGCCTCGCCGAGGACCTCGCCCAGGACGCGCTGGTGGCGGCGCTGGAGCACTGGCCCGCCAGCGGCGTGCCGGACAACCCCGGCGCGTGGCTGATGACCACCGCCCAGCGCCGGGCGATCGACCGGATCCGCCACGACAGCCTCGTGCGCGAGCGCCACGAGCAGTTCGGTGAGGCGCTGGAGCCGGCACCGATGGGCACCCCCGACGACACCGCGCGGCTGGACGACGACATCGGCGACGACCTGCTGCGGCTGGTGTTCACCGCCTGCCATCCGGTGCTGCCGGTCGAGGCGCAGGTCGCGTTGACCCTGCGGATGCTCGGCGGCCTGACCACGGCCGAGATCGCCCGCGCGTTCCTGCAGCCCGAGCCGACCGTCGCCCAGCGCATCGTGCGGGCCAAGAAGACCCTGGCGAAGAAGCGGGTGCCGTTCGAGGTGCCGCGCCGCGACGAACTGCCCGAGCGGCTCGCGTCGGTGCTCGGCGTGGTCTACCTGATCTTCAACGAGGGCTACGCCGCCACCGCCGGCGAAGACCTGATGCGGCCGGCGCTGTGCGCGGAGGCGCTGCGGCTGGGCCGGCTGCTGGCGGGGCTCGCGCCGGCCGAACCGGAGGTGCACGGGCTGCTGGCGCTGATGGAGTTGCAGGCCTCGCGGGCCGACGCGCGTACCGGCCCGGACGGTACGCCGGTGCTGCTGCCCGAGCAGGATCGCGCGCGCTGGGACCGGGTGCTGATCGGCCAGAGGCTGGCGTCGCTGGAGCGCGCCGTGCAACTGGGTGGCGCCGATGGCCCGTACGCGCTGCAGGCCGCGATCGCCGCCTGCCACGCGCGTGCGCAAACGGCCGAAGACACCGACTGGGCGCGCATCGCGGCGCTGTACGGGGAACTGGCCGGGGTCACCGGGTCGCCGGTGGTCGAACTCAACCGCGCGGTCGCGGTGTCGATGGCCGACGGTCCGGGCACCGGCCTGCAACTGGTCGACGACCTCGCCGGCGAGCCGCTGCTGCGCGACTACCACCTGCTGCCGGCGGTGCGCGGCGACCTGCTGGCCCGGCTCGGCCGCACCGACGAGGCATGCGGCGAGTTCGAACGTGCCGCCAGCCTGACCCGCAACGACCGCGAGCGCGCGCTGCTGCTGCAGCGGGCGCGGGACTGCCAGCGCGGTTAGCGCGCCAAGTGCCGCGGCGGCGAGCCGGCGCCCAGTGCCGACCGCCGCCGCGGCGTCCTCCTGACGGGGAGGCGGGCAGTGTCGGTCGGAGTCGTCGCACCCGCCGCGACTGGCGCCGCAAACGAGAAGCCCCGCGCGCGGCGGGGCTCTCCGGTGCACCGCAATGGCCGCTCAGTGGTGCAGCAGGATGTCCGCGATGATGCCGGTGGCGACCGCGATCAGGACGTACTTGCCGTCGTCGGTACGCACCCAGCGGTGGCCGCGCGGCGGCGGCGCCAGGCGGTGCGCGCGGTAGTCCTCGATGTAGTAGCGACGCTCCAGGTAGACCACCGGGATGTGCTCGCCGCGGTTGAAGCCGTGCTTCTTCCAGCCCTTGTGCTTGCCGTTGTCGTGGCCGTTCCCGTTGCCATGGCCGTTTCCGTGTCCATGGCCCTTGCCGGCCAGCGCGGCGGGCGAGACGGCGAGCAGGGCGAGCGATGCAGCGAGCAGCAGGCGTTTCATGGACGGACTCCCGAAGGTGGATCGCCGGATCGTACGGCGCCGGCGGCCGGACGCAATGGCCGCCGCCGTCCCGTCGCTGCAAACCATGACCGCGGTCGCGTTCGCGGTGCCCTGCTGCCGGGGCCTCAGGCGTGCTTGCGGACCCACGCGAGGAAGGCGTTCATCCAGCCCTGCAGGAACTTGCGGCTGTCCTCGCCGATCTGCCCGTCCTCGGTGAACAGCCCGTCCTTGACCTGGATGAAGGCCTCCGGCTGGCCGAGCGTCGGCATGTCGAGGTAGGCCAGCGTGTTGCGCAGGTGCTGCTGCGCCAGCGCGCTGCCGATCGCGCCGATCGACGCGCCGATCACGCCGGCCGGCTTGCCGGCCCAGGCGCTCTGGCCGTACGGGCGCGAGGCGTGGTCGATCGCGTTCTTGAGCACGCCGGGCATTGCGCGGTTGTACTCGGGGGTCACGAACATCACGCCGTCGGCAGCGGCGATCTGCGCCTTCAGGCGCTTCACCGGCTCGGCCTGGTTGGCGTCGTCGTCCTGATTGTACAGCGGCAGGTCGCCGATTTCGGCGAAGGTGAAGCTGCAGTCGGGTGGCGCCAGCTTCACCATCGCTTCGGCGAGCTTGCGGTTGAACGACTCCTGGCGGAGGCTGCCGACGACGACGAGGATCTGGCTCATGGGTGGACTCCTGGCTGGGATCGAGGGGCTGGTGGGCGCGCCGGAACCGGCACGCGGACAGGCCATCGTGGTCAGGCGGGTGTTAGCGGGCCGTCGAGGGGCCGCGCCGCCGCAACGCGGAACACACTCTCCCGCCGGAAGGGTTTATCGCCGCCGCCGCCGCGTGCAATCTGGGCTCCCCGTGCCCGCAGGACGCCCCGTGCCGCCCGTCATCTCCATCCGCGCACTTACCAAGACCTACGCCTCCGGCTTCCAGGCGCTCAAGGGCGTCGACCTCGACATCCGCCGCGGCGAGATCTTCGCCCTGCTCGGGCCCAACGGCGCCGGCAAGACGACGCTGATCAGCATCGTCTGCGGCATCGTCAACGCCAGCTCCGGCACCGTGCTGGCCGACGGCCACGACATCGTCCGCGACTACCGCGCCGCGCGCGCGAAGATCGGCCTTGTGCCGCAGGAGCTGTCGACCGACGCGTTCGAGAGCGTCTGGGCGACGGTGCGCTTCAGCCGCGGCCTGTTCGGCAAGGCGCCCGACGACGCCTACCTTGAGCAGGTGCTGCGTGACCTGTCGCTGTGGGACAAGCGCGACAGCAAGATCCTCGCGCTGTCGGGCGGCATGAAGCGGCGCGTGCTGATCGCCAAGGCGCTGTCGCACGAGCCGACCATCCTGTTCCTCGACGAACCCACCGCCGGCGTCGACGTCGAGCTGCGCCACGACATGTGGCAGATGGTCCACCGCCTCAGGGAGCGGGGCGTCACCATCATCCTGACCACGCACTACATCGAGGAGGCCGAGGAAATGGCCGACCGCATCGGCGTGATCAACAAGGGCGAACTGGTACTGGTCGAGGACAAGGCCGAGCTGATGCGCAAGCTCGGCAAGAAGCAGCTGGTGCTGACGCTGCAGGCGCCGCTGCAGGCGGTCCCCGCCGCGCTGCAGTCGCTGCCGCTGGAACTGTCCGCCGACGGCACGTCGTTGACCTACACCTACGACGTGCAGGGCGAGCGCACCGGCATCGCCACCCTGCTGCGGCAGCTGGCCGACCACGGCGTCGACTTCAAGGACCTGCATTCGAGCGAGAGTTCGCTGGAGGAGATCTTCGTCGGCCTGGTGCGTTCGGCGCGGGAGGAGGCGGCATGAACATCCACGGCATCCGGGCCATCTACCGGTTCGAGATGGCGCGCACCTTCCGCACCATCACCCAGTCGATCGCCTCGCCAGTGCTGTCGACCTCGCTGTACTTCGTCGTGTTCGGCGCGGCGATCGGCTCCCGGATGGGCGCGATCGACGGGGTCGGCTACGGCGCCTTCATCATCCCCGGCCTGATCATGCTGTCGCTGCTCAACGAGAGCATCTCCAACGCCTCGTTCGGCATCTACATGCCCAAGTGGTCGGGCACGATCTACGAGCTGCTGTCGGCGCCGGTGTCGTACATCGAGGTGGTGATCGGCTACGTCGGCGCGGCGGCGACCAAGTCGCTGATCCTCGGGCTGCTGATCCTGGTGACGGCGCGGATCTTCGTGCCCTACGAGATCGCCCATCCGCTGTGGATGCTGTGTTTCCTGCTGTTGACCGCGGTCAGCTTCAGCCTGTTCGGTTTCATCATCGGGCTGTGGGCCGACGACTTCCAGAAGCTGCAGGTGATCCCGCTGATGGTGGTGACGCCGCTGACCTTCCTCGGCGGTGCGTTCTATTCGATCAGCATGCTGCCGCCGGTATGGCAGAAGATCACCCTGTTCAACCCGGTGGTGTACCTGATCAGCGGCTTCCGCTGGAGCTTCTACGGGGTGGCGGACGTCAACGTCGGGGTCAGCCTGGCGGCGATCGTCGGCTTCCTCGTCGCCTGCCTCGCGGCGGTGTGGTGGATCTTCCGCACCGGCTGGAAGCTCAAGGCGTGAGCGCGCTGGAGGCCTCGCCGGTGCTCGCCGCGCTGGTCGGCGGTTCGGCGGCGGCCGCGGCGACCGCGGCGGGCACGCTGCCGGCCCTGTTCGCCAAGGGCATCGAGCGGCGCACCCAGGACACCCTGCTCGGCTTCGGCGCCGGCGTGATGCTGGCGGCCACCGCGTTCTCGCTGGTGCTGCCGGGGATCGACGCGGCGCTGTCGCAGGGCGCCGGCGCCTGGGGCGCGGGCCTGCTGGTCGGGCTGTCGATCCTGGCCGGCGCGGCGCTGGTGATGGCGATGGACCGGGCGGTGCCGCACGAGCATTTCATCAAGGGGCCGGAGGGCGCCAACTGGCCGCGGCTGCGGCGGACCTGGCTGTTCGTGTTCGCGATCGCGCTGCACAACCTGCCCGAGGGCCTGGCGATCGGCGTCGCCTACGCGACCGACATCGGCCGCGGCCACGCACTGGCCACCGGCATCGCGCTGCAGGACATCCCCGAAGGGCTGGTGGTGGCGGTCGCACTGATCGCCGCGGGCATGGCGCGGGTGCCGGCGGTGCTGGTCGGCGTCGCCTCGGGCCTGGTCGAACCGGTCGGCGCGGTGGCCGGCGCGGCCGCGGTGGTCGCGCTGCCGCTGCTGTTGCCGATCGGGCTGGGCGTGGCGGCCGGGGCGATGCTGTTCGTGGTCAGCCACGAGATCATCCCCGAGTCGCACCGGCAGGGGCACGAGAAGTTCGCCACCGCCGGGTTGATGGTCGGCTTCGTGCTGATGATGCTGCTGGACACCGCGCTGGGCTGAGCGTCGCGCCCACCCACGCAGCCGTGCTCAGGCGACGTCGTGCCCCAGCGCGTGCTGGATGTCCTCCAGCCGGTGGCCGCGGGTCTCGATGCCGCTGCGCAGCAGCATCGCCGCCGAAGCCGCCATCGGCAGCGCGATCAGCAGCGCCGACCACGACAGGTGCGCGAACAGCCCGGCCACGCCGAGGCCGGCGCCGAGGATGCCGCCGAACTTGGAACTGGCCGCGATCACCCCGGCGCCGGTGCCGCGCAGGTGCACCGGGAAGATCTCCGCCGCGTACGGGATCAGCATCGCGATCACCCCGCTGCTGCTGACCAGCAGTGCCGCGGTGGCCGCGGTGGTGATGGTCGCCGAGCGCAGCCCGGCCAGGTCGATCGCGACGAACGCAAGCAGCGACAGCGCGGTCAGCGCGATGAACAGCACCAGCGAGCGCACCGAGCTCCAGCGGTGGTACAGCCACACCACCACGCCGATGCCCGGCAGCGCCAGCAGCGCCGACTGCGCCAGCAGCGCGCTGGCGGCCTCCGGGTCGACGCCCAACTGCACCAGGTTGACCGGCAGCCACAGCACGAAGCCGAACGTCACCAGCCCCCAGGCCACGCCGCAGGTCGCCAGCGCCCAGCTGATCCGGGCGTGGCGGCCGCGCATCAGCTGGCGCAGGCCGGCGACCGGGTGGCGCTCGTCGATGACCGGCGGCGGCGGGTGGCCGGCCTCGTCGCGCTCCGGCGCCAGCGTCGAGAACCGCGCCAGCACCGCCCGCGCCTGGTCCGGCAGGCCGACGCTGGCGAGGAACCGCGGCGATTCGGGAATGAAACGGTTGAGGAAGATGATCAGTGCGCCGGTCGGCAGCCCCAGCAGCCACAGCGCCCGCCAGCTCAGCAGCGGCTCCAGCAGGGTCGCCGCGCCGGCCGCGGCGAGGTAGCCGGCCGAGGTGCCGATGCCGCCGAGCGCGACCAGCAGCCAGCCGCGGTGGGCGGCCGGGATGGTCTCGGCCATCAGGGTGAACACGATCGGCAGCAGGCCGCCGGCCGACGCGCCCATCAGGAAGCACATCACCAGGTTCCACTCGAATGCCGGCATCGCCCCGCAGATCGCGGTGCCCATGAACATCAGCGCCGACAGCAGGATCGCCGCGCGGCGCCCGAACACGTCCGCCAGCCGGCCCCACGCGACCGAACCCAGGGTGGTGCCGACCAGCGCCACCAGCGCCAGCAGGCCGGCCGACTGCTCGGCGATGCCGTACTCCGCGGTCATGCCCGGGATCACGAAGCCGGTGGTGGCCGGCTTCATGACGTCGACGGTGAGCGCCACCACCAGCACCGCCACCAGCTTCCAGTGTTCGCGGTTGAGCGCGGCGCCGTCGGCGACGTGGAACCGCAGCGGCTCGCCGGCGCCCGACAGCACCCGGCGCATCTGCGCCAGCCGCGGCATCAGTCCGTAGAACGCCAGCGCCAGCCCGGCCGGGATGACCGCCATGCCGGCCAGCATCCAACCGTCCATCGGCATGCCGACCATCTGCCAGTGGGTGTGCCGGCCCATCAGGAACATCGGCATGTGCGAGAACACCCCGGCCACCAGCAGGGCGCAGCCGAGCCAGAACGCGACGGGGTGGTGGAACGACAGGCTTCGGGTGGTCATCGGCGGCGGCGCGGCGATGCCGCGGCCCGGCGGCGGGGGGGGGCGGCAGCCGCGGGCGGCGCGGGTGCCGGTCAGTCCTGGCCGGCGGTGTCGAGGAAGTACGGCTCGACCGTGCCGTTGACCTTCATCGTCATCGGCTGGCCGCGGCGGTCCAGCGACTTGCCGACGGGCAGGCGGACCCAGCCCTCGCTGACGCAGTATTCCTCGACGTTGTGGCGCTCGACCCCGTTGAAACGGATGCCGATGCCGCGCTCGAGCACGGCCGCGTCGTGGTGCGGGCTGCGGGGATCGGTGGCGAGGCGGTCGGGCGGGGTGTCGGTCATCGGGGCTGTCTCGGCAGGCGGCGACGGGCCGCGGGCAGGGCGACAGGATACTGCCCGCCGGGGCGGCCATGAACGGGGCGCACGGCCGTCATCGACGTGTTATTGCAATCGGCCGCAGGGCGGGCTAGGGTTCGCGTGCTGCTTGCCAGGGTCACCGTGAATCGTGGCCCGATGCCGTAGATCCCAGATCCGCTACATCGTTGCACCTCGCTTACTCCTTGCAACCAGCACCCCGCCGCATCCGCGGCACTACACAAAAAACTGTTCCAGGGAGCAAGAAAATGTCGAACCGTGAAACCGGTACCGTCAAGTGGTTCAACGATGCCAAGGGCTTTGGCTTCATCAGCCGTGAGAACGGCGAGGACGTCTTCGTCCACTTCCGCGCCATCCAGGGCAACGGCTTCAAGTCGCTGCAGGAAGGCCAGAAGGTCAGCTTCACCGTGACCCAGGGCCAGAAGGGCCTGCAGGCGGACATGGTCGAAGCGCTGTAAGGCATCGACGACGCAGCCGCCACGGCGGCCGCAACGTGATCCAGGAAAACCCGGCCTCGGCCGGGTTTTCTTTTTGGGTGCGGTCGCGGCCACGCCACGTCCATGCCGGCCATCGCGGACTGGCCACCGGTTCGCACGGGAGCTCGCATGCGCCTGCAGGGCAAGCTGGTCGAGAAGTACGACATCGGCTGGACCAACGGGGTCACCCGGATGCTGCTGCAGTAACGGCTCGGCTCAGTCGAGGCGGTGCCCGGGGTCGAGCCGGCGCACCTCGCGGATGCTGTCGACCCACAGGTCGCGCCAGCCGGCCGCTTCGGGGTGGTCCAGCGCCGGCTGCTCGATCCGCACCACCGCGTTCATGCCCTCGCTGCCGTCGGGGCCGAAGAACACCTGCGCGACCGGCCGCGCGGCGACGATGCCGGTGACCTCGCTGCCGTCCTCCAGGCCCAGCACCACGTGGGCGCCGTTGGGCAGCCGTTCGATGTTGCGATGCATCGCGGCGATCGCGGCGGGGTCGGTGTGGACGCGTTCGGCGTTGCGGGTCATCGGTCGTCTCCGGGGCGGGGCTGGCACGACGCTAGCGCCGGCGGCGGCAAACCGCGGTGAACCCGGCGCCGCCATTCAACACGCGCGTCACGTTTGCCTCTCGATACTCGACGGCCCGCCCGCAGCGCAGCAGGAGCCCCGCCATGGCCCGCCCGATCTGGTCCGGAACGCTGTCGTTCGGCCTGCTCAACATCCCGGTGTCGCTGATGTCGGGCGAACGCAAGACCGACATCTCGTTCCGGATGCTGGACTCGCGCAACAACCAGCCGATCCGCTACGAGCGGGTCAACGCCGAGACCGGCGAGGAAGTCGCGTGGAAGGACATCGTCAAGGCGTTCGAGTACGACAAGGGCAGCTACGTCGTGCTGGAACCCGACGACATCAAGTCGGCCGCGCCGGAGAGCCACGACGCGATCGAGGTCGAGGCCTTCGTCGACGTCGCCGCGATCGGCCCGCAGTACTTCGAGAAACCCTACGTGCTGGTGCCGGCCAAGAAGGCCGAGAAGGGCTACGTGCTGCTGCGCGAGGCGCTGGCGAAGACCGGCAGGATCGGCATCGCACGGGTGGTGATCCGCACCCGCGAGAGCCTGTGCGCGGTGATGCCGCAGGACAACGCGCTGCTGCTGATGATGATGCGCTACCCGCAGGAGCTGGTGGACATCGACGAGTACCGCATCCCCGAGGGCAAGAGCAGCGAGTACCGCATCACCGACAAGGAGCTGGAGTTCTCCGAGCAGCTGATCCAGACCATGTCCGGCGAATGGGAGCCGGAGCAGTACCGCGACGAGTTCCGCCAGCGCCTGCAGGACGTCATCACCAGGCGGATGAAGGACAAGGGCGTGGTGAAGCACGGCGACGAGGAACCGCCGGTGCACGAGCATGCCGCGACCAACGTGGTCGACTTCATGGAACTGCTGCAGCAGAGCATCGCCAGGAAGCAGCGCACGCCGGCGAAGAAGGCCGGCAAGGCGGCCGATGACGACGGAAAGGACGCCAAACCGAAGAAGGCGGCGAAGAAGACCGCGAAGAAGGCCGCGTCGAAGAAGCCGGCAGCCAAGAAGACCGCGGCGAAGAAGAAAGCGTCCGGCAGGAAGGCCGCGTAAAGCCGCCCCATGAGCCTGCGCGAATACGCCCGCAAGCGCCGCTTCGACCAGACCCCGGAGCCCGCCGACGGCGCCCACGGCAAGCGCGGCCGGCGGCCGATCTTCGTCATCCAGCTGCACCACGCCAGCGTGCGCCACTACGACTTCCGGCTGGAGATGGACGGCGCGCTCAAGAGCTGGTCGGTGCCGAAGGGGCCGTCGCTGCGGGTCGGCGAGAAGCGCCTTGCGGTCGAGGTCGAGGACCATCCGCTGGGCTACGCCGACTTCGAGGGCGACATCCCCGAGGGCCATTACGGCGCCGGCCACGTCGACCTGTTCGACCGCGGCGTGTGGAGCAGCAACGGCGACCCGCTGGAGGCGCTGGCGGCCGGCAAGATCGACTTCGTCCTGCACGGCCGGAAGCTCGGCGGCGGCTGGAAGCTGGTGCGCACGGGAGGCGGTGCCGGTAAAAGCCGGGCCAGCAAGCCGCAGTGGCTGCTGATCAAGCGCGACGACGAGTACGCCGCCGACACCGAGGCCGACCAGCTGACCGACGCCCAGACGCCGAAGGGCTGGAAGGGACGGCGGCCGTCGGGGCCGCCCAGGTCCGCCGATGCACGCGCGAACCCGCCGACGAAGACGACGGCCCCCGTGCGCAAACCGCGCCGCCGCCACAAAGTCGACTGGGCCGCCCGCGCCGCCGCACTTGACGATGCGAAACCGCTGCGTGGCTCCACCGCGGTCGATCCGCAACTGGCGACCCTGCGCGCGTCCCCGCCGGCCGGTGAGGGCTGGCTGCACGAACTCAAGTGGGACGGCTACCGGCTGCTCGCGCGTATCGATGGTGGCCGGGCCAGCCTGCGCTCACGCAACGGCCTCGACTGGACCGCCGACTACCCCGACATCGTCGCCGCGCTGGAGGCGCTCGGCGTTGGCGATGCCAGCCTCGATGGTGAACTGATCGCGCTCGACGCCAAGGGCCGCAACAGCTTCTCCGAGCTGCAGCGCACGATCGAGGGCAGCGCCAACGCCACCCTGCGTTACGTCGTCTTCGATCTGCCGACGCTGGCCGGCATCGATCTCACCGGCACCCGGTTGGACGCGCGCAAGGTGCTGCTGGAGGAACTGCTGGAAGGCGTCGAGAAGGACGGCGTGCTTGCGTACAGCCGGCACATCGTCGGCCACGGTGACGAGGTGTTCGCCGCCAGCCGCGGGCAGGAAATGGAGGGCATCATCAGCAAGGCCGCCAGCGCGCACTACGCGCCGGGGCGCTCGCAGACCTGGCTGAAGATCAAGCACGCGCAGACCGACGAATTCATCGTGGTCGGCTACACCGCACCGAAGCGTTCGCGGGTAGGGTTCGGTTCGCTGCTGATGGCCACGCGCGACGCCGGGCGGCTCAAGTACGTCGGCCGGGTCGGTACCGGGTTCGACGATGCGAAGCTGCGTTCACTGACCGCTCGGCTGGAGAAGCTGTCGCGCCGCGAGCCGACCGTGTTGTTGCCGGCGCACGTCCCGTTCGCGCCGCGCGACGTGACCTGGGTCGAGCCGCGGCTGGTGGCCGAGCTGGCGTTTCGCGGCTGGGGCAAGGAGGGGCTGCTGCGGCAGGCCAGTTTCCAGCGGCTGCGCGATGACAAGGAGGCGAGCGACGTGGGCGAAACCGACACCTTCAGGCTGAGCAGCCCGGGGAAGCTGGTCTACCCGGCGGAAAAGATCACCAAGCAGCAGGTCGCCGACTACTACCGCGCGATCGCGCCGCAGCTGCTGCCGGAGGTCGCCGGCCGGCCGCTGTCGATGCTGCGCTGCCCGGACGGGGTCAAGGGCCCGTGCTTCTTCCAGAAGCACCACGCCGACAGCCTCGGCGATCACGTGCACGCGGTGCCGATCCGCGAGAAGGGCGTCGGTGCAACCGGGGACTACGTCTATATCGACGATGTCGCCGGCCTGCTCGACCTGGTGCAGATGAACGTGCTCGAGCTGCACCCGTGGGGCTCGCGGGTCGATGACGTCGAGCACCCCGACCGGCTGGTGTTCGACCTCGACCCGGGCGAGGGGGTGAAGTGGCCGGCGATCAAGGCCGCCGCCCGCGACATCCGCGCGCGCCTGGAGGAGATCGGCATGCGGGGCTTCCTGCGGCTGTCGGGTGGCAAGGGCCTGCACGTGGTGGTGCCGATCGCGCCGGGGCCGGGCTGGGCCGAGGCGAAGGCGTTCTGCGAGGCGTTCGCCGACGCGCTCGCGACGCAGGCGCCGGACAAGTACGTCGCCACCGCTTCGAAGGCCAAGCGCAAAGGCGTGATCTTCATCGACTGGCTGCGCAACGGCCGCGGCGCCACCAGCGTCGCCAGCTGGTCGCTGCGCGCGCGCGCCGGCGCCGGCGTTGCGGTGCCGCTGCGCTGGGACGAGCTGGGGCGGACGAAGTCGGGCGCCGACTACAACCTCGAACGCGCCCTGCGTCGCGCCGCCGGCTTGCGGAAGGACCCATGGGAGGGATGGGAGCAGGCAACGAAGCAGAAGCTCGCCGGGTTCTCGTAGGAGCGACGTAAGCCGCGACCCACTGACAAACGGATCCCGCGAAAGCACTGCACCCACGAAATCCGTGATCGCGCGAATCGGCGTCGCGTTGATCGACGCCTGTCGCAGTTCAGTGGGTCGCGACTTACGTCGCTCCTACGCGTGTTCGCGGTGCCAGCCTGACCGGATGTTCATCGCGTTCAGTTGCCGCAAGAGTGGTGTCAATAAAATGTGAGGATGGTTTTCGCTCCCCGTTCCCGCCCGTTGGCGCATGCGCTGGCCACATTGCTGGCGGCCTCGCTCGCCGGTTGCGGCAGCACGCCCGGCCCTGTCGCGCAGGACATGGACACCGCGGCAGCGCCTGTCGACGAGTTGGCCGCCGCGGTCGCTCCGCCCGCAGCGCCCGTCACCGCGTCACTCGCCCGTCGAGCCACCCTCGCCGAGCGCCTCGCCCTCGCCGCGCCCGACGCCGACCCGCAGGTCATCGCGCTGGCGCTGGAGGCCCGCCAGTGCGCCACGCTCGGCGGCGCGATCGGCGACGTCGAGCGGCTCGCGGTGATCGACTACTCGCGGCCGTCGACCGAGCCGCGGCTGTGGGTGTTCGACCTCGACGACGCCGAGCTGCTGCACGCCGAGCACGTCGCCCACGGCAAGTACAGCGGCGGCAACATGACCACGCGGTTCTCGAACGAGCAGGACAGCTGGATGACGAGTCTCGGGCTGTTCAGCACCGCCGAGACCTACGTCGGCGGCAACGGCTACTCGCTGCGGATGGACGGGCTGGAGCCGGGCTTCAACGACCACGCGCGCGAGCGGCTGATCGTGATGCACGGCGCCGATTACGTCGATCCCGAACAGGCACTGCGGCAGGGAAGGCTCGGGCGCAGCTTCGGCTGCCCGGCGGTGCGCGACGAGATCGCGCAGGAGCTGATCGACACGCTCAAGGACGGCCAGCTGCTGTTCGCCTACTACCCCGACAGCCAGTGGCTGGAGGGCTCGCGGTTCCTCGGTTGCGGGGCGGTGGCCGACGCTGGCGCTTCAGTCGCCAGCAAGGCTGGGCGCCGGGTTTCACGCCTCGCCGAATAGCGCTCGCGCAGCATCGATCGAAACCCCGCCAGGTATCGATCCCGTGAACCGAACCGCCGCGCCGCACCGCATCCGGACCCCGCTCCATACCGCCGTCGCGCTGGCCTGCGCGCTTGCGCTGACACCTTTCGCCGCCATGGCGCAGGACGACGCGGGTGACGCCCGGACGAGCGGGAACAGCGACCAGGCCGCGACCGCAAAGACGGCCACCGATCCCAACGACGCCACCCTCGCCACCGAGGTCGGCGATGGCGATTCCGGCGCCGCGACCCTGCGCGCGCAGGTGCTGCTCGACCGCGCGCACTTCTCCCCCGGCGAGATCGACGGCGCTTTCGGCGGCAACACCCGGCAGGCGATCGAGGGCTTCCAGCGCAGCCGCGGCCTCGACCCGACCGGCGTGGTCGACTCGGCGACCTGGGATGCGCTCAACATGGACACCGCCGACGTGGTGGTCGCCTACACGCTGACCGACGCCGATGTCTCCGGCCCGTTCAGCGAGATCCCGTCGGACATGGAAGCCAAGGCCAGGCTCGAACGGCTCGGCTACACCTCCGCGCTGGAGGCGCTTGGCGAGAAGTTCCACGCCAGCCCGGCGCTGCTGCGCAAGCTCAATCCGGGCGCACAGCTCGAGGCCGGCGCCAGCTGGCGGGTGCCCAACGTCGCCGCCGCCGCGTTGCCCGAGGGTGGCGAGGTGGTGGTCGACAAGTCCGATGCGGTGGTGCGGCTGGTCGGTGCCGACGGCAAGGTCGTGGCCCAGTGGCCGGCGACGATGGGCAGCGAGCACGACCCGCTGCCGATCGGCGAGTGGAAGATCGAGGGCGTCGCCAACGACCCGGTGTTCCACTACAACCCCGACCTGTTCTGGGACGCCGATCCGAGCCACAGCAAGGCCGAGATCGCGCCCGGGCCGAACAACCCGGTCGGCGTGGTCTGGATCGACCTGTCGAAGGAGCACTACGGCATCCACGGCACGCCCGAGCCGTCGACGATCGGCAAGACCCAGTCGCACGGCTGCATCCGCATGACCAACTGGAGCGCGCGCGCGCTGGCCAGGGCGGTCGGCCCGGGCACGCGCGCGGTGCTGCAGGAGTGACGCCGGAGCGGCGCGGCATGGCGATGCTGCGGTACGCGCTGGTGTTCGCCGCCGGGCTGCTGGTCGGCGCCAACCTCGTCTACTTCGCGATGACCCGCGACCGCACCGACCCGGTGGCGGCGCTGGTGTTCGAGCGCGAGCGTACCCAGCACGCGAAGCCGACCGACATGCCGGGTGCGCCGGCGGAACGGGTGGAGTCGCCGGTGGCCCCGCCGTCTGCGGGTGCGGTGCCGGCCGACGGGGCGGTGCCGGTCGATACCGGGGAACCAGCCCGCGGTCCGCGCAAGACCGACGAAGCGCCGGCTGGTGCATCGCCTCCCGCCAGTGACATCCCGCGCGCGCCAACGCCGTCGACGCCAGCGAGCGACGCGACCACGGCAAGCCCCACCGCCGGCCTGCTCGTCCCGGTCCGCGGCATCGAGGCCGCGCAGCTGTCCAACACATACGACGACGCCCGCGGCCAGGGCCGCGTGCACGAGGCGATCGACATCATGGCGCCGCGCGGCACGCCGGTGCTCGCGGTCGCCGACGGTACCGTCGAGAAGCTGTTCACCAGCGACCGTGGCGGCCTCACCATCTACCAGTTCGAACCGACCGGCCGCCACGCCTACTACTACGCCCACCTCGACCGCTACGCCGAGGGGCTGGAGGAAGGCGACGCGCTGCGCCGTGGCGAGGTGATCGGCTACGTCGGCAGCACCGGCAACGCCAGCGAGGACGCCCCGCACCTGCACTTCGCGATCTTCGTCCTCGGTCCCGAGAAGCGCTGGTGGGAAGGCACCGCGATCAACCCGTATCCGATCCTTACCGGCCGCGAGCGGCTGTAGGAGCGGCTTCAGCCGCGGGCCGATACCGATCGCGGCTGAAGCCGCTTGTGTCTTCG
>NZ_AVPT01000026.1 GCF_000768335.1 Lysobacter arseniciresistens ZS79
CCGATCTGAAGAAGACAGTTGCTCCTACAGGAAAAGCCGCGCCTACCAGAACGACAGGCGCGGTTCGTCGCCTACTGCTGGATGTCCGACTGCACCTGCGCGGACGCGTCGACCGTCAGCAGGCGGTTGATCGCCTGCACGTCCTCGACGTCGAGGGTGCCGGCGGCCTGCTCCAGCAGCAGCCTGTTCTGCAGGTAGTTGTAGCGCGCAAGCGCGTAGGCCTGCTGGGCCTGGAACAGGTTCTGCTGGTTGTTGAGCACGTCGAGGACGGTGCGGGTGCCGACTTCCAGCCCGACCTGCGAAGCGTCGTAGGCGGCCTGCGCCGAGACCAGCGCCAGCCGGCGCGCCTCGACCTCGCTGATGCCGGCGACCAGGGTCTGGTAGGCGTTGCGGGTGTTGCGCTCGAGCGCGCGGCGCTGCTGCTCCAACTCGTCCAGCGCGACGTCGCGTTGCGCGATGGCCTGACGCACGCGCGACCGGGTGGCGCCGCCGGAGAAGATCGGCACGCGCAGGGTGACGCCGATCTCCGGGCCGCGGCTCTCGCTCTTGATCGGGCTGGTGATCGAGGCGGGCAGGTCGCCGCTGCTGAAGGTACGGTCGCCGGTGGTCTTGCTGTCGCTGTAGCCGCCGTTGAGGTACAGCGTCGGAAGGTGGCCGGCACGCGCGGTGGCGACGTCGGCCTCGGCCGACTCGACCTGCAGCTGCTTGGCCTGCAGCGCCGGGTTGGTTTCAAGCGCGGTCTGCACCCAGCCGTCGGCACCCTCGGCGACCGGCAGTTGCGGCTGGAAGTCGGCCGGCAGGCCCTGCAGGTTGCGCACCGGCTGGCCGGTGATCTCGGCCAGGGCCTGGTAGGCGTCGGCGACCGCGTTGCGGGCGAGGATGGTGTTGGCGCGGGCGCTGTCGAACTGGGCGCGGGCCTCGTGCACGTCGGTGATCGGCGCCAGGCCGACTTCGAGCCGCTTGGATGCGAAGTCGAACTGCTTCTGCAGCGCGGCCTCGGCGGCCTCGGCGGCGGCCAGGGTCTCCAGCTGTACCAGCACGTTGAAGTAGGCGGCCGACGTGCGGGTGATCAGGTTGTCGCCGGCGGCCTCCAGCTGGAAGTCGCTGGCCCGGCTCAGCGCCTTCTGGCCGCGGAGCGTGGTGAAGCGCGACATGTCGAACAGCATCTGGGTGCCGTTGATGCCGACACTGCGGGTGGTGGTTTCGCTTTCGATGTCGCCGGTGAACTGCACCGGCTCGCCCGTGGTCGGATCGAACTGGGTCTGGGTCGCGGGCCCCTCGCTGCGTGAGCGGCGGACGCTCGCGGTGCCGTCGATCTGCGGCAGCATCTGCGCCCGCGCCTGCACTGCCCCCTCCCTGGTCGCGAGCCGGCCGGATTCGGCCGCGGCGAACTGCGGGTCGCCGGCGCGCGCCAGCTCGTAGGTCTGCAACAGGTCTTCCGCCGCGGCAGTGGCCGGCAGCAGGGCGAAGGCGAGGGCGAGTACGAGCGGGCGGCGGATCATGCGGGGTCCTTGGGTCAGAACTCGAAGACGGGCTGCGGCGCCGCGCCGGCGAGGTAGGGGAGGTCGGTCTCGAACAGCGACTGGATGCGCGGCTGGCCGGCATCGTTGTGCAGCAGCACCGCTTCCATCGCCGGCGACCGGCCGCGCACCACGAACATGCGCCCGCCCGGTTGCAGCCAGTCGATGAAACGCTGCGGGATGGTGTCGACCGCGCCGGTCACGCAGATCGCGTCGAACCGGCGGCCGGCATCCCACGCCAACGCATCGGCGTGGACGACGTTGACGTTGGCCAGGCCCTGCGCGGTCAGCTGCGCGCGCGCACCGTCGGCGAGGTCGGCGTGGCGCTCGACGCTCACCACCTCGCGGGCCAGCCGGCCCATGCACGCGGCCAGGAAGCCGCTGCCGGTGCCGATCTCCAGCACCGTGTCCTGCGCGCCGAGCGCCAGCGCCTGCAGGGCGCGGCCCTCGACCACCGGCTTCATCATGAACTCGCCGTGCGCCAGCGGCAGCGGGATGTCGGTATACGCCAGCGCGCGGTGCGGCGCGGGCACGAACGCGTCGCGCGGCAGGGTCGAGAGCACGTCCAGCACGCGCGGGTCGAGCACGTCCCATGGCCGAACCTGCTGTTCGACCATCAGTTCCCGTGCCTTGGCGTAATCGATCGTGCTCATGTGTCTCTCTGGGGTTCGCGGTGGGGACCGCCAATTGTAATGGCCGCGCGGCCGCGGGGGCGGCCATGCGGCGCCCGGGCGGCCGTGCGCGACGGCGACAGGATCACGGCGGGCGGCGGCCCGACCGAGTGCCGGAAGTAACCGCGACCGCGGTCACGGGTCATGCCGCACCCGCTTCCCGACCGTAGGCGCGCAGGAACACGTCGACCGCGGCGACCAGGTGCGCCTCGACCTCGGCGGGGCCGCAATCGCAGCAGCCGAACACCAGCATCGCGTGCGGCTCGCCCTTGACCAGCGCGAAGAACTGGGTGGCGGCACGGTGCAGCGCCTGCGGCTCCGGGTCGATCGCCAGCGCGCCGGTGGCGGCGCGGCGCCGCAGCAGCGCGGTGAACTCGTCGTGGACCCGCTGCGGCCCGGCGTCCCAGAACATCCGCGACAGCGGCGTGCCGGCCAGTTGCGGGGTGCACAGCATCCGGTGGCCGGCGACCGACTCGGGGCTGCTGACCATCGCGTAGAACGCCCGGGCGATGTCGAGCAGGCGCTCGCGCAGCGGCGTGGCCGGGGACGGCTCGAACAGCGACGACGGCAGCAGGTTCTCGCAGTGGGACTTCACCGCCGCGGCAAACAGCGATTCCTTGTCGCCGAAATGGCTGTAGACGGTCAGCTTGGACACCGCGGCCTCGGCGGCGATCTGGTCCATGCTCACGCCGTCGTAGCCGTGCATCACGAACATCCGCTTGGCGGCGTCGAGGATCGCGGCGCGCTTGCCGAGGTCCTTCGGACGGCCGGGGCCGGCCGGGCGCAGGGCGGGTGCCGCGTCGGGTGCGGAGTTGGACGGGGTTCGGGCGTTGCGTGCGGCCATGACGGAATACTAGACCAGCGGGTTCGATATTACTTACAGTACCCGCAGGTTCATTAATTTGCCCTGAGAGGCACCCGGCATGCGCAGTCGATCCCGAGCCACCGTTGCACGGCATGGCCTGACCGCCGGGCTGCTCGCCCTGGCCACCCTGGGCGCCGGATGCGGCACCGACGACGCGGCGGTCGAACGCGCGCGGCCGGTGCTGGTCACCCAGCCCGGGACCGCCGACGGCGCGGCACCCTCGTTCGCCGGCGACGTGCGTGCACGCGAGGAAAGCCCGCTGTCGTTCCGGGTCGGCGGCAAGATCGTCGAGCGGATGGTCGACGTCGGCGACCACGTCAGTCGCGGTGACGTACTGGCCACGCTCGATGCCGGCGACCTGCAGGCACGTGCACGCGCCGCCCGCGCACAACTGGCCGCGGCCGAGGCCGAACTCGCCCGCGCCCGCGCCGACCAGGCCCGCTTCGCCGCACTGGCGCAGGACCGCCTGGTCAGCCGCTCGGCGGTGGACGCGCAGAACGCCGCGGCGACCGCCGCGCAGGGCCAGGTCGACGCCGCCCGCGCCGAGCTCGAAGTCGCCGGCAACCAGGCCGGCTACAGCCAGCTGCGGGCGAATGCCGATGGCGTCATCGCCGCGCGCCATGTCGAGGCGGGGCAGGTGGTCGGCGCCGGCCAGCCGGTGTTCACCCTTGCCGCCGACGGCGCGCGCGAGGTCGTGTTCGCGGTGCCCGAGGGCACGGTCGACGCGATCCGTCCCGGGCAGGCGGTGCAGGTCGAACTGTGGTCGCACCCGGACAAGCGCTGGCCCGGCCGCGTGCGTGAAGTCGCGCCGATGGCCGACCCCGCCTCGCGCACCTTCGCCGCCCGCGCGGTGGTGGATGCGCCGGCCGGCACGCTTGAACTCGGCCAGAGCGCCCGGGTGCACATCGACACCGGCGACGGCGGCGGCCTGAGCGTGCCGCTGTCGGCGCTGCAGCGCACCGGCGACGATGCGGTCGCGGTGTTCGTGGTCGAGCCGGCCGGTTCGACCCTGAAGCTGCAGCCGGTGCGGATCGGCCCCTACGGCAACGAGCGGGTGCCGGTCACCGCCGGGCTGGCGGCCGATGCGTGGGTCGTCGCCGCCGGCGGCCACCTGCTGCGCGAAGGCCAGAAGGTGGTCGCGGTCGACCGTGACAACCGCCCGGTGCTCGACCCGCCGGCCGCCGTCGCGGTGCCGGCCTCCACCGACTGACCCGGGCCCGCCACGATGCGCTTCAATCTCTCCGAATGGGCGCTGCGCCACCGCAGCCTGGTCGTCTACGCGATGGTGGTGCTGGCGATCGCCGGTGCGATGTCGTACCTGAAACTCGGCCGCAGCGAGGACCCCGAATTCACCTTCAAGGTGATGGTGATCCATACCGTCTGGCCGGGCGCCACCGCCGAGCAGGTCGGCCGCCAGGTGACCGACCGGATCGAGCGCAAGCTGATGGAGACCGGCCAGTACGAGTTCATCCGCTCGTACTCGCGGCCGGGCGAGTCGCAGGTGATCTTCGCCGCGCGCGACTCGATGCGCTCCGGCGAGATCCCCGACCTGTTCTACCAGGTGCGCAAGAAGGTCGGCGACCTGCGCCCCGAGCTGCCGCGCGACATCGTCGGCCCGTTCTTCAACGACGAGTTCGGCGACACCTTCGGCAACATCTATGCGCTCACCGGCGAGGGCTTCGACTACGCGGTGATGAAGGACTACGCCGAGCGCGTCCAGCTGGCCCTGCAGGAGGTGCCGGACGTCGGCAAGATCGAGCTGTTCGGCGTGCAGGACGAGAAGATCTGGATCGAGCTGTCGAACACCAAGCTGGCGACGCTGGGCGTGTCGGCGCAGGCCGTGCAGCAGGCGCTGGAGCAGCAGAACGCGATGGTGCCGGCGGGCTTCTTCGAGACCCCGGGCAACCGCGTGCCGGTGCGTATCAGCGGCCAGTTCCGCACGGTCGACGAGATCCGCGACTTCCCGGTCCGGGTCGGCGACCGCACGTTCCGGCTCGGCGACGTGGCGGAGGTCCAGCGTGGCTTCGCCGACCCGCCGGAGCCGGGCATGCGCTTCATGGGAGACAA
The DNA here is from genome assembly GCF_000768335.1 of Lysobacter arseniciresistens ZS79. GTDB lineage: Bacteria > Pseudomonadota > Gammaproteobacteria > Xanthomonadales > Xanthomonadaceae > Novilysobacter > Novilysobacter arseniciresistens. The sequence continues at coordinate 5,124 of NZ_AVPT01000026.1, forward strand.
CGCGATCGGCATCGGCGTGTCGATGAAGCCCGGCGGCGACATCCTCGAACTGGGCGAGACGCTGGAAGCGCGGTTCGCCGAACTGCAGCAGACCCTGCCGGCCGGCATGGAGCTGCACAAGGTGTCCGACCAGCCGGCCGCGGTGCAGGACTCGGTCGGCGAGTTCGTCAAGGTGCTGACCGAGGCGGTGGTCATCGTGCTGCTGGTGAGTTTCCTGTCGCTGGGCGTGCGCACCGGCCTGGTGGTGGCGCTGTCGATCCCGCTGGTGCTGGCGATGACGTTCTTCGTCATGGACCTGTTCGGGGTCGGCCTGCACAAGATCTCGCTGGGCGCGCTGGTGCTGGCGCTGGGCCTGCTGGTCGACGACGCGATCATCGCGGTCGAGATGATGGCCATCAAGATGGAGCAGGGCTTCGACCGCCTGCGCGCGGCGGCGTTCGCGTGGGAGAGCACGGCGTTCCCGATGCTGACCGGCACGCTGATCACCGCGGCCGGGTTCCTGCCGATCGCGACCGCGGCGTCGAGCACGGGCGAGTACACCCGCTCGCTGTTCGAGGTGGTGACGATCGCGCTGCTGGTGTCGTGGATCGCGGCAGTGGTGTTCATCCCGTACCTCGGTGACAAGCTGCTGCCGGACCACGGACACGCGGCGGCGCCGAAGCCCGGCTCGCTGGCCGCGCGCTGGCAGGCCCGCCGCGAGCGTTGGGCCGACCGCTTCCCGGCGTTCGCCGACGTGATCGCGCCGGCGCCACGCGACGGCCACAACCACGACCCCTACGGCACCCGCTTCTACCGGCGCTTCCGCGGCTGGCTGCTGTGGTGCGTGCGCCGGCGCTGGCTGGTGATCGGCCTGACCATCGCCGGTTTCGTCGCCTCGGTGCTGCTGTTCCGCTTCGTGCCGCAGCAGTTCTTCCCCGACTCGGTGCGGCCGGAACTCATGGTCGACATGGAGCTGGCCGAGGGCAGCTCGCGCAAGGCGACCGCGGCCCAGGTCGAGCGGCTGGAGGCACTGCTGGCCGAACGCGACGACCTGGTCAACTACACCGCCTACGTCGGCACCGGTTCGCCGCGCTTCTACCTGCCGCTGGACCAGCAGCTGCCGGCGGCCAACTTCGCCCAGTTCGTGCTGATGCCCGAGAGCCTTGAAGCGCGCGAGGCGGTGCGCAGCTGGATGATCGAGGACGTGGTGCCGCAGTTCCCCGAGCTGCAGCTGCGCGTGACCCGGCTGGAGAACGGCCCGCCGGTCGGCTACCCGGTGCAGTTCCGGGTGTCGGGCGAACACATCGAGAAGGTCCGCGAGATTGCCTATGCGGTGCGCGGGAAGATCCGCGAGAACCCGCACGTGGCCAACGTCAACCTCGACTGGGACGAGCCCGGCAAGGTCGTGCGGCTGCAGGTCGACCAGGCCCGCGCGCGCGCGCTGGGGATCAGCTCGGCGCAGCTGGCGCAGGTGCTCGGCGGCTCGCTGTCGGGCAGCCCGGTCAGCACCTTCCGCGAGGGCGACGAACTGATCGAGATGATGCTGCGCGGCGCCGACGCCGAGCGCGTGCAGCTGGACGAACTCGGCAGCCTGATGGTGCCGACCGCGAGCGGAACGAGCGTGCCGCTGTCGCAGGTGGCGACGATCGAGTACGGCTTCGAGGAAGGCATCATCTGGCACCGCGACCGCAAGCCGACGATGACCGTGCGCGCCGACATCTACGACGGCACCCAGCCGGCGACGGTGATGGGGCAGATCTCGCCGACCCTCGATGGCATCCGCGCCGGCCTGCCGTTCGGCTATTCGGTCGACGTCGGCGGCAGTGTGGAGGACTCCGCGCGCGGCCAGAACTCGATCATCGCCGGCGTGCCGCTGTTCCTGTTCGTGGTGTTCACCCTGCTGATGCTGCAGCTGCGCAGCTTCTCGCGCAGCATCATGGTGCTGCTGACCGCGCCGCTGGGGCTGATCGGGGTGACCCTGTTCCTGCTGGTGTTCCGCGTGCCGTTCGGCTTCGTCGCGATGCTGGGGACGATCGCGCTGGCCGGCATGATCATGCGCAACTCGGTGATCCTGGTCGACCAGATCGAGCAGGACCGCGTCGACGGCCGCGAGCAGTGGCAGGCGATCGTGGAGGCCACGGTGCGCCGGTTCCGGCCGATCGTGCTGACCGCGCTGGCGGCGATCCTGGCGATGATCCCGCTGTCGCGCAGCGCGTTCTTCGGGCCGATGGCTGTGGCGATCATGGGTGGCCTGCTGGTCGCCACGGTGCTGACGTTGTTCTTCCTGCCGGCGCTGTATGCGGCGTGGTTCCGGGTGAAGGTGCCGGCGCAGGATTGAGCCGGCACCGCATGTTCAGCCGGTGGCACCCCAGGGCGGCGGCGGTGGCGCGACCGGCCGGGTGAGGTCGAACTCGACCCGGAACAGGCGCCCGCCCGGCCGCGAGAGTTCGTAGACGAAGGTGTCGCCCGGCTGCAGCTCCATCGCCCAGGTGTTGCTGTTGGACGCGGTCATGTCGGCCGCGGTGAACATCGCGACCGACCCGGCGTCGACCGGGAACTCCTGCCGCGTGGCGCTGCCAACGTCGACCGTATCGCCACCGTACATCGTGATCGCGTCGGCGCTGCCGTCCTCGTGGCGGTGGTCGTGCTTGAGCCGCAGGCCGGTATCCGTGCGGGTCAGCACCCACGTGCGCGAACGGTCCTCGCCGACATGGAACGGCACCCGGATTGCGTCGTCGCCGCACTCGCGCACGTGCATCACCAGCGCCTTGCCGGCGAACGCGTCGTCGCCCGTCGGCGGCGGCGTGTCGGCGACGATGCGGCCGGCGAAGGCCTGCCCGCACAGGGCGCCGAGGTTGGCCATGAACGTGTCGGCGGGTGTTTCGCGGGAGGCGCTGGCGACGGGTACGGCGGCGTCCGGGGCCGGCGTGGCGGGGGCGCTGGACGGTGCGGGCGTGCAGGCGGTGGCGGTCGCGAGGACCGCCGCGGCGAGCACGGGCAGGCGGGAGATCGGCAGGTTGATGGTCGGGTTCATGCCGGCACGGTAGCCCGCCCGCATCGGCGCTGCCAGATCGTCGCGTCAGTCGACCAGCTCGGCCCGCGGACCGGCCACCGGAGACACCCAGGCCTCGCTGCGCAGGCCGGAGCGCGCGAAACCCTCCTGCATCGCCCGCGCCGCCGTGTCAGCGTGCCCGCGGTCGGCGAACCAGCCGAACACGGTCGGGCCGGCACCGGAAATGCTCGCGCCGAGCGCGCCATGGGCCAGTGCGGCCTCGCGGACGGCGGCGAAGCCGGGAATCAGCGGCGCCCGGCGCGGCTCGACCAGTACGTCGCGCAGGCCTTCGGCGACCAGTTCGAGGTCACCGCGTGCGAGTCCGGTCAGGAACAGGGCGAGGTGCCCGCTCTGGCGGACGAAGTCGGCCAGCGGGTAGGGCGCGGTGAGTGCCTCGCGGGCGCGCCGGGTCTCCAGCACGTAGTCCGGATGCACCGCGGCGCAGTACAGCCGGGGCGCCGCCAGCGCGATCACCCGCACCGGCGTTGACAGCACCACGCCGCCCAGCAGCATCGGCGCGACGTTGTCGCCGGCCGGGCTGCCGCTGGCGGCCGCCTCGCCGACCAGGGCCAGCGGATACAACTGGTCGCGCGTGATCGGCGCGTCCAGCAGGGCATTGGCGGCCACCAGCGCGGCCACGCAGGACGCCGCCGAGCCGCCCAGGCCCGAGCCCAGCGGGATGCCCTTGTGCAGCGCCAGCTCGAACCCGTGGGCAAGGCCGTGGCGCTCGCGCAGCTCGATCAGGGCGCGCCCGGCGGTGTTGAGTCCCGCTTCCAGCGGCAGTCGGTCGAAACCCGCGGCGTCGCCGGTGATCGCGGTGATGCGCACGACCGGCTCGTCGATGCGACGCACCGTGGCGCGGTCCGCCGGGCCCGTGATGGTGTGGCCCAGCAGGTCGAAGCCCACCCCGATGTTGCCGATGCCGGCCGGCGCCGAAGCCGTCGCCGTGCCCGCGCGTCGCGTGTTGTCGATCACCCGTGGCCTCCGTGGCCGCCGCCGACACCTGCCGGCCGCGCATTATCGCAACTGGCCGCGCGCCGCCGTGCGTGGTCAAATGCGCGCTGAAGCGGGGGTACCGGCGCCATCGACCGGTTGAGACAGTCCCTTCGAACCTGATGCGGGTGATGCCGCCGTAGGGAAGCTTCGCCGGGATCGCCGCGCGCGCCCGGTGCCGCCGCCCGTGCCTTCGCTTCAGCGAACCCTCGCACCACCCGTCCGCGGGTGTCACCGGCAGCGGAGCAGCCCCCATGAACGCAGTCCCGTCCCCCTTGCAGCAGCAGGCCGAGCAGCTCTCGGCCGAGGTCGTTCGCCCGATCCCGGGCTCGCGCAAGATCCACGTCGAGGGTTCGCGCCCGGACATCCGCGTGCCGATGCGCGAGATCGAACTGGCGCGCACCGCCAGCCTGTTCGGTGGCGAGGACAACGCGCCGCTGGCGGTGTACGACTGCTCCGGCGCCTACACCGATCCGGATGCCCGCATCGACCTCGCCCGCGGCCTCAATCCGCTGCGCGCGCAGTGGATCGCCGAACGCGGCGATACCGAAGCGCTGCCGGGGCTGTCGTCGGAGTTCGGTCGCCGCCGCGAGCACGACCCGAAGCTCGAGGCCGTGCGCTTCGGCAACCGCCCGCAGCCGCGCCGCGCGCTCAATGGCGCCAACGTCACCCAGATGCACTACGCCCGGCGCGGCATCGTCACCCCGGAAATGGAGTTCATCGCGATCCGCGAGAACCAGCGCATCGAGACGATCCGCGAGGCCCACCTGCTGCGCCAGCACCCGGGCGAGTCGTTCGGCGCGAACATCCCGCGGCTGATCACCCCGGAGTTCGTCCGCGACGAGGTCGCCCGCGGCCGCGCCATCATCCCCAACAACATCAACCACCCGGAAAGCGAGCCGATGATCATCGGCCGCAACTTCCTGACCAAGGTCAACGCCAACATCGGCAACTCGGCGGTGTCGTCGGGCATCGCCGAAGAAGTCGAGAAACTGGTCTGGTCGATCCGCTGGGGCGCCGACACGGTCATGGACCTGTCGACCGGCAAGCACATCCACGAGACCCGCGAGTGGATCATCCGCAACTCGCCGGTCCCGATCGGCACGGTGCCGATCTACCAGGCGCTGGAAAAGGTCGACGGCCGCGCCGAGGAACTGACCTGGGAGATCTTCCGCGACACCCTGATCGAGCAGGCCGAGCAGGGCGTGGACTACTTCACCATCCACGCCGGCGTTTTGCTGCGCTACGTGCCGCTCACGGCCAGGCGCGTCACCGGCATCGTCAGCCGCGGCGGCTCGATCATGGCCAAGTGGTGCCTGGCGCACCACAAGGAGAGTTTCCTCTACGAACATTTCGAGGACATCTGCGAAATCATGAAGGCCTACGACGTGGCCTTCAGCCTCGGCGACGGCCTGCGCCCGGGCTCGATCGCCGATGCCAACGACGCGGCGCAGTTCGGCGAGCTGGAGACCCTCGGCGAGCTGACCAAGATCGCCTGGAAGCACGACGTGCAGACCATGATCGAAGGCCCCGGCCACGTGCCGATGCAGCTGATCAAGGAGAACATGGACAAGCAGCTGGTCGAGTGCGGCGAGGCGCCGTTCTACACCCTCGGCCCGCTGACCACCGACATCGCGCCCGGTTACGACCACATCACGTCCGCGATCGGTGCGGCGATGATCGGCTGGTACGGCTGCGCGATGCTCTGCTACGTGACGCCGAAGGAGCACCTCGGCCTGCCCAACAAGCACGACGTGCGCGAAGGCTTGATGGCCTACAAGATCGCCGCGCATGCGGCCGACCTCGCCAAGGGCCATCCGGGCGCGCAGGTGCGCGACAACGCGTTGAGCAAGGCGCGGTTCGAGTTCCGCTGGCAGGACCAGTTCAACCTCGGCCTCGACCCCGAGCGGGCGATGGAATACCACGACGAGACGATGCCGAAGGACGCCCACAAGTCGGCGCACTTCTGCTCGATGTGCGGGCCGCAGTTCTGCTCGATGAAGATCAGCCAGGACGTGCGCGACTACGCCGCCGACAACGGCCTCGACGAGGACGCCGCACTGGCCGAGGGCATGGCGGCGAAGGCGGCGGAGTTCCGCGAGGCCGGCGCGGAGGTCTACCGCAAGGCCTGAGCCGGCCGGCAGGGCCAATGGCACATGGGCCATTCATCGGCCGGTCGGGATAATGGCCGGCTGTATGTCGACCCAGCCGCCCCTGCCATCCGATCGCCTGCGCATCGGCGACTGCGTCGTCGACGTGCCGCTGCGCGAGGTGCATGCACCGGACGCGCGGCGGCCGCGGCGGATCACGCCCAAGTCGATGGGCGTGCTGCTGGCGCTGGTCGACGCGCGCGGACGGGTGGTCAGTCGTGACGCGCTACTGGCCGCGGTCTGGCCGAGCACGCTGCCAACCAACGATGTCGTGACCCAGGCGGTGACGCAGCTGCGCAAGGCGTTCGAGCCGGCGCGCGCGGCCGGGGGGCAGCCGTACATCGAGACGATCGCCAAGAGCGGCTACCGGCTGCTGGCGGCGGTGGAGTGGCTGCCGGCGGCGGCAGTGGAGGAGGAGCGGTCGAACCCGTCCGCGCCGGTGGGGGATGCGGAACTGGCGACAGGGTCGGCCGCGCCGCCGGCGTCCGTGCCTTCCAAGCCAGTGCCCACGCCGCGACGGCCCGTCATGTCGCCCGCCGGACCCGGCATCGGCGGCGGACGCTCGGACTGGGAGGCGATCGTCATCGGCGTCGCCACCACCCTGCTGCTGGCGATCGTGCTGATGTGGTGGGACCAGCCGGCGCCGGCGGCGCGCCCGGCCGTCGAACGACCGGTATCCGCCGCCGCCCCGCTGGCCATCGAGGCCCGCTGGATCACCTCTTCGCCGGGTTTCGAGCTTTCCCCGAGCCTGAACCCCGACGGTTCGATGGTGGCGTACATCGCGGTGCCGGACGGGCAGCGCAACGTCGCGATCATGGTCCAGACCACCACGCCGACCGCGCCGCGGCAGCTGACCCGGCCAACCGGCGGCGCGGACGATATCGCCCCGGCCTGGTCGCCGGACGGGCGCACCATCGCGTTCCTGCGGGTGGTGCCGGAGCGCGGCTGCCAGGTCGTGCTGGTGCCGGCCAGCGGCGGCAGCGAGCGCGTCGTCGCCGACTGCGACGAGCGCCACGTGCCCTCCTTCGACTGGACCCCCGACGGCCGCGGGCTGGTGTTCGGTGGCCATGGCGTCGCGCATGACCAGCCGGGCCTGTTCGTACTCGACCTCGATACCGGCGAGGAGCGCGCGCTGGAGTACGACGCCAGCCCGTACCACCACGACTTCTCGCCGCGGTATTCGCCCGACGGTCGCTGGATCGTGTTCGTCCGCAACACCCCGGTCGGCGACTTCTGGCGGATCCCGGCGACCGGCGGGCCGGCCGAGCGGCTGACCCGCCTCAACGCGCAGATCCTTGGCTGGGACTGGTCGCCGAGCGGACGCGCGCTGCTGTACAGCGGCCACGACGAGAGCGGCTCGCAGCTGTACCGCCTGGACCTCGACACCGGCCTGCGGACCGGACTGGGCATCGTCGATGCCGAGGAGCCCGACGTCGCCGCGCACGCGCCGGCCATCGCCTTCGTCCACCGTGCGACGCGGTTCGGGCTGTACCGTTTCGACCTCGACGCGCCGGGCGCGCCCGGCGAGCGGCTGTTCGCCTCCTCCGGCCGCGACCGCTTGGCCGCGCTGGCGCCGGATGGCCGGCAGCTGGCCTTCGCCTCCGACCGCTCCGGCCGCTACCGCCTGTGGTGGAGCGACCTCGAACGCCCGGGCACCGGTCCCGTACTGATGGAGGGGGTGGAGCCCGGTGCCCGCCACCTGCCGTCATGGTCGGCCGATGGGCGGCGCCTGCTGCTGGTCGGCCGCGGCACCACCGCCGGGGACGCGCGCCCGGGCGTGTTCGAAATCAGCCCCGCCAGCGGCCGTGTCAGCCGCCTGCCGCTGCCGGTCGACGACCCCGTGCAGGCCCTGTACGCGCCGGGCGCCGGTTCCGGAGAACGCGTGCTGCTGGTGGCGGCCGACCGGCAGGGCCGGATGGCGTTGCACTCGTTCACCCGCGTCGACGGCCGCTGGATCGCCGGCCCGGCGCTGCCGTTGGTCTCGCACGTGCAGGCGGACCCGCCGCGCGACCGCATCCTGTTCACCCGACCCGGCGAACCGGGGCTCTGGCAGGTCGGCCTGGACCTCGACCCCGCCAGCGTGGTCCGGCTCGACGAGGCCTTCCCCAGCGTCGGCCAGTACCGCTCCTGGACCGTCGCCCCGGACGGCGGGGTGCTCGGGATCGAGCGGCGGGTGCAGTGCGCGGCCCAGCTCGAATACCGGGGGCCGGCGGAGGCTGACGACTGGTCGCGCTGCCTCGACCTGGGCCGGCGCGCGGCGACCTACGGCTTCAGCCTGGACGCGCGCAACAACCGGATCTACGTCACGCTGGTCGAGCACGACGTCGGCGACATCGGTTTCGCCAGCTATGAGGTGCCACCGGAGACGCTCTGGCCGGGCGTGACCAAGTGATTGATTCCGTTTGGAAAACCGGCATCAGGATTTCTTCGGATCGGCTTTCGGACCAATTTCGCACAACTCTCCCCCGACTTTCCTGATGCCAGCCGCCGGATCCGGCAAACCCCTTGGCCAACTCTTGGCAATGGGGGGGGTACATGGACAAGGTCCTGTGGGCCGATCGCGGCCAGTTGCAACAACTCGACAGCACCGACCACGAGCTGCGCACGCGCTGCATCGGCGTGTCCCGGCTGGGTAGCGCGCAGGTCTCGGCGCAGCAGTTCAGTGTCTGGGTCCAACTGCGCGGCAGTGCATGGATCCAGTCGCGGGAAGGGCGCTTCCACCTGCGCCGCGGCGACTGGATCGCGTTCGACCGCGACTCGCGCCCGGAAGTCCAGGCCGACCGCCATGGCCTGTGCCTGGGCATCGCGCTGGGTGCGGAGGCGCAGAAGGCCATCGGCCGGATCGCCGAGCTGACCGTGTTCGCCGGCCGCGGCCGGGTCGGCCATCGCGACGCCCGCACCTTCGCCCGGCTCTGGCGTGCCGCCGGCCCGCGGCTGTCGGCCGCCGCCAGCGGCGACGGCGCGGCCGAGGTCGCCGCCCTGCGTCCGCTGCTGATGCACCTGGCCGCCATCCAGAAGGAGCTGACCGCGCGGATCGCCCGCTGCCCGGGCCGCTCGCGCCAGCGCAAGCGCCAGGTCTTCAGCCGCCTGCAGCGGGCGCGGATGTACCTGGAGGGCAACAGCGACCGGGTCGTGCGCATCGGCGAACTGGCCGAGCTGACCAGCTTTTCCAGCTGGTACTTCTCCAAGACCTTCCACGGGCTCTACGACGAAAGCCCGCAGGCCGCGTCGGCGCGCCTGCGGCTGGAGCGCGCCGCCGAGCTGCTGGCCAGCAGCCCGATGATGATCGGCGAGGTCGCCGCCGCCTGCGGGTTCGACAACTGCTGCAGCTTCGCCCGCGCCTTCCGCGCCCGCCACGGCATGTCGGCGAGCACCTACCGGCACAACGCCCGGATCACCGCGGCGATGGCCTCGCGGACAGATTCGGCAAACCCAGCGGCCCCCGATCGCAAAGCGGCGTAGCCCACCGGGCCTTAGTTTGGGCGGGGCGTTTAACACGCCCATAACGATTATCTGGAGAGAGATAAATGACTCATCGCAATCTGCGTCCCGCGATGCGGCTCGGCCTGTTGCCGGCTGCCGTCGCTGTCGCACTTGTGCCGGCCGTTGCCGGCGCACAGGAAGCCGCTCCGGCGGACGCGACCACGCTCGACCGCATCGAGGTGACCGGTTCGCGCATCCGCCAGGTTGATCTGGAAACCGCACAGCCGGTCCTCATGATCAGCCGCGAGGACATCGAGGGACAGGGCTTCAACACCGTCGCCGACATCCTTCAGAACATCTCCGCCGCCGGCAGCCCGGCGATCAGCCGCTCCGACGCGCTGTCGTCCGGCGAGGCCGTGGGTGGCGCGTACATCGACCTGCGCAACCTCGGTGCCGAGCGCACCCTGGTGCTGGTCAACGGCAAGCGCCTGGGCATCACCACCAGCGGCCTGCAGGACATCTCGACCATCCCGTCCTCGATCGTCGAGCGCATTGAAGTCCTGAAGGACGGCGCCTCCTCGATCTACGGCTCCGACGCGATGGCCGGCGTGATCAACATCATCACCCGCCGCAACTTCGACGGCGCCGAGGTCAATGCGTACTTCGGCCAGTACGGCGAAGGCGACGGCACCAAGCAGAACTACGACTTCGTGACCGGTTTCGCCGGCGACCGCGGCTCGGTCACCATCAGCGGCGAGTACCACAACGAAGACGCCGTCTGGGCCAAGGACCGCTACTTCAGCGCCGACAGCTACCCGGGCTTCCCGCAGTACAGCAACAGCGTTGTCGGCAAGTGGGGCAACTTCAACATCAACAGTGGCCTGGTGGGTGCCGACGGCAAGCCGCTGAAGGCCGAGTGGTACGCTGCCGACCGTGACGGCGACGCGCTGGGGCTGGACGACTTCCACCCGCAGACCGGTGCCGACACCAGCAACGCGGCCGATCAGATGCACCTGATCACCCCGCTCGAGCGCCGCTCGCTGTTCGCAAGCGCCGACTGGAACATCACCGACGACATCCGCTTCGTCGCCGACATGGCGTACAGCGACCGCTCGTCGAACCGCCAGATCGCCGGCTACCCGGTGCAGTCGACCGCCATCGGCGCCCCGATGTCGGCCGACAGCTACTTCAACCCGCTGGCCGACCAGGACCGCGCCATCGACTGGCGTCGTCGCGGCTGGGAAGTGCCGCGCACCACCCAGAGCGACCTGACCACCTGGCGCTTCACCGGCCAGCTGGAAGGCTTCTTCCAGATCGGTGACCGTTACTTCGACTGGGATGCGGGCACGCTCTACAACCAGAACAAGCTGACCGTCATCAGCAACGGCAACCTGTACAAGCCGAACGTGCGCAAGGCCGTCGGTCCGTCGTTCATGAACGACCAGGGCCAGATCGTCTGTGGCACCCCGGATGCTCCGATCGCCGACTGCGTCGCATGGAACCCGTTTGCGGGCTTCGGCACCGGTGACGTTGCCCATTCGCTGGCCGATCCCGACGTGCAGAAGTACCTGTACAAGACCGAGCACGCGCTGGGCGAGACCGAGACCACCGCGTACTTCGCCAACCTGGCCGGTTCGCTGTTCACCCTGCCGGCGGGCGACCTCGGCTTCGCGGTGGGCTACGAGCACCGCAAGGAAGAGGGCGGTTACAGCCCGGACGCGATCGCGCAGACGGGTGACTCGACCAACCTCGCCGCCGGCCCGACCCGCGGCCAGTACGCGCTGGACGAGTTCTATGCCGAGCTGAGCATTCCGCTGCTGGCCGACGTGGCGTTCGCCGAGGAGCTGACCCTCAGCGTGGCGAGCCGCTACTCGGACTACGACACCTTCGGTGACACCACCAACAGCAAGTTCGGCTTCGCATGGCGTCCGTACGGCGACCTGCTCGTCCGCGGCACCTGGGCGGAAGGCTTCCGCGCCCCGGCGATCGCCGACCTGTACGGCGGCGGTTCGGAGAGCTTCGTGACCGGCTTCATGGATCCCTGCGACAGCGTCTACGGCGACGCCGCCGGCAGCGCGCGCTGCCTGCAGGACGTCGGCGCCAACTACCGCCAGCTGCAACAGGGCTTCGTCCCGACCGAGAGCAAGGCCGCGCAGACCCCGGTGCCGTTCACCAGCGGCTCCAACCCGAACCTCCAGCCGGAGACCTCGGTGTCGAAGAACCTGGGCTTCGTGTACAGCCCGAGCTTCGTCGAAGGCCTGAGCGTGGGCGTGGACTGGTGGAACATCCGGATCGAGAACACCATGATCTCGGACAGCGCCAACCAGATCATGCAGGACTGCTACGTCGCCCTGATCGAGTCGCGTTGCGCCAACTTCGAGCGTGACCCGGTCACCGGCATCGTCAGCGAGCTCACCTACGGCCTGCGCAACGCCGGTTACGTCGAGACCGAGGGCTTCGACGTCGACGTCGGCTACCGCTTCAACACCGGCTACGGCAACTTCACCACCAACTGGCAGACGACCTACGTCAGCAAGAACGTGCTGAAGACCACCAACGAGGAAGGCACCCCGGAGCAGGTCAACAACGGCTTCGGCAGCAACTTCCGCGTCCGTTCCAACCTGAACGTCGGTTGGAAGCTCGATGACTTCTCGGTCAACTGGGGCACCCGCTACTACTCCGGCGTGAAGGAGCAGTGCTACTTCGACGAGGTGTGCAACATCCCGGACTACGCCGCTCCGGACACCCACGGCGAGAACGTGCCGATGAACCGCGTCGGTTCGGTGACCTTCCACGACGTCCAGGCCAGCTGGAGCGCCCCGTGGAACGCCACCATCGCCGTCGGCGCGAACGACGTGTTCGACCGTCAGGGCCCGGTGATGTACAGCGGCCCGAACTCGAGCTACTCGTACTACGGTGGCTACGACATCGGTCGCTTCGTGTACATGAAGTACCAGCAGCGCTTCTGATCGATCCGTCGATCGGAGTGAGCAACATGGAGGCGGCCCCGGCAACGGGGCCGCTTCTTTTTTGCGGCTGCGGCTGGCGGTTGCGCGACGTACGCGCCGCCCACGAAAAAGGCCGCCCGGAGGCGGCCTTCGATGTGTCGCGCGGTTATCCGCCGATCAGAAGTTCGGCTTCTCCGCCGACGCTTCGTACCGCTTCATCGCGTCGACCAGGATCGACTTGGCTTCGGCGGCGTCGCCCCAGCCGTCGATCTTGACCCACTTGCCCTTCTCCAGGTCCTTGTAGTGCTCGAAGAAGTGGCCGATGCGCTCGCACCAGTGCGGGCTGACCTTGGCGATGTCGTCGATGTGGGCGTAACCGGCGAACACCTTGTCGACCGGCACCGCCAGCAGCTTCTCGTCGCTGCCGGCCTCGTCGCTCATCTTCAGCACGCCGACCGGGCGGCAGCGGATCACCGAACCGGGGATCAGCGGCAGCGGCAGGATCACCATCACGTCGGCCGGGTCTCCGTCGCCGCACAGGGTGTGGGGGACGTAGCCGTAGTTGCACGGGTAGCGCATCGGGGTCGACAGGATGCGGTCGACGAAGATCGCGCCGGAGGCCTTGTCGACCTCGTACTTGACCGGCTCGGCGTCCTTGGGGATTTCGATGATGACGTTGATTTCGTCCGGCGGGTTCTTGCCGGTCGGGACGAGGTCCAGGCCCATGCGGTGCTCCAGTGTGCGGGGAAGGGGCCGCGACGGGCGGCCGGAAAGCCCGCCATTTTACCGCGCCGGCTGTTGCACCGCAGCAGCCATCGACGGCGGGAAAGGATACGGCGGCGATCCCCGGTCGCCGCCGCTCCGTGTTGCCTGCCCGGGAGCCCCTCAGGAGCCCGACGGCGGCCTGCGGTCGAGGTACTGGCTGGCCCAGCGGTCGGCGATCCGGCCCGCCGCCTCGCGCCCGCCCAGCCCGAACGCCAGTGCCACCGAGACCGCCACCGCGCCCAGCACCAGCCCGAAGGCGAGGTTGACGATGTCGTCGGCCACGCCCATCGCGCGCAGGCCCATCGCCACCACCAGCCCGAGGATCGCCAGCCGGGCGATCCGCGCCAGGCCGCGGCCGTCAGGGTTGGCCCGCTCGATCGCCTTGCCGGCGAGGTCGGCCAGCCAGTAGCCGACCACGAAGATCACCAGCCCCAGCAGGATGTCGGCGCCGAACGCGATGAACTGCTCCAGCAGCGCGTGCACCCCGCCGAAGCCGAGCAGTGCGGCCGCCTCGACCGTCGCGAACAGCATGATGAAGAACAGCGCGACCTTGCCGGCCAGCTCGGACAGGCTGGCCGTCTTCGCCGGTACCGGCGGGGTGGTATCGACACCCGCGGGCGCCACGATGCGCGATTCGCCCGAGGCAACGGTGTCGGACGCCGGGGTGACCGTGTCCGTCCCGGCCGGCGAACCGGCAAATGCGTGCCCCAGCCCGATCCGCTGCGGCACGAGGTCGAAGCCGAGGTTGGCCAGCAGCCGCGTCACCAGACCGGCGACGAAGCGGCCGATGAACCACGCCAGGATCAGGATCGCCGCCGCTGCCAGCACGTTCGGCACCGCCAGCAGGAACTCGTCGAGCATGCGCGTCAGCGGCCGCGAGATCGCCTCGATCCGCAGCGCGTCCAGCGCCGCGATCAGGGTCGGCACGATCACCAGCACGAACGCGAGCGTGCCGCCCAGTTGCGACAGGCGGATGCCGCGGGTGTTCTCGTTGCTCTCGCTGAAGCGGTCGACGCCGGTCGCGGCCAGCAGGTTGCTGACGATCCCGCGCACCACCTTGGCGATGACCCAGCCGACCACGCCGATGATCGCGGCGGCCAGCAGGTTGGGCAGCATCGCCAGCAGCTTGGTCATCATCGCCGACAGCGGCGCCATCAGCCCCTGGATCTGCAGCACGCCGACGATCGCCGGCAGGAACAGCAGCAGCACCAGCCAGAACGCGACGTTGCCGAGCGTGTGCGACATGGGCTGGGTGTCGGCCTTCTCCGACAGCTTCTCGTCGAGCTGGGTCGCGGCCAGTGCCTTGTTGACCACCACCCGCGCCAGCGTCGCCACCACCCAGGCCACCAGCGCAAGCACCGCAGCGGGGATGATGGTGCCGACGAAGCCCGCCAGCGGGCCGGTCACGCCGTCGACGTTCATGACGCTGAGCGCGCCGACCACCGCCATCAGCAGGACCGCCCAGAACACGATGCGCCCGGCGATGCGCTCGATGTCGACCTGCGACCGGGTGTGCGTGGCCAGGCGCTGGTTGGCGTTGAGCGCGTCCAGCCCCTTGCGGGTGAGTGCGCCGGCGACCAGCGCGACGATCCAGCCGACCAGCAGGATCGCGACGCCGCCGAGGATGTACGGCAGGTGCGGTCCGAATGAGTGTTGCAACGAGTCTTGCCACGTCGGTTGCATGAGGTCCCTCCCGGTTGGCCGCGGCCCCCTCGGAACCGCGGGCGTGTGAACAGCCGCACTGCGCGGCCCCGTTGACCTTCCCAAACCGGGAGTGAACATCGCGTGGGCGGACGGTGTCCTGCTCGGCCCGCACACAAAAAAGGCGGCCCGGAGGCCGCCCTGGAAGAAGCAACCGCACCCGGTGCTACAGCAGCGGCACCAGCAGCAGCGCGACGATGTTGATGATCTTGATCAGCGGGTTGATCGCCGGCCCGGCGGTGTCCTTGTACGGATCGCCGACGGTGTCGCCGGTGACCGCGGCCTTGTGCGCCTCGGACCCCTTGCCGCCGTGGTTGCCGTCCTCGATGTACTTCTTGGCGTTGTCCCAGGCACCGCCGCCGGTGGTCATCGAGATCGCCACGAAAAGGCCGGTCACGATGGTGCCGATCAGCAGGCCGCCGAGCGCCTTCGGCCCCAGCAGCAGGCCGACCACGATCGGCACCGCCACCGGCAGCAGCGAGGGCACGATCATTTCGCGGATCGCCGAGCGGGTCAGCATGTCGACCGCCCGGTCGTACTGCGGCTTGCCGGTGCCCTGCATGATCCCGGCGATGTCGCGGAACTGGCGGCGCACCTCCTCGACCACCGCCCCGGCCGCGCGGCCGACCGCCTCCATCGCCATCGCGCCGAACAGGTAGGGGATCAGGCCGCCGATCAGCAGGCCGATGATCACCTCGTGGTCGGACAGGTCGAACGCGAACAGCTCGCCCGGGTTGCTGGCCTGCAGGTTGTGGGTGTAGTCGGCGAACAGCACGAGTGCGGCCAGCGCGGCCGAGCCGATCGCGTAACCCTTGGTCACCGCCTTGGTGGTGTTGCCGACCGCGTCCAGCGGGTCGGTGATGTTGCGCACCTCCGGCGGCAGCTCGGCCATCTCGGCGATGCCGCCGGCGTTGTCGGTGATGGGGCCGTAGGCGTCGAGCGCGACGATCATGCCGGCCATCGACAGCATCGCGGTGGCGGCGATCGCGATGCCGTACAGGCCGCCCAGCTCGAAGCAGCCCCAGATCGCGACGCAGACCGCGATCACCGGCCACGCGGTCGACTTCATCGACACGCCGAGGCCCGCGATGATGTTGGTGCCGTGGCCGGTGGTCGACGCCGCCGCGATGTGCCGCACCGGCTTGTACTGCGTGCCGGTGTAGTACTCGGTGATCCAGACGATCGCCCCGGTCAGCGCCAGGCCCACCAGCGAGCACAGGTACAGGTTCAGCGGGCCGGCACCGAAGTCGCCCATCAGCATCGTCGTGACCGGGTAGAACGCGACCGCCGCCAGCACCGCCGACACGATCACGCCCTTGTACAGCGCGCCCATGATCGAGCCGCCGTCCTTCACCTTCACGAACATCGCGCCGATGATCGAGGCGATGATCGACACGCCGCCCAGCACCAGCGGATAGAGCGCGCCGTTGGTACCGACCACGTCGGCCATCAGGTAGCCCAGCAGCATCGTCGCGATGACGGTGACGGCGTAGGTTTCGAACAGGTCGGCGGCCATGCCGGCGCAGTCACCGACGTTGTCACCGACGTTGTCGGCGATCACCGCCGGGTTGCGCGGGTCGTCCTCGGGGATGCCGGCCTCGACCTTGCCGACCAGGTCCGCGCCGACGTCCGCGCCCTTGGTGAAGATGCCGCCGCCCAGCCGGGCGAAGATCGAGATCAGCGAGGAGCCGAACGCCAGCCCGACCAGCGCATGCAGCGCCGGCTCGCCGACGATGCCGAACCGGGGCAGCAGCCACCAGTACCCGGCCACGCCGAGCAGCCCCAGCCCGACCACCAGCATCCCGGTGATGGCGCCGCCGCGGAACGCCACGTCCATCGCCGGCCCCATGCCGCGGCGCGCGGCCTCGGCGGTGCGCACGTTGGCGCGGACCGAAACGTTCATGCCGATATAGCCGGCCGCGCCGGACAGCACCGCGCCGATCAGGAAGCCGCCGGCGGTCGACCAGCCGAGGAAGAAGCCGATCAGCAGGAACAGCACCGCCCCGGCGATCGCGATCGTCAGGTACTGCCGGTTGAGGTAGGCGCGCGCGCCTTCCTGGATCGCGCCGGCGATCTGTTGCATGCGTTCGTTGCCGGCGGGTTGGGCGCTGATCCAGCGCGCGGAGATGATCCCGTAGAGGATCGCGATGACGGCGCAGACCAGCGCCAAGGCCAAACCGTACTGCTCCAGCATGAACCCCTCCCCAGATGAAGTGGACTACGTGGAATTTCGGATCCGCATCGAGTTGTGGTCGCGCGGCAGCTGAACCGCCGGCAACGGGCCGACTATCGCACACGGCCCGGCCATGTGGCTGCGACCCGGGTCCGCCCCGCCGGTGTAGACGCGTCATTCAGCGGCTGCGTGCCAGCGTCGGCCCGTCCTCAGACTCCGGGAACCGCCATGCGCCCGACCGCAACCCTCGCCACCCTGCTGCTCGCCACGCTCCCGCTCGCGTCGATCGCGGCCGAGCCCGAGATCGACCGCGGCGAGGCGACCGCGCAGGCGGTCGGCGCCGCCCACACGCTGCGCACCATCCCCGAAGCCTGCGCCCGGCTCGAAGGCATGTTCACCGGCCAGGCGGCCGACCCGTACCGGTTCGCCGTGGTGCGGACCAGCCCCAATTGCCAGCCGCGCACACGCTTCGTCGACGCGGACAAGGCGGCCCCGTCCGTCGCCGCCGGCTGGATCCTCAACGACCGCATCAGCGTGCCGAACGCGGCCTGCCCCTCGCAGAAGGCGGTGGTGGAGGTCTGGCGCAAGCCCGGCGACGCCGTGCCACCGGAGCTGGACGCACAGGGGCGGGCGCGGATCTACCTGCAGGACGCGAAGGAGGCGGCTGCCGGCGGCCGCCGCGCGGAGGTGGCCGTGTTCGCCGCGGCGATGACCGTCGACGGCGCGCCTTGCGGCGGTTGACCCGCGCCGAAAAAGCCGCGGGTACTACAGCCGGCCGTGGTGGAGCGGAACCCTAGAGGACGAAGTCGGGCAGCCTGCGGCGCACCGGCACGTTCTTCAGCGCCACGTACTGCGGCAGACCGTCGCGCCCGTACGGCGGCGGCGCCTCGCCGCGGATCAACGGTTCCAGGTAGCGGCGCGCCTTGTCGGTGATGCCGTAGCCGTCGCGGCGGATGAAGCCGGCCGGCATCGTCTTCTCCTTGTTGGCGATCTTCGACAGCGGCGCCGGCTGGACCGTCCAGCGGTATGGCGCCTCGCCGGTGCGCACGATCACCGGCATCACCGCGTTCATCCCGGCCAGCGCGTAGTCGACCGCCGCGGCGCCGACCGCGATCGCCTGCTGCAGGTCGGTCTTCGACGCGACGTGGCGGGCGGAGCGCTGCAGGTAGTCCGGCAGCGCCCAGTGCACCTTGTAGCCGAGCGCGTCCTTGACCCGACCGGCGAGGTGCGAGGCGACGCCGCCAAGCTGGGTATGGCCGAACGAATCCTTGCCGCCACCGGCATCGGCGACGAAGCCGCCGTCGGCGGTGCGGATGCCCTCGCTGGCGACCACCACGCAGTAGCCGACGCGCTCGACGGTCGCGCGCACCTTGGCGAAGAAGTCCGCCTCGTCGAACGGCCGCTCGGGGAACAGGAGCAGGTGCGGGGCCTCGTCGGCGCCGTTGCCGGCCAGTCCGGCCGCCGCCGCCAGCCAGCCGGCGTGGCGACCCATCGCCTCGTAGACGAAAACCTTGGTCGAGGTGTCCGCCATCGCCGCCACGTCCAGCGCCGCCTCGCGCACCGACACCGCGGTGTACTTGGCGGCCGAACCGAACCCCGGGCAGCAGTCGGTCACCGCGAGGTCGTTGTCGACCGTCTTGGGCACGCCGACGCAGGCCAGCGGGTAGTCGAACTCCCTGGCCAGGCGCGAAACCTTCAGCGCGGTGTCGGCCGAGTCGTTGCCGCCGTTGTAGAGGAACCAGCGCACGTCGTGGGCGCGGAAGACCTCGAGCAGGCGCTCGTACTTCGCGCGGTCGTCCTTCAGCGACTTGAGCTTGACCCGGCACGAACCGAACGCGCCGCCGGGCGTGTGGGCCAGCGCCCGGATCGCCGCGATCGGCTCCTTCGAGGTGTCGATGAGCTCCTCGCGCAGCGCGCCGAGGATGCCGTTGCGTGCCGCCAGCACCCGCACCCGGCGCGCGCGGGCGGACTGGATCACCGCCGAGGCGGTCGCGTTGATGACGGCGGTGACGCCGCCGGACTGGGCGTAGAGCAGGGTTCCTGAAGGCATGGGGGATCCGCGTGGGAGGGCGCCGGGCCGGGCCCGCGCCGTGGAAACTTGTTCGGGACGGTGCCCGGTTTGCGTTAAGCTGCCGACGTTTGCCCCGGCAGTGGAACAGGTGTCTGCGAGTGTAGCGCCGGCCCGGCGAGGCACGGTCAACACATTCCACACCGGCTTCCTCAAGGAGACATCGATGCGACTGGTACTTCTCGGCGCGCCCGGCTCGGGCAAGGGCACGCAGGCGGCGCGGCTCAAGGAGCACCTGCAGGTGCCGCACATCTCCACCGGCGACCTGCTGCGCGCGGAAGTCGCGGCCGGCAGCAGGCTCGGGCTGGAGGCGAAGGAAGTCATGGCCCGCGGCGAGCTGGTCAGCGATGCGATCCTGCTGGGCATGCTGGAGGACCGGTTCTCGCGCGAGGACACCCGCGGCGGTTTCATCCTCGACGGCTACCCGCGCAACCTAGCCCAGGCCGGCGCCCTCGACACCCTGATGGAGCGCATCGGCCAGCCGATGGACGCCGCCGTGCAGCTTGAGGTGCCGACCGAGATGCTGGTCGAGCGCATCGCCGGCCGCGCCGCCGCCGAGGGCCGTGCCGACGACAGCCCGGAGTCGGTCCGCACCCGGCTGAAGGTCTACGACGACCAGACCGCCCCGGTGGTCGACTTCTACCGCCAGCGCGGCAAGCTCAGCGTGGTCGACGGCGTCGGCTCGCTCGACGAGGTGTTCGCCCGCATCGTCGGGGCGCTGCGGCCGGTGCCCGCGGTCGGCTGACGCACGCGCGCCGATGAAGCTCCACATCCTCGGCATCGCCGGCACCTTCATGGGCGGCGTGGCCGCGCTGGCGCGCGAACTCGGGCACGAGGTCGAAGGCAGCGACCAGGCGGTGTACCCGCCGATGTCGACCCAGCTGGAGACGCTCGGCATCGGGCTGCGGCAGGGGTATTCGCCGGACAACATTTCCGCCGGCTGCGACGAGATCGTGGTCGGCAACGCCTTGTCGCGCGGCAACCCGGCGGTCGAGCAGGTGCTCGACGACGGCCGCCGCTACATCTCCGGCGCGCAGTGGCTGAGCGAGCGGGTGCTGCCGGGGCGCGACACCCTCGCCGTCGCCGGCACCCACGGCAAGACCACCACCACCACCATCCTGACCTGGCTGCTGCAGGCGGCGGGGCGCGAGCCGGGGTTCCTGATCGGTGGCGTGGCCGAGGATTTCGGCGTGTCGGCACGGGTCGGTTCGGGCCGCGAGTTCGTGGTCGAGGCCGACGAGTACGACACCGCGTTCTTCGACAAGCGCAGCAAGTTCGTCCACTACCGGCCGCTGGTGGCGATCCTCAACAACCTCGAGTTCGACCACGCCGACATCTTCCCCGACGTCGAGGCGATCCAGCGTCAGTTCCACCACCTGGTGCGCACCGTGCCGCGGCGCGGGCGGCTGATCGTCAACGGCGAGGACGCGCGCCTGGCCGAGGTGCTGGCGATGGGCTGCTGGACGCCGGTCGAGACCTTCGGCCTCGACGCCAGCCTCGCCCGGCCGCCGCATGACGGCCGCGCCGACACCCGCGACGAAGCGGCGGCCGCGTTCGACTGGAGCGCACGGCTGGTCGAGGCCGACGGCAGCGCGTTCACCGTGATCCACCGCGGCACGCCGGTCGGCGAGGTGCGTTGGCCGCTGCTCGGGCGCCACAACGTGATGAACGCACTGGCGGCGCTGGCGACGGTGCATGCGGTCGGCGTCGATGTCGCGTCGGTGCTGCCGGCGCTGTCGGCGTTCCGCAGCGTCAAGCGGCGGATGGAGCTGATCGGCGAGCACGACGGCATCACCGTCTACGACGACTTCGCCCACCACCCGACCGCGATCGCCACCACCCTGGCGGGCCTGCGTGCGCGGGTCGGCGACGCGCGGATCGTGGTGGCGATGGAGCCGCGCAGCAACTCGATGCGGCTCGGTGCGCATGCCGCGGCGCTGGCGCCGTCACTGGCGGATGCCGACGCGGTGGTGTTCCTGCACCGGCCGGAGCTCGCGTGGGACGCCGGCAGGGTGGTCGCGGACGTACGCGGCGAAGCCGTCGCGGTGCCCGACGCCGACGCGCTGATCGCCGCCCTGCGCGAGCGCGCCCGCGCCGGTGACCACCTGGTGTTCATGTCCAACGGCGGCTTCGACGACGCGCCGCGCCGGTTCCTGGCCGCCCTGCGCGGCGGCTGAGGCATGCCGCGCCGTCACGGCACCGCGCGCTAGGCTGGCACGATGCCGAACGAATCCCTTCCCCCGTCGTTGTCCCTGTTCCCGCTGCCGACCGTGCTCGTGCCCGGCGCGGCGCTCGGCCTGCGCGTGTTCGAGCCGCGCTACCTCGATCTGGTCAGCGAATGCGGTCGCCGCGGCACCGGGTTCGGTGTCTGCCTGCTGATGAACGGGGACGGCGATCCGGATGAGGGCGCCGAGACCACCGCCGCGGCGGCGTTCGGCACCGAGGCGGTGATCGAGGACTTCGGCACCGGCGACGATGGCCTGCTCACCCTGCGCGTGCGCGGCCGGCGCCGGTTCCATGCGCGGCAGTTGCGGGTGCGCGACAACGGCCTGCAGGTGGCCGAGGTCGAGTGGTGCGACGACGACCCGGTGGAGCCGCTGCGGCCCGAGCACGGCCTGCTCGCGACCCTGCTGCAGGGCGTGCTGGAACAGGTCGGCGGGGAGCATGCCGACGCACTGGACACCCGCATCGACGATGCCGCGTGGGTCGGCTGGCGGCTGGTCGAGATGCTGCCGCTGGACGACCTGCAGCGCCAGCAACTGCTGCAGCTCGACGATCCGCACGAGCGGCTGGACCGCCTGCTGCACCTGTTGCCGGAAGACTAGTCCGGCGGGGACGGCGCCTGCGCCTGCGTACGCACCCGCAGCACAGGCATGGTGCTGTCGGGGTGTGGCGCCTCCACCTGCTCGAAACCGGCAATCGCCCCGCGCACGGCGGCATGCGCGGCGCCACCATCGGCCACCGGCCGCCACAGCAGCGCGGCGCCGAACGGCTTGCCCGCCTGCAGCGTCTGCGCGGTCCCCAGCCACAGTGGCGTGCCATCGTCGAGCACGGCCGGGGCCGGCCAGATGCGCAGCGCCAGCCGCTCGTCCGGCCGCCCGCCGGCGCGCAGCATCAGCAGCGCTTCGGCGTGGGCATCGAGGGTGGCCGGCAGCACCGCCTGTTGCTGCGGTGGCAGGTCGTCGTCGAGCAGCGCCAGGGTCGCGACCCAGTCCGCCTGCGGCTGCACGTGCCAGCCATCGCGTTCCAGCGCGGCCTGCAGCGGCGCCAGCGGGCCGGCCACCTGCACGTCGAGCGGCCAGCGCAGCCGTTCATCGTCCTCGTTGCGCTGCGCCGGCAGGCTCGCCCAGCCATCGCCCCACCACTCGTCCTGCGCCATCACCCGGGTCGGCGGTGCCGCGGCGAAGCGCGCCAGCAGGTCGTCGGCGACACGCGGTGCGTGCCACAGCCCGGCGATGACGAAGCTCGCGTAGAACAGGATCGCCAGTGGCCGCATCCAGAAAGACCGCGCGACGTGGCTGCGGTAGGCGATGCCCAGCACCAGCACCCAGGCCAGCCCGAACAGCGTCCCGCCGACCAGGTCGCTGGGCCAGTGCGCGCCGAGGTACAGCCGGGCGAAGCCGACCACGGTCGTCACCACGCCCGCCAGCAGGTACGGCCAGACGCGCTTGCGGCCCGGCAACTCGCGCGCGATCAGCACCGCGAAGAAGCCGAAGATGATCGTCGTCATCGTCACCGCGACCGACGGGAAGCCGAACCCGGCCGGCGCCGTCGGTGGTCGCGGCATGTCGATCGCCGCTTCCAGCAACGAGGTCAGCACCAGGCCGAACACCAGCGCGGCCAGCCAGTGCGCCGCCGCCATCCAGCGCCGCCGCCACAGCAGGTACCCCAGCGCGACCGCCGCCGCCGGGCCAAGCACCTGCGCATCGCCGAGGCTCGCCAGCCCGGCCATCAGCCGGTCCGCCAGCGGGTTGCGCAGCGTCCACATCAGGTCGTGCAGGTGGTGGTCGAGCGCGAGCGGACCGCCGCTGGCCAGCAGCATCGCCACCAGCGTGAACCAGATCCAGCTGATCGCCAGCAGGCTTGCCGCGAGCATCGCCAGCGACGCCGATTCGGGCCGGTTCGGGTCGATCAGTGCGCCGGCGTAGCGGCCCAGCCGCGGATGCGCGCGCGTCCAGCGCAGCATCCGCGCCAGCAGCAGGTCGGCGTGCTCGGCGAACCAGCGCCAGGTGTAGAGCACGCCGGCCCAGACCAGCGCCACCGCAAGCGCCAGCGCGCCCAGCGCCAGCGCGAGCCGGTCGGCCACCGCGGCCACCGCGTCGTAGGAGCGGCCGAGCACCCAACCCGGCGCGAGGAACAGCGCCGCCCACGCGATGCAGGCGACCAGGCTGGCCAGCGCGTAGCGACGGAACGGCATCACCAGCATGCCGGCGATGGCGGGCACGAACGGCCGCACCGCACCGACGAAGCGGGCGATCGCGATGCTCTTGAGGCCGTGCCGGCGGAACAGCGACTCGCCGCGGTCGAGCCACTGCGGATAGCGTGCGAACGGCCAGCGCTGGCGCAGCTGCCCACCCCAGCGACGGCCGATCCAGTAGCTCAGTGCATCGCCGCAGAACGCGCCGAGCGCGGCGCAGACCAGCGCGTACGGCCCGCTGACGTGGCCCAGCCCGATCAGCGCGCCGACCGCGAACAGCAGTGGCAGCGCCGGCACCACGATGCCCACCACCACCAGCGCGTCGCAGAACGCGATCAGGAAGATCAGGGCGCCGGCCGCGGTGGGGTGTGCGCCAATCCAGTCGGTGACGCTGTCGAGCCAGGCCGGGTTCATCGCGCAATTATGGCAGCGCCGGCCGTGATTCCGGCATGCCGATGCGGGCTTGACAGCGCGGCGGCGGGCGTTGCGCGGGCCGGCATGCGCACGCGTTGCGTACACTGCACCGATGCGCGCCACAGCCTCCATCCCGGCCGACGAAGTCGCCGCCCTCAAGGCCGACAGCTTCGGCCGTATCGCCCTGATGCGCGACGGCAGCGGGCTGTTCGTCCGCCGTGACCTCGTCCACGTGCCGGCGTGGCTGCGCCTGCCCGCGTGGTGGCTGGCCCGCCGCGAGGCGCAGGCGCTGCGGCAGGTCGAAGGATTGCCCGCGGTCCCGCAGCTGCTGCGCTGGGACGGTCGCCGGCTCGACCGCAGCTACATGGACGGCGCCGCGATGTACCAGCGCCCGCCGCACGGCGACCTCCAGTACTTCCGCCGCGCCCGCCGCCTGCTGCGGCAGCTGCACCGGCGCGGCCTGGCCCACAACGACCTCGCCAAGGAAGCCAACTGGCTGGTGCTGGCCGACGGCGCCCCCGGCATCATCGACTTCCAGCTCGCCACCCGCGGGCATCCGCGCTCGCGCTGGATGCGCCTGCTCGCGCGCGAGGACCTGCGCCACCTGCTCAAGCACAAGCGCACCTATTGCCCGGCGACCATCACCCCGGTCGAACGGCGCCTGCTCAGGCGGCGCTCGTGGCTGCGCGAGGCGTGGTTCGCGACCGGCAAGCCGGTCTACCGCTTCGTGACCCGGCGGCTGCTGAAGTGGGAAGACAACGAAGGCCAGGGCCCCAAGCCCTGACCGCCGCGACCACCCGGAGCGCCCCATGACCACCCTGTCCGGCAAGACCCTGTTCATCACCGGCGCCTCGCGCGGCATCGGTCGCGCGATCGCCCTGCGCGCGGCCCGCGACGGTGCCAACATCGCGATCGCGTCCAAGTCCTCGGTGGCCAACCCGAAGCTGCCGGGCACCATCCACAGCGTCGCCGCCGAGGTCGAGGCGGCCGGCGGCCAGGCGCTCGCGCTCAAGTGCGACATCCGCGACGAGGACCAGGTCGGCGCCGCGGTCGCGGCCACCGTCGATGCGTTCGGCGGCATCGACATCCTCGTCAACAACGCCAGCGCGATCTGGCTGCACGGCCTGCTGGACACGCCGATGAAGCGCTTCGACCTGATGCAGCAGGTCAACGCGCGCGGCAGCTTCCTGTGCGCGCAGGCGTGCATGCCGTGGCTGCTGCAGGCCCCCGATCCGCACATCCTGACCCTCGCGCCGCCGCCGAGCCTGGACCCGAAGTGGTGGGGTCCGCACACCGGCTACACGCTGGCGAAGATGGGCATGAGCTTCGTGACGCTCGGGCTGGCGGCCGAGTTCGCCGGCCGCGGCGTCGCGATCAACGCACTGTGGCCGCGCACCATCATCGCCACCGACGCGCTCAACCTGATTCCCGGCGTCGACGTGTCCGGCTGCCGCACCCCCGCCATCGTCGCCGACGCCGCCCACGCGGTGCTGACCACCCCGGCGGCGGCGCGCACCGGCGCGTTCCTGATCGACGAGGACGTGCTGCGCGAAGCCGGTGTCACCGATTTCGAGGGTTACGCGGTCGAACCCGGCCGGCCGCTGCTGCCCGACCTGTTCCTCTGAGGAGAACGACCCATGCGTTACCTGCACGCGATGGTCCGCGTCCGCGACCTCGACGCCTCGCTGCGGTTCTTCCGCGACGGCCTCGGGCTGGTGGAGACCCGCCGCCGCGACTACCCCGAGGCCCGTTTCACCCTGGTCTACCTCGGCGCGCCGGAGAACCCCGACGCCGAGGTCGAGCTGACCTGGAACCACGACGACGAGGACTACGGCGGCGCGCGCAATTTCGGCCACCTCGCGTTCGAGGTCGACGACATCTACACGGCCTGCGCGCACCTGCAGGCGCAGGGCGTCACCATCAACCGGCCGCCGCGCGACGGCCGGATGGCCTTCGTGCGCTCGCCCGATGCGATCTCGATCGAGCTGCTGCAGAAGGGCGAGGCGCTGGCGCCGGCGGAACCGTGGGCGTCGATGCCGAACACCGGCAGCTGGTAGCGCGCCGGCTCAGCCCATCGCCGACGGCAGCCGGTGGCCGCAGCCGCGGCAATGCTGCGCGTCGGGGTCGTGGCCTTCCAGCCCGCACTCGGGGCAGCCGCGGTGGTCGTGGTGGTCGGGCGCGTGGCTGGCTTCGCGCAGGCTGCTGGCCAGCTCGGCGGTGTAGATGCCGGTCGGCACCGCGATGATGCTGTAGCCGATCAGGATCAGCACCGACGCGATGAACCGCCCGGCCGGCGTCTGCGGCGAGAGGTCGCCGTAGCCGACCGTCGCCATCGTCACGATCGCCCAGTACATCCCGGTCGGGATGGTGCTGAAACCGCGCTCCGGGCCCTCGATCACGAACATCAACGCGCCGAAGATCACCGCCATCGTCAGCAGCGCGACCACGAACAGGAAGATCTTGCGCCGGCTGCGCCACAGCGCGCTGATCAGTGCGCCGCTCTCCTCCACGTACTGGGTCAGCTTGAGGATGCGGAACAGCCGCAGCATCCGCAGCACGCGCACCACCAGCAGCGCCTGGCTGCCGGGGAACAGCAGCGACAGGTAGGTCGGCAGGATCGACAGCAGGTCGATGATTCCCCAGAAGCTCAGCACGTAGCGCCACGGTCGCCGCACCACCAGCAGCCGCATCACGTATTCGAGCGTGAACAGCAGGGTGAAGCCCCATTCGATCGCGTAGAGGACGCGGGCGTGGTCGATATGCAGCCACGGGTCGCTGTCGAGCATGATCACGACCACGCTGACGCTGATCGCGACGATCAGCAGCAGGTCGAAGTTCCGCGACGGCGCGGTGTCGTGGCGGAAGATGATGTCGAACCAGCGGCGGCGCCAGCCGGTCTCGGTGGCGGGGTTCAGCTGCGGGGTGAACAGCAGGCGCATCGGGTGGTCCCGTCGTGGCTGCGGCCGGATCATGCCGCCGGGTCATGCGGCCGGATTGTGCAGGCGGATTGTGCAGTACCGGGCGAAAAGCACCGTGCACGCCGGCGGATCGGCCAGAATGGGGCGCCCAACCATGCCACGCCTGCCATGAGCCATGCCACCGGCCGCGCCGCCCCCGGCGAGCGCCACTTCCTCCCCGTCTACCGCAGCGGCCGGATCGTGCTCGATCACGGTTCCGGCTCGCGCGTATACGACCGCGACGGCCGCGAGTACGTGGACTTCGGCGCCGGCATCGCCGTCAACGCGCTCGGCCATGCGCATCCGGCGCTGGTCGAGGCGCTGACCGCGCAGGCCGGCAGGCTCTGGCATACCAGCAACGTGTTCACCAGCGAACCGGCGCTGCAGCTGGCGCAGGCGCTGGTGGAAGCGGCGGGGTTCGCCGAGCGCGTGTTCCTGTGCAACTCCGGCGCGGAAGCCAACGAGGCGGCGATCAAGCTGGCCCGGCAGTGGGCGACGGCGAAGGGCCGCGGGCCGGAGCGGCGGGTCGTCCTGAGCTTCAGCGGCAGCTTCCACGGCCGCACCCTCGCCACCGTCACCGCCACCGCGCAGCCCAAGTACCACGCCGGGTTCGAACCGCTGCCGGGCGGTTTCCGCTACAGCGGCTTCAACGACCTGGCCGCGGCCGAAGCGGCGATGGCGGCGGGCGATGTCTGCGCGGTGCTGGTCGAGCCGGTCCAGGGCGAAGGCGGCGTGACCCCGGCGGAAGACGCCTTCCTGCACGGTCTGCGCGCGCTGTGCGACCGCCACGACGCGCTGCTGGTGTTCGATGAGATCCAGTGCGGCATGGGCCGCACCGGGCATCTGTTCGCCTGCGACGGCTACGGCGTGCGGCCGGACGTGGTGACGCTCGCCAAGGCGCTGGGCGGCGGGTTCCCGGTCGGCGCGATGCTGGTCGGTGCGCGGGGTGCCGACGCGCTGGGCTTCGGCCAGCACGGCACCACCTTCGGCGGCAATCCGCTCGCGGCCGCGGTGGCCTGCGCGGCGTTGCGGGAGCTGTCGTCGTCGGCGTTGCTGGCGAACGTCGCCCGCCAGTCAACGGCGTTGCGCGACGGACTGGCGGCCCTCGACCGCGAGCTCGGCCTGTTCGCCGAGGTCCGCGGCCGTGGCCTGATGCTCGGCGCGCAGCTGCGTCCGGCGCATGCGGGCCGCGCCGGTGACATCCTCGATCGCTGCACCGCGCGCGGCCTGCTGGTGCTGCAGGCCGGGCCCGACGTGCTGCGCTTCGTCCCCGCGCTCAACATCGGTGACAGCGATGTCGCGGAAGGACTGTCGCGCCTGCGCGCGGCGCTGTCCGACCACCTCGCGGCCGGCTGACCGCGCCGCCGCCGGGTTCGCTCAGGCGACCTCGGCGAACGCGGCGCGGGCCGCATTAATGGTGTGGGCGATCTCCGCCTCGCCGTGCGCGCTCGACACGAAGCCGGCCTCGAACGCCGACGGCGCCAGGTACACGCCGCGCTCGAGCATCGCGTGGAAGAAGCGGCCGAACTTCACCGCGTCGGACGCCATCGCGTCGGCAAAGGACTCGACCGGCCCCTCGCGGAAGTACAGCCCGAACATGCCCGGCGCGCGGGTGGTGTGGAAGGCGACGCCGGCATCGCGCGCGGCCGCTTCCAGCCCGTCGCACAGGGCGTGCGTGCTGGCCTCCAGCGCGTCGTGGAAGCCCGGCGCGCGGATCAGTTCCAGCGTCGCCAGCCCGGCAGCCATCGCCACCGGGTTGCCGCTCAGCGTGCCGGCCTGGTAGATCGGGCCGCTCGGCGCGATCTGGCTCATCAGTTCGCGCCGGCCACCGAAGGCGCCGACCGGCATGCCACCGCCGATGATCTTGCCGAACGTGCTCAGGTCGGGCGTGATGCCGTAACGCTGCTGCGCGCCGCCGAGCGCCACCCGGAAGCCGGTCATCACCTCGTCGAAGATCAGCAGCGCGCCGTGCTTCGTGCACAGCTCGCGCAGGTGCTGCAGGTAGCCGTCGCGCGGCAGGATGCAGTTGGCGTTGCCGACGATCGGCTCGATGATCAGGCCGGCGATCTCGCCGCCGACTTCGTCGAACAGCTGCGTCGCGGCCTCGAAGTCGTTGTAGGGGATGGTCAGCGTGAGGTCGGCCAGCGCCCCCGGCACGCCCGGCGAGTTCGGCAGCCCCAGGGTCAGCGCGCCGCTGCCGGCCTTCACCAGGAAGCTGTCACCATGGCCGTGGTAGCAGCCCTCGAACTTGACGATGCGGTTGCGCCCGGTGGCGCCGCGCGCGAGCCGGATCGCCGACAGCGTTGCCTCGGTGCCGGAGTTGACCATCCGCACCATCTCGCAGCTGGGCACGATCGCGGTGATCGCCTCGGCCATCGTCACTTCCAACGCATTGGGCACGCCGAAGCTCAGGCCGTCGCGCATCGTCTTCGCGACCGCGTCGAGCACCTGCGGATGGGCGTGGCCGGCGATCATCGGCCCCCACGAACCGACGTAGTCGACATAGCGGTTGCCGTCGACGTCGAACAGGTACGCACCCTCGGCGCGCTGCGCGAAGAACGGCTCGCCGCCGACCGACTTGAACGCGCGCACCGGCGAATTGACGCCGCCGGGCAGCAGCGCGGAGGCGCGGGCGAACAGATCGTGGGAGCGTGCGTGGTTCATCGTGAAGCCTCGGGATCGGGAGGGAGGAAGGCGGCGCGATAGGCGTGGACCGCGGCGGCGGGGTCGGGCGCGTCGAACACGCCCGAGATCACCGCCAGCAGATCGGCGCCGGCATCCGCCAGCAACCGCGCATTGTCCGGCGTGATCCCGCCGATCGCCACCCGCGGCACGCCCAGCGCGGCCGCCTCGGCGAGCAGCGCCGGCGACGCGACCCGCGCGAGCGGCTTGGTCGGTGACGGGAAGAACGCACCGAACGCGACGTAACCCGCGCCGGCATCCCGCGCGGCGCGCGCACGTTCGACGCTGTCGTAACAGGACGCGCCCAGTAGCGCGTCGTCACCGAGCGCCGCGCGTGCCGTCGCGATCGCGCCATCGTCCTCGCCCAGGTGCGCGCCGTCGGCACCGATCCGCATCGCCAGCGGCCAGTCGTCGTTGATGATCAGTGGCACCGCGTAACGCGCGCACAGCGGCTGCAACGCACGCGCCTGCGACTCCCGCAGTGCGTCGTCGGCGCGCTTGTTGCGGTACTGCAGCCAGGTTGTGCCCGCCGCAAGCACCACTTCGACGCGGCGCAGCAGGCGCGGCGTGTCGGTGTCGTCGGGCGTGATCGCGTACAGGCCGCGGGGGCGGGCAGGGGTCATGCTTTCGTGTCCGGCATGGGGGTGGGACAATGCGGGCTCGCATCGCCAGCCATTATCCGCCCATGTCCGAGATCGCCACGACCACCGAGTTCCGCACCTGGATGTGCGTCGTCTGCGGCTTCATCTATGACGAGGCGCAGGGGCTGCCCGAGGAAGGCATCGCGGCCGGCACCCGCTGGGCCGATGTTCCCGACACCTGGACATGTCCCGACTGCGGCGTGACCAAGGACGACTTCGAGATGATGGAAGCCTGACGCGGCGGTTCGCGTCGGCGCCCGGCACCGGGCGTGGTCAGTCGGCCGGGATGCCCGGGCCGAACTGCAGCATTTCGCCGTCCTCCAGCCCCAGCCGCGCGGCTTCGCCCGCGTTGAGTTCGAGCACGTACAGCGCGGCCGCGTCGCTCGGGTAGGACGGGCAGGCGTTGCCGGCCGTGCACGGCGGCACGTCGCGCTGCTGCGACACCAGCGCCCGCGACGCATCGAAGTAGAGGATGTCGAGCGGGATCCGGGTGTTCTTCATCCAGTACGCCTGCGGCTCCTCGCGCTCGTGGATGAACAGCATGCCGTGTCCGTCCGCGAGCGCGTCGCGGAACATCAGTCCGCGTGCGCGCTCCGCGTTGTCGTCGGCCACCTCGACCTGATAGCGCTCGCCGCCGATGTCCACCCACAGCCCGTTGCCGGACGCGCAGCCCGCGAGCAGCAACAGTCCGGTGGCGATGACGGTCTTCAGCAGCATGCGACGTGCGGTCATGGTGGGCTTCTCCGGATGATCGGGCGACGATCCGCCAGCGATGACGGAAGCGTCAAGCGTGTGGCGCGCCTCGCCGCGAAGAATTTTTGGGTTGGCCCCTTCCCGAACGCGGAAGAGGTGTGCATAATG
>NZ_AVPT01000027.1 GCF_000768335.1 Lysobacter arseniciresistens ZS79
CCCGACGCGGCGCCGCGGGACCGCGGCCGCGCCGGACCGGCCGCCGCTACGGCCGGCCTCCGGACCGGTGCCGCCGGCACGGAGGTTGTCGCCTCCCTCGCTGCGGCGGACCCAGCGCAGCGCGGCCCAGCCGCTCAGCGGCATGCCCAGCAACCACAGCGGCAACCAGCCAAGCGCCTCGTGGTGGCCGCGTGCGGCCGGCAGCAGCAGGACGAGGGTCGCGCCGATGGCGATGGCGTAACGCAGGACGTCGTCGACGACGGAGCGGCTGGCGGCTTCGGTACGGCGCATGGGCGTGGTCCTGCGGGAGTGGACCTGCAGGATTGCGCCGGCGCATCTCACGGGCTGCGACCGGTGCATTCGATCCGAGCGACCGGTGCGAGAGGTCGCAAAGCCGCCGGGGCGGGCCTGGTAGGAGCGACGCAAGTCGCGACCTGTACATGGCCTCATGAGGTCGGCGGGTCGCGACTTACGTCGCTCCTACGGGAAGAGCCCGGCAACACCCGGATCGCGCGCCCAGGGGCGCCGTCCCGGCGCAAACCTCAATAGCCCGCTTCGTCCAGCGCCCTGTCGGCCTCGTGGCGGCCGAGCGCGATGAGTTCGCGCGCGCGCCAGAACTCGTAGAACTGGCAGGCGTCGCGCGGGATGCGGATCACCAGCTCCGGCGGGTCGAGCGCGAGCTGCACTCGGGCGATCTGCGCCTGCATGGTGTCGAGCGAGCGCGACATCAGTTCGGTGAAACCATAGCGGCCGCTGTCGGGGTCGGCGTCGCGGTGCAGGCGGCGCTCCACCCAGTCCAGCAGGCGGGCGTGGGCCGGCGCCTCGTCGCCGATGCGCGGCCCGGGCGCTGCGGGTTCCGCGGGCGTGCCCGGCGGCCGGTTCGGCCAGCTGTTCATGTCGACCGCGACCAGCCGGTGCGCGTCCGACAGCCGGCTGGCGGCGATCGGCAGCGGCGCCAGCAGGCCGCCGTCGACCAGCTCGCGGCCGTTGACCCGGTGCGGGGTGAAGATGCCGGGGATCGCGATCGAACCGCGCACCGCGTCCCACAGGTCGCCCTGCCGCAGCCAGACCTCGCGCTGGCGCACCAGGTCGACCGCGACCGCGGTGAAGTCGATCGCCAGGTCCTCGATCCGCAGGTCGCCGGTGCGCTCGCGCAGCGCCGCCATCAGGCGCGTGCCCTCGAACAGCGCCGGCCGCCCGAACACCGGGTCGAGCAGGCGCAGCATGTCGGTGCGCGACATCGACAGCAGCCAGTCGCGGAACACCGGCAGCTGCCCGGCCGCGAACAGCCCGCCGACCAGCGCGCCGCTGGACGAGCCGGCCACCGCGACGATGTCGATCCCGCGCGCGACCAGCGCGTCGATCACGCCGATCTGCGCCAGCCCACGGGCGCCGCCGGCACCGAGCACCAGCGCGACCGGTTCGCCGCGTTCGATCCGCGGGGCGTCCGCCGGCGCCATCACGCGCAGGCCCCGCCGGGCGCGGCGGTCACTTCGGGCCGCGCTCGTAATTGGAGATCGCCAGCTGCAACAGCGTGCGCGCCTGCTCGCGCAGCGACGGCGGCTCGACGATCTCGGCGTCGCTGCCGTAGTGCAGCACGTCCATCAGCAGCTCTCGGCCGGAGCTGTACGGCAGCTTCAGCTCGTAGCGGCCGTCGGGCAGGAACCGCCCCTGCTGCTGCGAGTGCCAGTGCTCGTCGGCCACCCAGCGCGCGGCCTTGGCGCTGAACACGATCGTCGCCCAGCCCTTCGGCGTGCCGGAGAAGATCCCGTAGCTCGACGCCAGGTGCCGGTTGAGCTCCTCGTCGGGCAGGTCGCGCGCGGCCTCGTCGAGCGTGCGCGCGTTGCTGATGCGGTCGACCGCGAAACTTCGCAGCGCCTCGCGCTCATGGTCCCAGGCGTCGAGGTACCAGTTGTCGCGGTAGTGGGTCAGCCGCTGCGGCGAGACCGTGCGGCGGGTGTGCTGGTCGGTCGAGCGGGCGCGGTATTCGAACGCCAGCTGGCGGCGGTCGAGCACCGCGGTGGCGACGTGGCGGAACGCGGTCTCGTCGAGCCGGCGGGTGCGGTGCGGAATCACCCGCACGCGCTCGACCGGCACCCGGCGGCCGCCGGCGTGGTCGTCGAGCAGCTTCTCGATGCGCTGCTGCAGCGGCGCCAGCGCGTTCGACAGCACCCCGCCGCCACTGCGGCTCATCAGCTGCTGGGCGGCCAGCAGCGAATGCAGCTCCTCCGAACTCAGCCACAGCCCCGGCAGCTCGAACCGGCCCGGATCGTCCGGGTCGTAGCGGAAGCCGGCCTCGCCGTTGCCGATCACCGGCGCCATCAGCTGGTCGCGCAGGTAGGCCAGGTCGCGGTAGACCGTCGCCCGCGAGCACTCCAGCTCCTCCTGCAGGCGCGGCACCGTCACCGGATAGCGCGCCGCGGTGAGGATGCGATGCAGGGCGTGGATGCGTTCGATGCGTTCCATGGCGATGGCCATCTCGCGTGGATGAGTGGGGCAAGGATCGCACCGGCCGCGCCATCGCCGCCAGCGCCGTTGCCGGTCCGGCGCCCATCCCGCGTTGGGCCTTGCATCGGCGGAACTCCGCCGCGGACACCCTTCGGAGCGGACATGAACATCAGGACGATCGCGGCAATCACCCTGTCACTGGCGCTGCTGGTGCCGGCACCGTCAGCGGCACAGGCCGCCGGGGACGCGCGTGCGGAGGTCGACGCGGCGATCGCGCGCTTCGCCCAGGCGAAGAGCTTCCACGCATCGATGAGCACCGACACCAGCCCGCCGGTAACCAGCCAGACCGACTTCGTCGCGCCCGACCGCTACCGCATGACGATGCCCGACGGCGTGGTCCAGGTGGTGGTCGACGGCACGATGTACATCGACGGCGCCGACGGCGTGCGCAGCATCCCGGTGCCGCCGGAGGTGCTGGCGCGCTGGAACCAGCGCACCCGCCTCACCGGCCTGGGCCAGGGCATGGCGGCCACCGACCTCGGCGAGGACGTGCTCGACGGCGCCAGCGCGCGCAAGTACGGCATCAACAGGCCGGGCGAGACGGCCCCGGCGATGACGATCTGGATCGGCGCCGACGGCTACCCGATGCAGGTGCGCGCCAACGGCAGCGCCGACGGCAAGCCGGTGACCACCACGATCCGCTACTCGCGCTTCAACGACCCGGCACTGGCGATCACCGCGCCGGACTGACCGCTCCGGGCCGGGCGCACCGCCGCCGGCTTTGCCGACCCGGCCGGCCCGTCGGCAATGTGAACGGGGCGGTTGGGCCGCCGGCCGCGGCTTGGCATACTGCGGGCCGGTCCGCCCTGCGATGCGACGATGTCCGCCCTGCTGGGGCTGGCGCTGCTGACCAGCCCGTTCGTCACCCTGCCGCCGCCGGCCGATGTCGGCGCCCCCGCACTGGTCGCGCTTGGCAGCGACCCGGCGCGGCTGCGCCTGTTCTGCTGGTCGACCCGCTGCGGCGATGCCGAATGGCGGCAGGCGTTGGGGCCGTCGAGCCTGCTGTTCGCCGGCGGCGGCGCGGCGCGCCCCCCGACCCTGCCCGGCAGCGACCCGTGGATCGGCCTGTACGCACCGGCCCGCTCGCGCACCCACGCGGCCAGTTACGCCAACAACTGGCGCATCGGCACCCGCTACGGCGTGCAGGCGATCAGCAACGGCCCGACCCGGCTCGACGTGCAGCTCGGCGCCGGCTACCGGCTGGCCTCGCTGCACGACGACGGCATCGCCCTGCCCGGGCCGGTGCTGCGCGGGGCGCTGGAGATCGCCCACGAGCTCGGCCCGCGCGCGCAGTGGAACCAGCGTATCCAGTTCGAGACCGGCCAGGGCGTGACGTTCGTGAAGCAGTCGCTCGGCCTCGACGTGGTTTTGTGGCCGTCGTGGACGCTGGAAAGCGACCTCCTGATCCGCCACGACGAGATGGGCCTGAGCGGCAGCGAGTCGGCCGAGTCGTCATTGCGGTTGCGCCGGCGGTTCTGAGTCGTCGGCGGCGCGCGTTCAGGCCGGCGTGCGCCGGTCCGCGGGTTACAGCCCGAGCAGTTCCCCGGCGCCGCGCTCCAACAGCTGCGCCGCGACCGCGCGCCCGAGCGCTTCCGGCTCGTCGCCCTCGCCGTCCGCCCGCACCGCGCGGCCGTCGGTGGCCGAGCCGACCAGCCCGTCCAGCCGCAGGCGCCCGCCGTCCAGCGTCGCCAGCGCCGCCACCGGCACGTGGCAGCTGCCGTGCAGCGCGCGGTTCATCGCCCGCTCGGCCTCGACGCAGCGACGGGTCGGCGCGTGGTCGAGCGCGGCGAACAGCGCCAGCGTGGCCGGGTCGTCGTCGCGGCACTCCACCGCGACCGCGCCCTGCGCCGGCGCCGGCAGCCAGTCCGGCGCGACCAGCCGCGAGCGGATGCGCGCGTCCAGCCCGAGCCGCTGCAGGCCGGCGCAGGCCAGCACGATCGCGTCGTAGTCGCCGGCGTCGAGCTTGGCCAGGCGCGTGTTGACGTTGCCGCGCAGGTCGTGCAGCTGCAGGTCGGGCCGGCGCGCGCGCAGCTGGGCCTGGCGGCGCAGCGACGAGGTGCCGACCACCGCGCCCTGCGGCAGCGCGTCGAGGCAGTCGAAACGGTTGCTGATGAAGGCGTCGGCGGAGTCGGCGCGGGCGAGGATCGCCGGCAGCGCGAAGCCCGCCTCCAGCTCCATCGGCACGTCCTTGAGCGAATGCACCGCGCAGTCGGCATCGCCTCGCTGCATCGCCAGCTCCAGTTCCTTGAGGAACAGCCCCTTGCCGCCGATCGCCGCCAGCGAGCGGTCCAGCACCTCGTCGCCGCGCGTGCTCATCGGCACCAGTTCGACCTGCAGGCCGGGATGGGCCGCGCGCAGGGCGTCGGCGACGTGCTCGCTCTGCCACAGGGCGAGCGGGCTCTTGCGGGTGGCGATGCGGAGGGTGCGGGTCATCCGGCGATTATCGCAGGGCGCGGCCGCCGCTACAGGTGCTTGAGGGTCTCGCGCAGGCCGGCGACGCAGCGGCGGCTCACTTCCAGCGGTTGCTTGCCGTGGCGCAGCACGGCCTGGGTGTGGCCGTCGGGCGCGCGCCGCAGCTCGACGATCTCGTGGCGGGCGACCAGGCAGTTCCGGTGGATCCGCACGAAGCGGTCGCCGAACTCGTCCTCCAGCGACTTCAGCGACTCCTCGATCAGGTCCTCGCCGCGCGCGTGGTGGACGACGACGTACTTCTCCTCGGCCTGCAGGTAGCGCACGTCCTCCAGCGGGATCAGCCGCAGGCTGCCGCGCAGGCGCGCGCACAGGTGGCCGCGCACCGGCGTTTCGGGCGCGGTGCGTTCGCGGCCAGCGGCGAAGGTGCGCGCGCGCTCGATCGCCGCCGCCAGCCGCTCGGCGCGGACCGGCTTGACCAGGTAGTCGATCGCCTCGGCCTCGAACGCCGACAGCGCGTGGGCGTCGTAGGCGGTGCAGAACACCACCGCCGGGCGCGGTTCGAACGCGGCGAGGTGGCGCGCGGCCTCCAGCCCGTCGATCTCCGGCATCGCGATGTCCAGCAGCACCAGGTCCGGCCCGTGCTCGGCGCAGGCCTCCAGCGCCTGGCGGCCGTCGCCGGCCTCGGCCACCACCTCGACCCCGGCCAACTCGCGCAGCAGCCCGCGCAGGCGCTCGCGCGCCAGTGGCTCGTCGTCGGCGATCACCACCTTCATCCGGCGTCCCCCGTGTGGGTGCTGCGGCCCGCGGGCCGCGTCGTGACGATCTTAGCGCCGCGCCGTGGCGGCTTCAGCGACGCGCGGCCGGGCCCGCTCAGGCGGCGGCGAAACGCCGGCCCAGCCAGTCGCCGAGGTCGCGGATCTGCCCGGCGCAGACCTGGTGCGCCATCGGGTAGGCGTGCCAGTCGACCGCGAAGCCCAGCTCGCGCAGCGCCGCGGCGCTGCGCTCGCCGGCCTGGAACGGCACCACCGGATCCTGGGTGCCGTGGGCGAAGAACAGCGGCTGGCGCGCGGCGGCGGCGTCGACGGACCGCGGCAGCGCCGCCAGCGACGCCGGCGACAGCGGCAGGTAGGTCGACAGCGCGACCAGCCCGGCCAGCGGCTCGCGCCGGCGCAGTCCGGTGGCCAGCGCGACCGCACCGCCCTGGGAGAAACCGGCGAGGATGAGGCGCGACGCCGCGATGCCACGCGCCGCCTCGCGCGCGATCAGCGCCTCGACCTGCGCCACCGACTGGTCCACCCCGGCCTCGTCGGCGCGGTTGGCGAGGTCGAGCGCGACGATGTCGTACCACGCCCGCATCGGCACGCCGTTGTTGATCGTGACCGGCCGCACCGGTGCATGCGGGAACACGAAGCGCAGCGCCGGCCAGTCGCGGCGGACCAGCTCCGGCACGATCGGCGCGAAGTCGTGGCCGTCCGCGCCCAGCCCGTGCAGCCACAGCACGGTCCATTCGGGGTTGGCGCCGGTTTCCTGTTCGACGGTCTGCAGCAGAGGGGTGGAATCGTTCATCGCGGCATTGTGGCGGCTGCGCGGGCAACGGCACAAACCCGTGCGGCCGGGCGTGCCATCGCGGTGCTCAGGGCTGCGCGGCCGGCGTGCAGACCGGTTCGCGGTCGACCAGCCCGAGCCAGGCCTTGCGCTCGACGCACTCGGGCTCGCGCGCCTTCGCCCGCGCCGCGGCCGCCTTGCGCGCGGCGGCGATGCGCTCGGCCTGCTTCGCCGCGATCGCCTTGCGGATCGCCGGCAACGCGGCCAGCGCGGCCCGCTCGCCTTCGAGGATCGCGCGGTCGCGCTGGGTGAAATCGGCCGAGCCGATGTCGGTCACGCGCGGCCGGATCACCACGTCGGCGCGCGCCATCTCCTGCTCGCCGAGCTTCTGGCCCATGATGCTGATCGACTGGTTGATGATCCCGAGCATGTGCGCCGGGGTCTCGCCGGTCGCCTTGCTGGAGATGTCGACCGCGACCACCACCTCGGCGCCGAGGTCGCGCGCGGCGTCCACCGGCACCGGGCTGACCACGCCGCCGTCGACGTAATGCCACTTGCCGATCGCGACCGGCTCGAACACGCCCGGCACGCTGCTCGACGCGCGCACCGCCTGGCCGGTGTTGCCGCGCGCGAACGCGACCCGCTCGCCGGTCTCGAGCCGGGTGGCGACCGCCGCGAACGGCTTCTGCATCCGCTCCAGCGCGCGCCCGTCGACCTGCGCGTTGACGTAATCCTGCAACGCCCTGCCCTCGACCAGCCCGCCGGAGAACAGGCTGACGTCGCGGATGCTCGACTCGTCCAGCGCCACCGCCTTGCGCTGCAGCTCGAACGGGTCCATGCCGCTGGCGTACAGCGCGCCGACCACGCTGCCGGCGCTGGTGCCGGCGACCACGTCGGGGGTGATGCCGTTGGCCTCCAGCATCTTGATCACGCCGATGTGGGCGAAGCCCTTGGCCGCGCCGCCGCCCAGCGCCAGCCCGACCCGGATGTCCGGCGCCGGCACCGGCGCGGCGGCCGGGGCCTTCGGCGCCGGCTCGGGACGGACGGCGTCGCGGCCGCAGCCGGCGACGAGGCCGCAGGCCAGCAGCAGCACGGCCAGCCGGCGACGGCGGGTGGACGGGGTCGGCAACGGGGTCGACATGGGCAAGGCACGGGGCGTGAAAGCGCCGCAGCATACGCCGCCGCACCCCCACCCCGGTTGAACGCCGTCTCCCGGCTTGCGTTGCCGGAAACCACGCCGGTACAATACGCGGCTCGCCCGGACCGATCCGGGCTGTTTACCCGAACCGAGATACCTATGCCCAGCGTCAAAGTCCGCGAAAACGAGCCTTTCGAGTTTGCCCTGCGTCGCTTCAAGCGCACCTGCGAAAAGGCCGGCGTCCTCGCCGAGACCCGCAAGCGCGAGTTCTACGAGAAGCCGACCCAGGAACGCAAGCGCAAGGCCGCCGCCGCGGTGAAGCGCCAGTCCCGCCGCGCCTCGCGCGACGTGACCAAGCGCCAGCGGCTGTACTGATCGCGCGCTCCTGCGCAGGATCCCGGCCGCTGCAGGCCGGACTCTTCACAGGAAAGCCCAAAGCCGGCCGCGCCGCGAGCGCCGCCGGCTTTTTGCGTTCCCCGCACAATCTTCCCGCCCCAGGACACCGCCATGCCCCTCAAGCAGCAGCTCACCGATGACATGAAGGCCGCCATGAAGGGCGGCGACAAGCACCGCCTCGGCGTGATCCGGCTGATGAACGCGGCGATCAAGCAGCGGGAGATCGACGAGCGGATCGAACTCGACGACGCCCAGGTGCTGGCCGTGCTGGAGAAGATGGTCAAGCAGCGCCGCGACTCGGTCAGCCAGTACGAGGCGGCCAACCGCGAGGACCTGGCGTCGGTGGAGCGCGAAGAGATCACGGTGATCGAACACTACCTGCCGGCGAAGCTCGGCGAGGCGGAGATCATCGCCGCGATCGACGCCGCGATGGCCGAGACCGGCGCCGCCACCCCGGCCGACATCGGCAAGCTGATGGGCGTGCTGAAGCCCAGGCTGGCCGGCCAGGCCGACATGGGCCTGGTGTCGAAACTGGTGAAGCAGCGCCTCGCCGGCTGATCCGCGCCACAGCCGCCTCCGGGGCCGGGCCATGTCCGGCCCTTCGTCTTTGCGGGCCCTTCGTCCTCCCGGCCAGGCGCACGCGCCCGACGCGGCGCTAACCCGTTGCCCGGATACTGGCCGCATTCCGTACCCAGAGGATGCCGATGCCGAACCCGCCCCCGGCCCATCGCTTGACTGCCGACCGTCCCGGCGCGGCTGCCACGGCCGACGGCGACCGGGACCCCGACCTCGGCGACCGCATCGAGGCGCTGCAGGCGCGGCTGGAACAGAGCTGGCCGGCCAAGTTCGCCCAGCGCTTCTTCGCCTACGACCTGCTGGCGCTGGCGGCGGCGCTGTCGTTCTACACCCTGCTGTCGCTGGCGCCGCTGGTGCTGATGCTGCTGTGGCTGACCACCGCGCTGCTGCCGACCGCGCAGGAGGAGTTCTTCCGCCAGGTCGGGCTGCTGGTCGGGCCGCAGGTGGAGGAGACCGCGCGGCTGATCGTCGCCAACGCCGAGCGCCGGCCCGGCACCGGCTCGCTGGCGGCGCTGCTGGGCACCGGCGCGCTGCTGGTTGGCGCCTCGATCGTGTTCGGCCAGCTGCAGGCCGCGCTCAACCGCGTGTTCCGTTCCGACGCGCGGGCGCTGGGCGTGCTGGCGTGGCTGCGCAAGCGGCTGCTGTCGTTCGGCATGGCGATCGCGGTCGGCTTCCTGCTGGTGGTGTCGATGGCGGTGCAGGCGGCGCTGGCGGTGGTGATGGCGTGGTTGCCGGACCTGCTGCCGGCGTTCGCCGCGGCGTTCTCGTTCGTGCTGTATGCGCTGGTGTTCGCCGGCATGTTCCGGCTGCTGCCCGACCGTCCGGTGACCGCGTCGCGGGCGCTGGCCGGCGGCGCGCTGACCGCGGCGCTGTTCATGGCCGGACGCTGGGCGATCGGGCTGTACCTGGGCCAGGCCACCCTGGGCAACGCCTACGGGCCGGCCGGCGGGCTGGTGGTGATGCTGGTATGGCTGTACTACTGCGCGGTGGTGTTCCTGACCGGCGCGCTGATCACCGCGATGCTCGACGAGCACGCGCGGGTGCGCCGCCGGCTGGCGCGCGAGCGTGGCCGCGCCGGCCATGCGGACTCCCGCGCGACCGCGCCATGAGCGCCGCCGCGATGGCATCCTAGTCGGTCCATGGCCCGCATCCCCGACGCCTTCATCGACGACCTGCTGGCCCGCACCGACATCGTCGAGCTGGTCGGCGCGCGCGTGCCGCTGAAGCGGCAGGGCAAGGAGTACTCGGCGCGCTGCCCGTTCCATGACGAGCGCTCGCCGAGCTTCACGGTGTCGCCGGGCAAGCAGTTCTACCACTGCTTCGGCTGCGGCGCGCACGGCACCGCGATCCGGTTCCT
This sequence comes from Lysobacter arseniciresistens ZS79, assembly GCF_000768335.1. Classification (GTDB taxonomy): domain Bacteria; phylum Pseudomonadota; class Gammaproteobacteria; order Xanthomonadales; family Xanthomonadaceae; genus Novilysobacter; species Novilysobacter arseniciresistens. The sequence continues at coordinate 9,933 of NZ_AVPT01000027.1, forward strand.
GATGGAGTACGACCGGCTGGAATTCCTCGACGCGGTCGAGGAGCTGGCGCGGCTGAACGGCATGGAGGTGCCGCGCGAGACCTTCCAGCGCAACGCCAACCCCGACAGCCAGGACCTGTATGCGGCGATGGAAGCGGCGGCGACGTTCTTCCGCCGGCAGCTGGCGTCCACGCCGAAGGCGCAGGCCTACCTCGACGGCCGCGGGGTCGACGCGGGTATCCGCGAACGCTTCGGCATCGGCTACGCGCCGGGCGGCTTCAACGCGCTGCGCGACGCGCTCGGCGGCGACGAGCGGCGGATGCGCCTGCTCGAGCGCGGCGGGCTGTTCTCGAAGAACGACAGCGGCCGGGTCTACGACAAGTTCCGCGACCGGGTGATGTTCCCGATCCACGACCGCCGCGGCCGCACCATCGGCTTCGGCGGCCGGGTGCTGGAGAAGGACGACGGCCCCAAGTACCTCAACTCGCCCGAGACCGAGCTGTTCCACAAGGGCCGCGAGCTGTACGGCCTGTGGCAGGTGCGCCAGGCCAACAAGAAGATCGCGCGGCTGGTGGTGGTCGAGGGCTACATGGACGTGGTCGCGCTGTTCCAGCACGGGGTCGAGACCGCCGTGGCGACGCTCGGCACCGCCACCACGCCCGACCACGCCGAGCTGCTGTTCCGCAACGCGCCGGACGTGTACTTCTGCTTCGACGGCGACCGCGCCGGCCGCGGCGCCGCGTGGAAGGCGCTGGAATCGGTGCTGCCGCGGATGAAGGACGGGCGGCAGGCGTTCTTCCTGTTCCTGCCCGAGGGCGAGGACCCGGACACGATCGTGCGGGCCGAGGGTGCGGCCGGGTTCGACGCGCGCCTGCGCGGGGCCACGCCGCTGTCGCAGTTCCTGTTCGACTCACTCGCCGCCGAGGTCAACCTCGGCACGCTGGAGGGCAAGGGCCGGCTGGCCGAGCGCGCCAAGCCGCTGCTGGCGCAGATCCCCGACGGCGCGTTCGCCGACCTGATGCGCCAGCGCCTGACCGAGCTGACCGGCGTCGGCGCCCGCGCGAGCACGCCGGACACCCACGTGCCGGCGCAGCGCGCGCGCATGCCGGCGCGCGGCGCCCCCGCGCCGAAGCGCAGCCTGGTCCGCGCCGCGATCGCCCTGCTGCTGCAGCGGCCCGCGCTGGCGCTGGAGCTGGAGCCGCCGTTCCGCTTCGCCACCCTGCGCCAGCCCGGCATCGAGCTGCTGGTCGACCTGCTCGGGCTGATCTACGCGCGCCCGGACATCGGCACCGGCTCGCTGGTCGAGCACTTCAGCGGCCGCGACGAGTATGCCGCGCTGCAGAAGCTGGCCGCGCAGTCGCTGGCCGGCGACGAGGGCAAGTGGCGCGACGAACTGCTCGACGCGATCGCCCAGCTCGACCGGCAGACCCTGCAGCAGCGCATCGAGGAGCTGCAGGCGATCATCCACGAGGGTGGCCGCACCGCGCTGACCCCCGACGAGCAGGCCGAGCTGCGCGAGCTGCTCGGCGCGATGGTCCACACGCGGCGCAGCTGAACACGGCACGGCGGGTGCTCGCCCCGCAAACCCCGCCCCGGCGGCGCTGCACCTACACCCGGCCACCACACGACAGTGCCTACAGTCGGCGTCGTACCACCGCCGGAGACCCGCCATGCGCCGCCTGCCCACCCCCGCGTCCGTGCTGCCCGCCAGCGCCGCCGTGCTGCTGCTCTGCGCCGGCTGCCGCGCCCCCGAGCTGGCCGAGATCCAGACCGCGCCCCCGGCACCGGCACCGCTCGCGGCCCCGACGCTGGACCCGCGCATCGCCGCCGAGCAGGCGCTGGTCGCGTTCATGGAAACCGCCGGCACCGACGAGGCGCCGCAGTACCGGCAGGCCCGCGCCGACCTCGACGGCGACGGCACCGGCGACCTGCTGATGCTGATCGACGACCCGCTGTGGTGCGACGCCGACGGCTGCCCGCTGGTGGTCTTCCAGGGCCAGGCCGACGGCAGCTACACGCTGATCGGCCGCACCGACACCACCCACCCGCCCATCGCGCTGGGCAAGCACCGCAACAACGGCTGGCACGACCTGCTGGTCGGCGTCGGCGGTGGCACCATCCAGGGCGGTACCGTCGCCCTGCAGTACGACGGCGAGGGCTACCCGGGCGACCCGACGATGGTCGCGCTGCTGGCGGACGACTCGGCGCCGGTGGTCGAGACGCTGTTCGAGTAGCGGCTCCGGGCCCGCCCCGGCTCAGCCGCGACGCCGCCGCAGTGAATCGCGCAGGCGGATGTGGCGGCCGGCCTGGTGCGCCTCCTTCAGGCGCCGGGCATGCGCGGCCAGCAGATCGCCACGGGTCAGGATGCCGACCAGCGGATGCGGTTCCGCGGCGCCGACCACGACCAGCCGGCCGATGTCGTTCTCGACCATGTGGTCGGCCGCCTCGCGCAGCGAGTGGTCCTCCTGCACCACCACCGGCGGTCGCACCAGCATGTCGCCGATGCGGCGGATGTTGGGGTGCGACGGGTCGAGCAGGTCGCGCCGGGTGATCACGCCGCGCACCCGGCCGGTGTCGTCGATGACCGGGTAGCCCTGGTGCTGCGCGTCGGCGGTACCCGAGGCCATCCAGTGCCGCACCCGGCCGAGCTCGTCGCGGGTCTGCAGCGTCACCACCTCGCGCGAGCAGGCGTCGCCGACCGGCACCAGCTCCAGGTGGTCGGCGGCGTATTCACCCGGCACGCGCACCCCGCGGCGGGCGATCTTCTCGGTCATGATGGTGTTGCGCATGATCAGCGCCGACACCAGGTAGGCGGCGACGCAGCCGCCCAGCAGCGGCAGCAGCCCGGCCGGCTGGCCGGTGGTCTCGAACGCGAACACCACCGAGGTCAGCAGCGCGCGCGAGGAGCCGGCGAAGATCGCCGCCATACCGACCAGCCCGGCGATGCGCGGGTCGACCCCGAGCTGCGGTGCCGCTGCCCAGCGCGATCGCCCACGAGGCGAACTTGGCCACGCACAGCAGCGCCAGCGCGCCGACCGCGAACTCGCCGGAGACGATCCGCTCGATGTTGGTGTAGCCGACGCCGAGCGTCAGCGGCGCGAAGTAGCCGATCACGCCGACCGCCAGGCCACCGATCGCCGGCCACCACATCCAGTGCACCGGCAGCTTCTCGAATGCGTCCTCGACCCCGTACACGATGCGGGTCACGCCGACGCTGACCAGCCCGATCGCCGCGCCCAGCACCACGTAGGCCAGCAGGGCGGCGCCGCCGGGCTCGGCGATGGCGGGCATCGCGAACACCGGCTCGCTGCCGACCAGCGCGTGGCGCACGCCGGTCGCGACCACCGTCGCCAGCGCCACCGGGATCAGCGAGCGCGGCCGCAGCTCGAACAGCAGCAGCTCGACCGCGAGGATCACCGCCGCCACCGGCGAGCCGAAGATCGCCGCCATGCCGGCCGCGGCGCCGGCCGCCAGCAGCACCTTGCGCTCGGCGCCGGTGACCCGTAGCACCTGGCCGACGAAGGACCCCAGCGCGCCGCCGGTGGCGATGATCGGCCCCTCGGCGCCGAACGGCCCGCCGGTGCCGATTGCGATCGCCGACGACACCGGCTTGAGGAAGGTGATGCGCGGGGCGATCTTCGACTCGTTGAGCAGCACCTGCTCCATCGCCTCGGGGATGCCGTGGCCGCGGATCGCGCGCGAACCCCAACGCGCCATCACCCCGACGATCAGGCCGCCGATCACCGGCACCACGATCACCCACGGACCCAGCGCGTGGCCGGCCGGCGCGGCCTCGTGGAACGACCAGCGGCCGTGGAAGGCAAGGTTGGTGACCAGCCCGATCAGGGCCACCAGTGCCTGCGCGACGAACGCCGCGGCGACGCCGAGCAGCAGCGACAACGCGACGATCAGCAGGATCCGCGGCTCGACCAGGGTGGAGCGGCGCGGCATCCGCGCGGCGTCGAGGCTGGCCCCGAGCGCCGGCGCGACCGGCAACGCGTCGGTGGTGGCGCCGTCACGCAGGTGCGGAGCGTCTCCGGGCGGCGGGGTGGCCGGTCCCGCCATCACTCCACGGGCCGCAGTTCGAACGCGGCGGCGGGTTCCATCAGCGGCAGCAGCCAGTGGTCGACGAGCAGGAACGCGAACAGCGCCATCAGGTACACGATCGAGTACTTGAACACCTCCATCGCGTACAGCTCGTCCGGCGGGTCCATCAGCCGCCACGCGTGCCACAGGAACACCAGGCCGAGCACCAGCGCGCCGCCGAGGTAGAACAGCCCGCTCATGCCGGTGGCCCACGGCAGCACCGTCACCACCACCAGCAGCACGGTGTAGAACAGGATCTGCCAGCGCGTGTACTCGACGCCGTGGGTGACCGGCAGCATCGGCACCATCGCCTTGCGGTAGTCCTCGCGGCGGAAGATCGCCAGCGCCCAGAAATGCGGCGGGGTCCAGACGAAGATGATCAGCACCAGCAGCAGCGCGTGCGGGTCGAGCGTGCCGGTGATCGCGGCCCAGCCCAGCGCAGGCGGTGCCGCCCCGGCGATGCCGCCGATGACGATGTTCTGCGGCGTCGCGCGCTTGAGGAACACCGTGTAGATCACCGCGTAGCCGATCAGCGAGGCGAAGGTCAGCAGCGCGGTCAGCACGTTGACCCACACCAGCAGGATCACCATCGAGGTGGCCGCCAGCGCCAGCGCGAACACCAGCGCCTGCCGCGGGGTGACCTGGCCGGCGACGATCGGCCGCCAGGCGGTGCGTGCCATCTTGGCGTCGATCCGCGAGTCCATCAGCTGGTTGATCGCCGCCGCCGACGCCGCCGCCAGCCAGATGCCGAGGAAGCCCAGCACCGACTCCTTGAGCGGCGGCAACCCCGGCACGGCGAGGAACATGCCGATCGCCGCGGTGAACACGATCAGCGCGACCACGCGCGGCTTGGTCAGGTCCCAGTACTGCTTCACGGTCGGTCGGGCCGGCTTGTCCATCACGCCTCCGGCGCCCGCAGGCGGGCGAGCAGCGACACCAGCACGAACAGCAGCAGCACCGCGCCGGCGTTGTGCAGTACCGCGGTCCACAGCGGCAGCGCCAGCTTGACGTTGGCGACGCCGAGCGACACCTGGGCGATCGTCAGCAGCCCCAGCGCACTGGCCCAGCCACGCAGGCCGGGCGTGCGCAGCAGCCGCGCCGCCAGCCACAGCAGGTAGACGAACACCACCACCGCCATCATCCGGTGCGCCATCTGGATCGCGATGCGCGAGGCGCCGTCGAGGATGCCGCCCTCGTAGTCGACGCCGATCCCGCGCCACAGCACGAAGCCTTCGCCGAAGTCGGTCGGCGGCCACCACTGGCCGACGCAGGTCGGGAAGTCGGTGCCGCAGGCGAGCGCGGCGTAATTGGCGCTGGTCCAGCCGCCCAGCGCGATCTGCACGCCCAGCAGCACCAGCCCCGCCACCAGCCAGCGACGCAGCCGCGCCGCGTCGGCCAGCCGGATCGGCAGGCCGGTCGCCCGCCACGCCATCCACAGCAGCAGCGAGAACGTCAGCAGGCCGCCGAGCAGGTGCCCCATCACCACGATGGGCTTGAGCAGCCAGGTCACCGTCCACATCCCCAGCAGCGCCTGGAAGATGATCACCGCCAACGTGATGGCCGCCACCCGCGCCAGGTCGAGGTTGCTCCAGCGCAGCGCGGCGAACAGCAGCACCGCCTCGCCGGCGACCGCCAGCACAGACGCCGCGACGTGCTCGCCGTGCATGTACAGCGGGATCGCGACCGCCACCAGCGCTGCCGCCGCCAGCACCTGGGCGACGCCGTGGCGACGGCGGCGCACGGCCAGCAGCGCCAGCGCCAGCGTCAGCACGCCGAGCGCACCGGCGATCATCCGGTGGAACTGCTCTCGCCAGGCCTTGTGCACCTCGACTGGGCGGATCGCGGTGGCGGCGTGGTCGGCGCCCTGGCTGGCCTCGGTCGGCCACGCCGCGCGGCCGTAGCAGGTGGGCCAGTCCGGGCAGCTCAGGCCGGCGTCGGACAACCGCACGAACGCACCGAACACGATCACCCCGAGCGCCAGCGCCACCGCCAGCCACGCCAGCCGGTGGAAATGGCGGGCGGGCCTGGCGAAGGCGCGCGGGGGGGACGCGGTGCGGGTCGTGGTCATGCGGTTCTCGTGCGATGGCGCCGGCAGGCGGCGCTCAGATCAGTTTCAGCAACTTGGCGATGTCGGCGCGCAGCCCCGCCGGATCGAAGCCGGGAGGGTAGCGCAGGATCACGAAGCCGTTCGGGTCGATCACGTAGACCGGCACGCCTCCGACACCGGCGTCGGCGCGCGGCAGCGCGGCCCGCAGGCGTGGATCCGGGTCCAGCAGGTGGAGGCTGCGCGGGCGCGCATCGGCCGGCGGCATGCAGCCTTCGGCGTTGCAGATCCACAGCAGGTCGACCCGGTCCGCGTCCTTGCCGAACAGGCGCCAGACGGTATCGAGGTCGCGCGCGAGCGCGTCGCAGGCGGTGCCGCATCCGGCCGGCGGCGCCGCCACGATGCGCCAGGTGCGCGCCTCGTCCGCCCAGCGGTACTCGCCGCCGTCGGCCAGCCGCGGCACGACGTCGCGCAGGTCGCCCGGCGGGTCGAGCAGCTCGCCGTGGTTCCTGCGCCCTTCCGGCTGCCAGCCGGAGAACCGCAGGATGCCGGCGACCAGCATGCTGCCGAAGAACATCACGAAGATCGCGATCAGGAACATCCGATTGCGATTGCGGGTGCGGTCGTCGACCACCCTGGTGTCGTTCATGCCGGAGCCTTCATTCGCGGGGGCCGCCCGGCGTGCTGCGCCGGCGGCGGAAGGTGAGGATCAGCGCGGTCGCCAGCACCGTCAGCGCCAGCCCGTACCACTGGACGGCGTAGCCGCGGTGCTTGTCGGGCGGCAGCGTGTTGGCGAGCAGTTCGAGGTCGCGCTCGTAGCCCAGCGGCATTGCCGGGTCGAGCCGCAGCACGCGCGGCGCCAGCGGCGCGGACAGCCCGGTCGCCTCAGCGATCGCGTCCATGTCGACACGGGTCAGCAGCCAGCCCTCGTCGACCTGCAGCAGGCCTCGGCCGATCCGGATCCCGCTCGACGGCGGCGCCGCCAGCAGGCCGCGCAGTTCCAGCCGGCCTTCCGGCCGCGGCACCGGCGGCAGCTCGCGCGATGGCGGCAGCGGCAGCCAGCCGAGGTCGACCAGCAGCGGGCCGGCGTCGCCGGGCACGAAGATCCGGTAGGCGCGCACGCCGACCCGGCCGTCGCGCTGCTGGTTGTCGAGCAGCAGCGGCGCGCGAGGGTCGAACGTGCCGGTGCCGACCGCCCAGTCGTAGCGGTCGATGCGGGCCGGGTCGTGGGCAGCGGCCAGCGGGTGGACCTCGCGCGTGGTCAGCACCTGCGCGGCAGCGTCGAGCATCGCCTGCTTTTCCACCGCGCGCTGCGACTGCCAGCGGCCGAGGCCGGCAAACAGCACCATCGCCGCGACTGCCAGCGACCAGCCCAGCACCAGCGTGGCCCCGCGGCTCATCGCACCACCACCGCGGCCTGCGATAATGGCCGCGTCGTGGCCCCGGCGGCCACCCTGGGCGCGGTGCGCCGGAGCATGTTGATGAAGACCCTGCTGATCGTCGGCTTCCTGATTCTCATACTCTGGAACCTCGGTGCCGGCCTCTATTACATGCTGGTCGACAAGGGCGAGAGCAAACGCACGGTCAATGCGCTGACCCGTCGCATCGCGCTGTCCATCGCGCTGATCGTGCTGGTGGTGCTGGCGGCGAAGATGGGCTGGATCGAGTTCCACGGCGTCGGCCGCTAAGCCTCCGCCGGCGCCGGGTTTCCGGGCGCCCTAAACGTCGAAACCGCGACGGGCGCGGTTGCGACGGTCCCCGCGTCGCGCTCCCCGCGGGGAGCGCCGGCCGTTTGGCTCAGAGCACGTAGACGAACAGGAACAGGCCGAGCCAGACCACGTCGACGAAGTGCCAGTACCACGCCACCGCCTCGAAGCCGAAGTGGTTGTCGCTGTCGAAGTGGCCCTTCAGGCAGCGGAACCAGATCACCGCGAGCATGATGGTGCCCAGGGTCACGTGCAGGCCGTGGAAGCCGGTCAGCATGAAGAAGGTCGAACCGTAGATGCCCGAACCCAGGGTCAGGTTGAGGTCGCGGTAGGCGTGGATGTACTCCTCCGCCTGGAAGAACAGGAACACGCAGCCCAGCAGCACGGTGATGCCGAGCCAGACCAGCAGGCCGCGGCGGTTGCCGGCCTTGAGCGCGTGGTGGGCGGCGGTGATGGTCACGCCCGAGGTCAGCAGGATCAGCGTGTTGAGCAGCGGCAGGCCCCACGCCGGGATGGTCTGGAACTGGCCACCGACCGCGCCCGGGCCGTTGGTCGGCCACGCCGCGCTGAATCCTTCCCACAGCAGGTTGTTGGTGGCCATGCCGTCACCGGCGCCGCCGAGCCACGGCAGCGCGTACTGGCGCGCGTAGAACAGCGCGCCGAAGAACGCGGCGAAGAACATCACCTCGGAGAAGATGAACCAGATCATCCCCATCCGGAACGAGACGTCGACCTGGCGGTTGTAGTTGCCGCGCACCGACTCGCGGATGACATCGCCGAACCAGCCGAACAGCACGCCCGCCAGCAGCGCCAGGCCGATCACGAAGGTCCAGCCGCCCCAGCTGACGTCGTTGAGCATGGTGGCGAAGCCGACCATCGCCACGAACAGCGCGATCGAGCCGAGGAACGGCCAGCGGCTGCTGTGCGGCACGAAGTAGATGTTGGCGTCTGGCGATTGGGCTTGGGCCATGGCGGCGTTTCCGTGGTTCGTGGATGCGTTGTTACGGTGCGGCGGCCGGGGTACCGGCCACCGGATGGGCCGACGCGGCCTGCTGCGCGGTCAGCGCGTCGTTCTTGTAGAAGGTATAGGACAGCGTGATCGTCTTCACGTCCTCGGGGAGGTTCGGGTCGACGATGAAGCGCACCGGCATGTCGCGGCTTTCGCCGGCGAGCATGGTCTGTGCGGTGAAGCAGAAGCACTCGGTCTTGCTGAAATAGCCCGACGCCCGCGCCGGCGCCACCGAGGGCACCGCGCTGCCGACGATCGTCCGGTCGCTGTTGTTGTGCGCGCGGTAGCTGGTTTCGTACTGCTGGCCCGGGCGCACCTGCATGGTCAGCCGGTTGGGCTCGAACTGCCACGGCAGCTTGGAGTTGACCCCGCCGTCGAACTGCACCGTGACCAGCCGGTCGGCGGCGCCGCGGGCCGGCGTGGCCGCCGCCGCGGTGTTGTCGAGGCGGATGCCGAACACCTTCTCGCAGGCGATGCGGTACAGCGGCACCAGCGAGAAGGTGAAGCCGAACGCCAGCACCGCCACCACCAGCATCTTGCCCAGGCCCTTGCTGGCCCGGGCCTGCGTCTGCTCCGGGGTCCGCGGCGCGCTCACCGCCCCACCACTCCGCTGAGGATGAAGGCGACGTACACCGCCAGCACGATCCCGCCGATCCACAGCGCGGTCCGGCGCACGGCCTTGCGGCGTGCGTCGGGGTCCAGGCGGGGATCGCGGGTCGGGATCATGGCGTGCGGCGTGCCGGCGTCAGTGGGTGACGTCGCCGTGGGCGAGGTCGCCGTCGCGGATCACCGGCGGCGTGGTGAAGGTGTGGTGCGGCGCCGGACTCGGCACGGTCCACTCCAGGCCACGGGCGCCTTCCCAGGCACGGGCCTCGGCCGGCGCACCGGCCTTCTTCGAGCGCCACAGGATGAACGCCATCAGGAACGGGGTGACGAACATGCCGAACGCGCCGATCGAGCTGACCAGGTTCCAGTCGGCGAACACCACGTTGTAGTCCGGGATGCGACGCGGCATGCCGGCCAGGCCGAGGAAGTGCTGCGGGAAGAACAGCAGGTTGACGAACACCATGGTCCACCAGAAGTGGAACTTGGCCAGGCCTTCGCTGTACATCCGGCCGGTCCACTTCGGCCACCAGTAGTAGACCGCGCCGATGATCGCGAACAGCGCGCCGGTCACCAGCACGTAGTGGAAGTGCGCGACCACGAAGTAGGTGTCGTGGTACTGGAAGTCGGCCGGCACGATCGCCAGCATCAGGCCGGAGAAGCCGCCGATGGTGAACAGGATCACGAACGCGATCGCCCACAGCATCGGCGACTCGAACGTCATCGAACCGCGCCACATCGTGGTGACCCAGTTGAACACCTTCACGCCGGTCGGGATCGAGATCAGCATGGTGGCGTACATGAAGTAGATCTCGCCGCCCAGCGGCATGCCGGCCGTGAACATGTGGTGCGCCCACACGATGAACGACAGGAAGGCGATCGCGGCGGTCGCGTACACCATCGCCTGGTAGCCGAACAGCGGCTTGCGGGCGAAGGTCGGGATGATCTCCGACACGATGCCGAACGCCGGCAGGATCATGATGTAGACCTCGGGGTGCCCGAAGAACCAGAAGATGTGCTGGTACATCACCGGGTCACCGCCGCCGGCGGCGTTGAAGAACGAGGTCGCGAAGAACTTGTCGGTCAGCAGCATGGTGACCGCGCCGGCCAGCACCGGCATCACCGCGATCAGCAGGAACGCGGTGATCAGCCAGGTCCAGGTGAAGATCGGCATCTTCAGCAGGTCCATGCCCGGCGCGCGCATGTTGAGCACGGTGGCGATGATGTTGATCGCGCCCATGATCGAGCTGATGCCCATCATGTGGATGGCGAAGATCGAGAAGGCGACGTTGGAACCGCCCTGCAGCGACAGCGGCGGGTACATCGTCCAGCCCGCGGCGGGGCCGCCACCCGGGAGGAACAGGGTCAGCAGCAGCAGGGTGAAGGCGAACGGCAGGATCCAGAACGACCAGTTGTTCATGCGCGGCAGCGCCATGTCCGGCGCGCCGATCTGCAGCGGGATCATCCAGTTGCCGAGGCCGACGAACGCCGGCATCACGCCGCCGAAGATCATCACCAGCGCGTGCATCGACGTCATCTGGTTGAAGAACTCGGGATCGACGTGCTGCAGGCCGGGGACCGCCAGCTCGGTGCGGATGACCACCGACATCGCCGCGCCGACGATGAACATCAGGAAGCTGAAGATCAGGTACAGCGTTCCGATGTCCTTGTGGTTGGTCGAAAAGAACCAACGGTCGATGAAGCCCTGCTTGTGGGCGTGGTCATCGTGGTGATCAGCAACGGGGTGCGTGGCAGCCATGGCCTACCTCTGGATTACGTTTGTTTGACGACGCGGACGGATCAGCCGCCGGCCTGCTGCGCGGCCAGCCACTGGCGGTACTCCGCCGGAGGCACGGCCTTGACCACGATCGGCATGAAGCCGTGGTCCTTGCCGCACAGCTCGGCGCACTGGCCGCGGTAGATGCCCGGGGTCGAGATGTCGGTCCAGGCTTCGTTGACGATGCCCGGCACCGCGTCCTGCTTCCAGCCCAGCGCCGGCACCCACCATGCGTGGATGACGTCGTCGGCGGTGATCACGAAGCGGATCTTGGTGTCGGTCGGCAGCACCAGCACGTTGTCGACGTCGAGCAGGTAGTTGGCGTGGTCGGCCGCGGTCGGCACCACGCCACTCTGGCGCAGGGCGTCGCTCTTGCGGTCGAGGCGGCTGGTGAACTCGACGCCCTCGCCCAGGTACTCGTACTTCCACATCCACTGGTAGCCGGTGACCTTGACGGTCATCTCGGCGTCGCGGGTGTCGTACATCGCGATCAGCTTGGTGGTCGCCGGGGCCGCCATCAGCACCAGCAGCACCACCGGGATCACGGTCCAGAGGATCTCCAGCCGGGTGCTGTGGGTGAAGTCGCGGTCCGGCACGGCGCCCTTCGACTTGCGGAAGCGGAACATCGCCACCGCCATCGCGCCGAACACCAGCACGCCGATCGCCACGCAGATCCACAGCGCCAGCATGTGGGCTTCGTATGCGTTGTTGGACAGGTGGGTGACGCCGCGGCCCATGTTGAGCTGCCAACGCTCCGGATCGGCGCTCTGCGCGAATGCGAGGACCGGCGACGCCGCCATTGCGACGCCCGCTGCCCATTGCTTGAAACGACCGGCTTTCATCACTTCGAGCCCCAGAATCAACTTTATTGTCAGGAAGTTACGATTTTTCGTGCTCCGCGGGCTGCCACTGCCGGCGCCGCACGCCGTGGCGGCGCTGGACCAAGCGAATGGTGGCTGGCGAGCCCGCCCGGGGCCCATCACGCCGATGGCACACGGCCACCGGGCGCTACGGATAACCTCCGAATGGTAGCCCTGGAGCCGGGGAGCGGCAAGCCGATCTCCATCACAGACGGCCTCGCGCGGGCCATGACGCAGGTCAAACGACTCGCGTCGAGGCTGCCCGCGGGGGTGCTTCGGCCCCTCCCCGACCGGCCGCCGCGGGCGGATGAATCGGACAGGCATGGCAAGGTCGCGGGGGCGCCCACGCCCCCTTCCGGAGGCTTAGACTAGCAGCCGTTCCCCGCCCTCTTTTCTGTGGGTTTTCCATGGCCAGCCAGCCCCCCATTGCCGGCGACCGCGCCGGCGACGCGCGTTCCCGTGCGTTGATCACTCCCGAACTGCCGCAGGCGCCGGTTGGCCCGCGTGCCGCCATCACCACCGGCTGGATGCGCGACGAGGCCGCCCACGTGCGCGACCTGCTCGACCGCGCGCGCCTGCCCGAGGCCGAACGCGCCGCCGCGCAGGCGGTGGCCGCCGACCTGGTCACCCGGGTCCGCGCACGCGCCCGCGACCAGGGCGCGATCGAGGCCTTCATGCGCCAGTACGACCTCGGCAGCGAGGAAGGCGTGCTGCTGATGTGCGTGGCCGAGGCGCTGCTGCGCATCCCCGACGAGGAGACCACCGACCGGCTGATCCGCGACAAGCTCGGCGAGGCCGACTGGAAGCGGCACATGGGCAAGTCGGACTCGGTGCTGGTCAACGCCTCCACCTGGGGCCTGATGCTGACCGGCCACCTGGTCGACCTGGCCGACGAGACCAAGCGCGACGTGCACAACGCCTTCCAGCGGCTGGTCGGCCGCGTCGGCGAGCCGGTGATCCGCCTGGCGGTGCGCCAGGCGATGAAGATCATGGGCCACCAGTTCGTGATGGGGCGGACCATCGGCGAGGCGCTGGCGCGCTCGAAGAAGGGCATCAACGCCAGCTATCGCTACTCCTACGACATGCTCGGCGAGGCCGCGCTGACCGCCGCCGATGCCGACCGCTACCTGCAGGCCTACCGCGACGCGATCGCCGCGATCGGCGCCAGCGGCGACTTCCGCAACGCCGACGTGTTCGGCACGCCGAGCATCTCGGTCAAGCTGTCGGCACTGCACCCGCGCTACGAGCACGCCAAGCGCGCCCGGGTGCTGGCCGAGCTGACCCCGCGCGTGCTCGAGCTGGCCCGGCTGGCGAAGCAGCACGGCATCGGATTCACCGTCGACGCCGAGGAAGCCGACCGGCTGGAGCTCTCGCTGGACGTGTTCGCCGGCGCCTACTCCGACGCCTCGCTGGACGGCTGGGAAGGCTGCGGGCTGGCGATCCAGGCGTACCAGAAGCGCGCGCCGGAGGTGATCGACTTCATCGCCGACCTCGCCCGCCGCCACGGCCGCAGGATCCCGGTGCGGCTGGTCAAGGGTGCGTACTGGGACACCGAGATCAAGCGTGCGCAGGTCGACGGCCACGTCGGCTACCCGGTGTTCACCCGCAAGCCCAACACCGACGTGTCCTACCTCGCCAACGCGCGCCGGATGATCGACGCCGCCGACGCGATCTACCCGATGTTCGCGACCCACAACGCGCAGACCATCGCCACCGTGCACCGGATGGCGCGGCTGGGCGGCAAGCGGGTCGAGTTCGAGTTCCAGAAGCTGCACGGCATGGGCGACGACCTCTACGCCGAGGTGATCCCGGCCGACCGCCTCGACGTGCCGTGCCGGGTGTACGCGCCGGTCGGCAGCCACGAGGACCTGCTGCCGTACCTGGTCCGCCGCCTGCTCGAGAACGGCGCCAACTCCAGCTTCGTCAACAGCATCACCGACGAGGACGTCGCCATCGACGACCTCATCCGCGACCCGGTGCAGACCGTGGCCGGGTTCGAAACCATCATGCACCCCCGCATCCCGCTGCCGGTCGACATCTACCGCAGCTTCGCGGACTCGTTGAAGTATTGCGACAGGAGCAACTCCATGGGCGTCAACCTCGCCAACGACGACCAGCTGCGCGCGCTGGCCGAACAGATCAACGCCTCCGTGCGCGACGACTGGTTCGCCGAGCCGCTGGTGCCGGGTGCCCGTCCGTCCGGCGAGCGCCTGCCGGTGACCAACCCGGCCGACCGCCGCGAGGTCGTCGGCCAGTGGCTGCCGGCCGACGCCGCCACCGTCGAGCAGGCCGTGGTCAACGCGGTCGCCGCCCAGCCGAAGTGGGACGCGACGCCGGCCGCAAGCCGCGCGGCGATCCTCGAGCACGCCGCCAACCTGCTCGAGTCGCGCATGGCCGAGTTCATCGCGATGTGCACCAAGGACGCCGGCAAGACCATTGCCGACGGCGTCGGCGAAGTGCGCGAGGCGGTCGACTTCCTGCGCTACTACGCCTGCCAGGCGCGCAGGATGTTCCTGGTCGAGCCGCTGCCCGGCCCGACCGGCGAGACCAACACCCTGCATCTGCACGGCCGCGGCGCGTTCGTCTGCATCAGCCCGTGGAACTTCCCGCTGGCGATCTACATCGGCCAGGTCGCCGCCGCGCTGGCCACCGGCAACAGCGTGATCGCCAAGCCGGCCGAGCAGACCAACCTGGTCGGCTACGCCGCGACCAAGCTGCTGCACGAGGCCGGCGTGCCGGTGGACGTGCTGCAGTTCGTGCCGGGCGACGGCCAGACCGTCGGCGCCACGTTGACGAAGGACCCGCGCATCGCTGGCGTCGCCTTCACCGGTTCCAACGAGACCGCCAACGCGATCAACCGCGCACTGGCATCGCGCGATGGCGCGATCGGCGTGCTGATCGCCGAGACGGGTGGCCAGAACGCCCTGATCGCCGACTCCTCGGCGCTGCCCGAGCAGCTGGTCAAGGACGCGATGAGTTCGGCGTTCACCTCGGCCGGCCAGCGCTGCTCGGCCGCGCGCGTGCTGTTCGTGCAGGACGACATCGGCGACAAGGTGATCACCATGCTGGCCGGCGCGATGGCCGAGCTGAAGGTCGGCGACCCCGGCCTGCTGTCGACCGACGTCGGCCCGGTGATCGACGAGGACGCGCTGAAGAACCTGCAGGCGCACGCCGCGCGGATGGACCGCGAGGCGCGCCCGATCGCCACCGTCGCGATGGACGACGACACCGCGCACGGCAGCTTCTTCGCCCCGCGCGCCTATGAGCTGCAGTCGCTCGACCAGCTCGACAAGGAGGTGTTCGGGCCGGTGCTGCACGTGATCCGCTGGAAGGTCGGCGAGCTCGACAAGGTGATCGACGCGGTCAACTCGACCGGCTACGGCCTGACCCTCGGCGTGCATTCGCGGATCGACGCGACGGTCGAGAAGATCGCCGCGCGGATCAAGGTCGGCAACTGCTACGTCAACCGCAACCAGGTCGGCGCGGTGGTCGGCGTGCAGCCGTTCGGCGGCCAAGGCCTGTCGGGCACCGGTCCGAAGGCCGGCGGCCCGCACTACCTGCCGCGCTTCACCACCGAGAAGACGATCACCATCAACACCACCGCTTCGGGCGGCAATGCCTCGCTGCTGACGCTGGGCGAGTAACCGCGGTCGCGGCCCGGCGCCTCCCTCCGCGGGGCGCCAACGAAAAAGCCCCGCCGGAGCGGGGCTTTTTCTTTTGCGTGGCTAACCGTCAGAAGCGATAGCGGGCGGCGACGCCGAACAGGTTGGCGTGGCCCTTGTACTCGCCGACCAGCAGGCTGCCGCTGGTGGACACTGCCGAGATGGTCGGAGAGTCGATCTCGATGCGCATGTAAGCCGCATCGACGCTCAGGTTCGGCGAGGCGTTCCAGGTCAGGCCGAGGGTGTACAGCTGGCGGTCGTTGTCGGGCAGCCGCGGGGTGCGGTGCTCGTCGTTGGTCGGGGTCTCGTCGATCGCGACGCCGGCACGCAGGGTGAAGGCATCACTGAGGTCGTACTCGCCGCCCAACGCGTACATCGTCGAGTCTTCCCACTGGAACTGCTCGCTGGCGATCGGAGTGCCGCTGGCGCGCTGGATGTTGACCGCCTGCAGCGACTCCCAACCGGTGACCTGGACGTCGGCCATCATTCGAAACGTATCGGTGAAGTCGTACTTCGCGCTCAGGGTATCGATGCTCGGGGTGGTCAGCTTGGCGCCGCCGGGGCCGTCGGCGTAGGCCGCTGCCATCGGACCCATCGCCGCGACCACTGCGGGTGGCACGGTGAAGTCGATGTCGCCGTCGATCTCGTGATCGACCTCGGAGTGGTGCGAGTAGCCGATCGACAACCGCTCGGTCGGGCGGAACTGGAATCCGAGCAACCAGCCCAGGCCGTTGTCGGTGCCACTGACCTCGACGAAGCCATCGTTCTTCTGCGGGCCGAAGGGCGCGTTGACCGGATCCGGCGTGATACAGGCGGCGATGTTGACGCGGCAGATGCCGGACCCGAAGTCGACCGCGTTGGACAGTGTCACGTCGGCGCGCTGGTAGATCAGGCCGACACCGACCGAGAAGGTCTCGTGCAGCTTGACCGCAGCCGACAGGGTGAGGTCGATGGTTTTAACGTCCGACTCGACCGCGTTGTAGCGGCCAACCCAGTCACGGTCGTACTCGGTGGCAAGGCCGAACGGCGCGTTGATGCTGGCACCGACGGTCAGGCCTTCAAACGCGCCCGTCAGCGGTGCGACAATCGCGATCGCCGGAACCGCGGTCGGATCGCCCGGGTCGCCGCCGTCGCCGCCGGTCAGCGGCTGCGCGAGCGGAGTGCCGGCCGCGGCCTGGCCACCGCCGTTGAACTCGGCATTGAGGTCGATCACGGTCGCGTCGACCTGGACGGTGGTGCGGTCGATGTTGACCATCGCCGCCGGATTGTTGGAAACCACCGATGCATCGTTCTCGGCAACAGCCGTGCCGGCATTCGCGCGGCCGAGGTTCTGGACGCTGTTTTCGCGGATCTGGAAGCCGGTTGCGTTCGCCTGGCCGAGCGTCAGGACGCCGGTGATGCCCAGCGCGAGCGCCGTGAGGGTGAGGCGGTGTGCGTGTTGCATGCGTGTGGTCTCCACTGGAGTTTTATGTTTTTCTTCGGCCCTGCCTGCAGCGCGGCGGGACCGGTCACCGGCAGGGCCGGGGCAGCCGCCATACGGCGCCGTCTGCACTATAGCGCGCCGATTAACCCCACGCTAACAATGCGCCCGCCACGAGGCCCACCTTGTTCGTCTCGATTCCGTCGCGCCAGAAACCTCCGATGCGCTGGGCCACGCCGCTGCTGTTCGCGGCGCTGTGGGGCAGCTTCACGTGGCTGGCGTGGGCGCCGGCGGCGGAGCAGCACCGCTGGGTGCTCGAGTGGGGCGCGCTGTCGGGCGGGCTGACCACGCCGGCGGCCTGGCAGCAGGCGCCCGGCGACGGCAGCCTGCTGCGGCTGGTGACGGCGCTGTTCCTGCACGCCGACTGGGCGCACCTGCTGGGCAACCTGGTGTTCCTGCTGATCTTCGGGCTGCCGGCCGAGCGGGCGATGGGACCGTGGCGCTTCATGCTGCTGTTCCTGCTCGGCGGCGCGGTGGCGAACCTCGCCGCGGTGCTGGCGATCGGCACGCCGGACCGGCTCATCATCGGCGCCAGCGGGGCGGTGTCGGCACTGATCGGCGCCTACCTGGCGCTGTTTCCGTCGGCCAAGCTCGGCGTGGTGGTGCCGCTGGGGCTGTTCCTGCAGTTCGTGAAGGTGCCGGCGCCGCTGCTGATCGGCGTCTGGGCGGCGCTGCAGGTGGTGTTCACCTTCATCGGCCCGGCCTTCGGCGCGGTGGCGTGGTCGGCGCACCTGGCGGGGTTCGCGTTCGGAGGCGCGTTCGCGCTGCTGGCGCGGGCCGGGATCGCGCGGCGGCTGCGGCGGCGGCGCGGGTTCTAGGCCGGCGCCGCGTTGCCGGCGGTCAGCCCTTCGGCGTCGCCGCGGTGGCCGGGGCGGCGGCCACCAGCTTCTTGAGTTCGGCCAGCGCGGCGGCGACGTGGCGCTCGCCGTCGAGCACCTCGCCGGCGTTGACGCCCGGCTGCGCCTCGCCGTCGCCGGCATCCTCGGCGCCGAGGTGGCCCGGCAGGTCGGCCTCGGTGTAACCGGCGGGACGTCCGTCACCACTCCCGGCGTCGGCGTGCAGGACCACGTCGGGCACGATGCCCAGGGCCTGGATCGAGCGCCCGTCCGGGGTGTAGTAGCGCGCGGTGGTGAGCTTGACCGAGTCGCCGTTGTCGAGCGGCAGCACGGTCTGCACCGAACCCTTGCCGAAGGTGCGGCTGCCGACGATGCGGGCGCGGCCGTTGTCGCCGAGCGCACCGGCCAGCACCTCCGAGGCACTGGCCGAGCCGGCATCCACCAATACCACCACCGGCGCGCCGTGCAGGCGGTCGCCCGGGGTCGCGTTGAATACCGCGTCGCTGACCGGGATGCGGCCGCGGGTGCTGACGATGGCGCCGTCGTCGAGCAGTGCGTCGGCGATCTGCACCGCCGAGGTCAGCAGCCCGCCGGGGTTGCTGCGCAGGTCGATCACCAGGCCGCGCAGGCGCCCGCCGGCCTCCCCGGAGAGGCTCGCCACCTTGCGTTCGAAGTCGGCCGCGGTGTCGGCCTGGAAGGTGCTCACGCGCACGTAGCCGTAGCCCGGCTCCAGCATCCGGCCGCGCACGCTGGCGATGTTGATGGTCTGGCGCTCCACGTCGAGCTTGAGCGGCTGCTCCTCGCCGTCGCGCAGGATGGTCAGCTCGACCGTGGTGCCCGGCTCGCCGCGCAGCGGGGTCGAGGAATCGCCCTCGCCGGCGCGCAGCGGCGTGCCGTCGATGGCGACGATCAGGTCACCGGCCTTGACCCCGGCGCGCGCGGCCGGGGTGTCGTCGATCGGCGCGATCACGCGCAGGCTGCCGTCGGGCTGGCGGAAGATCTCGACGCCGATGCCGTCGTAGTTGCCGCGCGCCTGCTCCTCGAACTCGTCGGCGGCGTCGGCTTCGAGGTAGGCGCTGTGCGGGTCGAGGTCGAGCAGCAGGCCGCGGATCGCCGAGTGCATCAGTTGCTCGTCGTCGACCGGTTCGACGTAGGCGGCCTTGACCGCGCTGTAGACCGCGACGTAGCGGCGGATTTCGTCGAGCGGGATCTTCGAGCCGCCGTCCTGCGCGGCCGTTGCCGCGGCGTCCGCATCCGGCACCTGTGGCTGCTGCGCGGCGAGCGGGAGGCAGGCCAGCGACAGGCCGGTGGCGAGGACGAGCGGGGCAAGGCGGCGATGCGGCATCGGGACACTCCGGGGACACTGGGGCTTCGGACCGGCGGGCGGGCGTTTCGTTCCGCCGAGTATGTCGGCCGCGCCGGCCGGCGTCAGCCGACGTTACGGCGCCGGCGCGGAAGGTTCCGTAAATCCGCTGGCGCTGCGCGGCTCAGCGCTTGAGCCAGCTGCCCGGGTCGACCGGCTCGCCGTTCCGCCGCAGTTCGAAGTACAGCGCCGGACGGCCGTGGCCGCCGGAACTGCCGACGGTGGCGACCTGCTCGCCACGCTTCACCGGGTCGCCGGCGTCGCGCAGCAGGGCGTCGTTGTGCGCGTACAGGCTCATGTAGCCGTTGCCGTGGTCGATGATCAGGATCAGGCCGAAGCCGCTCATCCATTCCGAATAGACCACGGTGCCGTCGGCGACGGCCTTGACCGGGGTGCCGGCGGCGGCGGCGATCAGCAGGCCGTCGCTGCTGCGGCCATCGGGCAGCTTTGCGCGGTAGCCGGCGAGCAGGTTGCCGGCCAGCGGCCAGCCGGCGCCGCCGACGCTGGGGCCGGTGGCGACGGTCGCGGCCGGCTTCGGCGTGGCTGGCGCGGTGCGACCGGCGCTGGCGGCTTCGCGGGCCTCGCGGGCCTCGCGCTCGGCTTTCGCGGCGGCGGCGGCGCGGCGCTGGGCTTCGGCTTTCGCCGCGGCCGCGCGCAGCTTCTTCAGCAGCTGCTCCAGCCCCTTGGCGTCGCGGCCGAGTGCCTTCTCGCGGCTGCGCCGGTCCTCGAAGCGCCGGTCGAGGCCGGCGACCAGCGCCTTGCGTTCGGCGCGGTCCTTCTGCAGTTGCGCGAGTTGCGCCTTGCGGCGTTCGCGCGCGGTTTCGAGGTCGGCGCGGCGGGTGTCGATGCGGGCCTGCACGGTGTCGAGCTCGGCCAGGGCGCGGCCGAGTTCGTCGATGCGGGCGGCGCGGTCGCGCTGGACGTAGCGGTGGTAGGCCAGCAGCCGGTTGGCGTCGGCAACCCGGTCCTGCGCCAGCAGCAGTTTCAGCGGAGCGGCGTCGCCCTGCGCGTAGGCGGCGCGCAGCAACCGCGCGAGTTCGTCGCGGCGGCCGCCGAGGCGGGTTTCCAGTTCGCCGCGCTGGTCCTGCAGCTGCGCCAGCTCGGCCTCGCTGGCGGCCAGTTCGGCCTCGATGGCGGCGAGCGCGCGGCTGGAGCTGGCGACCTGTTCGTCGGCCTTGCGCAGCTCGCGGGTGGCGGCGCCGCGCTTGGATTCGATCTCGCGCCGCTCGCTGGCGACCGACTTGAGCTCCTTGCGGATCGTCTCCAGCTTGCGCTCGGCCTCGCGGCTGCTCTGCGCCGAGGCGCCGCCGGCCACCAGCGCGACCAGCGCCAGCAGCAGGGCCTGCCGGGCGAGGCCGCGGAACATCAGCCGGCGGCGTCCAGCAGCAGGCTCTTGCCGCTCATTTCGGCCGGCACCGGCACGCCGAGCAGGTCGAGCACGGTCGGCGCGACGTCACGCAGGGCACCGCCGCTGCGCAGCGTCGCCGGGCGCGGGCCGAGGTACACCAGCGGCACCGGCCCGACCGTGTGCGAGGTGTGCGGCTGGCCGGTTTCGGCGTCGCGCATCATCTCGACGTTGCCGTGGTCGGCGGTCACCAGCAGCGCGCCGCCGGTCTCGCGCACCGCCGCGGCGACCGCGCCGATCGCCACGTCGACCGCCTCGACCGCCTTGATCGCGGCCGCCAGGCTGCCGCTATGGCCGACCATGTCGGGGTTGGCGATGTTGCAGATGGCGACGTCGATGTCGCCGGAACGGATCGCGGCGACGAGCTTTTCGGTGACCTCGGGGCAGCTCATCTCCGGTTGCAGGTCGTAGGTCGCGACCTGCGGGCTCGGCACGAGGATCCGGGTTTCGCCGTCGTACTCGGCCTCGCGGCCGCCGCTGAAGAAGAAGGTGACGTGGGCGTACTTCTCGGTCTCGGCGATGCGCAGCTGGCGCAGGCCGCGGTCGGCCAGCACCTCGCCGAGGGTGTTGCGCAGGTCCTCCGGGCCGAACGCGACCGGCGCCGGCAGCGTGGCGTCGTACTCGGTCAGGCAGGTGAAGCGCGACAGCGCCGGCCGGCGCGCATCGAAGCCGTCGAAGCCCGGCGCCACGAATGCCGCGGCCAGCTGGCGCGCGCGGTCGGCACGGAAATTCATGAACACCACCGCGTCGCCGTCGCGCATCGGCGCCGGCGCGCCGATCACGGTCGGCAGCACGAACTCGTCGTTCTCGCCGCGGGCGTAGGCCGCCTCCAGCGCCTGCGCGGCGTCGGCGGCGGTGCGCGCGCCACGGCCCTCGACGATCGCGTCCCAGGCCTGGCGCAGGCGGTCCCAGCGCTTGTCTCGGTCCATCGCGAAGTACCGTCCGCCGACGCTGGCGATGCGCGCGTTGCCGGCCGCCGCGCAGGCCGCCTGCAGGCGGGCCAGGCTCGGCGCCGCCGAGCGCGGCGGCATGTCGCGGCCGTCGAGGAAGGCATGCACGGCGACGTCGGCCACGCCTTCGCGGCGGGCCATGTCGATCATCGCGAAGATGTGCGCCTCGTGGCTGTGCACGCCGCCCGGCGACAGCAGCCCCATCAGGTGCAGCGTGCCGCCCGATTCACGTACCGCCGCGCAGGCCGCGCGCAGCTCGTCGTTGGCGAAGAAACTGCCGTCCTCGATCGCCGCGTCGATCCGGGTCAGGTCCTGGTAGACGATCCGCCCGGCGCCGAGGTTCATGTGGCCGACCTCGGAGTTGCCCATCTGTCCGTCCGGCAGGCCGACGTGACGCCCCTCGGTGTGGATCAGGGTGCGCGGCGCCGATGCCACCAGCGCGTCCCAGTTGGGCAGGCGGGCCTGCGCCAGCGCGTTGTCGGCGGGGTCGTCGCGGTGGCCCCAGCCATCCAGGATCAGCAGCACGACGGGACGGATGGCGGGCACGGCGGGCTCGGACACGACGATGGTTCCAGTGACTTCGGACAGGGGCGGATTGTAGCGAAGCGGGTTATCAAGGCCCCGTGGCGGTTGGCGGCCGCCCGCGGATTAAACCGCCACCGCCGGCGCCGCATCCAAACCGGCAAGCCCCCTCCGCAACTGGACACCGCCATGACCCGACGCCCGATCGCCGTTTCGCTCCTCCCGCTCGCCCTCGCCGCGGCATTCGCGCTGTCGGCGCCGGCCTCCGCCCAGGATCAGGACCACAGCAAGGTCAACGGCAGCATCAAGGTCGAGGACGGCGGCCGCGCCGGCGACCTCGACACCGTCAACGGCAGCATCCGGGTCGGCGAGAACGCCAGCGCCGGCGACGCCGAGACCGTCAACGGCAGCATCAAGGTGTACGACGGTGCCAGGGTCGGCGGCCTGTCGACGGTCAACGGCAGCATCCGGGTCGGGCGCCAAGTGGCCATCGGCGACGACGTCGGCACCGTCAATGGCGGCATCTTCATCGACCACGGCGGCAACGTCAGCGGCGGCATCGAGACCGTCAACGGCGCGATCGGGCTGGTCGACACCGACGTCGCCGAAGGCATCGAGACCGTCAACGGCGACCTCACCGTCGGCATCGGCTCGCACGTGCACGGCGGCATCCGCTACGAGAAGCCGGACCACCAGTGGATTTCGTTCAAGCAGCGCAACCCGCGGGTGGTGATCGCGCAGGACGCCCGCGTCGACGGGCCGCTGGTGTTCGAACACGAGGTGTCGCTGTACGTGCACGAGAGCGCCACCATCGGCCCGGTCACCGGCGCCGAGGCGGTGCGCTACAGCGGCGCGCGGGCCCCGGGCGGCGACTGACGGCGCGGTCTTTGCGGCGGCTGCCGGTTCGCCGGTGGCCGCGGCGCCGGGTGGGCAACGCTGCTAGGATCGGGCGTTCCGCAACCCCGGAGGCGTCATGTCCCGCATCCCGCTCCTGCCCGCCACCTCGATGGTGGCCGCCGCGCTGGTCCTGGCGGCCTGCGACCGCCCGGCCGAACCCGCGACCACGCCGGCCGCCGGTGCCGACGCCACCGCCCCGGCCGCCACCGCCGAGTTCGAGCCCTCCATCAACGCCGGCGACTTCGCCGCCCACGTCGAGCGGCTCGCCTCCGACGAGTTCGCCGGCCGCGCGCCGGGCAGCGTCGGCGAGGAAAAGACCGTCGCCTACCTGGTCGAGCAGTTCGAGCGCCTCGGCCTGCAGCCGGGCAACGGCGACAGCTACCTGCAGACGGTGCCGATGGTGGAGACCACCGCCGACCCCGCCGGCACCCGCATGACCCTGACCATCGACGGCGAGCCGCGCGAGCTCGAATACGGCGACGAGATGGTGGTCGGCACCCGCACCGGCCAGGCCAGGATCGACATCGACGACAGCCCGCTGGTGTTCGTCGGCTACGGCGTCAACGCGCCGGAGCTGGGCTGGAACGACTACGCCGGCCTCGACGTCAAGGGCAAGACGGTGGTCATCCTGATCAACGACCCGGGCTTCCACTCGCAGGACGCCGAGCTGTTCGAAGGCAAGCGGATGACCTACTACGGCCGCTGGACCTACAAGTACGAAGAGGCCGCCCGCCAGGGCGCCGCCGCGGCGCTGATCGTCCACGACACCGCCGGCGCCTCCTACGGCTGGGACGTGGTGGAGAACTCCTGGACCGGCCCGCAGTTCGACCTGCCGGCCAAGGACGATCCCGAGCCGCGCCTGCCCGCGCAGGGCTGGCTCACCGCCGACGTCGCCCGCGAGTTGATGGCCGGCAGCGGCCAGGACCTCGACGCGCTGTACCGGGCGGCCAACCGCAAGGGCTTCAAGGCGGTCGAGCTGGACGCGACGATGTCGCTCGAACTGGCCAGCACGAGTTCCGAGAAGTCGTCGCAGAACGTGATCGCCAGGCTGCCCGGCAGCACCCGTCCGGACGAGGCGGTGATCTACATGGGCCACTGGGACCACCTCGGCGACCACGGCGACGAGGGCGGGGCCGACGCCGCCGCGGACAGCATCTACAACGGCGCGATCGACAACGCCACCGGCATCGCCGGCATCCTCGAGATCGCCGAAGCCTTCGTCGCCCAGGAGCCGGCGCCGGAGCGCTCGGTGCTGTTCCTCGCGGTGACGCTTGAGGAGTCCGGCCTGCTCGGTTCGAAGTACTACGTCGCCCACCCGAGCGTGCCGCTCGACCAGACCGTGGCGGTGATCAACCTCGACGCGATGCCGGTGATCGGCAAGACCCGCGACATCACCGTCGTCGGCCTCGGCAACTCCGAGCTGGAGGACGTGCTGCGCGAGGTCGCGACCGCGCAGGACCGCGAGCTGCGCGCCGAGGCGACGCCGGAAAGCGGCTTCTACTTCCGCTCCGACCACTTCAACTTCGCCAAGGCCGGCGTGCCGGCGCTGTACGCCAAGGGCGGCGACGAGCTGGTCGAGGGCGGCAGCGAGGCCGGCAAGCAGGCGCACCTGGACTACCGCGACAACCGTTACCACAAGCCGTCCGACGAGTTCGACCCGTCGTGGAACATGGACGGCGTGGTGCAGGACCTCGAAGCGCTGTACGGGGTCGGCCGCGTGCTGGCCGGCGGCGATGCCTGGCCCAACTGGTACGAAGGCAACGCATTCCGCGCCGCGCGCGAGAAGATGATGTCGGCCAGGGCGGAGGGCGGCGGCTGACGGTCGCCCTTCTTCGCGGCACAGCGACGGCGCCTGCGGGCGCCGTCGTCGTTTTCGGCTAGGCTGTCGCGGACAATCAACGAGGGCCCCGCCATGACGTTAGCGACCGCCTACTGGTGCGTGCTGATCGCCGCACTGCTGCCGTATGTCTGGACGGTGGTCGCCAAGACCGGCGGCAGCCGTTTCGACAACCGCGATCCGCGCGGCTGGATCGCCCGCCAGGACAACCCCCGCACCGTGCGGGCCAACGCGGCGCAACTGAACGCGTTCGAGGCGTTCGCACCGTTCGCCGCCGGCGTCGTGCTGGCGCAGCTGGCCGGCGTCGAGGAATCGCTGGTCGCCCTGCTCGCCGTCGCCTTCGTCATCGCGCGGGTCCTGCATGGCGTCGCCTACCTCGCCAATCTGGCGACCCTGCGCAGCCTGATCTGGGCCGCAGGGCTTGCATGCGTGGTCGCGTTGCTCGTGCTCGCCGCACTGGCGATCCGCTGACCGGGGCCGCCGACGGTGGAGCCGGACAGTAGCGGGCTGGAGCGGTTTCGCCGCCTGGTCCGGCGCGACGGGTTCGCGTTCGCGGGGGCCGACGAGGTGGATCCGCTGCTCGACGCCCTCGGC
The DNA here is from genome assembly GCF_000768335.1 of Lysobacter arseniciresistens ZS79. GTDB lineage: Bacteria > Pseudomonadota > Gammaproteobacteria > Xanthomonadales > Xanthomonadaceae > Novilysobacter > Novilysobacter arseniciresistens. Next base: position 35,543 of record NZ_AVPT01000027.1, read on the forward strand.
GGGCTTGAGGACTGGGCGGACTTCGCCGCGAGCTGGGACCGCCTCGAGCCGGACCGGTATTTGATCGCCACCGGTCGGCGCAGACGCCGTCGGCACGCGGTGTTCGCGTGGGACGAGGCCGGCCCGCGCAACGAGGGGACCGGGCTCCGACGCCTGCCGCCGCAACCGCACTTCCAGACCACCGTCCACAACCCGCTGCAGGGCGGGATCGAGCGCTGGTTCGCGCCGATGGAGGAGGTTGCCGTCGGCTCCAGTTTCCACACGCTCGCCCGGTTGGGGGCCTCGGTGTTCGAGGCCCTGGACGGGCGCGCGTCGACACCCTGGTTCATCGAGGCGCACCAGTTCCGGATCGAGGCCGCGCCCGGGCAGGCCGGCGAACCGACACCCGAGGGCATGCACCGCGACGGCGTCGATTACGTGCTGGTGGCGATGATCGCCCGCCACAACATCGAGCGCGGCACGACTTCGATCCACGCACCCGACCGCACGACGCTGGGCAGTTTCACCCTGACCCGGCCACGCGACATCGCACTGGTGGACGACCACCGCGTGCTCCACGGCGTGACCGCGGTGACCCCGCGCGACCCGGCGGCGGCGGCGCACCGCGACGTACTGGTGCTGACCTACCGGCGCCGGCCCTCGGCCTGACACGCCGCGCATATTCCGGCCCCGCATGCCCCCGGCGCCGCAA
>NZ_AVPT01000028.1 GCF_000768335.1 Lysobacter arseniciresistens ZS79
TGGCGCGACGCTCCGACAGCGACTGGTTGTAGGCGTCCGAACCGCACAGGTCGGTGTGACCGGCCACCTCGACCCGCAGGTCCGGGTAACGCTGCAGGATCTGCACCGCCTCGCTCAGGATCGCGACCGCGTCCGGACGCAGCGTCGACTTGTCGAAGTCGAAGTTCACGCCCTTCAGGTCGATCGACACCGGCACCGGGCAACCATCCGGACCGATGGTCTGGCCGGCCTGCGAGCCCGGGCACTTGTCGTCGCAGTTGTTGACGCCGTCACCGTCGTCGTCCAGGTCCGCGCAGCTCGGCGCAACCGGGGCCGGGGCGACCGGGGCGACCGGCTCCGGACCCAGCGGCACGACCACGCCGACCGAGGCCAGCACGTCGCCGAACCAGTCGGCGCCGTCGTCGCGCGGCACTTCGTCGCTCAGGAACGCGCCGATGCTGTCGTCGTCCGCGTCGATGCGGTAGGCCAGCTCGGTACGGATCGCGACGCGACCGACGTCACCCTGCACGCCGAAGCCGAGCTTGCCGGCAACGGTGCCGTCTTCACGCTCGCTCGGGGCGCCGTTGCGCTCGAAGCGCGCCGGCAGCAGCGGGTTGGAGGGGTCGAACTCCTCCTCGGCACGCTGGTAGCCCAGGCCCATCACCACGTACGGGTTCCAGGCGCGGCCTTCGGCGATGAAGTGGCGGCGGACGTCGAACGAGATGCCGTACTGGCTCCAGTTCAGGTCCTGGTTACGGTCGGCCTGCGGGTTCTGGTAGTTCAGCTCGCCGTCGACCGACCAGTAGGGGTTGATGAACTTGCCGACGCCGATCGCACCGAACGGCGCGTTGCGGGTGCCGCGATCGTTGTCCTGGATGTTCATGCCGGCGGTACCGGTGACATACCAGCGGTCGTCGAATTCCTGCGCACTGGCCGTGCCGACCATCGTCAGACCACCCAGCAGGGCGGCGCAGAGGAGTTTCTTATTCATTCGTATCTCCTTGTTCACTCAAAATGTTGGAAACCGCGTCTGCGAGGATCCTTACCGTTTGGGGACGGCCGCCAGATGACGCCATCGCGGCGCAGGTTAGGTTCCGACCCGTGAAGACGGTGTTAACAGTCGTCTAACATTCGCGGAAGTTCCCGGGATCCGCGTTTCGCCGTAAAGCGCGGTTCAGTTACGCAGCATCGCCATCAGGGCGGTAATCGGGGTCGCGTCGAACCTGTCAGGCGACGCGGCTAGTGCCAGCAGGCGTTCGGCGCCATCGGCCGGCAAACGAGCACGGACCGCGCGCTCGAACTTCGCCATCAGCAGCGGGATGCCCTCTTCACGGCGCCTGCGGTGGCCAACCGGGTAATCGATCGAAACCCGGTCGGTATGGCTGCCGTCAGTGAAGAACACCTGCACCGAATTGCCGATGTAGCGTTTTTCGGGGTCGAAGTAATCACGGGTGAAGCCGGGATTCTCGCTCACCGTCATTTTGCCGCGCAGGGCATCGATGCGCGGATCGGCGGCGACGGCGTCGGTGTAATCGTCGGCGGTCAGCCGGCCGAAGATCAGCGGTACGGCGACCATGTACTGGATGCAGTGGTCGCGGTCGGCGTAGTTGTGCAGCGGGCCGGTCTTGTCGATGATCCGCGCGCCGGCCTGCTGGGTCTGGATCTCGATGCGTTCGATGTCGCCGAGGCGGTCCCGGACCTGGCCGTGCAGGGCCATCGCGCACTCCACCGCGGTCTGGGCGTGGAACTCGGCGGGGTAGCTGATCTTGAACAGGACATTCTCCATCACGTAGCTGCCGAACGGGCGCTCGAATTCGAACGGCTTGCCGTTGAAGGCGATGTCGTAGAAGCCCCAGGTCGGCACGCTCAGTGCGCTCGGGTAGCCGACCACGCCCTTCACGGCATTGAGGGCGTGGGTGACCGCGCGGCGGCAGGCGTCGCCGGCGGCCCAGCTCTTGCGCGGGCCGGTGTTGGGCGCGTGGCGGTAGGTGCGCAGCACGCCGTTGTCGATCCAGCTGTGCGAGACCGCGGTCCAGATCGCGTCGCGGTCGCCGCCGAGCATGTGGGTGGCGACGGCGGTCGAGGCCAGCCGCACCAGGATGACGTGGTCGAGGCCGACCCGGTTGAACGAGTTCTTCAGCGCGTAGCAGCCCTGGATCTCGTGCGCCTTGATCGCGTAGGCGAGCACGTCGCGGACGGTCAGTGCCTGCCCGCTCTTGCCTTCTCCTTCCGCTTCGGCCTTGCGACCCAGGTAGTCGGCGACGGCGAGGATCGCGCCGAGGTTGTCGGACGGATGGCCCCACTCGGCCGCCAGCCAGGTGTCGTTGAAGTCGAGCCAGCGGATCTGCACGCCGATGTTGTAGGCGGCCTGGACCGGGTCGAGCTCATGCGTGGTGAACGGCACGCGCGCGCCGCCCTTCATGTCCGCGCCGGGCACCAGCGGACCGAGGTGCTTTACACATTCCTCGTGGTCCATCGCCAGCGCCGTGCAGGCCAGCGAGTCCAGCAGCATGTAGCGGGCGGTGTCGAAGGCTTCCCGCGAGTCGACGGTGTAGCCGGCCACGTAGTCGGCGACGTCCAGCATCGGCCGGTCGGGATCGGGACGGATGGTGGAGCGCTGGTCGAACCGGCTCATGGCACATCCTCCGGAGGGGAGCCGCCATTGTGACCCGTCCCCTCCGGCGGGGCCTTCACCCGACCTGCAGGATCACGCGCCCGGCAGGGTCTCCGCCGGCACCCGCACCGCCCCCTCCATCAGCACGCGTGCGCTGCGGCTCATCACCGCCTTGGTCACCGTCCAGCGGCCATCGACCTGCTCCGCCTGCGCGCCGACCCGCAGGGTGCCGGAGGGATGGCCGAAGCGCACCGCCTCGCGCTGGCCGCCGCCGGCCGCGGCATGCACCAGGGTGCCCGGGATCGACGCGGCGGTGCCGATCGCCACCGCCGCGGTGCCCATCATCGCGTGGTGCAGCTTGCCCATCGACAGCGCGCGCACCAGTAGGTCGACGTCGCCGGCGGCGATGCGCTTGCCGCTGGAGGCGACGTGGTCGGCCGGCGGCGCGACGAACGCGACCTTGGGCGTGTGCTGGCGCGTGGCGGCCTGCTCGACGTTCCCGATCAGGCCCATGCGCACCGCGCCGTATGCGCGGATCGTCTCGAAACGCGCCAGCGCCTGCGGGTCACCGTTGATGGCGTCCTGCAGCTCGGTGCCGGTGTAGCCGAGGTCGGCGGCGTCGAGGAAGATGGTCGGGATGCCGGCGTTGATCAGGGTGGCCTTGAACGTGCCGACACCGGGCACCTCGAGGTCGTCGACCAGGTTCCCGGTCGGGAACATGGCGCCCTCGCCCTCGTCGGCCGGGTCGACGAACTCCAGCTGGATCTCGGCCGCCGGGAAGGTCACGCCGTCGAGTTCGAAATCACCGGTCTCCTGCACCTGACCGTCGGTCATCGGCACGTGGGCGACGATGGTCTTGCCGATGTTGGCCTGCCAGATCCGCACGGTGGCGATGCCGTCGCGCGGCACCCTGGCAGGATCGATCAGGCCGGCGCTGATCGCGAACGGCCCGACGGCCGCGCTCAGGTTGCCGCAGTTACCGCTCCAGTCGACGAACGCACTGTCGATGGAGACCTGGCCGTACAGGTAATCGACGTCGTGGCCCGGTTTCGTCGACTCCGAAATGATCACGCACTTGCTGGTGCTCGAGGTCGCCCCGCCCATGCCGTCGGTGTGCTTGCCGTAGGGATCGGGCGAGCCGATCACGCGCATCAGCAAGGCATCGCGCGCCGGGCCGGGGGCCTGCGCCGCGGCGGGCAGGTCCTGCAGGCGGAAGAACACGCCCTTGCTGGTGCCGCCGCGCATGTAGGTGGCGGGGATGCGGAGTTGCGGGGCGTGTGGCATGGGGTTTTCCTGGCGATCGGTTCTTGTTGATGCGCCTCCGCGGGCGGACCTCGCGGCTGCTGCACTGCTGCTTTTGCTCGTCATTCCCGCGTAGGCGGGAATGACGTTCCGGGGTTGGAAGGGACCTGGCGATCAAGTCCCAACCTGCGCCTCCCGCGCCGACTCGAAGAAGTCGTTGGCGAAGCGCTGCAGCACGCCGCCGGCCTCGTAGATGGCCACCTCCTCGGCGGTGTCGAGGCGGCAGGTGACCGGCACCTCGACCCGCTCGCCGCTGCGGCGGTGGATCACCAGCGTCAGCGTCGCGCGCGGTGCGGGCGTGCCGCTCACGTCGTAGGTCTCGGTGCCATCGATGCCCAGCGTGTTGCGGTCGGTGCCGGGCAGGAACTCCAGCGGCAGCACGCCCATGCCGATCAGGTTGGTGCGGTGGATGCGCTCGAAGCCCTCGGCGGCGATCGCCTCCACGCCGGCCAGGCGCACGCCCTTGGCGGCCCAGTCGCGCGAGCTGCCCTGGCCGTAGTCGGCACCGGCGATGATGATCAGCGGCTGGCGGCGCTCCATGTAGGTCTCGATCGCCTCCCACATGCGGGTGACCTGCCCGTCCGGTTCGATGCGGGCGAGCGAGCCCTGCCGCACGTCGCCGGCCTCGTCGCGCACCATCTCGTTGAGCAGCTTGGGGTTGGCGAAGGTCGCCCGCTGCGCGGTCAGGTGGTCGCCGCGGTGGGTCGCGTAGGAATTGAAGTCCTCCTCCGGCAGGCCCATCTTCGCCAGGTATTCGCCGGCGGCGCTGCTGGCGAGGATCGCGTTCGACGGCGACAGGTGGTCGGTGGTGATGTTGTCGCCGAGCACCGCCAGCGGGCGCATGCCGCGCAGCGTGCGTTCGCCGGCGAGCGCACCCTCCCAGTACGGGGGGCAGCGGATGTAGGTGCTCATCTCGCGCCAGTCGTACAGCGGCGAGACCTTGCTGCCGTGCCCGGCGCGCAGGTTGAACATCGGCTCGTACACGCGGCGGAACTGCTCGGGCTTGACGTGCTCGCGCACGATCGCGTCGATTTCCTCATCCGAAGGCCAAAGATCCTTGAGCGTCACCGGATTGCCTTGCGCATCAAGCCCGAGCACGTCCTTCTCGATGTCGAAGCGGACCGTGCCGGCCACCGCGTACGCGACCACCAGCGGCGGCGAGGCGAGGAACGCCTGCTTCGCATACGGGTGGATGCGGCCGTCGAAGTTGCGGTTGCCCGACAGCACCGCAGTGACGTACAGGTCGCGGTCGACGATTTCCTGCTGGATCTTCGGGTCGAGCGCGCCGCTCATGCCGTTGCAGGTGGTGCAGGCGAAGCCGACGATGCCGAAACCGAGCTTCTCCAGCTCCGGCAGCAGGCCGGCCTCCTCCAGGTACAGCTGCACCGCCTTCGAGCCCGGCGCGAGCGAGGTCTTGACCCACGGCTTGCGCACCAGGCCCAGCGCGTTCGCCTTCTTCGCCAGCAGGCCGGCGGCGATCACGTTGCGCGGATTAGACGTGTTGGTGCAGCTGGTGATCGCGGCGATGATCACCGCGCCGTCGGGCATCAGGCCCTGGGCCTCCTGCGCACGCGCGGCGTCGAGGTTGCCGGCGATGCCGCGCTCGGCCAGCGCCGAGGTCGGCAGGCGCCGGTGCGGGTTGGAGGGGCCGGCCATGTTGCGGGTCACGGTCGACAGGTCGAAGCCCAGCGTGCGCTCGTACTGGGCGGTGGCCAGCGCGTCGGCCCACAGGCCGGTGTGCCTGGCGTAGGTCTCGACCAGCTTGACCTGCTCGTCGTCGCGCCCGGTCAGGCGCAGGTAGTCGATCGTGTTCTCGTCGATGAAGAACATCGCCGCGGTCGCGCCGTACTCGGGCGCCATGTTCGAGATCGTGGCGCGGTCGCCGAGGGTCAGCGCACGCGCCCCCTCGCCACGGAACTCGAGGTAGGCGCCGACCACCTTCGACTGGCGCAGGAACTCGGTCAGCGCCAGCACGATGTCGGTGGCGGTGATGCCGGGCTGCGGCTTGCCGGTCAGCTCGACGCCGACGATCTCGGGCAGCCGCATCCACGAGGCGCGGCCGAGCATCACGCTCTCGGCCTCCAGTCCGCCGACGCCGACCGCGATCACGCCCAGCGCATCGACGTGCGGGGTGTGGCTGTCGGTGCCGACGCAGGTGTCGGGGAACGCCACGCCGTCCTGCACGTAGACCACCGGCGACATCTTCTCCAGGTTGATCTGGTGCATGATCCCGTTGCCCGGCGGGATCACGTCGACGTTCCTGAACGCGTGCTTCGTCCACTCGATGAAGTGGAAGCGGTCCTCGTTGCGGCGCTCCTCGATCGCGCGGTTCTTGGTAAAGGCATCGGGGTCGAAGCCGCCGCACTCGACCGCCAGCGAGTGGTCGACGATCAGCTGGGTCGGCACCACCGGGTTGACCTGCGCCGGGTCGCCGCCGCGCTGGGCGATCGCGTCGCGCAGGCCGGCCAGGTCGACCAGCGCGGTCTGGCCGAGGATGTCGTGGCAGACCACGCGCGCCGGGAACCACGGGAAGTCGAGATCCCGGCGGCGCTCGATGAGCTGGACCAGGTAATCACGCAGCTGCGCCGGGTCGGCGCGGCGCACCAGGTTCTCCGCATGCACGCGCGAGGTGTACGGCAGCGTGTCGTACGCGCCGGGCTGGATCGCCTCGACGGCGGCGCGGGTGTCGAAGTAGTCGAGCGCGGTGCCCGGCAGCGGCTTGCGGTAATCGGTGTTCATGCGGATATCGGCTCTCTTGCGTGGCGACGACGCGCGCGCGGACCAGCCCCGCCGTGAAGCATCGGGGGCCGGCCGCGAAACGTGGTGGGTCGATTATCGCATCCGGCCCGGCGCCGGCCATCGGCGACGGCCGTGGAACCGGTGTCCGGCGCGACCATCCCCGCCGGCCGGCAGCTTGCCGCGGGGGCGTTTTGGCGGCATCGTGGCTGTTTCCGTACGCCTGCGTATCCCATGTCCGACGCCGCCGCGCATCCGCTCTACCCCCACCTGTTCGCCCCGCTCGACCTGGGCTTCTGCACGCTGCCCAACCGGGTGCTGATGGGCTCGATGCACACCGGGCTGGAGGACCGCGCGCGCGACTTCCCGCGGCTGGCCGCCTACTTCGCGGAGCGCGCCGCAGGCGGCGTCGGGCTGATCGTCACCGGCGGCTTCTCGCCCAACATCACCGGCTGGCTCAAGCCTTTCGGCGGCACGCTGTCGTCGCGCTGGCAGGTCGGCCGGCACCGGCAGGTCACCGGTGCGGTGTATGCGCAAGGCGGCCGCATCTGCCTGCAGATCCTGCATTCGGGTCGCTATGGCTACCACCCGCTGCAGGTCGCGCCGAGCCGGATCAAGTCGCCGATCAACCCGTTCACCCCGCGGGCGCTGTCGGCGCGCGGGGTCGAACGGCAGATCCGTGCATTCGTCGACACCGCGCGGCTGGCGCGCGACGCCGGTTACGACGGCGTCGAGGTGATGGGCTCGGAGGGCTACCTGCTCAACCAGTTCACCGCGCCGCGCACCAACCGGCGCGACGACGCGTTCGGCGGCGATGCGGCGCGGCGGATGCGTTTCGCGGTGGAAATCGTGCGCCGCATCCGCGAGGCCTGCGGACCGGACTTCATCCTCGTCTACCGGCTGTCGATGATCGACCTGGTCGATGACGGCCTGGCCTGGGACGAGGTGGTGCAGCAGGCGCGCGCGGTCGAGGCGGCCGGCGCGACCCTGATCAACACCGGCATCGGCTGGCACGAGGCGCGGGTGCCGACCATCGCCACTTCGGTGCCGCGCGGCGCGTTCGCGGGCATCACCGCGCGCCTCAGGCCCGAGGTCTCGGTGCCGCTGGTCACCACCAACCGGATCAACATGCCCGACGTCGCCGAGCGCATCCTCGCCGCCGGCGACGCCGACATGGTGTCGATGGCGCGACCGCTGCTGGCCGACCCGCAGTGGGTGGCGAAGGCACGGGCCGCGCGTCCCGACACGATCAACACCTGCATCGCCTGCAACCAGGCCTGCCTCGACCATGTGTTCGAGAACCGCACCGCCAGTTGCCTGGTCAACCCGCGTGCCTGCCACGAGACCGAGCTGGTCTACCGCCCGGCGACCGCGCCGCGGCGCATCGCGGTGGTCGGCGCGGGCCCGGCGGGACTGGCCTGCGCCACCGTCGCCGCCGGTCGCGGCCACGCGGTCACGCTGTTCGAGGCCGCCGGTGCGATCGGCGGGCAGTTCAACCTCGCCCGCCGCATCCCCGGCAAGGAGGAGTTCGACGAGACGGTCCGCTATTTCGACGGCGAGATCGGACGCACCGGCGTTGACCTGCGGCTGGGCACCCGGGCCGACGCGGCGACGCTTGCCGGCTTCGACCACGTGGTGCTCGCCACCGGCGTGGTCCCGCGCGCGGTCGACTTCCCCGGCGCCGGGCACCGGAAGGTGGTCGGCTACCTCGACATCCTGCGCGGCGACGTCGTCGCGGGCGCGCGGGTGGCGGTGATCGGTGCCGGCGGGATCGGTTTCGACGTCTCCGAGTTCCTGGTCCAGTCGGGCACCTCGCCGGCGCTCGACCCGGCCCGCTGGCGCGCCGAATGGGGGGTCGACCTCGACTACCGCGAAAACCGCGGCGGCCTGGGCGCGCCCCACCCGCCCGTCGCCGCCCGCGAGGTCTGGCTGCTGCAGCGCAGCCCCGGCCGCCCCGGCGCGCGGCTGGGCAGGACCACCGGCTGGATCCACCGCGCCACCCTGAAGAACCACGGCGTGCACATGTGGGGCGGGGTCGAGTACCTCGGGATCGACGACGACGGGCTGCGAATCCGCCGCGACGGCAACGAGCAGACCCTGCCGGTGGACCACGTGGTGGTCTGCGCCGGGCAGGAGCCACACCGGCCGCTGCAGGCGGCGCTGGCCGGCTCCGGCATCCCCGTCACCGTTATCGGCGGCGCCGACGTCGCGGCCGAACTCGATGCCAAACGGGCGATCCGGCAGGGCTGCGAGGTCGCCGCCGACCTCTAGCCTGCCGGAAACTGAACAGGCTTAACGGCCCCGGCGGCGTCGGCCGTGCGTGTAAATGCCTGAACAGGCAGGTTTTCGTGGCCTGCGTCACGGAACGGCAGTGCTTTTGGCTGTGCCTGTCAAGCGTCGCCATTCACATCGCGTTTATCTTTCGGCCGCTACCTTGCGCCAACTTTTTCAGCCGCCCCTCGCGGCCACCCACCACCGGCCCGCCTTCTGCGGTCCCCGGTGACGGGGCAAAGCGCGCCATCAGAGCCGCCGCCCTCCCCAGTACGCCATGCCGGTTGCCTTGCGGTTCCCCGCCCTCCCGAGGAGGTGCGGCCCGTCGAGTGCGGCCGGCGCAACGGAGCAAGGAGTTCGACATGAAACTCGCGTGGATCCTGTGGCTGGCTTCCGTGCTGCCACCGCAAACCGCCGATTCGCTGTGCCTCAGCACGACGCTGTACCTGGAAGCCCGCAACCAGTCGGTGCAGGGGCAGCAGGCCGTCGCCGAGGTCGCCCTGCGCCGACGCGACAGCGGCCTCTGGGGCGACAGCGTCTGCGAGGTGGTGACCGCCCGCAAGCAGTTCGCCCCGACCCTGGTCTCGCCCAACTACCGCCTCAGCAATACCGAGGCCTGGGCCGAGTCGGTGACGGTTGCCCTGGAGGCGCAGCGCAACTGGCAGCTGCCGCCCGGCGAGCGCCAGGAGATTGTCCCCGGCGCGAGCCATTTCGCCGCGCTGGCAATCGCCAGCCCGAGCTGGCGCAATGCCTACCAGGTGGCCAAGATCGGCGACCACACGTTCCTGAAGGTACAGAACCTCAAGCCGCGCGAGTCCTGAGGCACGCCGGCGCAACGGCGCGTCGCGAAAACGTGGACGGTTTACCCCGACGGGTCGGCGACAATGCCGGCCCGTCTTCGCATCCGCGCGTTGACCGACATCCCGACAGGAGGTTGCATGAAGCTCTACACCAAACCCGGCGCATGCTCGACCGCCGACCACATCGCCCTGCAGTGGTCGGGTGCCCCGCACACGGTCGAGGTCATGACCGGCGAATCGCTGAAGTCACCCGAATACCTCGCGATCAACCCCGCCGGCACCGTGCCGGTGCTGGTCGACGGCGACTTCGTGCTGACCCAGAACGCGGCGATCATGGGCTACATCGCCGACCGCTTCCCCGACGGCGGGCTCGCCGGCGACGGCAGCGCGCGCGACCGCGCCGAGGCGACCCGCTGGCTGGCGTTCGTCAACGCCGACGTGCACCCGGCTTTCACCCCGCTGTTCGCGCCGGGCAAGTTCGTGGCCGACGAGGCGCAGCACGCGCCACTGGGCGACGCCGCCCGCAAGCGCATCCGCGGCCTGATGGAGACCGCCGACCGCCGGCTGGGCGGGCGCGACTGGCTCGCCGGCTTCCGCAGCTTCGCCGACCCCTACTTCTACATGACCGTGCGCTGGGCCCATGGCCTGGGCGTGGACATGGGCGGGCTCGACAACGTGGCCGCGTTCAAGGCGCGCATGGAGGCCGATGCAGGCGTGCGGAAAGTGCTCGCCGACGAAGGCCTGGCCTGACCGCCACGCCCTTCCGGACACGAAAAAGGCCGCTCCCCGAGCGGCCTTTTCCGTTGCTGCACCCGTCGCGCTCAGCGCGCGTCGAGCGATACGTAGTCGCGGTCTTCCGGCCCGGTGTAGTTGGCGCTGGGGCGGATGATCTTGCCGTCCTCGCGCTGCTCGATCACGTGCGCGGCCCAGCCGGTGGTGCGGGCGATCACGAACAGCGGCGTGAACATCGGGGTCGGGATGCCCATCATGTGGTAGGCGCTGGCGCTGTACCAGTCGAGGTTCGGGAACATCTTCTTGGTGTCCATCATCAGGTTCTCGATGCGCTCGGACACGTCGAACAGGACCTGGTTGCCGCCGTCCTTGCACAGCTTGCGGCTGAGCTCCTTGATGATCGGGTTGCGCGGGTCGCCGACCGTGTACACCGGGTGGCCGAAGCCGATCACGATCTCCTTGCGCTCCATCCGCGCGCGGATGTCGGCCTCGGCCTCGTCGGCGGTCGCGTAGCGGCTGATGATGTCCATCGCCACTTCATTGGCGCCGCCGTGCTTGGGCCCGCGCAGCGCGCCGATCGCGCCGGTGATGCACGAATGCAGGTCGCTGCCGGTACCGGCGATCACGCGCGCGGTAAACGTCGAGGCGTTGAACTCGTGTTCGGCGTAGAGGATCAGCGACTTGTCGAGCGCGTCGGCGTGCAATGCGGTCGGCGGCTCGCCGTGCAGCAGGTGCAGGAAGTGCGCGGCGACGGAGTCGTCGTCGGTCTCGGTATCGATCCGGCGGCCGTTGCGGGTGAAGTGCCACCAGTACAGCAGCATCGAACCGAAGCTGGCGATCAGGCGGTCGGCGATGTCGCGCGCCTCGCTGGCCGGGTGGCCGTCGCGCTCGGGCAGCACGGTGCCGAGCACCGAGCAGCCGGTGCGCAGCACGTCCATCGGATGGGCGTTGGCCGGCACCAGCTCCAGCGCCTCGGTGACGATCGCCGGCAGGCCGCGCAGGCGCCGCAGCTTGGTCCGGTAGGCGCCGAGCTGGGCCCTGGTCGGCAACGCGCCGTGCACGAGCAGGTGGGCGACTTCCTCGAAGGTCGACTTGGTCGCCAGGTCCTTGATGTCGTAGCCGCGGTAATGCAGGTCGTTGCCGCTGCGGCCGACCGTGCACAGCGCGGTGTTGCCGGCGGCGGTGCCGGACAGGGCGACCGACTTCTTCGGCTTGGGCAGGGTGATGTTGTCGCTCATGGCTTACTCCTTGTCGTTCTGTTGCGCGAACAGCGCGTCGAGCTTGTCCTCGTACTCGTGGTAGCCGAGGAAGTCGTACAGCTCGGCGCGCGTCTGCAGCGTGTCGATGATGTTTTTCTGGGTGCCCTCGCGGCGCACCGTCTCGTAGAAGTGCAGCGCGGCCTTGTTCATCGCGCGGTAGGCGCCGCAGCAATACAGGGCGATGTCGACGTTGGCGTCACGCAACTCGTCGGTGGTGAAGAACGGGGTCGAGCCGAACTCGGTCAGGTTGGCGAGGATCGGCACCTTCACCGCGGCCTTGAACCGGCGATAGTCGTCGAGGGTCTTCATCGCCTCGGGGAAGATCATGTCGGCGCCGGCCTCGACATAGGCCACCGCACGCTCGATCGCCGAATCGATGCCCTCGGCCGCGGCGGCGTCGGTGCGCGCCATGATCACGAAGGCGTCGTCGCCGCGCGCATCGACCGCGGCCTTGACCCGGTCGACCATCTCGCCCTTGCTCACCACTTCCTTGCCCGGGCGGTGGCCACAGCGCTTCTGGCCGACCTGGTCCTCCATGTGCACCGCTGCGACGCCGACGCGCTCGAAGCTGCGGATGGTGCGGCCGATGTTGAACGCACCGCCCCAGCCGGTATCGATGTCGACCAGCAGCGGCATCCCGGTGGCGTCGACGATGCGGCGGGCGTCGGTCAGCACGTCCTCCATCGTCGAGATGCCGAGGTCCGGCATGCCCAGCGAGTTGGCGGCCACGCCGCCGCCGGACAGGTACAGCGCCTTGTAACCGGTGCGCTTGGCCATCAGCCCGGCATAGGCGGTGATCGCGCCCATGACCTGCAGCGGGGATTCGGAGGCGACGGCATCGCGGAAACGCGCGCCGGCGGAAAGGTGGCTCATGTGTTCTCCACGTCGGGTGGCAAGCCCGTGATTCTATCCGAGCGGCCGACCCGGCCCTGCCCTGTCACGACCGGTTCGGGGCTTTGCACGCCCCCGGAACGAAGAAGGGCGGCCCGCTGGACCGCCCTTCGTTGCTTCGATACGCGCTACCGGATCAACCCAGCAGGTGGGCGACGCCCTCGCGCTCTTCCTCGAGCTCGGCCAGGGTCTTGTCCATGCGCTCGCGCGAGAAGGCATCGATCTCCAGACCCTCGACGCGCTTGTACTCGCCGTTTTCGGTGGTCACCGGCACGCCGTAGATGATGCCCTCGGGGATGCCGTAGCTGCCGTCCGACGGCACGCCCATGGTCACCCAGTCGCCGTTGCTGCCCAGCACCCAGTCACGGACGTGGTCGATCGCGGCATTGGCCGCCGAGGCCGCCGACGACAGGCCGCGCGCTTCGATGATCGCCGCGCCGCGCTTGCCCACCTTGGGGATGAACTCGTTGGCGTTCCAGTCGGCGTCGTCGACCTTGTCCTTCAGCGACTGGCCGCCGACGGTGGCGAAGCGGTAGTCCGGGTACATGGTGGGGCTGTGGTTGCCCCAGACCACCAGGTTCTTGATGTCGCCGACCTTGACGCCCGCCTTGTTGGCCAGCTGGCTCAGCGCGCGGTTGTGGTCCAGGCGCAGCATCGCGGTGAAGTTCTTGGCCGGCAGGTCCGGCGCCGACTTCATCGCGATGTAGGCGTTGGTGTTGGCCGGGTTGCCGACCACCAGTACCTTGACGTCGCGGCTGGCGACCTTGTTCAGCGCGGCGCCCTGGGCGGTGAAGATCTTGGCGTTCTCCAGCAGCAGGTCCTTGCGCTCCATGCCCGGGCCGCGCGGACGCGCGCCGACCAGCAGGGCGATGTCGGCGTCCTTGAACGCGACCTCGGCGTCGTCGGTGCCGACCATGCCGGCCAGCAGCGGGAACGCGCAGTCCTCCAGCTCCATCATCACGCCCTTCAGCGCGGCCTGGGCCTTCTCCATCGGCAGCTCGAGCATCTGCAGGATGACCGGCTGGTCCTTGCCCAGCATTTCACCGGAAGCGATGCGGAACAGCAGGGAATAGCCGATCTGGCCGGCAGCGCCGGTGACGGCAACGCGGACGGGGGATTTCATGGTCGATCTCCGGGAAACGTGATGACGGCTTCAGCTCAGTTCGCTGAAGAATTCCTTGAAGCGCTCGATGCCGGGCGCCAGTTGCGGCGTCGGGCAGGTGTAGCTGATGCGCAGCGCGCGCGGCTCGCCGAACGCCGAGCCCGGCACGCAGGCCACGCCCTTCGCTTCCAGCAGCACGCTGCAGAACTCGACGTCGTTGCCGACGACCTTGCCGGTCGGACCGTGGGTCTTGCCGAACGCACAGCTGATGTCCGGGAACACGTAGAACGCGCCCTGCGGCCGCGGGCAGACCAGCCCGGGGATCGAGTTCATGACTTCCATGACCTGGTCGCGCTTGGCCTGGAACTCGGCGCACTTGGCGTCGGGCACGTCCTGCGGGCCGGCCAGCGCGGCGGTGGCGGCGGCGTTGACGACTTCCGGCAGGCTGGTGATGTGGTTGGAGTTCATCGTCACCACGGCCTGCGCCACCACTTCCGGCCCGGCCATGAAGCCGACGCGCCAGCCCGGCATGCCGTAGGTCTTGGACAGCGAGTCGACGAAGATCACCCGGTCCTTGAGCTCCGGGCGGGCGTGTACGAAGTTATGGTAACCCACGCCGTCGAACACCATGCGGTTGTAGATGTCGTCGGTGATGATCCAGGTATCCGGATACTTGGCGATGACATCGGCCAGCGCGGCGATCTCGTCCTTGCCGTAGACCATGCCGGTCGGGTTGGACGGGTTGTTGAACAGCAGCACCCGCGGCTTCTTCGCCAGCGCGGCATCGAGCTGGGCCGGGGTCAGCTTGTAGTCCTGCTCCGGCGGGCACGGCAGCAGCTCGACCCTGGCGTTGACGATCTCGGCGATGTCGAGGTAGCTGGTCCAGTACGGGGTCGGGAAGGCGATCGTGTCGCCCTCGTCCAGCAGTGCCTCGGCGAGGTTGTAGAGCACGTGCTTGGCACCGACGCCGGTCGCCAGGTTGGCCTTGGTGTAACCGGTCAGGCCGATCTTTTCGATGTGCTGCAGGAACGCCTCCAGCATCGCGTCGGCGCCGCGGTTGCTGCCGTACTGGCCACTGTCGTGCTCCAGTGCCTCGCGGGCGGCCTGGTAGACGTGCTCGCCGGGCAGGAAATTCGGCACGCCGATCGAGAAGCTGATGATGTCGCGGCCTTCTGACTTCAGGCGCTTGGCCTTCTCGGCAATCTGCATGATCGCGCTGGGCTTGGCGCGACCGATGCGCCGGGCGAGCTGGGGCATCTTGGTGACCTCGGGTGGGGTGGTCGGAAGTGGCCGCGGCCGCGGCCGTTCAACCGGAAAATGGTACCACGTGAAACTAATTCGGCCCGGGGGTTCCGGGCCGAAGGACGGCGGGCCGGCGGACGCTATCGGCCCCGGCGAGGCGGCCGACGGACCCGTCGCGGCGGGGCCGCGGTTACCTGGCGTCGAGGGTCTTGTTCCAGTCGGCCACGCGGTCGGCCTTGGCGGCCAGGGCGGCATCGACGTCGCCTTCCAGCGTCACCGACTTGATCCTGTCGCCCTGCTTGATGCTGTCGACCACCTCCATGCCGTCGAGCACCTTGCCGAACACGGTGTGCTTGCCGTTCAGCCACGGGCACGGCACGTGGGTGATGAAGAACTGGCTGCCGTTGGTGCCCGGGCCCGCGTTGGCCATCGAGAGCACCCCGCGGTCATGGGACAGGCCGTTGGAGGTCTCGTCCTCGAAGCGGTAGCCCGGGCCGCCGGTGCCGGTGCCCTGCGGGCAGCCGCCCTGGACCATGAAGTCATTGATGACGCGGTGGAAGTTCAGGCCATCGTAGAAGCCGCGCTTGGCCAGGTTGGCGAAGTTGGCCACGGTCAGCGGGGCCTTCTCGGGCTCCATCTGGATGCGGATCGGGCCGCGGTCGGTGTCGAAAGTGGCGATCAGGCTCATGGGGGATGCTCCGGTGGAAGATGAATGCGTCGACCGCCAAGGATACTCCAGCACCCCGCCGCTGCCGTGCGGACCGGGACTTTCTATATACTGGCCGACTTCCTTTCAAAAAGAGCCGCGCCCCGGGCGCCCTTCCGCATGTCCATCGAACGCCTGCGCAACATCGCCATCGTCGCCCACGTCGACCACGGCAAGACCACCCTCGTCGACCAGCTGCTCAAGCAGTCCGGCACCCTCAACGAGCGCACGGTCCTGTCCGAGCGCGTGATGGACAGCGGCGACATCGAGAAGGAGCGTGGCATCACGATCCTCTCGAAGAACACCGCGATCCGCTGGACCGACCCGAAGACCGGCGAGAGCTGGCGCATCAACATCGTCGACACCCCCGGGCACGCCGACTTCGGCGGCGAGGTCGAGCGCGTGCTGTCGATGGTCGACTCGGTCCTGATCCTGGTCGACGCGATGGACGGGCCGATGCCGCAGACCCGCTTCGTCACCCAGAAGGCCTTCGCGATGGGTTTCAAGCCGATCGTGGTGGTCAACAAGGTCGACCGCCCGGGCGCGCGCGCCAGCTGGGTGCTGGACCAGACCTTCGACCTGTTCGACCGCCTGGGCGCCACCGACGACCAGCTCGACTTCACCACCGTCTACGCCTCCGGCCTGCAGGGCTACGCGGGCATGGACGAGAGCGTACGCGACGGCGACATGACCCCGCTGTTCGAAGCCATCTGCCAGCACGTGCCGGCGCCGGACGTCGACCCCGACGGCCCGTTCCAGATGCGCGTGACCTCGCTGGACTACAACAGCTACGTCGGCATGATCGGCGTCGGCCGCATCCAGCGCGGCAAGGTCAAGACCAACCAGCAGGTCACCGTGATCGACCGCGAGGGCAAGACCCGCAACGGCAAGGTGCTGCAGGTGCTCGGCTTCATGGGCCTTGAGCGCATCGAAGTGCCCGAGGCCAGCGCCGGCGACATCATCGCGTTTTCCGGCATCGACCCGCTGGGCATCTCCGACACCCTGTGCGACCCGTCCGCGGTCGAGCAACTGCCGGTGCTGACGGTCGACGAGCCGACCATCTCGATGACCTTCCAGGTCAACGACTCGCCGTTTGCCGGGGTCAAGGAGCGCAGCGGTGGCAAGTTCCTGACCTCGCGCCAGCTGCGTGACCGCCTGACCCGCGAGACCGCGCACAACGTCGCGCTGAAGGTCGAGGACACCAGCGACGCCGACAAGTTCAAGGTCTCCGGCCGCGGCGAACTGCACCTGTCGATCCTGATCGAGAACATGCGCCGCGAGGGCTACGAACTGGCGGTGTCGCGCCCGGAGGTCATCATCAAGGAGATCGACGGCGTCATGCAGGAGCCGTTCGAGCAACTGGTGGTCGACATGGAGGAGCAGTTCCAGGGCGGCGTGATGGGCCGGCTCGGCGAGCGCAAGGCGCTGCTGCAGAACATGGAGCCCGATGGCAAGGGCCGGGTGCGGCTGGAGTTCATCATCCCGGCGCGCGGCCTGATCGGTTTCCAGACCGAGTTCCGCACCCTGACCGCCGGTACCGGCCTGCTGTTCCACGTCTTCGACCACTACGGCCCGAAGATGGAGGGCGACATCGGCCAGCGCGTCAACGGCGTGCTGATATCCAACGGTACCGGGCCGTCGCCGGCCTACGCGCAGATCGCCATGCAGGAGCGCGGCCGCCTGTTCATCGAGCCGGGCGAGGAGATCTATGAGGGCCAGATCGTCGGCATCCACTCCAAGGACAACGACCTGACCGTCAACGCCCTGCGCGGCAAGCAGCTGACCAACTTCCGCGCCGCCGGCAGCGACAAGGACGAAGGCCTGATTCCACCGATCAAGCTGTCGCTGGAGCAGGCGCTGGAGTTCATCGACGACGACGAGCTGGTCGAGGTCACGCCCAAGCAGATCCGCCTGCGCAAGAAGCACCGCACCGAGAACGACCGCAAGCGCGCCAGCCGCGGCGGCTGATCGCCGGCCGGTCCGTCCGGACACGAAAAAGCCGCCCTGCCCGGGCGGCTTTTTTTGTGGCGCGGCGTCCGCTGCGGCCCGGTGGTCAGCCCGGCGTCGCCAGTTGCGCCTGCTTGCGCACGATCAGCATCGCGATCTCCAGCGACTGTTCGTAGTTGAGCCGCGGGTCGACGGTGGAGCGGTAGGCACGCTCGAGGTCGGCCTCGGTCAGGTCGCGCGCGCCGCCGAGGCATTCGGTGACGTCCTCGCCGGTCAGCTCCAGGTGCACGCCGCCGAGCCGCGTGCCGGCGGCGGCATGCAGGTCGAACGCCTGCTCCAGCTCGCTGCCGATGTTGGCGAAGCGCCGGGTCTTGTAGCCGTTGGCGGTGGCCTCGGTGTTGCCGTGCATCGGATCGCACACCCACAGCACCCGCCGCCCGTCGCGGCGCACCGCGTCGAGCAGCGGCGGCAGCTTCGTCGCGATCGCAGCCGCTCCCATGCGATGGATGAAGGTCAGCCGCCCCGGCTCGTCCTCCGGGTTGAGGATGTCGATCGTGCGCAGCAGCTGGTCCGGCGTCACCGACGGCCCGACCTTCAGCGCGATCGGGTTGCGGATGCCGCGGAAGTACTCGACGTGTGCGCCGTCGATCGCCGCGGTGCGCATGCCGATCCACGGGAAGTGCGTGCCCAGGTTGAACCAGCCCCAGTGGCGCGGCACCTGCCGGGTGATCGCCGACTCGTACGGCAGCAGCAGGGCCTCGTGCGAGGTGTAGAAGTCGACCCGGTTGAGGTTGTGCACCTCGGCGCCGGACAGGGTCTCCATGAAACGCACCGCGTCGCCGATCGACTCGACCATCTCGCGGTACTCGTCGGCCAGCGGCGAGTGGCCGACCCAGCTGAGGTTCCAGTACTCGGGATGATGCAGGTCGGCGAAACCGCCGTCGATCAGTGCGCGGACGAAGTTCATCGTCATTGCCGAGCGCGCGTGCGCCTTGACCATCCGGCGCGGGTCGGGGCGTCGCGCCGCCGCGTCGAACGCCGGCGCGTTGACCATGTCGCCGCGGTAGCTCGGCAGGGTCACGCCGTCGACCGTCTCGGTGTCGGCCGAGCGCGGCTTGGCGTACTGGCCGGCGAATCGCCCCACCCTCACGACCGGCTTGCGCAGGCCGTGGACGAGCACCAGGCTCATCTGCAGCAGCACCTTGAGCCGGTTCGACACCACTTCCGACGAGCAGGCGTCGAAGGTCTCGGCGCAGTCGCCGCCCTGCAGCAGGAAGCGCCTGCCCTCCTGCGCCTCGGCAAGCTGCTGCTTGAGAGCGAGGATCTCCCACGAGGTGACCAGCGGCGGCAGGCCTTTCAGTTCGCCGAGCACCGCCTCCAGTTCCGTCGGATCGGAATAGGTCGGCAGTTGCGCCGCCGGCCGCGTCCGCCACGAATCGACGTCCCAGCCGGACGGGAGGTTCACGGGTTGCAGGTTGCGGTCGGGGCTGGGCATCGGCGTGGGGTCAGGCGGTGGCGTCACGGCCCACCATCATCCGTCGCGGATGCGGGCAGTGCAAACGCCGCGTGGCCGCGACGCGCGCGGTCAGCGCCGGCGGAACGCCGCGTACGCCGCCCAGCCGGCCAGCAGCACGAACCACACCAGACTCCACGCCGGCATCGACAGGCCGAGGAACGTCCAGTCGACGTTCGCGCACTCGCCCGAACCGGTCATCACCTTGCGGATGACGCCACCGATCGGCATCACGTCGAGCATGTAGTCCAGCCCGGGGCCGCAGGCCGGTACCTGGTCGGGCGGCAGGTGCTGCAGGCGGACATGGTTGCCGGCCACCGCGATGCCGATCACCGAGGCGACCATCGCCAGTACGCCGTACGCCCGGCGCCCCGCCCGGCCCGTCGGCGCATGCAGGCCGCCGACCAGGAACACCACGCCGAGCACGGCGAAGGCCACGCGCTGGAAGATGCACAGCGGGCACGGCAGCAGGCCGCCGACCAGCTGCGTGTACAGCGCGTAGCCGATCAGTGCGGCACAGGCCAGGAAACCGAGCAGGAAGCGCGCGCGAAAGGACATGCTCATCGATCCGACGATATGGAGGCCGCCATTGTAGGAGCTGCCCTGGCCGCGATACCAACCCTTCCGGCCCGCTCGTCATGCCGGCGGCGGTTGAAGCCCTCCCGGGCGCGGGGCCGCAACGCAAGAAGCCCCGGGCTTGAACCGGGGCTTCTGCTGGATCGGAGGCTGCGGCGCAATGCCGCGCCGGCGGATTACTCCGCGGCGACGTCCGGGCGGTCGACCAGCTCGACGTAGGCCATCGGCGCGTTGTCGCCAGCGCGGAACCCGCACTTGAGGATGCGCAGGTAGCCGCCCGGGCGCTCGCTGTAACGCGGGCCAAGCTCGACGAACAGGGTGCCGACCGCTTCCTTGTCGCGCAGGCGCGAGAAAGCGAGGCGACGGTTGGCGACGCTGTCCTTCTTGGCCAGGGTGATCAGCGGCTCCGCGACGCGGCGCAGCTCCTTGGCCTTCGGCAGGGTGGTGCGGATCGCCCCGTGCTTGATGATCGAAGCGGCCATGTTGGAGAACATCGCATCGCGGTGGGCACTGGTGCGGCTGAACTTGCGGCCGGATTTCTGGTGGCGCATGACTTGGGTTCCTGTTGAATGCTGTAGCTGCTGGACGTCGTTGTCGCCATCGTGGCGGTGTGGCTTTGGACTGCGGATGGTCCGTGCCGGCCGTCCGTGACCGGCGATCCCGCGGACTTCGGCCCGTCGGGTGGTGCTACTGGATCACAACCCCGGTGGCTGCCGGGGGTCGCGCGCCGGGTGTTCGCCCGGGCGCGCGACGGTGCCGCGCAGGTTGCCGGGTCTCAGCCCATCATCCCGTGCGAGGCGATGCCGGCCGGCGGCCAGTTCTCGAGCTTCATGCCGAGCGAAAGGCCGCGCTGGGCGAGCACTTCCTTGATCTCGGTGAGCGACTTCTTGCCCAGGTTCGGGGTCTTGAGCAGCTCGACTTCGGTCTTCTGGATCAGGTCGCCGACGTAGTAGATGCTCTCGGCCTTGAGGCAGTTGGCCGAACGCACGGTCAGCTCCAGGTCGTCGATCGGGCGCAGCAGGATCGGGTCGACACCGTTGCTGGCCGGCTTCGCCGCACCGCGGTCGCGGTGGGTGAAGTCGCCGAACACCGACAGCTGGTCGCTGAGGATGTCGGCGGCGGTGCGCACGGCTTCCTCGGCGTCGATCGTGCCGTTGGTCTCGATGTCGATCACGAGTTTGTCGAGGTCGGTGCGCTGCTCGACACGGGCGGCCTCGACCGCGTAGGCGACGCGGCGGACCGGGCTGAAGCTGGCGTCCAGCATCAGGCGGCCGATCGCGCGGGTTTCCTCGTCCGGGCGGCGACGCGCGGCGGCCGGCTGGTAGCCGTAGCCACGCTCGATCTTGAGCCGCATGTTCAGCGCCATGTCCTTGGTCAGGTGGGCGATGACGTGCTCACCGTTGAGGATCTCGACGTTGTGGTCGGTCTTGATGTCGGCCGCGGTGACGATGCCGGGACCCTGCTTGGCCAGCGACAGCGTCGCCGACTCGCCGGTGTGCATGCGGATCGCGACATCCTTGAGGTTCAGCAGGACTTCGAGCACGTCCTCCTGCAGCCCCTCGACCGTGGTGTACTCGTGCAGCACGCCGTCGATCTCGACCTCGGTGATGGCGAAGCCCGGGATCGACGACAACAGCACGCGGCGCAGCGCATTGCCGAGGGTGTGGCCGTAGCCGCGCTCCAGCGGCTCGATCACGACCTTGGCGCGGTTGCCTGCGAGGCGTTCGATCTGGGGACCGCGGGGACGCAGTACCTGATTGGCGGTAACCGTCATGTTGTGGGGTCTCCTGCGAGCTTCCGGCCGGGGCCGGAAGGCTCAAGAACAGATGGGTTTACTTCGAGTAGAGCTCGATGATCAACGCTTCGTTGATATCGGCGGGCAGGTCGGTGCGGTCCGGCACCGCCTTGAACACGCCGGCGAACTTCTTCGAGTCGACCTCGATCCACGACGGCGACAGGTCCATCTGCTGGGCGACGGTCAGCGACTCCTGGACACGGAGCTGCTTCTGGGCGCGCTCGGACAGCGCCACCGCGTCGCCGGCCTTGACCTGGTACGACGGCAGGTTGACGGACTTGCCGTTGACGGTGACGCCGCGGTGGCTGACCAGCTGGCGCGCGGCCGGCCGGGTCACCGCGAAGCCCATGCGGTAGACGACGTTGTCCAGGCGGGTTTCCAGCAGTTGCAGGAGGATTTCGCCGGTGTTGCCACGCTTGGCGGCGGCCTTCTTGTAGTAGTTGCGGAACTGGCGCTCCAGCAGGCCGTAGATACGCTTGACCTTCTGCTTCTCGCGCAGCTGGTTGGCGTAGTCGGACAGCTTGCCGCGACGGGCGACGGGACCGTGCTGGCCGGGCTTCTGTTCCAGCTTGCACTTCGAATCAAGCGCGCGGGCCGGCGACTTCAGGCCGAGGTCGACACCTTCGCGACGCGAGAGCTTGCACTTGGGACCAATATAACGAGCCATGGTTCTTCAGCTCCTCAGACGCGACGCTTCTTCGGCGGACGGCACCCGTTGTGCGGGATCGGCGTCACGTCGATGATGTTGATGATCTTGTAGCCGACGTTGTTCAGCGAACGAACGGCGGACTCCCGACCCGGACCCGGGCCCTTGATGCGCACTTCCAGCGACTTGACGCCGTAGTCGAGCGCGGCACGACCGGCCTTCTCGGCGGCGACCTGGGCGGCGAACGGGGTCGACTTGCGCGAACCGCGGAAACCCGCGCCGCCCGAAGTCGCCCACGACAGCGCGTTGCCCTGGCGGTCGGTGATCGTGATGATGGTGTTGTTGAACGAAGCGTGGACGTGGGCGATGCCGTCGGTGACGACGCGCTTGATCTTCTTCTTCGTCTTGGCTTGTGCTGGCTTGGCCATTGTCTACCCCTTACTTCTTGATGGCCTTGCGCGGACCCTTGCGGGTACGTGCATTGGTCTTGGTGCGCTGGCCGCGCAGCGGCAGGCCGCGACGGTGGCGCAGGCCGCGGTAGCAGCCCAGGTCCATCAGGCGCTTGATGGCCATGCCGATCTCGCGGCGGAGGTCGCCCTCGACCACGAACTTGCCGATCTCGGCACGCAGGGCCTCGACCTCCGGCTCGGACAGGTCGCGGATCTTGGTCGACGAGTTGACGCCGGCCGACTCGCAGACCTGCTTGGAACGGGTACGGCCGATGCCGTAGATGCTTTGCAGCCCGACCCAGACGTGCTTCTGGGCAGGCAGGTTGACGCCCGCAATACGCGCCATAACGCGATCTCCAACTGGTTTGGCCGCCGGATCCTGACAACCCGGCTGGATGAACACTCGACAGAGTGAATCGGAAATTGTAACAAGGTCCCGGGTTCATAGGAAGCACACCGCGCCAGAGGCACGGGATGCCACGGCATGGGGAGTGTGCCCATGCTCCGGCGACGGATCAGGACTGCCAGGAAGCAACGGTGTCAGCCGCCGCCGCCGGGCACCGCGCACTACTCTGGCGCGCGGACC
The DNA here is from genome assembly GCF_000768335.1 of Lysobacter arseniciresistens ZS79. Classification (GTDB taxonomy): domain Bacteria; phylum Pseudomonadota; class Gammaproteobacteria; order Xanthomonadales; family Xanthomonadaceae; genus Novilysobacter; species Novilysobacter arseniciresistens. The sequence continues at coordinate 23,147 of NZ_AVPT01000028.1, forward strand.
GGTCCGGACCCACCCGTGCGCGAGACGTCGCCCGGGTCGCCCTGCTGGAAGCCGGGAGCTGTGCCCGGCATTCCGATACTTCGTTCGCGCCGCCGCGGGGCGGTGGCGCGGGAACCGGCAGCTTCCGCCACCGGCACCCGGAAAAACTAGCGGGCGCCCAGACCGCCGCGCGAACCCTTCAGGTTCGCCTTCTTCAACAGGCTTTCGTACTGGTGGGACATCAGGTGCGCCTGGATCTGCGCGATGAAGTCCATCACCACCACCACCACGATCAGCAGCGAGGTACCGCCGAAGTAGAACGAGATGCCCATCTGGCTGCGCATCACTTCCGGCAGCAGGCAGACCAGCACCAGGTAGGCCGCACCGGCGGCGGTCAGCCGGGTCAGCACCGCGTCGACGTAATCGGCGGTTGCCTTGCCGGGACGGATGCCCGGGATCAGCGCACCCGACTTCTTCAGGTTGTCCGCGGTTTCCTGCGAGTTGAACACCAGCGCCGTGTAGAAGAACGCGAAGCCGGCGATCATGCCGCCATACAGGATCATGTGCAGCGGCTCGCCTGGACTCAGCCACTGGCTGACCTGCAGCATCTTCGACGATGCATCACCCTGGCCGAACCACGCCGCGGCGGTGGCAGGGAACATCACGATGCTGGACGCGAAGATCGGCGGGATCACGCCCGACATGTTGAGCTTCAGCGGCAGGAACGACGACTGGTTCATGTACGCGCTGCGGCCACCCTGGCGGCGCGCGTAGTTGACCGTGATCCGGCGCTGGCCGCGTTCGACGAACACCACGAAGTAGGTCACCGCCAACACGATCGCGACGATCGCCAGCGCCAGCAACGTGCTCATTTCGCCGTTGCGGACCTGCTCGAACATGCCGATCGCGGCCGACGGCAGGCCGGCGACGATGCCGGCGAAGATGATCAGCGAAACACCGTTGCCGATGCCGCGCTCGGTGACCTGCTCGCCGAGCCACATCAGGAACATGGTGCCGGCGGTCAGCGAGATCACCGCGGTCAGGATGAAGCCGAAGCCCGGGCTGTAGACCACCGGGATGCCCTGGCTGGCGCCACCGGCCTGCAGCGCGGTGGCGATGCCCCATGCCTGGAACACCGCCAGCGGGATCGAGCCCATCCGCGACCACTGGTTAATCTTGCGGCGGCCGGACTCGCCCTCTTTCTGGATCGCCTTCATGCTGGGCACGATCTGCACCAGCAACTGCATGATGATCGAGGACGAGATGTACGGCATCACGTTGAGCGCGAACAGGCTGAAGCGCTCCAGCGCACCACCGGAGAACATGTTGAACATGTCCACGATGGTGCCTTCCTGGGTTTCCATCAGCCGCAGCATCGCTTCGGGATTGACCCCCGGCACCGGGATGTAGCAACCGATGCGATAGACGATCAATGCCCCGATCACGAACAGCAGGCGCTGGCGGAGCTCGGTGAACTTCCCGAGCCCGCCGCCCATGCCGGCCATTGCGTTGCCGCTTCGCGCCATGCGTGGATTACTCCTCGACCTTGCCGCCGGCCGCCTCGATCGCGGCCTTCGCACCGGCCGTGGCGGCGACGCCCTTCAGCACGAACTTCTTGCTCAGCTCGCCCTTGGCGACGATCTTGGCGCGCTTGGCGGTGCTGTGCACCAGCTTGGCGGCACGCAGCGCGGCGAAATCGATATCGCCGGCCTCGAGCTTGTCGAGCTGATACAGCATGACCTCGGCGGTGTCGCCGGCGGTGCGGCTGCGGAAGCCGATCTTCGGCAGGCGCATGTGCATCGGCATCTGGCCGCCTTCGAAGCCGGCCTTGATCTTGCCCTTGCCCGAGCGCGCGAACGAGCCCTTGTGGCCGCGGCCAGCGGTCTTGCCGAGGCCGGAACCGATACCGCGACCGACGCGGGTGCGCTCGGTGCGGGCGCCGTCAGCCGGCTTGAGAGTGTTGAGACGCATGTCAGTTACTCCTCGACCCGGACCAGGTAGTGGACCTTGTTGATCAGGCCCCGCACCTGCGGGCTGTCCTTCAGTTCACGCACGTCGTTGAGCTTGTTCAGGCCCAGCGCACGCACCGACAGGCGGTGACGCGACTGGCAGCCGCGCAGGCCCTTGACCAGGCGCACCTTGACGGTGCCGGTGTTGTTCTCGGTCTTAGCCATTGATCAGATCCTCGACCTTCTTGCCACGCTTGGCCGCGATCTTGGCCGGCGAGTGCATCTCCGTCAGGCCGCGCAGGGTCGCGCGAACCAGGTTGATCGGGTTGCGCGAGCCGACGGCCTTGGCCAGCACGTCCTTCACGCCGACCGCTTCGAGCACGGCGCGCATCGCACCGCCGGCGATCACGCCGGTACCTTCCGAAGCGGGCTGCATGAACACGCGGGCCGCGCCGTGGCCGGACTTCACCGAGTGCCACAGGGTGCCGCCGTTGAGTTCGACGTTGCTCATGTTCTTGCGGGCGTACTCCATCGACTTCTGGATCGCGACCGGCACTTCGCGCGCCTTGCCGTAGCCGAAGCCGACCTTGCCGGCGCCGTCACCCACCACCGTCAGCGCGGTGAAGGTGAACTGGCGACCACCCTTGACGGTCTTGCTGACGCGGTTGACCGCGATCAGCTTCTCGATCATGCCGTCATCGATTTCCTCGCGGTTGCGGTCACGCCCCCGCGATTCACGTTCGTTAGCCATTTCAGTTCCTGGAAGTTGGGGATTTGCTTGCGGCTTGGCCGCTTATGGTTGTCGGTTACCGCGGGTGTTCCGCAGCGACGGCAACCCGCCACTGCGTCCGGCACGCCCCGCGCCGGCGGGTGGAACCGATGCATGGGGCCGGAGCCCCACGCATCCAAGCATCAGAACTGCAGGCCACCCTCGCGGGCGGCGTCGGCCAGCGCCTTGATGCGGCCGTGGTAGCGGTAGCCCGAGCGGTCGAACGCGACCTTCTCGATACCGGCGGCCTTGGCCTTCTCGGCGATCGCCTTGCCGACCTTGGCGGCGGCATCGGCGTTCTTGCCGCTCTTCAGGCCGTCCTTGACGTCGGCCTGGGTGGTCGAGGCGGCTGCCAGGACCTTCGAGCCGTCGGCGGTGAAGACCTGGGCGTACAGATGCTGGCCGGTGCGCAGCACCGACAGGCGCGGCACGCCGAGCTCGCGGATGTGCGCACGGGTCGACTTGGCGCGACGCAGGCGGGCGATGTTCTTGTTCATTGTCTGGTCCTCGAAAGCTGAAAGCCGGGTTAGGCCTTCTTGGCTTCCTTGCGAATGATGTTCTCGCCGGCGTACTTCACGCCCTTGCCCTTGTAGGGCTCCGGCGGACGGAAACCGCGAATCTTGGCAGCCACCTCGCCGACACGCTGCTTGTCGGCACCGGCCACGACGATCTCGGTCTGGGTCGGGGTGCTGATGGTGATGCCTTCCGGGGCCTTGAACAGGACCGGATGGGAGAAGCCCAGCGACAGGTTCAGGTCCGGGCCCTGCATCGCGGCGCGGTAGCCGACGCCGACCAGCTCAAGCTTGCGCTCGAAGCCGGTGGACACGCCGTGCACCATGTTGGCGACGATGGCGCGCAGGGTACCGGTCAGCGGGACCAGCGCCGGCTCGCTGGCCGACAGGTGGGCGTGGCCATCCTCGATGGCGACGGCGATGCCGGCAGGCTTGGCGATCGACAGGGTGCCCTTCGGCCCCTTCACGGTCACGTTCTCGGGCTGGACGTTCAGTTCGACACCCTTGGCCAGGGCGATCGGCTTCTTGGCAACTCGGGACATGTTCGTTACTCCCTCAGGCCACGAAGCACAGGACTTCACCGCCGACGCCCTGCTGGCGCGCCTGCGCATCGGTCATGATGCCCTTGGAGGTGGAAATGATGGCGACGCCGAGACCACCGAGCACCTTCGGCAGGTCGTCCTTGCCACGGTACTGGCGCAGGCCCGAGCGCGAGAAGCGCTTGAGCTGCTCGATCACCGGCTTGCCTTCGTAGTACTTCAGCTCGATCTCGAGCTCGCTCTTGCCGGGACCGGCCTCGGTCACGCGCGAACCGAGGATGTAACCCTCGTCCTGCAGCACCTTGGCGATCGCGACCTTGATCTTGGAGGACGGCATCTTCACCGTCGGCTTGCCGACCGCGGCCGCATTGCGAATGCGGACGAACATGTCGGCGATGGGATCAGTCATGCTCATGTGTGGTTCCTGATGAGTGCACCGATATCCGCTGTTGCGAATTCAGTTGTGACGCCACGGCCGGGCGGCCGTGGCGCTTGGGTGTTGCGAGCCGGCTAGTCTAGCAGACAGCCGGCCTGGAGGTGCAACGGTTACCAGCTGGCCTTGCGCAGCCCCGGCACGTCGCCGTTCATCGTGGCCTTGCGCAGCATGTTGCGGCCGAGGCCGAACTTGTTGTAAACGCCGCGGGGACGGCCGGTCAGGGCGCAGCGGCTGGTCTGGCGGCTCGGGGACGAGTCGCGCGGCAGCTTCTGCAGCTTGACCACGGCCTCTTCCTTTTCCTCGTACGAGGCGGTCGGGCTGGCGATGATCTTCTTCAGTTCCTCGCGCTTGGCGGCGTACTTCGCCGCCAGCTTGGCCCGCTTCACCTCGCGGTTGATCATGGACGTCTTGGCCATGGGTGTATTCCTCGGGTCAGTTGCGGAACGGGAAGCGGAAGGCTTCCAGCAGGGCGCGCGCTTCGGCGTCGCTCTTCGCGGTGGTGGTGATCGCGATGTCCATGCCGCGCAGGGCGTCGACCTGGTCGTAGTCGATCTCCGGGAAGATGATCTGCTCCTTGACGCCCATGTTGTAGTTGCCACGGCCGTCGAACGCCTTGCCGGACACGCCGCGGAAGTCGCGCACGCGCGGCAGCGAGACGTTGATCAGGCGGTCGAGGAACTCGAACATCTTCTCGCGACGCAGGGTCACCTTGCAGCCGATCGGCCAGCCGTCGCGGATCTTGAACGACGCCACGGAGACGCGGCTCTTGGTCACGACGGGCTTCTGGCCGGAGATCTTGGTCATGTCGGCGACCGCGTTCTCCAGGATCTTCTTGTTGGTGGCGGCCTCGCCCACACCCATGTTCAGGGTGATCTTGGTGATGCGCGGCACCTCCATCGGATTCTTGTAGCCGAACTTCGCGGTCAGCGAGGGGACGACTTCTTCCTTGTAGAACTTTTCAAGCCGGGTGGTCATTTCAGCATTCCTCAGGCGTCAACCGCCTCACCGCTGGAGCGGAACACACGCAGTTTGCGTCCATCCTCCAGCACCTTGATGCCAACGCGCTCGCCCTTGCCCGTGGCCGGGTTGAAGAGCATGACGTTGGAGATATGGATCGGCGCCTCGCGCTCGATCACGCCGCCGGGCTGGCCCAGCTGCGGGTTCGGCTTGGTGTGGCGCTTGACGATGTTGACGTTGGACACGACGACCTTGTCGCCGGCCACGCGCACGACGTCGCCCTTCTTGCCCTTGTCCTTGCCGGCGGTGACAACGACCTGGTCGCCTTTCTTGATACGGTTCATGTCAATTCCTCCGCTCAGAGCACTTCGGGTGCGAGCGAGACGATCTTCATGAACTTCTCGGAGCGCAGCTCGCGGGTCACGGGCCCGAAGATGCGGGTGCCGATCGGCTCATGCTTGTTGTTGAGCAACACCGCGGCGTTGCCATCGAAGCGGATCAGCGAGCCGTCCGGGCGACGGACGCCCTTGCGGGTGCGGACCACGACGGCGTCGTAGACGTCGCCCTTCTTGACCTTGCCACGCGGGATCGCGTCCTTGACGGTGACCTTGATGATGTCGCCGATCGCGGCGTAACGGCGCTTGGAGCCGCCGAGCACCTTGATGCACATCACTTCCTTCGCCCCGGAGTTGTCGGCCACGCCGAGGTAGCTTTGCATCTGGATCATGGTTCAGCCTCCTCGTTATTCGGCCGCGCGGCTGACGATCTCAACCACGCTCCAGTTCTTGGTCTTGGACATCGGGGCGATCTCGCGCACCCGGACGACGTCGCCTTCGTTGCAGGCGTTGTCTGCATCGTGCGCATGGAGCTTGGTCGAACGGCGGATGTACTTGCCGTACAGCGCGTGCTTGACCTGGCGTTCAACCAGCACGGTGACGGTCTTGTCCATCTTGTTGCTGACCACGCGTCCTTCGACCGTGCGCAGCGCCTTCTCTGTATTGTTGTCGGTCATGGCGTGGATCCTTACTTCTGCTGACCCAGCAGGGTGTTGACGCGAGCGATCTCGCGGCGCACCCGGCGGGCTTCATGGGTCTTGGCGAGCTGGCCAGTGGCCTTCTGCATGCGCAGGGAGAAGCTCTCCTTGTGCAGCTCGACCAGGTGGGCCTTGAGCTCGTCAGCCGACTTCGCGCGGAGTTCTTTCAGTTCCATTAGCGCACCGTCCGGGTAACAAACTGGGTGGTGACCGACAGCTTGGCCGAAGCCAGGCGGAAGGCCTCGCGGGCGATGTCCTCGGACACGCCTTCGATCTCGTAGATCATGCGGCCCGGCTGGATCTGGGCGACCCAGTACTCGACGTTGCCCTTACCGGAGCCCATTCGGACTTCGATCGGCTTCTTGGTGATCGGCTTGTCGGGGAACACGCGGATCCACATCTTGCCGCCACGCTTGACGTAGCGGCTGATGGAACGACGCGCGGCCTCGATCTGGCGGGCGGTGATCTGCCCGTGCGCGGTCGCCTTCAGGCCGTACTCGCCGAAGCTGACGGCGTTGCCGTTCCACGCCAGGCCGTCATTGCGGCCCTTGTGCATCTTGCGGTATTTGGTTCGCTTGGGTTGCAACATGGTCGGTTACCTCGATTCACGCGGCGGACGCGGGCCACGGTCGCGACGGTCGCCGCGATCACCGCGGTCGCCACGCGGGCTGTCGTCCTGCTTTTCCTGGCCGACCTGGGAGAAATCGAAGATCTCGCCCTTGTAGACCCAGACCTTGATGCCGATGATCCCGTACGTCGTCTTGGCTTCGGCGAAGCCGTAGTCGATGTCGGCGCGGAGGGTGTGCAGCGGCACGCGGCCTTCGCGGTACCACTCCGAGCGCGCGATCTCGGCGCCGTTGAGGCGGCCGGCCACGTTGACCTTGATGCCCAGCGCGCCGAGGCGCATCGCGTTGCCGACCGCACGCTTCATCGCGCGGCGGAACATGATGCGGCGCTCGAGCTGCTGCGCGATCGACTCGGCCACCAGCTGGGCATCGAGCTCGGGCTTGCGCACTTCGGTCACGTTGATGTGCGCCGGGACGCCCATCATGTCGCTGACTTCCTTACGCAGCTTGTCGATGTCCTCGCCGCGCTTGCCGATCACCACGCCCGGGCGGGCGGTGTGGATCGTGACGCGGGCGTTGTTGGCCGGGCGCTCGATGAAGATCTTCGAGATACCGGCCTGGGCGAGCTTCTTGCGCAGCATCTCGCGGACCTTCAGGTCGGCGGCCAGGTACTCGGCGTACTGCTTCTTGCCGGCGAACCACTTCGAGTTCCAGTCCTTGGAAATGCCAAGGCGGATGCCGGTCGGATGAACTTTATGACCCATGAGTTACTTCCCCTCGCCGACGACGACGGTGATGTGGCTGGTGCGCTTGAGGATGCGGGTACCGCGTCCCTTCGCACGGGCCATGAAACGCTTCAGCGTCGGGCCCTCGTCGACCATGATGGTCTTGACCTTGAGCTCGTCGATGTCGGCGCCCTGGTTGTTCTCGGCGTTGGCGATGGCGGACTCGACGACCTTGCGGATCAGCGAGGCGGCCTTCTTGTCGGAGAACTTGAGCAGGTTGACGGCACGCTCGGCGCTCAGGCCACGGACCTGGTCGGCGACCAGGCGGGCCTTCTGCGGCGAGATGCGCGCGGTGCGCAGGATTGCTTTCGCTTCCATGGTCATCTCCTTAGCGGCTCTTCTTGTCGGCCACGTGACCCTTGAACGTACGGGTCAGGGCGAACTCGCCGAGCTTGTGGCCAACCATGTTCTCGTTGACCAGCACGGGGATGTGGTTGCGACCGTTGTGCACGGCGATGGTGAAGCCCACCATCTCCGGCAGAACCATCGAGCGACGCGACCAGGTCTTGATCGGCTTCTTGTTGTTGGCCGCAGCCTCCACCTTCTTGATGAGATGGTGGTCGACGAACGGGCCCTTCTTGAGTGAACGTGCCATGGCCGATTAGCTCCTACGATCGCGCACGATGAACTGCTGGGTGCGCTTGTTCTTGCGGGTCTTGTAACCCTTGGTCGGGACGCCCCACGGGGTGACCGGATGCGGGTTGCCCTGGCCGGCCTTGGCCTCACCACCACCGTGCGGGTGGTCGACGGGGTTCATCGCCGCGCCGCGGACGGTCGGGCGGACACCACGCCAGCGCTTGGCACCGGCCTTGCCGAGCTTCTCGAGGTTGTGCTCGACGTTGCCGACTTCACCGATGGTGGCGCGGCACTCGACCGGCACCTTGCGCATTTCGCCGGAGCGCAGGCGCAGCGTGGCGTAACCCTGCTCGCGGGCGACCAGCTGCACGCCGGCACCGGCGGCACGCGCCAGCTGGGCGCCCTTGCCGGGCTTCATCTCGATGCAGTGGACCGTCGAACCGACCGGGATGTTGCTCAGCGGCAGCGTGTTGCCGACGCGGATCGGGGCGTCGCGGCCGGCGATCACCTGGTCGCCATCCTTCAGGCCCTTGGGCGCGATGATGTAGCGACGCTCGCCATCGACGTAGCACAGCAGGGCGATGTGGGCGGTACGGTTCGGGTCGTACTCGATCCGCTCCACGCGCGCCGGGATGCCTTCCTTGTTGCGCTTGAAATCGATGATGCGGTAGTGCTGCTTGTGGCCACCACCGATGTGACGGGTGGTGATCCGGCCGTGGTGGTTGCGGCCACCGGTCTTGCTCTTCTTTTCGACCAGCGCAGCGTGCGGGGCACCCTTGTGCAGGCCGGGCGTCACCACGCGGACGGCGGAACGGCGGCCGGGCGAGGTGGGCTTGAAAGTCATCAATGCCATGGTTCCAGTCCTCAGGCCTTGGCCATCACGTCGATCGACTGGCCCTCGGCCAGCTTCACGTACGCCTTGCGCCAGTCAGCGCGGCGGCCCATGCGGAACTTGAAGGCCTTGGACTTGCCCTTCACGTTGACCACGTTGACCGCCTCGACCTTGACGTCGAACAGCTTTTCCACGGCGACCTTGATGTCGGCCTTGGTAGCGGTCGTCGCCACTTCGAAGACGTATTGATTGGAAACTTCCTGCAGGCGCGCGGTCTTCTCGGACACACGCGGCGCACGGATCACGTTGTAGAGCTTGGCGTCGTTCATGCCAGCCACTCCTCGATCTTCTTGACCGCATCGGCGGTGACCACGACCGAGTCGGCGCCAACCAGCGCGACCGGATCCAGGCCCTGCACGTCGCGGACTTCGACATACGGCAGGTTGCGCGCCGAGAGGTACAGGTTCTCGGTGGCATCCTCGGTGACCAGCAGCGGACGCTTGCCCGCGCCGAGGTCCTTGAGCAGGGCGGTCATGCCCTTGGTCTTCGGCGAATCGATGGCCAGCGACTCGACCACGGTGATGCGGCCCTGGCGGTTGAGCTCGGACAGGATCGCGGCGATCGCGGCGCGGTACATCTTGCGGTTGACCTTCTGCGCGAAGCTGCGCGGCTTGGCCGCGAAGGTCACGCCACCGCCGACGAAGATCGGGGCCGTCAGGGCGCCATGACGCGCACCGCCGCCCTTCTGCTTCTTCGACTTCTTGGTGGTGCCGGCGACTTCCGAGCGGGTCTTCTGCGCCTTGGTGCCGGCACGGCCGGCATTGCGGTACGCGACCACGACCTGGTGGACCAGGTCCTCGCTGAACTCGCGGCCGAAGATCTCGTCGGACACCGACACGGTCTTGCTGCTGTTATTGATGGCAAGTTCCATCGTCATACTCCCTTGCTCGACGGGCGGACGATCACGTCGCCGCCCGGCGCGCCCGGCACCGCACCCCGGATGGCGATCAGGCCGCGCTCGGCGTCGACCTTCACCACCTGCAGGCCCTGGGTGCTCTGCTGGACCGAACCCATGTGGCCGGACATCTTCTTGCCCGGGAACACGCGACCCGGCGTCTGGCGCTGGCCGATCGAGCCCGGGGCGCGATGCGACAGCGAGTTACCGTGGGTGGCGTCGCCCATGCGGAAGTTCCAGCGCTTGATCGTGCCCTGGAAGCCCTTGCCCTTGGTCACGCCCTGCACGTCGACGATCTGGCCGGCCTCGAAGATGTCGGCGCGGATCTCGCCGCCGACCTCGAAGTCGCCGAGCTTGTCGTCGGCCACGCGGAACTCCCACAGGCCACGGCCGGCTTCGACCTTGGCCTTGGCCAGGTGACCGGCCTCGGGCTTGTTGACCAGCGACGCGCGCTTGACGCCGGCGGTGACCTGCACGGCGCTGTAGCCGTCGACGTCGACGGTCTTGATCTGGGTGATGCGGTTCGGGGTCGCCTCGATCAGCGTCACCGGCACGGACTTGCCGTCCTCGGTGAAGAACCGGCTCATGCCGGCCTTGCGACCGACGATGCCCAGCGAATACTTCTTCGCAGTCATGTGGTTGGCCTCAGGTCAGCTTGATCTGGACGTCGACGCCCGCCGCGAGCTCGAGCTTCATCAGCGCGTCCACGGTCTTGTCGTTGGGGTCGACGATGTCGAGCACGCGCTTGTGCGTGCGGGTCTCGTACTGGTCGCGCGCGTCCTTGTCGACGTGCGGCGAGGTGAGAATGGTGTAGCGCTCGATCTTGGTCGGCAGCGGGATCGGGCCACGCACTTGCGCGCCGGTCCGCTTGGCCGTTTCGACGATCTCGCTGGCCGAGCGGTCGATCAGACGATGATCGTACGCCTTCAGCCGAATCCGGATCTTCTGGTCCGCCATGACGGTGTTCCTTGGTTAAAAGAGCGACGGGCCGGCGTCTGGTTGCGCCGAACCCCGGTGAACTGCAAACGCCGGCTCGCGAAGACGCTGCCGGCTCCCTCAAAAATCAAGGCAGGCCGGTTTCCCGGCCCGCCCAGACGGAATCTGCGAACGCATGAAGCCACCGCGGCCGGGAGCCCCGGGCCGGGCAGCACCATGCGACATTTCCCTGTCTGGCGAAGACGAGGCGCTTCCTGCCCCTCATTTCGCTGGTTCATGGACCCGACAAAGCTGCCGGGCCCATGGTGGTCGCGCATTCTAGCGGGTTTCCGGGACGGCGTGCAACTCCGTCCCGACCACTGCCGCCCGCGCCGCGGGCGACCGACCTGCTCTTACTTGATGATCTTCGAGACCACGCCGGCG
>NZ_AVPT01000029.1 GCF_000768335.1 Lysobacter arseniciresistens ZS79
CATCGCCCGGCCGCTCTCGGTCGCGCTGGTGGCGGGGCCGCTACCGATGCCCATCTCGCGGCCAGCGGCACGGGTGGCCAGGTCGTCAAGCTCGGCCCGCAGGCCCGACAGCTCGCCGGAGTGATGTTCCTTGAACTCCGCGAAGGCGGAATTGAGTTGGCCGATGCTCTCGGCCACGATGTCGGTGTTGCTCATGTTTGCGTGTTCCTTGGATTGGGTTGGGTTGTCTGCGGCCACGTCTCGTTAGCCACGTTCAACGCCCCTCGCCGTCATCTGCTGTGGAATCGCTCGCACAGCCGGTCGCCTGCCAACGTCGCGTTGGCAAGCCCCGAATCAGGTCTGGGTCGTCGCTGCCGGCGGTCGCCGGACTTGGGTTGTTAGTGCGCCGTGGGGTTGTCGAACGCCACGCGCGCCACGTTGGCCGCCACGCCATCCGGGGCTACAAGGTCAACACTGACCTCGCTAAGCCCCGCGACTGACAAGGCGGTTGTTACTCGGAACGATGCCCCGCGCTCGGATGCCACCGCGATGGCCGCGAACGCTTCCGGGTCGTCTGCCTTCATCTGCTGACACGCCGCCGCGATCAACAGCCGCGCGGCTGTCAGGTGGAGTTGTATGGGGTCACTCACGGCCAAGCCTCCAGAAATTGCGGGGTTTCAACTGGCGCAGCAGCCGCGCCAGAGCGTCCGGCGCCAACTCGGCGACCACCGCCACACGGAGCGACTTGGGAAGCCCGTAGCCCGACAGCAGCCGTTCTAGCTCACGGCGCTGCATCGCTAACCGGTGTTTCTCGCTCACGACGTTGTTTCCTCCGCAGACCGGCGCGCATCAGGCAGACCGTCCATCACTCAACGTCGCCGCCAGCGCGAGCAAGGCGCCCATATCGAGTGCGCCACCCATCCTCGCGCGCAGGGTTTCGAACCGCCGAGCCACGATGGGAAGCGCGTCGTTCATGGAACGTAGCGGGGTCCACTTCCCTTCCTGATAGACCTCAAGACCCGCGCAGCGAGACAGGGGATAACAACCGCGCAGCCAGACGTGCCAATCGTCCGCATCCGCGCCAACGCTCGCGGCGCCGCCCCAGTAGTAGTTGACATACTCCCGCGCGATCTTCCCTTCGTCCCGGCACCGCGAAAGTGGCGTCAGGTCACTCGTGTCTGTCCGCAACCGCGCGACGCCAAACACACAATCGAGCGCTGCCATCGTCAGGCGTTTACGGCTTCCCGGCCGCTGCGGGTCAGCCCACAGGAACCCGGCTCCCTCATCCCAGTGCGGGTTCACGGAAAACCACACGGCCTCCAGCCGGCTGCCTCCTTCGTCGTTGGCGCGCGGCCGTATGCGTGATTCCGACAGTATTCCCGGCAATGCCGGGAACACGGTGTAATGAAATGCGTTCATTTCCCCTGTCGCTCCCTACAGGCCCGCTGCCGACACTTGTCGCTGCAATACCGCTTCCGACTGAACCACGAAGCCCCCAGCGGTCCGCCGCATTGCGGGCACACTCGACGCGGCGGCCATGTCACGGACGGCCTCGGTTGTGGGTCACGGTCGGTCATGGAATCCTTGCGAAATTGCACAGCAAGCGGGAACGGCCGGTCATGGGCGCGCCGTCGGGGACTTCTTCCGCCCCCGTCTTCCCAATTGCGGATGGGCGAAGGAAGGGAAGCGGCCGGTCGTGGGAATAGACAGGTGGAGAGTTTTGACCGCCCGTCCCCCTTTTTATGGCGTCCGGAAAGTCGGCAATTAGTCGCCCTGCATAACGCGGCAGGGCACGCGGCGAACGATCAACGGGACGGCGCGGACCTCGCACTATTCATGCCGTCTGACGGGTGCATATCCGTCCGGTTTCCACCAGCACTCCGCACGGAACCCGCACGGCTCGGAACGTCCGCCGCGCAGCGGGTCGCCGCCTTGCACGGACTCCACCCTGCGCCGCTCTGCCTTGATTGCAGCCATGCCCGCGAGCAACTGCCCGGCACCGCGATCCAACCATCGCCACAGCAGCGCCTCAGACTTGCGCGTGTGTGTCCGGTAGGTAGCCGCACGCATCCCCAGCAGCCGTGCCCGCTCATCCTGCGACACAGCCGCCACCCGCCAGAGGATGCGCCCCATCGCATCGCATACCGCCTCGCGCGAACCCTTGCCGGCCACCACCACCAGCGCAGCAGACTCCACCATCGGCCAGGCCGACCATTGCTCCAACGCATACACGCGCAGCAGCGCGCCGGGCACCGTCTCCACGCGCCCCAATGCGGCAACGGCATCCCTATCGGGCCGGAAGCTCGGCAGGGCCGCCACGCCCTCGCTCCGGACCCAGCGATGCATCGCACGCGCCCGCGTGCCCTCGCCAATCTGCCGCGCGGCTGATTCCTCACGATGCCCGCGCCACGCGATCGCCACCGTCGATCCGCGCGTGTCGTGATCCACCGCGCCAACCTGATCCACCTTGCACCCCAGCGCCGACCCTTGCCCGTAACTTGCCGCCAGCAAGCGCGCAGCGCGCTCCACCGTGCTGATCCCAGCCCGTCCGCCGTCTGCCATGTTGTCCCCCTATCCGCGAAGTCGGCGCTTGGCTGCCCGGAAGTCGATAACCGTGCCGCGCTTTGGCTCTTTCGCTGCCGACCGCTTTTGCTCTGCCATCTGCCGCACAAAGGCGAGCGCCCATGCGTCGCGCGGTGGCGGGGTGATCACTCGCACGTTGTTGCTCATGACGGTGATCTCAGGAATGGGCGTTTTCCGGGCTTTTTCGGAAACGCCCTATAGTTCTTTCCTAAGCATCCAGAAACATCCAGAAACATCCTGAGCATCCAGAACGTCCAGAACATCCAAAGCATCCAGAACATCCTAGTAGCGGTCACGCTGCCGCCCTCCGGCCTTCCCACTTCAGCCGGCCGACCCATGCGGCAGTCCGCTCACCCATGCCGGCCAGCCCCTCCAGATTGAGCGGCGTGGGTGCATGGAACAGCGGCGCGTACACCGTGCGGATCGTCGGCATCTGCCCGGTCGTCGTCGCGCAATAGAACAACTCGGTTCCAAAGCGGCTGGCGTCCTCACTGGTCGCGTGCCGAATAATCAGGTTGTCCGGGTCCAGCCCGTTATTACCGGCCAGTCGATACATGCCGTCGGCCAAGTCGCCGGCCACGCCGGTTCCGGCCAGCGCCTCGCGGTATGCCGGACTGAACACCCACAGCGGGAACGGCTCGATTCCGTTCTCCACCAGCGCGACCCGGCAAATCAGCCCGATGGACAACAACAGGTCGTGGCCCGCCCATAGCCGGCTCATCGCATCCTCGCCGGGCGTGTAAATGCGTTCTCCGACGTGGCGAAAGCTATGCCGCAGGTCGTCCGGGTTCTCACGCATCAGCCAGAAATGCAGGTTCCCGACCTGCCCCTGATAGCCAAGCTCGATATCGTCGCCGCCAATCGGGGCCATGCCCTCCCCGGTCCATCGCTTGAACACGAACTGATCCGGGTTCACCCCCAGGAACTCGCCGTAATCGACATGGGCGTAGACGTGCAGCAGTTGCAGCAGCGCATCCCTGCGGACCTCCGGCGACTCCTCCGCCGTCAGCAGCCTCAGCAGTGGCGAGGCGCCGGGTTGAATCAGCAGGTCGGGCACGTACGCGCACACGCCGTCCCATTCGCCAAACCGGTATTCGCGCGCGTTCTTGATCCGCTTGCCGGTCGGGGTGATCAACGACAACTCGCCCCGCTCGCCAAACCGCAGCGCCAGCAACTCCTGAAGTACCAGCTTGGAACGGAAGTCGCTAACGCCGGTCGCGTTTCGGATCGCTTGCGCCCCCGCTGCCGTGTAACCGTAGTCCGTGCCGCATGACCAGCGCCGCAAGGTCATATAGCCGGCCAGCAACTCCGGTCCCTGCGACGAATCGACAAGGGCACGCGCCGCACCCATCGGCACCTTGAAATACTTATTCATGGTGCCCCCGTAGTGCGGACCGCAGCCGATGGACCGCCGTCGTCGCCTCAGCCAACTCCCTCACCATCGCGTCGCACTTGTCCACGCATGGGCGGGCCGACAGCTCGGCGAGTTGCGCCGCCAGCTTCTCGCCCATGTCCGCCAGCGTCTCGGGCGAGTACAGCGCCTGCCGCCGTGTCCGGTCGGTGCTCATCGGCCACCTCCGGAAACAACCTCTTTCTGGCACCTGTCACCGTTGGGAGCTACCCCTGTAGCGGGTACCCCCTCGCATGACTTGTGCGGCACTCCCTCACGCGCTGCACAGCTACTAGCGGCGATGGAATCGCGTAGGTAGGTATATGCCGCGTCGTGATGAAGGTTCCGCCAGCCGTCCGGCAGGTTGGCCGGATCACGGACCCACGCGGGCGCATTGCGGGTGATCGGCCGGAAGCTCCACAGCGGACACTCGGTCAATTGACACAGCGTCACCTGCTCGCGCCAATTCCCGGCGGCGTGCGGATCGTGTGTGCAGCTCCGGCAATACGCGGTGATCGCCGCGCCCCGAGTCGCGGGCCGGCTCATTCGCGCACCTCCCGCAACAGCACGCCGCGCAGCATCGCCACCGCCGCGTGAGCTTGGTGCAAGTCGCGTAACAGTACGTCGCAGGCTTCAACGTGCGGCCGGGCCGACAACTCCGCCAGCTTCGCGGCCAGCGCCTCGCCACGCTCGGCCAGGTTCTCGGGCCAGTACAGCGCCCGCAGCAGTCGCAGGTCGGCGCTCATGACTGTACCGCCTCGGCTTCCGCCTCCGCGACGAGCCGTTGCAACTCGCTTTCGGGCACCAGCGTACGGCCGGCAATGCGGACGGTTTTCAGCCGCCCGGCCTTGATCAATTCATAGAGGGATGAACGCCCCAGGCCGATACGTTGGCAGGCGTCCGGGATGCGATGCGCCAGCGGCGCGGATGACGACTCTTGCACTTGTCTGCTCCGACGTTGTCCATGCGGGGTTGCATGGATGACGCGAGCATTTAAGGGTGGATCACCGGTACGTTGGTCACAGTGCTAGCACGTGGACATTCTGCTAGCTTGATGTATTGCGGCGTTCTTTTCTCCACGCCGCCGCACGCTGAGCAATGGACCTGTCGTTCACGAGTTCGGGATGTTTAAGGTGCATCTGGCGACCAAAGTCGGCTTCGCTCCGATAGTTGGACTCCCGCCGTTGCCAGCGCTCCCATTCTTCGTATATCTCGTCCATCGCTTTAGCTTTCGGATCGTTCGCATAACGGGCTGCGGCCGACTTACGGGCTGCCTCGCTCCGTAGTGAGGAGTTCACCGCATCGTAGATCGAAGCCTCCGATGCAGGCTCCACGACTTGCATCAAACCAAACGCAGTGGAAGCCTGCATCAGGTAGTACGTGCGAAGGTGCTCGGAGTGGCGCATGTACTCCAGCGTCGCGTTGTAGGTCATCCGAAGCGCATACGCTGCACAGAACCTCGCCGGGGTGACGTCATACTCGCCAACGTCCTGATCTTCATCGCCCAACGTAAACCGGCTCTTGCCAAGGGTCATCAGGACCAAATGCATGAAGTCCAGCTGATTCAGTCTCCTGAAGTCCAAACTATCGGCGTCGATCGGCTCCCCCTCGCTCGACTTCACAGCAACCCGCTCCAGAATCGACGCGAGCATCTCGTCTGCGAACCACAGAATTGCACGCGGGAAGTCTTCGTGACACCCAACGAAGGTACTTCTTGCACCTTCGACGATGCGGCCCACCATCCCAAACGACATCTCGCTGTCGAAAGAGAACCCCAGGAGGTCCACGCGCTCACCACGTAGCTCCGCTCCCTCATCGAAGAATTTTGGACGGCTTCCTTTGATGAAACCGAATGCTTCACTCATCGCACCACCCTCCGCGCCCCTGAGAAGGTCCGCGCCAGGCCGGCAGGGTGACCGGCTTTTCGCCCCGTCGGGCTAGGCGCGGGTAGAACGTCAATCGTTTCCAGCGACTTTCCGGGCTATCGGACACGCCTGCTTGATCGCCTCGAATTGCTCCAGCATCGCGCGGATGCGCACCAGCTCCGCATCGGTCAATTGCGGCTGGCGGTCCCGGCTCACCGTGGCGAGACTCACCACCTTGTCGTCGTGGTCTTTCATGCCCGCACCCCCGCCAGCGTGTCGAGCATCGCCACCATCTGTGCCGGCTGCATCGTGCGGACCTGCTCGGGCGTGATCTGGCCGGACAGCACGCCAGCGAACGCGGCGCGAATCCTTGCCCGGCCCGTGTCGTCCGCCGCGCGCCACAGTCGCAGCATCTCGCGCTCGTCGTCGGTGCGGGCCTGCTCAACGGTAGAATTTTCAGTTGCCATGATTGCTCTCCTAGTTAGAGCGTTGTGGAAGTCGGCCGGTCGTGTCTGATACACACGCCGGCCGGCGCTTTATCCGGTCGCCCGGAATCTCAGACGAAACTCACCTGCGCCAGCCGCTCGCGTGCGGCATCTTGGACAAGGTGGCCGTAGGTCCTAGAAATCATTTCTAGCGACGTGCCCGTTAGCCGCGCCACCGTCACCGGGTCCATTCCGCCGATGATCGCGCTCGTGATCCAACTATGCCTCAGGGTGTACGCGACCGTTTCCGGCGGAAGCTCTGCCTTTGCCGCAGCGGCTTTGACCTTCGGCGCCCATGCCTGCGGTGTCCAAGGTTCGCCGGCATTGGTAAACATCAACGCGGTCGGAAGTTTGGACTTTGCCAGTCGGTCGAATAGCTCTTTGGCCGCGGGTGATACCGGGATGGTCCGCGCCCCGGTCTTGGTGCGGAACGTCACTGAGCCGGTCCGCTTGTCATAGTCCTTCCGTAGCATCGCGGCGGGGTCGCCCGGCCGGCATCCGGTCAGAGCAATGCAAGTCAGCAGGTCGCGCAAGTCGCCAGCAGTCGCGTTCAACAGCGCGCGGCGTTGCTCCAGGTCTAGGAACAACTCGCGCCGGCCATCCGCGCCCCGGTGCGGCTTGATTGAATCCCACTCGACGGCTCGCTCATGCGGAATCTCGCGGCGGCTCACGGCGCGATTCAGAGCCGCCTTGAGTGACGTGAGGTTGCGGTTGATCGTTGCGCGCGATGGCGTGCCGGACTTGCGGCCGGTCATCTCGCCCGCCTCCATGCGGTCGCGCCACGCCTCTATGTGGCGTTGGGTCAGCTTGTCGGCGCGCAAGTTGCCGATGGGGTCCGCATGGATGATCCGATAAAATCGTTTCTCGGTGTCGGTCGCCGCCCGGTCCCTGCCCTGCGCCCCCATCGCGTCCGTGTAGTCGCGGCACACGTCGGACACGGTGCGGACCTCTCGCGTATCGACGCCCGACGCTGCCGCGCGCTGCCACTGGCGCGCTGCTTTCTTGGCGGCGTCATAGTCCATCGCATCGGTCACGGGGCCGATAGCGAAGTAGCGTTGTTTCCCCTCATCGTCGCGCCAGCGCGCTACCCAGTTACCGCCATGCTCCAGACGACGGAACCCGACGAACAGCCCGCGCTCGACCGGCGCGCCCCAATACGGTTCCCGGCGCGGTGCCAGCTTGCGGCGAACGGTCGCCTTGTCGATCTGTTCGCGTGCCATCTTGGCGCTCCTGAATTCGTCCGTACGGACTCCGTACGGAAAAACAGTAGCGGACTTACAGGGACAATGGCAAGCGATACCCCATGCGAAACAATGCGTTACGGGACCTGCACGGACACTGGCGGACGGCGTTTAGGGCCTTCGGACGGCGGTTCGATTCCGCCCACCTCCACCAATTCAAGCTCCAAAGCAGTCCAGATCAGGCCGGAACCCCCAATGAAATCAAGGGTTCCGGCCTTTTTGTGTCCAGTCGAGTCCGAGTTGGGCTGTTGCAATCCGACGGTAAGCGTCGGTAGCTTTGTCGGTAACGGCGGCTACCGCCATACGACCTACCGTCACGGAGCTACCGTCATGGCGCTGAGCGACACCGCCATCCGCAAGGCCAAGCCGGCCGACAAGCAGATCAAGCTGACAGACGGTGCCGGTCTCTACCTGCTGCTGACCCCGGGCGGGTCCCGCTGGTGGCGCTTCGACTACCGGTACCTGGGCAAGCGCAAGACGCTGAGCATGGGCACCTACCCCGACACCAGCTTGGCTGACGCGCGCGCAAAGCGGGACGATGCCCGCAAGCTCCTCGCTGCCGGCGTCGATCCCAGCGAGCACCGGAAGGCGTCCAGGGCGACGCGGGTCGAGCGGGCCGCGAACAGCTTCGAGGTCGTCGCGAGGGAGTGGTTGGCCAAGCGCGATTGGGTCGACGCCTACAAGGTGAAGGTCACCGGTTGGCTGGAGAACGACGTGTTCCCGTGGCTCGGCAGTAGCGCCGTCGCCGACCTCACCGCGCCTGATTTCTTGCGGATGGCTCGACGCGTGGAGGACCGGGGAGCCATCGAGTCCGCGCATCGGATCCTGCAGAACTGCGGACAGATCATGCGTTATGCGATCGCTACGGGCCGCGCCGAGCGCAACCCGGTCGCCGACCTGAAGGGCGCCCTGCCCCCTTCGCCGGAACGGCACCATTCGGCAATTACGGATCCCGCCGCAGTTGGCGGCTTGCTGCGAGCCATCGACGCCTATGCCGGAACTCCGGTCACCCGGTGTGCTCTGCAGCTCGCACCGCTGCTGTTCGTGCGCCCCGGCGAGCTTCGCCATGCCGAATGGTCGGAGATCGATCTAGACGTCGCGGAGTGGAACATCCCCGGCGAGAAGATGAAGATGGGCCAGCCCCACTTGGTGCCGCTGTCCAGCCAAGCCGTGGCAATCCTCCAGGAGCTGCACCCCCTGACTGGCGGCGGCCGCTACGTGTTCCCCAGCGCGCGCAGTCCGAAGCGGCCCATGAGCAACAACGCCGTGCTGGCGGCGCTGCGTCGGATGGGCTTCGAGAAGGGTGAAATGAGCGGCCACGGGTTCCGAGCAATGGCACGCACGATCCTGGACGAGACCCTCCAGTTCCGCCCCGACTACATCGAGCATCAGCTCGCACACGCCGTCCGTGACCCGAACGGGCGCGCCTACAACCGCACTGCCCACCTGTCAGAACGCCGCAAGATGATGCAGGCATGGGCAGACTACCTCGACGCTTTGAAGGCCGACACCCGCACTGTTATCCCCTTCAAGCGCACCGGATCGGGCTGAGGCCGGTTAAAGCGCCGGCCGGCGTGTGGACGAGACACAACCGGCCGACTTCCACCACCGTTCGATAGGAGAACGATCATGGCTGTTGAAAGCGTAGCACCCGCGAGCAATGTGCTTCAGTTCCCGACACCGGTCGACCGTGGCCGTCGACAGTTCCGGCACGTGGAGCGGCTCGCGGATGTCCGGATCCCGACCGACGAAGTTGACGACGACGTTTTCGTCCTGGCCGCGGGTCGGGCTTGGCTGGACCTCCACCTGCCCGAGCATGCCCATGCCGACAGCAAGACTCCACTGGTATTGACCGCCAGCGAGGAGGGCCGACTTGAATTGATCGACTTCATTCGCGGGGCAGCTATCCCGCCGGGCCATCAGATCGTCTGCTGCCTCTACCGGGGCTCCGACCACCTCCATATTGCGATGCGGCTGCGCGACCACTTCCAGGCTCGCCGGAGCAGCTAAATGCCCAAGCGCCTTACCACTGCGGCGGCCTCCTCCGGGCGGCTGCAGTTCAAGCAGGCGGGATGGCAGCGGGTGGAAACGCTGGCCTACGCACTAGCGACGCAACAAGCCGACGCGGAGGCGGCAGTCACTGAGCTGCAAGCAGCAGTGACCTGTTATGAGCAAGCCATTACAGCAACTTCACGACGAGCCGACGAGGTGGCGAGTCTCCGGAAGTTCGCCAGAGCCGCCCAATGCGCTGCTGACTCGTTCCCTGCCCTCTCTCCCGACCTACTGACTGAGTTGGCGAGCGCACTGAAGAACAACACCCCAAGTGCTGCGGCTGAAAAACCAGCGCGGTTCTCCTCTCGCTACTTGAGAGCGCTGGAAGATCTCCGCGACCTGGCCACCGCCGCCAACGCGGTGACTCAAGCTGCCCACCGACCGCCTGACTACCACCTCAGCTACCTGGCTTACTCAGTCGCGCGGGTACTTCGAGCCCGACTGGGGAAAGAGCCCTCTTTCTACGTTGACGGGGACTACGCCCATTTGTTGCGGGCGACCTTCGCGGCGGCCGGGCTGGGAATCTCGGACGTGAGGCGGCGCATGAAAGAAGGCCGGCGGCTGCTAGACGAGTTGGGGGAGTAGTAGGGCACAGAACCCCAAGATTCCCGCGTTGATGCGTGCGCTATCCGAGTCTGTGCGACACGATCAGCATGGATCCGAGCAATCACAACTCGGAGACCACATGGCACCGCCCCTCCCCCACGACTCGCTGCTGCGCGTTCGCGATATCACCCGTGACCCCAAGACCGGCACCCCGGGATTGCTTGGTATCTCTCGATCCACTTTTCTCCAGGGCGTGAAGGACGGCCGTTACCCCCGACCTTTGAAGCTGGGAGGCTCCACCTGCTGGCGCGCTTCGGATATCCAGCGCCTGATCGCAGGCAACGACGGCAGCGCCACCGCGGCCGGAGGTGCCCGTTGAACGGTCGCGAGCCTGAGGGCATCGACCAGCCCACCACAGCACGCACTCTGGGCGCTGCCACTCGCACCGCGTCGAAGATCGGCACGCCGATGGGCGCGGCGAAGGTGGTTAACGCCGGCATCACCGCGGCGACGGCGCCGGTGCGGCGCACCCTGTCCCGGGCGGTCGGCGACTTCGCGGCCGGGTTCGCCGGCGCGGCGCCGGCGGCGGCGCCGAAGCCGGCCGTGACGGCTCCGGCCGGCGGCCAGGCACCGGCAGCGGCCAACACCCTCCCGAACGCCCCGGCACGCCGGGCGCAAGGCGCTGCGACCGCTGCGGCACCTGCGGCGACAGCGGCCGTGGAGACTCCCGCGCCGGCAGCGCCGAAGCCGGGCAGCCCGCAGACCTTCACGGGCAGCAACGGCGTGACTCGGCAACTGCCGTCCTATGCCCCGTCTGGCGGGGTGCAGAGCCAGTCTTTCGGTGGGGTGCCCACCCCCGTGCAGCGCACCCTGTCGCAGCCGGTGGTGGCGTCGGACAACCCGACCCGCCACCAGGCCCCGGCCAACCAGGGCAGCGCCGTGATCGGCAACCCCGGCGGCACCACTGGCGGCGTGTACGGGGGCGAGGCGCAGCGCCGGCTGGAGAACGCCCTGATGACGGTCGGCCGCCGCAGCCCGAGCGTGCGCCGTGGCTTGATGGAGGCCTACATGCAGCAGCAGGGCGGGCAGCAGCAGGCGGCGCTGGCAGGCCAGAACAACGCCGCGGCAGCAGCTCTGCAGCAGCAGCGGGACGTCGCGGCGGCCAACGAAGCCTTCGCCGGTCGCCGGCTGGATGCCGCGCAGTTCAACGTCCGGGCGGACCTCCAGCGGGGCAAAGCCGCGGCACAGGGCCAGCGCGTGATGCGCACACTGACCGACCAGGCCGGCACCACCAACGTCCTGCGGGCCGACGGCACGCTGACCCCGTTGACCGGCGCAGACGGCGCGCCGGTGCGCGAGCTGTCCAACGAGGGGCGGATCACCCCGGCGATCCAGTACGAGGCGCTGTCGGAGCAGATCAAGGCGATCAACGAGAACACGATGCTGAAGCCCGACGAGCGGCAGGCGATGCTCGCCCCGCTACAGGCGCGGGTGACGGCGCTCACCAGCCGTAACGCCAACAAGCCCCCGACGTTGGACCAGTTTCTCGCGGCCGCCGAGCAGAACAATAGTCGGATGACGACGGAGCAACTGACGACCTATTTCAACGACCACTACGGCGCGGACCGCTAAGGGAGAGCACGATGGCTTCCAGAAACGAAGCAGCCCCGGTCGTCGCGGACCAGGGCTGCGGGCAAAGCTACGTCTTGTGCAGCGATTCTAACCCCAACGGCCCGGTCGTAGGTTTCAGCAACGATGAGCGGCGCGAACACGAGATCCAAGTCGCAGCCGCTGCCGCTCAGCGCGCCCTCCTCAACGGAGATCGCTCAACCGCTCGCCGGTGGATGAACGTGATCGCGTCTGCATGCCGCAGTCGGCCGCCCGAGCAGGTGGCGATCCTCGAAACACTGCGGGGGTTGCGAAAGAGCAACGCGGTCGCACCGAGCAGATCTTCCGGACCGCGAAACGCCGTGGGGAGGTCGTGACCGTGCGCAGCTACGGCAAGATCACTCCACAGTTCTGGACGGGGGAGACCGGGAAGAAACTGAAGGCCGCTGGTCCCGAGGCGGTGATCGTGGCGATGTACCTGGTGACCTCACCCCACGCCAACATGATCGGCCTGTACTACCTCCCGACCCTGTACCTCGCCCATGAAACCGGGCTGGGCATGGAGGGGGCATCGAAGGGGCTTGAAAGGGCCATCGAAGCCGGTTTCTGCGATTACGACCAGACTTCGGAGCACGTTTTCGTGTTCGCGATGGCGCGGTATCAGATCGCCCACCAGCTCGACCCCAAAGACAAGCGGTGCAAGGGGGTCGAAAACGAGCTGTCCAAGGCGCCGAAGGGCCCGCTGGTGGTGGCTTTCCGCGAGTTGTACGGCGCCGCGTTCCACCTGCCTGACGCCCCTTCCAGCGAAGCCTTTTGCAAGCCCCTTGCAAGCCAAAAGCAGGAGCAAGAGCAGGAGCAAGAGCAAAAGAAGGAGCGGCGCGCGTCGCCTTCCGGCTCACGCCTCCCTGCTGACTGGACTTTGCCAGAGGACTGGCGGCAATGGGCGCTGGCCGAGCGCACCGACGTGGACGTGAGGCAGGAAGCAGCGAAGTTCGCCGACTTCTGGCACGCAAAGGCCGGCAAGGACGGCCGCAAGGCGGACTGGAAGGCGACCTGGCGTAACTGGATTCGCAATGCCAAGCCGGGGAACGTGGTGCCTATGGCGAGTGCGCCCGGCGGCGGCAGGAGGGCGCTGTGATGCAGACGCCCTCCCATGCCGAAGAAGCCGTGCTTGGCGGCTTGATCGTGAACAACGAGGCGTTCCACGACGTGGCGCCGTTGCTGTCTGCCGACCACTTCACCAGTCCGTTCCGGCGCCGGCTATGGGTGGCGATCCGCGACCGGGTGCTGGCCGGTGAAGAGGCCGACGTCATCACGCTGGCGGAGGCGCTACCTGACGACACGTCGGACATATTCGACCTTGCTGCCAACGCCTACACGGGCCGCACGACGCCGATCTACGCCGCGATCATCCGAGACAACTGGCGCCGCCGGGAAGCTGCGGGCATCGCTCAACGCCTGCTAGCCGGCGCGCGCGATGCCGAGCTTGGCGCAGTTGATGCGGCGATTGCCGACCTGATGGCGTTGAGCGCATCGATGGTCGAGCACGAGTTCACGGGGAAGCAGGCGCTCTCGATGGCCTTCACGCAGGCGGAGGAGGCTAACCGCAACGGGGGGCTGCTGCCCGGCATCACTACGGGGCTGCGAGAGCTGGATTCGATTCTGGGCGGCTGGCACGACTCGGACCTGACGATCATTGGTGGCCGCCCGGCGATGGGAAAGACGGCATTCCTGCTGGGGCTAGTGGAGGCCGCTGCCGATACGGGCGTGCCGGTGGGGCTTATTTCCGCCGAGCAGCCAACATTGCAGATCGGCGT
Source organism: Lysobacter arseniciresistens ZS79 (assembly GCF_000768335.1). Classification (GTDB taxonomy): domain Bacteria; phylum Pseudomonadota; class Gammaproteobacteria; order Xanthomonadales; family Xanthomonadaceae; genus Novilysobacter; species Novilysobacter arseniciresistens. The sequence continues at coordinate 13,567 of NZ_AVPT01000029.1, forward strand.
GCGCCGGATGGCACTGGCCTCGGGCGTGGGCGCCGCGGCGATCCGGGCCGGCAACTTCCACGAGGAGGATTGGGCCAAGCTAGCCGACGGCATGGCGCGGGCGAAAGAGCGCCCCATGTGGATCTACGACCGCAGCGCAGTGACGCTGGACGAGCTGGTGGGCGTGGCTCGCAAGTGGAAGCACCAGTACGGCATCCGGGTGCTGTTCGTCGACTACGCGCAGCGCATCACGGTGCCCGGCGCGGACCGCATCACAGAGGTGGCGGCGGTCGCCCGTGGGTTGAAGAACCTGGCGCGCGACCTGCAAATCCCGGTGGTGTCGCTGGCGCAGGTGGTCAAGGGCGTGGATACCCGCCCGGACAAGCGCCCCACGGCGGGTGACTTGGCCAACAGCGACGAACTGACGCGGGAAGCCGACCAGATCCTGATGCTCTACCGAGACGAGGTGTATCACCGAGACTCGCCCGACCGCGGCATAGCGGAGATTCTCATCGAGAAGAACCGGCACGGTCCGACCGGCTACAAGCGTGTGGCGTTCAAGGGCGAAACCATGCGGTTCGCCGACCCCGCCTCAGGCATGGAGGACTACCGATGAGCAGCCCCGAACTGCTGGTGCTATGGCACGAGATCGTCGAGGAGACCGTCGAGACAGTGTCGGGGCCGCGAGTCCCTTCGCCCGCCACAAAACAGGAGGTACTGGCTGCCTTCGCGGCGTATTTCGGCAGCGTGGAAGGCGTCCAAGCGCGTTATGACCAGGAGACGGCCCGGAAGCAGGACGTCGCGCGTCGGAGAGCCAAGCAAGCCCAATCCCGAGCCACAGCAAACAAGCACGGCCGTCGACAGTGCACAGGGACGACAACAGCGGGCGACCGCTGTACACGCCTAGCGATCGCGGGCCGGAAGAAATGCCAGCAGCACCTCGGAACACCGACCCTGCCGAAGGCCGAGCGGTTAGCACTTCGGCGGCTGGCAGACCTTCGCGGACCCTCGGGGCGCCGCCGATAGGTCCCACGTAGGCAAATGCGCCGATCGCGCGCGCGTAGGATTTAGGTGACCCACCATGAAACTGCTGCAACCAGCCGACCAGCCGATAGCCGCCAAATTGGCGGCGCCAAAGGGGACCCGTCGAGTTATCTGCGATGCCCACCTCGCGAACGGTGGACGCTGCACTCGCAAGAGTGAACCTAGCCGCCGCCGCTGCCGTTATCACGGTGGCAAGGCGACCGGGCCGACCACCGCCGCAGGCAAGGCGCGCGTCACGCTAAACCTGCCCCGCCGCAGCAACCCCAACCCACACCGGCCCTCCGGTTTGCCTTCGTAGGTCTCCAGCGGTAGCCTGGACTTGGCCCCCGCTTGTCCGACGGTCCCGCGTCCAGCCTCACCGCTGGCAGCCCCGTTTTGAACGGCCTGCGGGGGCTCTTTTCGGTATCGGTCAACTCGGGCAATCCGTACCGAACAGCGACGTTGCGACGCGCGGCATACCCCGTCGTGGGTCAGTCCTCCGGCTGGGACGTTGTAGTTGCTGCTTTCAGGCTTTCCGTCGACAGCATGTCCGCCAACACTTGCTCGACGGCACGATCACGGATTTCCTTGATGCGCCGCGCCCTCTCCAGAAGAGGGCCGTCTATTCGCAAGGCGACACTAGGGTCGTTGACCTCGTGGATCCGCTCCACCATGGCCACAGCGTAGAAATCGGCGAAGGAGTCCAGTTCGCCCGCGGCCTGCAGGCTCCGAAAGGCCTGCGGCACCTTCGCTGCGAGCGCCTGGACCACCATGCGGCGGGCTTCACTCGAGCTCGGAATCATCGACGTATCCCCATTCGTTTTGGCGAACGCGTGACCGCCTTGGAACCGGCCGCGCACCCGCGAGGAGCGCGCCTACTCCTCCAAGAGCTTCTATTCGTACCTGCTCAGATCCGGCGGCCGCACTCGTTGGCGCCCGGGCCTTCTGGCCTTCGGTGCCAAACTCACCGCGCGCGCTGCCGCCTGCCGCTGTCCCTCCTTCCGGAGATACGAAATCAGGTCCTCGCGAAGGATGGCAGTGTGCTTCTGGTTGAGTCGAGTGGCAGGCACCGCACCGGAGTCCACGAGCCTCTGCATAGCTTTCAGACCGAGCCTCATGAGTCGGCGGCTTCCTCAAGGTTCAGCACCTCGCTGGCCGGTTCCGAACGAGTCGAACCTGTCCGTGCAGACTTCATCGCGCCCTCGCAGGCTCAGGAGTTGCCAACTGGACGATGTGCAAGCTAGAGCCCTGGACGCTGGCCGGACCTGCTCGCAGACCGCGTAGGCACCCTATGGTGGCCGCGTCGGCCACGCAAACTGAGGGGGAGTAATGGCCGCGGTTCCCAAGAAGGTCGCAACGCGCCTGGTAGCTGGACTCAAGCGATATCAGCCCATTCTCGCCGCGGCGAAGGCCCGCGACGTCGGCGAGGCCGACACGGTAACCATCATCAAAGACATGCTTGCCGACGTCTTCGGTTACGACAAGTACTCCGACGTGACCTCCGAGCATTCGATCCGCGGCACTTACTGCGACCTTGCGATCAAGATCGACGGGCAGCTTGAGACGCTGATCGAGGTCAAAGCGATCGGACTGGACCTCAAGGACCAGCACGTGAAGCAGGCGATCGACTACGCGGCCAATCAGGGGGTCGACTGGGTGCTGCTCACCAACGGAATGGTGTGGCGCGTTTACCGACTGATCTTCGCCAAGCCGATCGACCAGGAACTGGTTCTGGAAATCGACTTCTGCGCGCTGAACTCCCGGACTGAAAGCGATCTGGAGCTGCTGTACCTGTGGTGCAAGGAGGGGTGGCAGCGGTCGGTGCTGGGTGAGTACCACACCCAGAAGCAGGCCCTGTCCCGTTTCTACGTGGGCGCCATGTTGCAGACGGACCCGGTGGTAGACGTAATCCGCCGCGAATTGCGGCGCATATCGCCCGACGTTCGAATCGACTCCGAACAGATTCGCGACGTGCTGTTGAATGAGGTCATCAAGCGGGAAGTGCTGGAGGGCGACCAGGCCACGGAAGCGCGAAAGAAGGCCAGTAAAGCGGCCAGTCGGTCTCTTCGTGCGAAACCTGTAAAAGGGACCTCCGATAGTCCCACCCAACCCGAGTCGGTCACCGAGCTAGCCTGACCGGCTCATTCGACGCGCTGCGAGCACGGGAGTGCGGTTCTATGGGCAAGATCGGAGCATGGGTGCTGGTCGCATTCGTCGCCGCGGGGATCGGGTTCGCAGTCGGGCGCAGCCGCGCGCCGCCGCCGCCGCCCGCGCCGATCGAGCTCGACTTCGTCGATCCGTTCGCCGCGACAGTGGTCGCGCCGGTAGCCACACAGCCGAGCGTGGATCCCGTTGCCGCGGCGATCGACCGAGCCACCGCGGAACAGGCGCGCGCGAATCGCGAAGCCGAGCACCGCGCCCGGCAGGACGCGCGGGCCGCCGAGCACCGCGCCCGGCAAGACGCGCGGGCCGCCGAGCGCGAGGCTCGGAGGAACCGCTACGGCTACTGAAGGACCCGTCCGGCCCGGCATCTCTCGACGACGCGACCCCAATGCGTTGTGGGCCGTATGATGCGCAACGCCGTCGCGGCCGGGGTGATCACCGAGCAGGAGCGCTTCGGCCTGCACGGGCTGAAGCACCGCGGCGTGACCGATTCGAAGGGTGACAAGCAGGAAGCCAGCGGCCACAAGACGCGGGCAATGATGGAGCACTACAACCACGATCTGCCGCGGGTTGAGCCGGCGGATGACAATTAGTCCTCAGCTTTCTCGACGACCCGTGGCTCACCCTGCTGCATTGCTTGGATATACATCGGCACAGTGATGGGGCGAAAACGTCTTTTCGCACAAACCCCGTGGATGTGCTCACGCCAGTAGGGAATAGCGTGATAGGGCACGTTCATCCGAACAAACTCATCAATGCCATCTTCTGCACATTCGGCTGCCACTTCATAGAGCAGCCCTAAGCACACATCCATGGCGATGAGCTCGCGATCTTCCGCGTCCGGTTGATCGGCTAGACAACGCACTGATCCGGAAAATTCCACTTCCAGGAAGCGGGCGTTCTGCTCACTCGTTGAGCCGTCGTCTTCCTCGACCTCGCCCGCCACCTCGAAGTCCTGAAGAATTCGGGTAGCCATCCGAAACTGCGTTCGGTGGCACTCTGGCCAAAATGGCGGAGTCGAAGCCTTATCGAGGCTTACGCGTTCGTCACGAAAGTAGACATCGACAATACGCAACGCCTTCTTCGCGGCTTCTAACGCTTCAACATTGAGCGACATGTGACCTCAGCCCAAAATCATCTCGTTGCGTCGTTTCAAACTCCACGGCGTCAACTGGTTGATTTGCGACGGTGGGACGCCTAAAGCGAACTACGTTAGCGCCCAGACTGCGCGTTGGCGGGATATCCAGCCAGTCAGTACGCAACTCCCCACGAGCCTTGGGAGCAACCCGGCTGACATCGAGATCAACCTCGCCGTCATGGCGTTCGACAAACGACGCCACGCCGCTTCGCGACTGCATATCTAGCAAGGTCAACGCACGAATCAAAGATTCTTGGGTACTCGGGACCTCGCAACCGTTCTCCACACGAGAGATAGTCACATTGGACACCCTAATCGCGTCGGCATACTCCACGCCTGACATACCCAGCGTTCGACGCAGGTAGGCAAATTCCTCTGGAGAAAGCGGCCGTTCAATTCGAGCCAACTTTCCGCGATAAGCCTTCGCCACCATCCCGTGCGCCGGGATATTGATCGTAGTTTCGCCGCATTCGCCACATTGAATTTCTTCAACGCCGGACAAGCGGCCGCTCGGGAAACCTACTTCGCGCGCGTTTATCGAGACGCGAGCAACCGTGACGTCTTCCGACTCACAGCAAGGACAAAACATCATGGAATTCCTAAATATCAGTCAGGGATGTCGGTGTAGGCAGTAACAACCAGGAGCTTCAGCCGCCCCGGAACTGCGGTGACTACGGTCACTCGACCGTACTGATCGCGCATCTCGACTTCGTACTTATAGATCCTACGGCCGGCTTGAGTCACCTCAGTCCGTACGTCAACAACGGTACCGGACTTCAACGCACTGGTGATCACATCCCCGGGGATGAAACGCTCTGCCATGCGTTCGCGCGCATGGCGCGAAAACGCTATGCCACACCAGTCACTCTGAGCATAGGAGTTGATGACCCTTGTCGCTTCATGCAAGTCCTCCGGATCCGACAGTGGGTTCATGCTGCCACCACTGCCTTTAACAAAAGGTTAAAGCAAAGCAGTTCACCGCACAACAGGCAGCACGACCACTCGTCGCCGACGAAAGGTGCCCCAAGCACTTGGGCCCACGCTCCCGGGCGATGTGTACATGTGGTGTGTGCGTCCATGCCTTAACAATAAGGCATGCGATCCCACTGAGCACTCCCACTCAGCCGGCGAAGCTCACGCACCTCTGCAGAAAGCTGGCCACCAGGCCGGAATATTAGGGAGAATTTTCAGGAAGAAGGCGCTTGCCGGTTCCAAGCCACGGCTAAGCCATTGAATTGTATGGCGCGCCCGGCAGGACTCGAACCTGCAACCACCGGCTTAGAAGGTTGCTCAACTCTGCCGAAAGATCAGGCGCTTAGCTCCCCCGTAATTCAGGAAGCGCCTATCTGGAACGTCCGCCAGCCCGTGCGCGGCCCGCTATTTTTCAGGAGTCGCGGCCACTATGCAAGCCCGGATGATGAGGTAGAGGACCCCGCCGCTGTCCGTAGGACGGCAACGCTTCCCGGCAGGTCAGGACGGGGGAGCGTAGTGGCCCGTGTTCCAGTCTTGCGCCGCACGGCGGGGTGAACCGACTTTGATGCACTGGGCAGATTGCTGCCATCGGCCATAGCCCCGTCGTCACGTCAGGGTTTTCTGACGCGGGCACATGCGCGCCCCGATCCACCGCTCCACGTAGCGCTTGCCCTGCCCCACGCTGCAGCACCGGCCGAACACCTCGGACCGGCGCCAACGGATCACCAACTCGCCATTCGCCCTGACCACCGCGACGCCGCCCGCGTTGTACTGCAGGTAGCTGGCGTCAGGGCTGTCGATCCAGAAGAACGGGCGCATCGGCAGATGGTAGCGCTGCCCCCACGGCGCCGGCGGTATGCTCGACCCTCCCGCCGGAGCTTCCCGATGAACGACGCCGATGCTTCGCCGGCCCTGCTGCAGCGCCTCAGACAACTGCGCAATGACGCGGCCCGGTTGAAGGCCGAGGTGCCCGACCCTGCCGACTTCATGCCTGCGTTCGCCGGCGAGGCAGACGGCATCCTCGAGGACGCCGACCGCTTGGGCGGCGACTGCTGGGAATCCGCCAGCCACATGGTCGACGAGATCCTCATCGACCTCGGTTACATGGACGCCGCCGAGCGGCAGACCTGACCCGGAGGCCCCATGTGCTACTCGGCCCAGGTGTGGGCGAGCTATGAAAAGTACGTGCGCCTCTACGGCGCCCACATCGATATCCGCACCTTCCACGACCTGTACGTCCGCAAGCGGCAGGGCGACAAGCTGAAAACCCCGAAGGCGATGGACGTCGCGTTCGACGCCACCGACCCGGCCACCGCCCCCACCGCCGCGCTGGTGCGCGAGATCCACGCTGCCGAGGTCGCAACGCTGGAACAGGAGCTGTTCAAGCAGCGCAAACGCCTGGCCGACGCCGAGCGGGCCCTGCAGTCCAAGACCACGAAGAAGGCACAGGAGGACCAGCGCATCGCCGGCACCAAGGTCGACCAGCTCAAGGCGCGGCTGGCCCGCCTCAAGCAGGCCGAGCCGGCACCCGCGGACTCGCGCATCTACCCGGGCATGTACGCGCCGGTCATGGTCTGGAAGGACGGGCAGCGGGTGGTGCGGCCGATGCGCTACCAGTGCCGCCCGGCCGGCAAGCCCGCGTTCTACGATCGCAAGTTCCCCGGGACCTACAACGCCCGCCGCGACAACCTCGAAGGGTTCTGGGCGCCGCTGTTCGGCCACACCCACGCTGTCATGGTGGCCGACCGCTTCTACGAGAACGTCGAGACGCCCGCCGGCAACGCCGTGCTGGAGTTCGCCCCGCGCACCGGCGAGCCGATGCTCATCGCCTGCCTGTGGTCACGCTGGGGCGCCGGCGACGACGACCTCCTGTCGTTCGCCGCCATCACCGACGACCCGGAGCCCGAGGTGGCCGCCGCCGGCCATGACCGCACCATCATCAATCTCAAGCCCGAGCATCTGGACGCGTGGCTCCGCCCAACGGGCGACCTGCAGGTGCTGTACGCCATCTTCGACGACAAGCAGCACCCGTACTACGAGCACCGCAAGGCGGCGTGATCTATCGCCCCCCGACACCAGCTACCTGGCACCCATCTTGAACCGACGCCGGTGATGGTCGCGGAACCCGCTCTGCGCGGGTCGCTGCGACGAAGTACTTCTTCAATGCCCAGCCCTCGGATACGAGGCCAGTCTCTGGGTGGACAAACTCGACGCGGATCCACTTTCCCCGGAACCCGGTTGCTTGCACCATCCGATGAGGAGGCAAGCGCAAGATGATGTCTGCACCTGATTCCGGACGTATGACGATCTTCGCCTCTCGACCCCGACTCACGTATGGCCTCGCTAGCAGCGTCCGCTCCGTCAACTCCCTCACCAATGCGCAGATTTCCGAGGAAATCGTCGCGCGGGTCTGCTTGCTTTCGCCTTCTATCTTCTGACTCAGGCGCGCCTCCAACTGAGCTGTGCTCGCCTCTTGATGCAGAAAAAACAGGATCGTGAGGAGAAGCCCGAGCACTGCCAAGGCGTCGCTGGTCGAAATCCTCGCGGGGGGCGCTACCGATGATCCGGGACCGGGACCCGCGTCCGTGACGCCTGCGGTTTGCCACGCGCACTCCCAAGCCGTCCGGAGCGCACCGACCTGAGGCCGCGGTCCATCTGTCTCGAACAACCTGATTAGATCGTCCGTTGCGCGGCGGACCGAATCGAAACCCGCCGGCAACGCGACATCTCGCGGTAATCCGGCCTCCAACCCGTGGCCCTGCGCCGCCAGTCCTTGGATGATGCTCTCCAGGCCTTGCGTTGCGCGCAGCGCCTGCTCCGCAGGCCCGTCCAGCCTCCTTAGAAACTCCTCGAGTGCGCGCGCTGAAGGAGCGTAGAGGGCGTCCAACGCGGCTATTCGCATTGACTCAACTTGGGCCATAGCCGTGGCCGCGTAGTCAAAGGGAGTATGTGAGTCGCCCTTTGCCAAGTCCGACAACCGTTGGAGATCCTTGAAATAGCCGGAAATGCCACTCGAAGCGCTTGTCCCGACGGTACTCGCCAAACGGTCCAGATCCACACTGATAGTGACGCGCCGGCCATCAATCTCGTTCGTCATCAGACGCCCCTCTGCTGCCTTCCCAATTCTGACCGATGTGTTCGGGAGGCTGTCAATCAAGGGCGGCGGGCTTCGGCTTCCAGCAATTTGCCGGCATTCCTTGCACCGCCTTGATGCACTTCCGCGGCAACTAGAGCGACGAGGCAGAAACAGACACCCGCGATTTCGGGGCGCGAGCCTGCACAAGGATCTCACCGTCGCAGTGCTCGGCCCTTGCCAGTGCGGCCGAGAACCGGCGCGCCTCAGCCAATCCTGGGGCTGCACCGACTCCCTCGTCGGCCCGCGGTTCGCGGCTTCACGAGTCAGCGAACGGTGCTCGGCGTACCGGAGTGGCAAACAGGCATCTCCGCCCTGGAGCTCGATCACTCTAGAAAGCAGCAGAAGCCGGTCAGCGCTGCGCCGCAACCAGAGCCCGATTCCGAGCGACCTTAGGGCACGACTTGGCGCCAACGGCATGCCGCAACCTCCACCAAGGACGCGCCTCGTGACGGTAGATTTGACGGTAAGTCGAAAACCCTTCACACCTTATTCCGTGCATTTGCGCGCTCTTAGCATTAAATTCAGTAGAGCCCACCCCACCAATTCAAGCTCCAAAGCAGTCCGGATCAGGCCGGAACCCCCAATCAAATCAAGGGTTCCGGCCTTTTTTGTGTCCAACCGGAGCCGAACCTGCTTGCGGCGATCCGACGGTATGCGTCGATAGCATTGGCGGTAACCGGAGCCACCGCCGGGCCGCTTGAAATCGTGTAACCCGCGATCCGGCGCCCCGGGCATGAGCGATCGCGACCACGCGGTTGCGCCGGCTCACCTGCGCATGACGGGCCCGCTGCTATCCCGGACACCCCCTCCCGGAGCCGCCGCCGATGCCGGCATCAACCGCGCTGCTGATCGTCGACATGATCAACCCGCTCGACTTCGAGGGCGGCAAGGCGATGCGTCCGCAGGCGATCGCCGCGGCGGCACGGATCGCGACGTTGAAGCGCCGGCTGAAGGCCGACGGCGTACCGGCGATCTATGTCAACGACAACTTCATGCAGTGGCAGGTGGATTTCAGTTCGCTGGTCGCGATATGCCAGCACGGAGACAGCCCGGGCGCGCCGCTGGCCCATCGCCTGCCGCCTGAGCCGGACGACTATTTCGTACTGAAGCCGAAACATTCGGGGTTCTTCGACACGCCGCTCGCGCTGCTGCTGGACAAGCTCGGCGCCACGCGGCTGGTGGTCACCGGAGTGGCTGCGGACGGCTGCGTGCTGACCACCGCCGCGGATGCCCACATGCGCGAGTACGCGGTGCACGTGCCACGCGACTGCGTCGCCTCGATCAGCCCTGCGCGCACCGATCGCGCGCTGGCATTGATGAAGGAGTCGATGAAGATCGACGTGCGCACGTCGCGTTATGCAGGAGCATGACGGACGCGTTGCCGCCGCTGAAAGATTCATCCGCCGATTTGCAGTTGCCACCGGGCGGCGCGAAGATGGCCGAGGCAGGGGTTGTCATGGAGGAGTTTCTGATGTCTGGAGCCAAACCATCGTCGACGCAGGAAGCGGAGGGCCGCAGTCCGCCAGTGCCAGTCGCCGCAGCACCCGGTTATGTCGACTTCGACCGCGAGCTGCGCTACTGGCGCTCGCACTATCCGGAGTCGGAGTTCTGCCGGCCCGGCCTGTCCTACGAGGACTACGAGCCGGCGTTGAAGCTGGGGATCAACGTCTTCCTGCACGGGCACGGATCGTCGTTCGAGGAGCAGGACGACGAGTTGGCCGATGCCTACTACCGCACCCGCGGTGCCAGCCCGCTGGACTGGAACGAGGCCCGTCCCGCGGCGGCCGCGGCGTGGCAGCGGATGGGCGGCAAATCCATCGCCGCCTGAATCGCCTGATTCGGGCCACCGGCGCGTCGACGACCGCAGGCAACGCAACGCGTGATGCCCGCGGCCGGAAGGCGCGCCATCAATCCGCTCAGTGACCCTTGAGCATCTGGTCGCGGGACTGTTCGGCGCGCGATGCGCCGATCCGGGTCTCGACGTTGCGCACCTCTTCGGGTGGCGGCAGCACCGCCGGCAGTCCGAGCGAATCCAGCCACAGCTCCCGGGTCCAGCCGGTGGTGTGGAACAGGTGGTGGTCCTCCTCCTGCTCGACCGCCTCGTAGGCCTGCTTGAGCACCTTGCCCTCCTTGCCCGTGGCCTTCTCGGCCATGTGGCCGATCAGCTCCCAGTTGAGGTGGTCCTTGGTTTCGGCGAGCACCACGCACTCGCCCGCCACCAGTTCCGCCGCGACGGGATCGCCGGCCTTGCGTGCCATCTGCATTGCCTTCACCAGCGACTGGCCGATGTGCGCAACCACTTCGCGGCCCGGTGTGCGCGCGTCGGGATCAAGGCCCAGCTCGTTGAAGACGTTCAGCAGCACCCGCCGGTGGGTCCGGGTCTGCTCGAGGTACTCGGTCCACTCCTTGTGCAGATCCTCGTTGACCGCACACTCCAGTGCGTTCTCGTACACCTGCGCGCCGCCGATCTCGGTTTCCAGCGCCTGGTATAGCAGTTCGTGCAGCTGTGCCTGGTCGTACTTGCGGGTAGCCATCGGGTACTCCTGGATAAGCTCCGGCGCGCGGGCCGGTCGTGGGGGAACGGGTGCACACACCCGGTTGCCTGCAGCGTAGGCACCGCGCGCGCGGCCGGCGTGAAGCGGACGCCACCCGTCGCTCACGCGGCCTTAGCAGCGGCCCGCCGTAATGTGATTGCAAGCGGCTGAACAGCCGGGAGGAGCCACGCAGATGAACACCAGCACCCCACGCAACCCCGCGCCCACCCAAGGCCAACGCCCGGAAACCGAGGAGCAGCGCAAGCAGCACGAAAGTGAAAACCAGGACGAGGCGCTGGAGGAGACCTTCCCGGCCAGCGACCCGGTGTCGCCGTTCATCCCGGCCAAGGCGCCGGACTGAGCGCGGCCACCGGAGAACATCGCGCCGCGACACCGCGCGGCAATCAGGCGTCCGTGGTCAGAGCCCGGCCGCCCTCGGAATACCCAGGCAGATGCCGGCGTGGCCGTCCCCGGTTTCAACCGCATCGAGGGTTCCACCGTGAGCAACGGCGATCGCGCGGGCGACCAGCAGGCGCATCCCAAGCCCCTCGTCGAACGGTATGGTCTGCGGCGCATCGAAGAGGCTTCGCCGCTCGGCTTCGTCGTTCCAGCGAGCACCGTCGGCGACCATCATGAACGCCACCCGGTCCCCTGCTTCGGGCAAGACCCGCAGCTTGACCCGCGACGCCCTCGTACCGAGGAAGTCCGCCAGCGTCCACAACACCTGCAACAACCGCTGCGGATCGGCCTCGACCCACACCTCGTCCAGACCAGGCGCCGGTTCCAGCTCCACGCCGCTGCCGAGATTAGCCTCGGCAAGGTCCAGCAGCATCGGTACGCTGACGGGATCGCGCCGACCGACCAGCCGCGCGTCGCGCGCACGCATCCAGTCGGAGACCTCCTGCACCATGCTGCTCAACCGGGTCGTCTGGCGGTCGATGATCCGCAGCAGCTCTTCCCTGCGCTCGGGCTCCAGGTCGTCGCGCCGCAGCAGGTAGGCGGCGGTCTGCAGCGGCGACAACGGCCCACGCAGGTCATGTGCGAGCCGGTCGAAGAAGCGGAAGGCGGGATCGGTCACCTCGGCCGCGCCGTCGTTCTCGCCCGGCTTGTGCTGGCGGTCATCCATCGACGCGCTCCCGACGTCCCGACACGCTCCGGACGGGCTGCTCGCACAACCGGCGGATCGCGTCCAGAGCCGGCGGCTTGACCAGGTGTTCGTCGAAACCGGCCTCGCCGGTCCGGCGCCGGTCCTCCGGCTGGCCCCAGCCGGTCACCGCGACGATCTCGAGCTCCTCGAAGCCCGGCATCGCCCGCAACTGCGGTGCGAGTTCGTAGCCGCTCAGGCCGGGCATGCCGACATCGAGGAACACGATGTCCGGATGGAACGCCTCCATCTCGGCCACCACCGCCTGCGGGTCGTACAGCCTGCGCACCGGGTGGCCGAGCATCTCGATCATCATCGCCAGCGTGTCGGCCGCATCGCGGTTGTCGTCCACCACGAGCACGCGCTTGTGCACGTCGCTTCCGGTTTGCGTCGGCGATTCCGGCTGCGGCGGAACCGCCGGCGGATGCTCCAGCGGCAGGGAGACGCCGAAACGCGCGCCCTTGCCCAGCCCCTCGCTCGCAACCGATACCTCGCCGCCATGCATCTCGACCAGCCGGCGTACCAGGGTCAGGCCGATGCCGAGGCCGCCGTGGGTGCGGTCCACCTCGGTCTCCACCTGCGAGAACATCTCGAAGATCCGATGGATCTGCGCGTCCTCGAGGCCGATGCCGCTGTCGCGCACCTCGACCTCGACCCGCCCGGCGTCCGCATCCGCACGCGCCTCCAGTTCGATCCGGCCATGCGGCTCGGAGTACTTGGCCGCGTTGTTGAGCAGGTTGGCGAAGACCTGCGAAAGGCGGGCCTGGTCGGCCACCAGCGCCACCGGCTCCTCCGGCACGGCCAGCACCAGTTCGTGGCCGCCCTGCTCGATCGCCGGCCGCGCCACCTCGACGGCGGAGTCGATGATGTCCGACAGCAGGGTCGGGTGCTTGCGCAGCGTCAGCTTGGCCTGGCTGATGCGGGCGATGTCCAGCAGGTCGTCGATCAGCCTGACCAGCAGCGCGAGCTGGCGCTCCATCACCTGCTGCAGGCCCGGGTCGCCGGAACTGTCGGACAGCCGGCGGATGCTCAGCGCGTTCTGCAGCGGCGCCAGCGGATTGCGCAGTTCGTGGGCCAGCGTCGCGAGGAACTCGTCCTTGCGACGGTCGGCCTCGCGCAGGAGCTGCTCGACCCGCTTGCGCTCGGCGATCTCGCCGTGCAGCTCGACGTTCTGCGCACCCAGCGCCGCGTTGGCGTTGCGCAGCGACTCGTTCAGCACCTCCAGTTCGCGCGCCTGCTCGGCCTGCAGCGCGCGGTTGGCGGCCTCCAGCTTGACGTTGGCGGCCTGCAGTTCCAGGCGCTTGCGGTGCAACTCGGCCAGCACCACCACCTTGCTCCGGAGGATCTCCGGGATCACCGGCACCATCACGTAGTCGACCGCGCCGAGCTTGTAGCCGCGCAGCCGGTCCATGTCGGTCACGTTGACCGCGGTGACGAAGATGATCGGGGTCTTCTCGAAACGCGGGTGCTGGTGGATCAGGCTGGCCGTCTCAAAGCCGTCCATCTCCGGCATGTTGACGTCGAGCAGGATGAGGGCGAAGTCGTCCTCCATCAGCCGCTTCAGCGCCTCCACGCCGGAGCTGGCCTCCACCAGGTGTTCGCCCAGCGGTTCGAGGATCGCCCGGTAGGTCAGCAGGCGACCCGGCTGGTCGTCGACCAGCAGGATCTTCACCGGCTCGTCGGGACTGCGCGTGGCGAGGCTGGTCAGCGATGCAGCCACTGGCGCAGCACTCCGAGCAACTGGTCGGTGACGACGGGCTTGGCGAGGTAGTCGGAGGCGCCCGCCTCCAGGCACTTCTCGCGGTCGCCCTTCATCGCCTTGGCCGTCAGCGCGACGATCGGCAGCGCCCGGGACTTCGGGTCGTCGCGGATCGCACGCATGGTTTCGTAGCCATCCATGCCCGGCATCATGATGTCCATAAGCACCAGCGCGATGTCCGCGTCGGCGGCGACCTTCTGGATCGCCTCCTGGCCGGTACCGGCCGTGACGACGTCCATGCCGTGCCGCTCCAGCACGCTCGACAGCGCGAAGATGTTGCGCACGTCGTCGTCGACCACCAGCACGCGCTTGTCGCGCAGGGCGTCGTCGGACTCGTGCAGGCTCTGCACCATCCGCCGCTTGGATGGCGGCAACTCGCCGATCACCCGGTGGAGGAACAGCGCGGTCTCGTCGAGCAGGCGTTCTGGCGATTCCACGCCCTTGATAACGACACTCTTGGCCGCTTTCTTGAGCCGGCGGTCCTCGTCCGCGCTGAGGTCCTTGCCGGTAAAGACGACCACCGGCAGCTCGCGCAGCTCCGGCTGCTCCTGCAACCGGTCGAGCAGCTCGAAGCCGGTCATGTCCGGCAACCGCAGGTCCAGCACCACGCAGTCATACTGGCTGCCGGACAGTGCCTGCAGCGCTTCGGCACCACTGCCCACGGTGTCGATCGACACGTCGTCGTGGCGGATCAGCTCCTCGATGCTCATCCGCTCGGCGGCATCGTCCTCCACCACCAGCAGGCGCTTGACCCGCGGCAGGGTGTAGTCCTTGATCCGCTGCAGCGCGGCGTCGATGGTCTCGGTGGTCGCCGGCTTGGCGAGGTAGGAGAACGCGCCGCGCTCGATGCTCTGGTGGCGCTCCTCCTCCACTGTGACGATCTGCACCGGGATGTGGCGGGTCTCGGAGTCCTGCTTGAGACGCGCCAGCACGGTCCAGCCGAGCATGTCGGGCAGGAAGATGTCGAGCGATATGGCCGTCGGGCGGTAGTCGCGCACCAGCCGCAGCGCTTCGCTGCCGCGGTTGGCGACCAGCACGCGGAAGCCCTTGGAGCGCGCCATGTCGCGCAGCACGGTGGCGTAGCGCAGGTCGTCCTCGACCAGCAGCAGGGTCGGCTCGCCCTCCACCAGCACGTCGCGGTCGTCGTCGATCCGCTCCGGCGCGCCGTCGGCCGACTCGTCCGCAACCGGGGCCACCAGCGCGGCCCGCTCGTGCGCGCGTGCGGCACGGGCCTCGTGCGCGCTGTCGGCACCCGCGTAGGACAGCGGCAGGTACAGGGTGAAGGTGCTGCCCTCGCCCACCGTGCTCTGCAGGCGCAGTTCGCCACCGAGCAACCCGGCGATCTCGCGGCTGATCGCCAGCCCCAGGCCGGTGCCGCCGTACTGGCGCGAGGTGCCGGCGTCGGCCTGCTGGAAGGCCTCGAACACGATCCGCTGCTTGTCCGGCGAGATGCCGATGCCGGTGTCGGTGACCTCGAACGCGATCACCGTCGGCGCCGCGTCCAGCACCGCGTGGCCCGGCGTCCAGCCACTATCGGCCGGCCGCGCGGTCAGGCTGACCTTGCCCTGTGCGGTGAACTTGAACGCGTTCGACAGCAGGTTCTTGAGGATCTGCTGCAGGCGCTTGGGGTCGGTGTCGAGCGCGCGGCCGAGCTCGGGCGAGAAGTCCACCGCGAACTGCAATTGGCGCCGCTCGGCCTCGTGCCGGAACGAGCGTTCCATGTTCTCGCGCAGGTGGCGGAAGCTGATCTCCTCGTTGTCGACCGTGACCGTGCCCGACTCGATCTTCGACAGGTCGAGGATGTCGCTGATCAGGTGCAGCAGGTCGGTGCCGGCGGCGTGGATGGTGCTGGCGAACTCCACCTGGCGCGGGGTCAGGTTGGCGTCGACGTTCTCCGACAGTTGCTGGCCGAGGATCAGGATCGAGTTCAGCGGCGTGCGCAGCTCGTGCGACATGTTGGCCAGGAACTCGGACTTGTAGCGCGACGTCAGCGCAAGCTCCGCGGCCTTCTCCTCCAGCGCGCGGCGGGCCTGCTCGATCTGCTGGTTCTTGCGCTCCACCTCGTTCTTCTGCTCGGCCAGCAGCGCGGCCTTGAGTGCGATGTCCTCGTTGGTCTGCTGCAGCTCCTTCTGCTGGGTCTGCAGTTCACCGGCCAGCTGCTGCGACTGGGCCAGCAGCCGCTCGGTGCGCATGGTCGCCTCGATCGTGTTGAGCACGATGCCGATGCTGCGCGACAGCTGGTCAAGGAAGGCCCGCTGGGAGACGCTGAACTCCGACAGCGAGGCAAGCTCGATCACCGCCTTGATCTGGTCCTCGAACAGCACCGGCAGCACGATCACGTTGCGCGGCACCAGCTCCAGCAGGCCGGAGCGGATCTGCACGGAACCCGGGTCGACGTTCTCGACCAGAATCATCCTCGCCTGCGCCGCGCACTGGCCGATCAACCCTTCGCCGAATGCCAGGCTCGGCCGGCCGTCGGCGGAACCGGCGCCGGCGTACGAAGCCAGCTGCCGAAGATACGGGGTGACGCCCGGCTCGTCGCCGTCGACCACGTACATGAGGCCCTGGTGGGCGTCGACCAGCGGCGCCAGCTCGCTCAGCAGCATGGTGCCGAGGGTCACCAGGTCGCGCTGGCCCTGCATCATGTTGCTGAAGGTCGCCATGTTGGTCTTCAGCCAGTCCTGCTCGCGGCCACTCTCGGTGGTCGCGCGCAGCGTGCCGATCATGACGTTGATGTTGTCCTTCAGGTCGGCCAGCTCGCCGCGCACGTCGACCTGGATCTCGCGGGTCAGGTCGCCCTGGGTCACCGCGGTGGCGACTTCGGCGATCGCGCGCACCTGGGTGGTGAGGTTGGCCGCGAGCTGGTTCACGTTGCCGGTCAGGTTCTCCCAGATGCCGGCGGTGCCGGGCACCTTGGCCTGCCCGCCGAGCCGGCCTTCGACACCCACCTCGCGCGCCACCGTGGTCACCTGGTCGGCGAAGATCGCCAGCGTATCGGTCATCGAGTTGATGGTGTCGGCCAGCTCGGCGATCTCGCCCTTGGCCTCCACCGTCAGCTTGCGGCTGAGGTCGCCGGTCGCCACCGCGGTCACCACCTGCGCGATGCCGCGCACCTGGGTGGTGAGGTTGGTCGCCATCGAGTTGACGTTGTCGGTCAGGTCGGCCCAGGTGCCGGCCACGCCGGGTACGGTCGCCTGGCCGCCGAGCTTGCCCTCGGTGCCCACCTCGCGGGCCACGCGGGTCACCTCGGCGGCAAACGAGTTGAGCTGGTCCACCATCGTGTTGAGGGTGTCCTTCAGCTGCAGGATCTCGCCCTGGGCGTCCACGCCGATCTTGCGCGACAGGTCGCCCTTGGCCACCGCGGTCGCGACCTCGGCGATGTTGCGCACCTGGCTGGTCAGGTTGGACGCCATCGAGTTGACGTTGTCGGTGAGGTCCTTCCACGTACCCGCGACGCCGGGCACGCGCGCCTGGCCGCCGAGCTTGCCCTCGGTGCCGACCTCGCGCGCCACGCGGGTCACCTCGGCGGCGAAGCTGTTGAGCTGGTCGACCATCGTGTTGATGGTGTCCTTGAGCTCGAGCATCTCGCCCTTGACGTCCACCGCGATCTTGCGCGAGAGGTCGCCCTTCGCCACCGCAGTGGTCACCTCGGCGATGTTGCGGACCTGGCTGGTGAGGTTGGACGCCATCGCGTTGACGTTGTCGGTCAGGTCGGCCCAGGTGCCGGCCACGCCCGGCACGGTCGCCTGGCCGCCGAGCTTGCCCTCGGTACCGACCTCGCGCGCCACGCGGGTCACCTCGGCGGCAAAGCTGTTGAGCTGGTCCACCATCGTGTTGATGGTGTCCTTCAGTTGCAGGATCTCGCCCTGCGCGGTCACCGCGATCTTGCGCGACAGGTCGCCCTTCGCCACCGCGGTGGTCACCTCGGCGATGTTTCGGACCTGGCTGGTCAGGTTGGACGCCATCGCGTTGACCGAATCGGTCAGGTCGGCCCAGGTGCCGTCGACGCCGGGCACGGTCGCCTGGCCGCCGAGCTTGCCCTCGGTGCCCACCTCGCGCGCCACGCGGGTCACCTCGGCGGCGAAGCTGTTGAGCTGGTCGACCATCGTGTTGAGCGTGTTCTTCAGCTCCAGCAGCTCGCCGCGCACGTCCACGGTGATCTTGCGCGAGAGGTCGCCCTTGGCCACCGCGGTGGTCACCTCGGCGATGTTTCGGACCTGGCTGGTCAGGTTGGACGCCATCGAGTTCACGTGGTCGGTCAGGTCCTTCCACGTACCGGCGACGTCCGGCACCTGCGCCTGGCCGCCGAGCTTGCCTTCGGTACCGACCTCGCGCGCCACGCGCGTCACCTCGGCGGCGAAGCCGTTGAGCTGGTCCACCATGGTGTTGATGGTGTTCTTGAGCGCGAGGATCTCGCCCTGCGCATCCACCGCGATCTTGCGCGACAGGTCGCCCTTCGCCACCGCGGTGGTCACCTCGGCGATGTTGCGCACCTGGCTGGTGAGGTTGGACGCCATCGCGTTGACCGAGTCGGTCAGGTCCTTCCAGGTGCCGGCCACGCCCGGCACCACCGCCTGGCCACCGAGCTTGCCGTCGGTGCCGACCTCGCGCGCCACGCGCGTCACCTCGGAGGCGAAGCTGCGCAGCTGGTCCACCATCGTGTTGATGGCTTCCTTCAGCTGCGCCATCTCGCCGCGCACGTCGGCGGTGATCTTGCGCGAGAGGTCGCCGTCGGCGACGGCGATGGTGACCTCGGAGATGTTGCGCACCTGCGTGGTCAGGTTGGACGCCATCTGGTTCACCGAGTCGGTGAGCTCCTTCCACACCCCCGACACGCCCTTCACCTTGGCCTGGCCACCGAGGCGGCCCGCCGTACCCACTTCGAGCGCGACGCGGGTCACCTCGGCGGAGAATTCGCCCATCTGCTCGATCATCCGGTTGACGATCGTCGCCGAGCGCAGGAACTCGCCCTGCAGTGGGCGGCCGTCGGCTTCCAGCGGGACCGTGCGGGTCAGGTCGCCCTTCGCGACGCCGGCGGTCGCCGCGGTCATGGTCTCGATCGGCCGCACCAGGTCGTCGATCAGGCCGTTGACCGACTGCTGCATGCCCAGCCATGCGCCGCCATGGTTGGTGATCGCCAGCCGCTTGCGGGTCTGGCCCTCGCGACCGACCACCTTGCCGACCCGGCACAGCTCGTCGGATAGGTGGCGGTTGCTGGTGACGATCGCGTTGAAGCAGTCGGCGATCTTGCCTTCGATGCCGTCCCAGTGGACCGGCAGTTGCACGCTGAAGTCGCCGTCGCGCACCGCGCACAGCGCTTCAAGCAGTTGCTGGGCGGCGGCGTCCTTGTAGGGCATCGGCTTGGGCTCGTTGGCCGCTTCGCCGGCCGGACTCGCGGTACGCGTGGAACGCTTGGTACTTGTCGCCACTCTTCAGCTCCCCCCGAGCAATCAAGTGATTCACATGTGAAATTTTTCCAAAACTAGCCTATCGGGCGTGAGGACCCTTTCACGTCGCGTGTACGCCGACGCTCCCTGCACACCGCACGCCCGAAAGTTCACCCCATGGACTGGACGATACAGCTCGAAGCCGTCTGGGCGACGGCCATCGGAATGGGGCTCGGCGGCCTGGTGGGGCTCGAACGCGAACTCAAGGACCGCCCCGCGGGTTTCCGCACCCACATGCTGGTCGCCGGCGCCGCCGCGCTGCTTGTCGGGATCGGCCGCCTCGCGCTGGGCGACGACACTCTGTTCGTCGGGACGTCCGGACAGTTGCGGGTCGATCCGCTGCGATTGGTCGAGGCGGTGATCGCCGGTGTCGCATTCATCGGTGCCGGAACGATCTTCGCCCGGCATGGCGGCGACACCGTGGCCGGCATCACCACCGCGGCGTCGCTGCTGATGGTCGCGGTCGTTGGCATCGCCGCCGGCTTCCACTACTACGCGCTGGCGGCGGCGGCCACCGTGCTGACCCTGCTGGTGCTGGTGCTGCTGAACATGTGCGACCGGCTGTTGCGGCGTGGTCACACGCGCGGGGGTAGCAAAGACGAAGACGGCGCCTGCTGACCGCCGCGGAGTCCCTGTTCGCACGCACCAGGCGTAAAAAAAGAGGGTATCCGGAATCTGGTGTGGGTTCTGGCT
>NZ_AVPT01000004.1 GCF_000768335.1 Lysobacter arseniciresistens ZS79
CGAAGACACAAGCGGCTTCAGCCGCGATCGGCAATCGTGCAGCCGCGGCGGCCGCTGATCGGGGCTGAAGCCGGCCCTAAAGCGGCTGTGCGCCTGACACCATCACGATGCAGTCCACCGGGCACGCGGGTACGCACAGCTCGCAGCCGGTGCACAGCGGCTCGATCACCGTATGCATGTGCTTGGCGCCGCCGATGATGGCGTCGACCGGGCAGGCCTGGATGCACTTGGTGCAGCCGATGCAGTCGTCCTCGACCACCAGCGCGACTTCGCCGGGCCGGTACACGCCACGGCTGCGGTCGTAGGAGCGGGGCGGCCGGCCCAGCAGGGCTGCCAGCGCCAGCGCGCCGTGGTCGCCACCCGGCGGGCAGCGGTCGACGTCGGCCTCGCCGGCGGCCATCGCTTCCGCGTAGGGCCGGCACCCCGCGTACCCGCACTGGCCGCACTGGGTCTGCGGCAACAGGCGGTCGAGGCGTTCGACAAGGTCCTGCATGGTGATGGCGACGGAGCGGTGGTAGTGCATCCGGGCGCGACGGACCCGCCGCCGCGCATGGTCCTCAGCGGACCGGCATGCCGGCCTGCGCGGCGGTATCGGCGTCGAGCAGCGCCAGCGCGCCGGCATCGAAACCGGCCGACAGGATCATCCCCTCGCTCAGGCCGAAGCGCATCTTGCGCGGGGCGAGGTTGGCGATGAACACGACGTTGCGGCCGACCAGCTTTTCCGGCTCCGGGTAGGACGCGCGGATGCCGGAGAAGATCTGCCGCTGGCCGAGTTCGCCGGCGTCGAGCTGGAAACGCAGCAGCTTGTCCGAGCCGTCCACGAACGCGCATTCGAGCACCTTGCCGATGCGCAAGTCGAGCTTGGCGAAGTCGTCGATGCCGATGGTGGCGGGTGCCTCGTCACCGCTCTTAGCCGGTGCGGTGGCCGGCGCGGCCTGAGCCGTTCCCGCAGGGGCGGAGCTGTCGGTCGACTTCATGGATTCCTTGCTTGCTTCGGTCATGGCTTCGATCAGTTTCGGGTCGATACGGGTGAACAGCGGGGTGTAGGTGGCGATGCGGTGGGCGGTCAGCGGCGCGGCGATCGCGTCCCACCCGGCCACCGGGGCATCGAGGAAGGCCTCGGCCTGCGCGGTCACGCGCGGCAGCACCGGCTTGAGCGCGGTGTTGAGCACGCGGAACAGGTTCAGCGCCTGGGTGCAGACCGCCTGCAGCTGCGCGTCGGCGCCGTCCTGCTTGGCGATCACCCACGGCTTGTGCTCGTCGATGTAGCGGTTGGCCTCGTCCGCCAGCGCCATCGTCAGGCGCAGCGCGGCGGCAGCCTCGTTGCGGGCGTAGGCGTCGGCGATCGGCTGCAGTTGCTCGACGAAGCGCGCGTACATCGCCGGGTCCGGCAGCGCGTCGGCCAGGCGGCCGTCGAAGCGCTTGGCGATGAAACCCGCGCTGCGGCTGGCGAGGTTGACGAACTTGCCGACCAGGTCGGAGTTCACCCGGGCGACGAAGTCGGAAAGGTTGAGGTCGACGTCGTCGACGCCGCCGGCGGTCTTGGTGGCGAAGTAGTAGCGCAGCGCCTCGGGGTCGAGGCCGGCGTCGAGGTAGGTGCGCGCCATCACGAAGGTGCCGCGCGACTTCGACATCTTGGCGCCGTCCACGGTCAGGTAGCCGTTGACGTGCAGCCGGGTCGGCGCGCGGAAGCCGGCGCCGTGCAGCACCGCCGGCCAGAACAGGCCGTGGAAGTTGACGATGTCCTTGCCGATGAAGTGGTGCAGCTCGGCCTGGCTGTCACGCGCGAGGTAGCTGAAGAAGTCCAGACCCTCGCGCTCGCACAGCGCCTGGAAGCTCGACAGGTAACCGATCGGCGCGTCGATCCACACGTACAGGTACTTGCCCGGGTGTCCCGGGATCTGGAAGCCGAAGTACGGCGCGTCGCGCGAGATGTCCCAGGCGCGCAGGCCGCCCTCGGCGTCCAGCCATTCGCGCAGCTTGGCCTTGACCCCCGGTGCGGCGACGTCGCCCGCCAGCCACTCGCGCAGGAACGCCTCGAAGTCGCCGACCTCGAAGAAGAAGTGCTCCGACTCGCGCAGTTCCGGCGTCGCGCCGCTGACCACCGAGCGCGGCTCCTTCAGTTCGGTCGGGGCGTAGGTTGCGCCGCAGTGCTCGCAGTTGTCGCCGTACTGGTCGGGCGTGCCGCAGTTGGGGCAGGTGCCCTTGACGAAGCGGTCCGGCAGGAACATGCCCTTGACCGGGTCGTACAGCTGCGCGACCGAGCGGCGCTTGATGTGGCCGTTGTTGTCGAGCTTGGCGTAGATCGCCTCGGTCAGAGCCCTGTTGCGCGGCGAGTTGGTGGAGTCGTAGTGGTCGAAGGCGACGCCGAAGTCGGCGAAGTCGCGCTCGTGGCTGGCCTGGATGCCGGCGATGTAGGCCTCCGGGGTCATCCCGGCCTTCTCGGCGGCGAGCATGATCGGGGTGCCGTGGGTGTCGTCGGCGCAGACGAAATGCGCGGTGTGGCCGGACAGGCGCTGCGCCCGCGCGAAGATGTCGCCCTGGATGTAGCCGACCAGGTGACCCAGGTGCAGCGGGCCGTTGGCGTAGGGCAGGGCGCAGGTGACGACGAGCTCGCGGGACATGGGCGTGGCGTGGCTGGGGTAGCCGGCGATTATCGCATGGGCCGGCCGCCGGCCCGGAGCCGGCGTGCGCGGCGGCCGCAACGAAAACGGCCCGCCAAGTGGCGGGCCGTCGCGTGTCGATGTGCCGGGGCGTGGCGTTACTTGCGCACCCAGGTCTGGGTCTTGCCCAGCAGCGAGAAGCCCATGAAGCCGCGGACCTCGAGCTTGGCGCCACCTTCGACCGGCCGCATCTTCACCGAGTAGACCTTGCCGCTGGCGGGGTCCAGGATCTTGCCGCCCTCCCAGGTGTCGCCGTCGCGGGTCACGCCCCACAGGATCACCATGCCCTCGATCGGCTGGTTCTTGCGGTCGCCGTCGCACTCCTTGCACACCGGGTTGTCGCCCTGGGTCGACTGCAGAACCTCGACCACGCGGCCGGCGAGGCTGCCGTTGCGGGTCTCGTAGATCTCGACGGTGGACTTGGGCTGGTTGGTCTTGTCGTCGATCGTGGTCCAGGTGCCGACCGGCGTCTCCTGCGCGAACACGGAGAACGACAGCGCCAGCAGCGGCAGCGCGAGCAGGGTGGTCAGTTTGCGCATGATTCCTCCGGGGATTCGTGGTCGTTCGTTCGGCGGGCCTCGCGGCGCGGGCCGATCGCGCCCTTTATACCGCATCCGTACGGGCCCGCACCGCCGGTGGACGGGCCGGGGTTCAGCCTCATGAAGCCGGCCCGGCCCCTGACCTGGATCAGGGGGCCGGCGGGCGATCCTGCGACAATGGCGGCACCCCAAGGAGGCCCCACGTGAGCGACCCGCTGCAGAACCGAATCGAAGCCCTTTCCATTCCCGGCACGGCCATCGCCGTCAGCGAAGCCGCGGGGCGCGTCCGGGTGGCGCGTGCCGACGGCGCGGCGGCGGTCTCGATCGAACTGGGCATGCCGGTCGCGGGGCTGCAGGCCGATCTGCAGGAAGTGGTGTCGGCGCTGGTGGCGCAGGAGGGCTTGTCACTGTCGCGGCTGGAGCTCGCCCAGCGGATCACCGCGCACGCGGTCCAGCCCAAGCTGTCGCCGCTGCAGAAGGTGCGCAACATCATCGCGGTCGGTTCCGGCAAGGGCGGGGTCGGGAAGTCGACCACCGCGGTCAACCTCGCCCTGGCGCTTGCGGCCGACGGCGCGCGGGTGGGCGTGCTGGACGCGGACGTGTATGGCCCGAGCGTGCCGATGATGCTCGGTATCAGCGGCCGCCCTGACAGCCCCGACGGCAAGAGCATCGAGCCGATGCGCGCCCACGGCGTGGAGGCGATGTCGATCGGCATGCTGGTCGAACAGGACACGCCGATGATCTGGCGCGGCCCGATGGCCACCGGCGCGCTGACCCAGTTGCTCAACGACACGCGCTGGGGCGACCTCGACTACCTCGTCGTCGACCTGCCGCCCGGCACCGGCGACATCCAGTTGACCCTTGCGCAGAAGATCCCGGTGGCCGGCGCGATCATCGTCACCACCCCGCAGGACGTGGCGACGCTGGACGCGAAGAAGGCGCTGAAGATGTTCGAGAAGGTCGAGGTGCCGGTGCTCGGCCTGGTCGAGAACATGGCGGTGCACGTCTGCAGCAACTGCGGCCACGCCGAGCACGTGTTCGGCGAAGGCGGCGGCCAGCGCATGTCCACCCAGTACGGCGTGCCGCTGCTGGGCAGCCTGCCGCTGGAGCTGGCGATCCGCGAGCAGGGCGACGCCGGCGTGCCGGTGGTGGCGGCGCAGCCGGACTCCGCGGCGGCACAGGCCTACCGGACGGCCGCGCGGCAGGTGGCGGCGGCGTTGGCGACCCGTCCCCGGGTGACGCCGTCGATATCGGCGTCGCTGCTGTAGCGACTCGCCGCCGCGTTAGGATCATCCGATTCCCAAACGTGGTTTCCGGAATGAATGAGCCTGCTCACCAGTATGCGCGAGCGGTGGATGCCCTGAATCGCGGCGACTGGCGCAGCGCCCAGGTGCGGGCGGAAGAGTTGTTGTCCGTTGCCTCCGGCCACGCCGGCGTCCAGTTCGTCGCCGGCGTGGCGGCCCTCCACCTGCAACAGCTGCCGAGGGCGCTGCGCCATCTCGAAGCATCGGTCAGGCTCAATCCCGCCCGCGCGGACTACGCGGCGCAATGGGCGCGCGCGCTGGCGTCCGCGGCGATGACCCGCGAAGCGCTCGAGGTTGCGCGACGGGCGGCGGATCGGAACCCGCGGGACACGATGACCCTCGACACGCTGGGCGTGGTGTTCACCCTCTGCAATGCCCACGAGGACGCGGTGCCGGTCTTCCGGCGGGCGTCGGCGATGAACCCCGACGTTGCGAGCTACCACTTCAATCTCGCAACCTCGCTGAGCATCATCAACCGAATGGAAGAGGCCGAGCAGGAGTACGAGGCCTGCCTGGGCCGCGATCCGAAGTACTGGAAGGCGCACCTTGCGCTCGCCCAACTGCGCCGCCAGAGCGAGGCATCCAACCATCTCGATCGCCTGCGGGCGTTGCACGCGGATGTGGGCGGCGACCACCAGGGCCGGATGTACGTCAACCTTGCATTGGCCAAGGAGCTGGAGGATATCGGCGAGTACCGGCAATCGCTGGAGCATCTCCGGGAAGGGAAACGTGCCGGGAGAGAGGGGCGCGGCTACAGCTTCGAGCGCGATCAGGCGCTGTTCGACGCGCTGGTTGACGCATTCCCGGTCCCGATCGATCCGGTTGAAGGACATGACAGCCAGGAGCCGATCTTCGTGATCGGCATGCCGCGAACCGGTACGACCCTGGTGGATCGGATACTGAGCAGCCATCCGGACGTGCAGAGCGCCGGGGAGTTGCCTAACTTCGGCTTCCTGCTGAAGCGGATGTCGGGCAGTCGGACACCGGCCCTGCTGGATGCCGACACGCTCGCATCCGCGCAGGGCCTCGATCATGCGGCGCTTGGTCGTGCGTACGTGGACAGCACCCGGCCAGGTACCGGCCAGCGCCGGCACTTCGTCGACAAATTGCCCCACAACTTTCTGTATGCCGGACACATTGCCCGGGCCCTGCCGCGGGCACGGATCGTCTGTCTGCGTCGCAATCCGGTCGACACCTGCCTCAGCAATTTCCGGCAGCTGTTCGCGCAGGGGTCCCAGCACTACGACTATTCGTTCGATCTCCTGGATACGGGCCGTTACTTCCTCCAGTTCGAGCGCCTGATGGCGCACTGGAAGCGAGTGCTGCCCGGCCGCATCCTCGAGGTGGATTACGAAGCCCTTGTCGAGCAGCAGGAGCCCGAGACCCGACGGTTGCTGGAGTTCTGCGGGCTGCAGTGGAACGACGCATGCCTGGCGTTTGAACGCAACGCGGCGCCGGTGGCCACAGCCAGCCTTGCCCAGGTTCGGTCGCCGTTGTATCGGACGGCGGTCGGGCGCTGGAAGCGTCACGAAGACCAGCTGGGAGACCTGCTGGGACTGCTTGAGCAGGGCGGCGCAGCCATCCGGTGACCGGGCCCGCGGGGGCCGCGCATGGAAAGGCCCCGCCGAGGCGGGGCCTTTATTTGGCAACGTCAGGTCGATCCGGCGATCACTTGCCGAAGTTGTAACGCGCCTCCACATACATCGAACGACCGTACACGCTGTAGTTCCCGCTGTTGTACGGAGCTCCGCTCGTGCCCGGGAACGTGGCGTCGTAGGGAGGCATCTCGTCGGTGAGGTTGTTCACCAGGAACGACAACTCCAGCGTGTCGAGCGGGCGATAGCTGACACTGGCATTGAAGGTCGTGGTGGAGTCGAGCTTGGCTGCGCCTTCCGCGTCGTAGCCCGAGGTGCTGACCAGGGCGCGGTAGTTGGGCGTCTCACCGATCCAGTTGGCATACAGCGTGGTCGACCACTTGTCGCGGTTCCACGATGCCGACAACGTGGCCCGGTCCGCCGGGTCGCCGCTGTAGTACGGATCGTCGAGGTAGTCCAGCACCGGGTCACCTTCATACACGATGCGGTCATGCTTCAGGATGCGGGTGTAGTTGCCGTCGAAGGAGAAGGTGCCAGCACCGTCGGTCGGCATCACGTAGTTGAAGGCTGCGGTTGCGGCCTGCATCTCGCGCTTGGACACGTTGATCTTCGGGGTGAAGATCTCGACGACGTAGTTGTTGCTGTCCTGACGGGTGACCTGGGACAGCGTCTGCACGCAGGTCGGCGAGTTGATGTCGTCGATGCCCGCGCGGCAGCGGTAGTCCTGCATCATCAGCGCATCAGTGCTCTGCTGCGTGACTTCGTTGTCGATCTCCCAGCTGTAGTAGTCGGCCGTGAAGGACAGGCGGTTGGTCGGCGCCCAGACCACGCCGGCGTTCCACACGTCGGCGTTGATCGGCTCCAGGTCCACGTTGCCCGCCTGGGTACCGAACACCTGCCGGCTGGAGAACTGCGACGGGCACGCGTCGATCTGCGCCGGATCGGCCG
The DNA here is from genome assembly GCF_000768335.1 of Lysobacter arseniciresistens ZS79. Taxonomy (GTDB): domain Bacteria; phylum Pseudomonadota; class Gammaproteobacteria; order Xanthomonadales; family Xanthomonadaceae; genus Novilysobacter; species Novilysobacter arseniciresistens. The sequence goes on from NZ_AVPT01000004.1 coordinate 7,050, forward strand.
GGTCATACCCGGCTTCACTGCACAGGTAGTAGTCGGTCACGAACGTGTAGAAGCCGCTGCGTCCCTGGAACTGGTCGGACAGCGTCGGCGCGCGGAACGCGGTGCCGTACTTGCCTCGCAGCATCAGGCTCTCGAGCGGACGGAACTCGACACCCAGGCTGTAGGTCGACTTGCTCAGTGTGCTGCCGCCGTCGGGCGAGAACGAGTCATAGCGTCCCGACCCGGTGACCGTCAGCATGTCGACGATCGGCATGCGCAGCTCGGCGGTCGCCGCATAGCGGTCGCGCTCGCCACCGCCGGCCACCGCCGTGGTGCCCCAGATCGAACCATCGAGATAGCGGGGATCCGGATCGTAGTTCCAGGTCTGCCGACCGCTTTCCAGTGCGATAGCGACACCGGCGTCGCCGCCGGGCAGCGAGAACAGCGAACTGTTGGTCACCTGTGCCCGGACCATCGCATCGGTGGTCTTGCTGCGACTGGTCGCATAGCCGGTGAAGCTGGCGAAGTCTTCCGCGGAGATGGGCTGGTAGAAGGCACCATAATCCGGGGTAAATACCGGATAAGCGCCGAAGTACGGATCCCAACCCTGTTGCGGACCCAGTACCCGGTCCTGGAAGTAGTCGTTGATGGCATCGGCCCAGCGGACAAAACCCTTCTCTTCCAGCTCGTAGCGCGTGTAGGTGCCACCGAAGTCGTAACTCCAGTCCGAGTCCCCGAAGTAGCCGTTGACGCCCAGCGCCGTCTGGTATGCGTCGCTCTGGTCGAAGCTCATCGAGTTGCGGAAACCCTCCGGCCCCATGTCCTCGGGGGCGAAGGCGCGCTGCAGGTTGATCAGGCCGTCCACGTCGGGGTCGTAGTAGTAACCCCACTTCACACCGGTGCCCCACCAGGTGTAGTTGGAACCGATGTGATAGCCGACCTCCTCGGTGCTGTAGAGAAGATCGGCATACAGCTGTGCGTTGTCGTTGAAGTCCCAGGTCACGTGGCCGACGAACTGGGCGGCTTCCTTCTCGTTGAGGATGGTGCGGTAGCCGGGCGTGAAGAACGAACCGCAGTATTCACCGGAACCAGGACGCACCTGCGGACCTTCAGTGCCGCCGAAGAAGTGGTCGACGTTGGAACACTCCGCGGCTTCCGGGGGCAGGTCGACGTAACCGAAGTTGCCGAAGCGGAACTGGCTGATGCCCTTGTAGCCGTACACCAGGAAGTCGCGGCTCGCGATCGGGGGCGAGGCGCCATTGGTATTGAACTGCCTTGTGAGGTCGCGCTGGTAGGCCCAGATCGGGTCGCGCTGCTCGAACTGCACGCCCATCAGGCCGTTCAGGCGCCCACCAATGGCCGAGAAACCATCGGCGATGCTGGCCCGGAAGCTCGAGCCGCCGCCATCCGAGTACCAGCCGCCGCGGACGCCAATGCTCGTGCCATCGGTGCGCTTCTTGAGCTTGATGTTGATGACGCCGGCGATCGCGTCCGAACCGTAAAGCGAGGATTGACCACCCGGCAGGATCTCGATCGTTTCGACCAGGTCGATCGGGATGTTGCTGATGTTGTTGAACGTGTCGCTGCCGTTGTACAGGGCCGGGAAGTTGGCCATCGGGCGGCCGTCGATCAGGTACTTGGTGTAGCCCGGATCAAGGCCGAACATGCCGATGGTCTCGGCGCCCTGGGTGAACGACGCGGAGCTCTGCGCGCCCTGGGTACCGCCGGTGGAGACCGCGTTTTCCTGCAGGACTTCGGCGACCGAGGTGAAGCCGCGGGAACGAATGTCCTCCGCGGTGATGGTCATGACGGGCGAGAAGGTCTCGATTTCCGTCTGCGGGATCAGGGAGCCGGTCACCAGGACCCGGTCAAGATTGGTGGCGCGCGACTCCGCCGTCTGGGAGGTGCTGTCCTCCGCTTCCGTACTCGTATCGGTGTCCTGTGCCATCACCCCGGTGGACACCGGTATCACCAAAGCCGCAATCAGGGCTGCACTCAAACGGCTGCGCTGCAGCCGGGAACTCTTAACTGCCATTCTGGATCCCCAAAGTTGAGCGTGCGCGTGTATCGGCATTCCGTTGCCAGCGACGCACGAAATGTCAAGTCTCCCTCCGGACGGCTCGACCTTAACATGGCATTAATGAGGTTGTCACAGTTCCGCTGGAGGCCTTGATTCCAGAGGCTTTCAGCTGGGTCGGGGCGTGTTCTGACACGGCCCTTCCCAAGGCCTGGCGACGCGGGAAGGCCCGTGCGCCAGGCGGGTGTCCCGGGTGCGATCGGGTTGATCTGTTTCAGGTGGGTCAGGGTGCCGTTGCGGGCCGCATTCCCTACAATCGCGGGTCCTGCCAGCGGCGCGGATCCGTGCCGGGCACAGCCTTCCGGGAGCCGCATGAGCATCAAATCCGACCGCTGGATCCGTCGCATGGCCGAGCAGCACGGCATGATCGAGCCGTACGAGCCGGGTCAGGTGAAGTTCGCCGACAAGGGCGGGGCCGAGGGGCAGCGGATCGTCAGTTACGGCACGTCCAGCTACGGTTACGACGTGCGGTGCTCGCGCGAGTTCAAGGTGTTCACCAACATCAACTCGACGATCGTCGACCCCAAGCACTTCGACCCGGGAAGCTTCGTCGACGTCGAGGCGGACGAGTGCATCATCCCGCCGAACTCGTTCGCGCTGGCGCGCACGGTGGAGTATTTCCGGATCCCGCGCGACACGCTGGTGGTGTGCCTGGGCAAGAGCACCTACGCGCGCTGCGGGATCATCGTCAACGTGACGCCGCTGGAGCCGGAGTGGGAGGGCCACGTGACGCTGGAGTTCTCCAACACCACGCCGCTGCCGGCGCGCATCTACGCCAACGAGGGCGTGGCGCAGATGCTGTTCTTCCAGGCCGCGGCCGACGATGTCTGCGAGACGTCCTACAAGGACCGCGGCGGCAAGTACCAGGGCCAGCGTGGCGTGACCTTGCCGCGGACCTGACTGCAAGCGTCAGTGCACCACGCGGCGACGCGTCGTCAGGCCGTGCCGGTCGCCTTGCCCAGCGCGGCCTGCAGCGCCGCGACTCGCTCCACCAGCATCTCGGCCGAATAGGGCCGCGCCGTGGCCGAGCCCCAGACGGGCCGCGGCCACGCGATGTCGTCGCGGAAGCGGGCGATCACGTGGATGTGCAGCTGCGGGACCATGTTGCCCAGCGCCGCGACGTTGAGCTTGTCGGGCTTGAACAGTGCCTGCAGCGCCCGGCTGACGGTGGTTATCTCCGCCGACAGCTCGGCTTGGCCGGCGGGATCAAGATCGATCCACTCGATGGCGCCTTCCACGCGCGGCACGAGGATCAGCCACGGGTGGTTGGCATCGTCCATCAGTCGCAGTTCGCTCAGGCCGAGGTGGGCGACCGGGTGGGTGTCGGCGGCGAGTTGCGGGTGCAGTTCCCAGCCGGATGCGGGCGGGCGGCGCGGGTTCATGGCGGGGGCCTCATCGCAGGTTGTCGGTGAAGAACGTGGTGGTGCGTTCCCACGCGATCGCGGCGGATTCGGGGGCGAAATCCTGCCCGCGCAGTTCGCAGTTGAAACCGTGGCCGGCGGGGTAGACGTGGATGGTCGCGCCGGGGTGTTTCTCACGATGCAGCGCGACGTCCGCCGGCGGAATGATCGTGTCGTGCTCGCCGAAGTGGAACAGCATCGGTGCGCGCAGCGGTTCGTCCAGGAACGGCACGCTGCGCCCGCCGTAGTAACTCACCGCCGGCAGCCCGAGCCGGGTGTTGGCCAGCATCGCCAGGGTGCCGCCCCAGCAGAACCCGACCGTCCCGGTGCGCAGGCCTTCCGCCTGCAGCGAGTGGGCCGCGGCGCCGACCAGGTCGACCGCCCGGTCGAAGCCCAGTTTCGCCGTCAGCGCGCGGCCCCGGTTGATGCCGGCGCGGTCGTAGTCGAGTTCGACACCGCGCTCGACCGGGTCGAACAGCGCCGGGGCGAGGGCGAGGAAACCGGCGTCCGCGAAGCGGGCGGCCACGTCGCGGATGTGGCTGTTCAGGCCGAAGATTTCCTGCACCACGACCACCGCGCCGCGGGAAGGACCGGCGGGTTCACAACGCCAGCCGCGGATGGGGCCGTGCGGGGTTTCGAGGTCGATCCAGCGGTTCATCGCGATTCCGTTCAGTTGCGGGCCGGGAACGGCTCCGGCCAGTCTAGCCCCGGGGGCTATAATCCGCGCCCGCCCGCGCCGATCGCGCCCCGCCCGTGAAGGGCACGGGGCGCGTCGTGCTTGCCGGCTCCATCCGCACACCCCGGTACCCCATGTCCATCCAGTCCGCCCCGTCCAGCAATCCCAAAGTCGGCTTCGTCAGCCTCGGCTGCCCCAAGGCGCTGGTCGACTCCGAGCGCATCCTTACCCAGCTGCGGGTCGAGGGCTACGACCTGGTACCGACCTACGACGACGCCGACGTGGTGGTGGTCAACACCTGCGGCTTCATCGACTCGGCGGTGGCCGAATCGCTCGACGCGATCGGCGAGGCGATGGCCGAGAACGGCAAGGTCATCGTGACCGGCTGCCTGGGCAAGCGCGAGGAGGTGATCCGCGAGGCGCACCCGGGCGTGCTGTCGATCAGCGGGCCGCAGGACTACGAGAGCGTGCTGGGCGCGGTGCACAAGGCGCTGCCGCCCAAGCACGATCCGTTCACCAGTCTCGTCCCGCGTCGGCCTCTCGAGGCCGACACAGACACGGTCGGCATCAAGCTGACGCCGAAGCACTACGCCTACCTGAAGATTTCAGAGGGCTGCAACCACCGCTGCAGCTTCTGCATCATCCCGTCGATGCGTGGCGACCTGGTCTCGCGTCCGGTCGACCAGGTCCTGCGCGAGGCCGAGAAGCTCGCGCTGAACGGCGTGCGCGAACTGCTGGTGATCTCGCAGGACACCTCGGCCTACGGCGTCGACCTGCGCTACGCCGAGCGCGAGTGGCGCGGCAAGGCGTACCAGACCCGCATGAAGGCGCTGTGCGAGGGCCTCGGCGAGCTCGGCCTGTGGACGCGGTTGCACTACGTCTACCCGTACCCGCACGTGGACGACGTCATCCCGCTGATGGCGGAAGGGAAGATCCTTCCGTACCTCGACATCCCGTTCCAGCACGCCAGCCCGCGCGTGCTGAAGCTGATGAAACGCCCCGGTGCGGTCGACAAGACGCTGGAGCGCATCCAGCGCTGGCGCGCGATCGCGCCCGACATCACCATCCGCTCGACCTTCATCGTCGGCTTCCCGGGCGAGACCGAGGCGGAGTTCGAGGAGTTGCTCGACTTCCTCGACGAGGCGCAGCTCGACCGTGTCGGTGCGTTCGCCTATTCGCCGGTGGAGGGCGCGAAGGCCAACGAGCTGCCCGATCCGGTGCCGGAGGAGGTCAAGCAGGAGCGGCTGGCGCGCTTCATGGAGCGGCAGGCGGCGATCAGCGAGGCCAAGCTCGAAGCCAAGGTCGGCACGGTGCAGCGCTGCATCGTCGACGCGGTCGACGGCGAGCTGGCGATCGCGCGGTCGATGGCGGATGCGCCGGAGATCGACGGCCTGGTGCAGATCCAGAACGGCTATTTCGCAGGCCTGAAGCCGGGCGATTTCTGCGACGTCGAGATCATGGGCAGCGACGAGCACGACCTGTTCGGCGAGGTGGTGTTCGGCGACTAGCCGCGGGAGCGGAGCCGCCGCCGCGTCGGACGCAGGAGCTGCGTTCGCGTGGTAGGAGTGACGTAAGTCGCGACCCGCCGAAGTTGTCCGGAGAGGACGCCGGCAGGATGCGGCGATGGCACGAGGCGGATTCAGGAAGCATCGCCGTTCGCCGACCCTCCACCGCCCCCGCAGGGGCGTGCCGGTCGCGACTTACGTCGCTCCTACACGGGATAACCGACGTCCACGATCGCGAACCGCCGCGCGCCACCCGGCAACTCCGCCTCGAACTCGTCATCCAGCCGCTTCTTCAGCATCGCCCGCGCCAGCGGTGAGTCGATGCTGATCCAGCCGGCCTTGGCGTCGGTCTCGTCGGGGCCGACGATGCGGTAGCGGCGGGTGTCGCCGCTGTCCACGTCCTCCACCTCGACCGTCGCGCCGAAGAACACCGCGGCCGGGTCGGCGGGTGCCTCGTCGACCACGCGCAGCGCCGGCACGCGCTTGCTGAGGTAGCGCACGCGGCGGTCGATTTCGCCCAGCTGCTTCTTGCGGTAGGTGTACTCGGCGTTCTCCGAGCGGTCGCCCTCGGCCGCGGCGGCGGCGAGGGCCTTCACCACTTCCGGCCGCTTGACCCGCCACAGCTCGTCGAGTTCGGCCTTGAGGCGTTCGTGGCCGGCGCGGGTGATCAGCGCGGTGCTCTTTTCTGCGGGGGGACGCCAGCGGCCCATCGGTACTTCCGGTGTGTTCGAACGGGGCTTATGCCCCAGCCGCGGCGGGCATTCAAGCCGCGCGTGCTTGCGCCGCGGGCGCGGGATCGCCGAGTCTTGCGCGCAACCGACACGGACGCCACCCATGCTGATCCTGCCCCTGCATCGCCCGATCAACCGCGCCACCTTCCCGGTGGTCACCGTGCTGCTGATCATCGTCAACGTGCTGGTGTTCTTCGGCTGGCAGGCCGGCGACGACGCGGCGATGCAGCGCGCGAGCCACCACTACGTCGCCAGCGGGCTGGCAGGGCTGGAGGTCCCGGCCTACGAGCGGCACCTGGTCGAGACATCGCAGGTCGACGTGCTGGAGGAGTTTCGCGGCGTTCCCGACGGCATCCGTGGCGATTACGTCGCCCAGCGCACCTTCACCGACGTCGCCTTCCTCGACGCCCTGCGCAGCGGCGCGTTGTTCGACGACGCGGCGACGCTGGAGGCATGGCGGCCGTTGCGCGCGGACTACGACGCCGAACTCGGCGAAGTGTTCACCCTGCGCCACATGCTGCGCAGCTCCGAGGTCGATCCGTGGCGGATGCTCGCCGCGGCGTTCCTGCACGGCGGGGTGATGCACCTGGTCGGCAACATGCTGTTCCTGCTGGCGCTGGGGTTGCTGGTGGAGGGTGCGCTCGGGCCGGGGCGCTACCTCGCGCTGTACCTGCTGGGAGCGGTCGGGTCGAGCGCGTTCTCGTTGATGTGGCGCTGGGGCGAGGTCGGTGGCGGGCTCGGCGCGTCGGGCGCGGTGGCGGCGCTGATGGGCGCGTTCTGCGTGGTCTGGGGGCGCCAGCCGGTGCGGTTCTTCTACTGGCTGTGGGTGGTGTTCGACTACGTGCGCGCCCCGGCGATCCTGCTGCTGCCGGCGTGGCTGGGCTGGGAGGTGCTGAACCTCAACCTCAACGGCGACAGCAACGTCGGTTTCGACGCGCATATCGGCGGGTTGCTCGCCGGCGCGCTGATGGGCGCGGTGCTGGTGGCCACGGGGCAGGTGCGGCAGTCCTTCATCCGCGACGACGGCGGGGTGGCGGTGGATGACCGGCTGGCGCGCGCGCAGGCCTCCATCGGCCGCATGCAGCTGGTGGAGGCGGACAGCCTGCTGGAGGAGCTGGCGCGCGAGCAGCCCGGAAGCTTCGAGATCAAGCTGCTGCGCTACCGCGTTGCACGCAACGGTGGCCGGGTGGCGGCCACGGCGGAGCGCGCGGCCGACGTGCTCGCGGCCGTTGCGCCCGATGCCGACGCGATCCGGGCGCAGGGCGACGTGCTGGCCGAGCTGCACGGCACCCCCCTCGCGCCGGCGATGGGCGATCGCCTGCGGCTGGCCGGGCGCTGGCTTGAGGCGGGCGCGCTGGACACGGTCGAGGCCGCGCTGAAGCCGGTGGCCGGTGACGACGGGGCCGAGACTGCGGCGCGGTTGTGGTTCCAACTGGCGCTGGCCCGGCGCGATCGCCACCAGGACGACGCCCACCGGCGCGCGTTGAGCCAGCTGGTCGAGCGATACCCGGCCCAGCCGCAGGCGGCGAAGGCGCGGTTCCTGCTGGGCGAGCCGGAGCCCGTGGACGGAGCGACGCAGCCGGCCACCTGAGCGGGCCGCGTCGCCCGCCCTCGACCGTCAGGCGGTGACCGGAACCTGCACGGCCTTCAGCGCGGCTTCGATCTTCGCCTGCAGCGCTTCGTCCTCGCAGCGCTCCAGCGCCTGTTCCAGCAGCGCGCGGGCCTCGTCGTCGCGGCCGCTGCGGTCGACCAGGAGCAATGCCGCGTCCAGACCCCAGCGCGGCGCGTCGGGGTGGCGCGGGTGCGCCTTCAGCAAAGCGCGGAGCGTGTCGGCCGCCAGTTGGCCTTGGCCGGCGAGGCGGGCGCGTTCGGCCAGCTGGCGGCCGTGCTCGACCTGTGCCGGGGCGAAGTCCGGGTCGGCGTCCAGCGTCTCGCGCAGCAGGCCCAGCGCACGCCGGTCCTGGCGCTCCAGCATCAGCAGGTTGAGGTACTGGCCGGCGTGTTCAGCCAGCGCCGCGGTGTTGCCGGACTGGCGCAGCAGGCGGTGGTAGAGCTCGTGCACGTCCAGGCTGACCGCGCGGCTGCGGGTCTCGGCGCGCAGCAGTTCCAGCGCCGTGTCGAGGTGGCCTTCGCGCACGTGGGCCTCGGCCTCGCCGAGCAGGTCGGCATCAGGCGCGTGGCGCGACGGCAGGCCGGCCGCGCCCGTGGGCTCGTAGCCCAGCGCCTCGTGGTACTGGTAGATCAGGTAGCCCATCAGGTGGAAGGCGGCGAACAGACCCCAGAACGACACCGCGGTCACCGCCAGCTCGGCCAGCACCGGCGGCATCCACAGCGCCAGCCATACGCTCGCGGTCAGCGCGCTGGCCTGGATCACGAACAGCAGGCCGAATACCGCCAGGTACGGCCAGCCGATCCGGCTGACAATCTCGAACGGCGTGGACGGATTGAGTGCGTGCGACAGGCTGCCGTCCATCGCCAGCGACATCACGCAGCCCGGCTGCAGGAAGGTCACCAACGCCAGCACCGCCAGCCCGATGATCGGCCCGCCGATCAACAGCGCCGCCACCACCACCACGATGAAGACCAGCTGCATCGCCACCAGCCGCAGCACCACGCCGTCGCCGGTGCCGATCACCACCTCCGGCGCCTCCATCCGGCCATCGGCGGTGGTGCGCAGGATCTCGAACGCGAACTTGTAGGCGCCGATCCAGACCAGCAGCGAAATGATCCAGCCGACGACCGGGATCAGCCCGAGCAGGCTGGCCAGTGTGAGCACGACCAGGCTGGCGAGCGCGGCGCCGCGGAAGGGGTAGAGGGTGATCGCGCGCAGGCGGTGCCAGAACGGCTCCGGCGTGTGGGTCTGGATGGACGACATCGGCTTCGCTCCCTGAACAAGGCGTTCATTCTGCGGGGGCGTGATGCGTCGTCACAATCCCCGGCCGGCAAATGACCGCCGACCGGGAGTGAAACACGGCCGTCGCGAGGGCGGCGGCCGCGGCTGCGATCAACCGGCCGGCTGGCGGTCGAGGCCGTAGTCCAGCCCGCTTTCGGCCGGCTGGCCATCGGCACCGAGCTGGGTGATGTGGTCGTTGGAGTCGATCGCGAACAGGCGGTCCTGCTCCGACTTGCTGTTGGGGTCGAGCAGGATCTGCGTGCCGTCCGCCTCGGCGGTCCAGGTCCCGTCCATCTGCGCCGGCGCGCCGGCTTCGTCCTGGTAGGTCTCGGTGATGGCGTAGGTGCCGTCGGGGTTGAGCACCAGGGTGGTGTCGATGCCGGGGCAGCTGGCGCACGGCAGGGTGCCGCTGAAGGTGCCGGCAAAGGCGCGGACGTCGAACTCGGCGCCCGCGGGGTCCGCGCCGGTGGGGACGATATCGACCGCGGCCGGCGCGGTGTCGGTCGCGGCGGGTGTGGTGTCGGTGGGCGCGGCCGGTTCTTCCTGCTTGCACGCACTGACGGCGAGCACGGTCAGGCAGGCGAGGGTGAGCAGTCGATGGGTCATGCGGGGACTCCTGTCAGTCGAGGGGCTTGGGGGAACGGGTCCGTGGCCGCCGCGGCCGCCACGGCAAACGGGTCAGCGGCCCTTGCCGAAGATGCCGCCGAGCAGGCCGCGCAGGATCTGCCGGCCGATCTGGCTGCCGATGGTGCGGGCGGTCTGCTTGGCCATGGTTTCGACCATGCCCTGCCGGCGGCTGGTGCCGAACACCGCGTTGCGCACGGCCTGGCCGAGCCCGCCTTCCTCGTCGTCGGCCTCGGCGCCCTTGGCCGGCGGCGCCGCGGCCTGTTCGGTGGCGGCCTCGGCCTTGCGAGCGAGCATCTCCTCGGCGGATTCGCGGTCGACGCGGGTGTCGTACTTCGCGCCCACCGGGCTGCCGGCGCGCACCGCGGCGCGCTCGGCGTCGGTGATCGCGCCCATCCGGCAGCGCGGCGGCGCGACCAGCGTCTGCTCGACCGGCATCGGCACGCCCTTGGCCTGCAGCGTCGACACCAGCGCCTCGCCGGTCCCGAGCCTGGCGATGGCTTCGGCGACGTCCAGCGCCGGGTTCTGCACGAAGGTTTCCGCCGCCGTGCGCACCGCCTTCTGGTCGCGCGGGGTGAAGGCGCGCAGCGCGTGCTGCACGCGGTTGCCGAGCTGGCCGAGGATGTCGTCGGGCACGTCGTCGGGGAACTGCGAGCAGAAGTACACGCCCACGCCCTTGGAGCGGATGATCCGGACGACCTGTTCGACGCGCTGCACCAGCGCCGGCGGCGAGTCCTCGAACAGCAGGTGCGCCTCGTCGAAGACGAATACCAGCTTCGGCCTGTCGAGGTCGCCGACCTCCGGCAACTGCTCGAACAGCTCCGACAGCAGCCACAGCAGGAACGACGAATACAGCCGAGGCTTCAGCACCAGGCTGTCGGCGGCGAGGATGTTGATCACGCCGCGGCCGGTGGTGGTGGTGCGCATCAGGTCGGCCAGCTCCAGCGCCGGTTCGCCGAAGAACATCCCGCCACCGTCGGACTCCAGCCGCAGCAGCGCCCGCTGGATCGCGCCGATCGACGGCGTGCTGACCAGCCCGTACTCGGTCGACACGCTCTTGCGCTCCTCGGCGACGAGGTTGAGCAGGGCGCGCAGGTCGTCGAGGTCGAGCAGCAGCAGGCCGCGGTCGTCGGCCAGCTTGAACACGATGTCGAGTACGCCGGACTGGGTGTCGTTGAGCTCCAGCATGCGCGACAGCAGGGTCGGGCCGATCTCGCTGACGGTTGCGCGCACCGGGTGGCCGAGCTTGCCGTAGAGGTCCCAGAACACCACCGGGCTGCCTTCGCTGGTGTAGCCCTCGATGCCGATCTGGTCGATCCGCGCCTGCAGCTTGTCGTTGAGCGTGCCCGGCACCGCCAACCCGGCGACGTCGCCCTTCACGTCGGCCATGAACACCGGCACGCCGATCCGCGAGAAGCCCTCGGCGAGCGTCATCAGGGTGACCGTCTTGCCGGTGCCGGTGGCGCCCGCCACCAGGCCATGGCGGTTGGCCAGGCGCGGCTGCAGGAAGACCCGGCCGCCGGTGTCCGGCAGTGCATCGGGGGTGGTGACGGCTTTGCCTACGAGGATCGACGGGGTGTCCTGCGCCATGTCCGCTTCCGTGGTGGGGTCGGCCGATTCTATGGCCTAACGCGCGCCGGTTCCGCCGCCGCGCGGGCAGCGTGACGGCGCGCGTGAAGAAGGGGCGTGCTCGATTGCCGGGTCACGATGGCGCGGCTAACCTGCAGAGCGTTCCACCCCCAGTGAAAGCCGTGCCTGTCCGACTGTCCCGAAGCCTCGCTCCGCTGCTCGTCCTCCTGCTTGCCGCCGTGTCCGCCGATGCCGCCGCCCAGTCGCGCCGCGACCGCGCCGCGACCGAAGCGCTGCAGCAGCGGATGCAGGAGGCGGAAACGCGTTACCGCGAGGCGATCGTGGCGATCGGCAACCACGACCCGGAAGGCGCGGCCCACGCCGACGCCGCGCTGGAGGACATGGAGGATGTGGTCACCGCCTGCGTCGGCCAGCGCGGTTGCTCCGTCACCACCATGCTCACCACCTACGAGCGGCTGCTCAAGCTCGGTGCCGACATCGAGGGCGGCGAGGGGCTGGAGGAGGAAGACCCGGACGCCGAATCGCACCACGCCGCGGCGATCGCCCGCGACGTGCCGGAGGCCGCGCGCGCGGCGGCGTTGCTGGGCGACGAACACGACTTCGACCACATGGTCCAGTACAACCCGGCGGTGCAGGAGGGCATCCGCCGCTGGCTGACCGACATGCGCGACGAATTCCTGACCAGCCACGAGAACTACCAGTACCTGCGCCGGTTGATGTGGCCGCAGTACCAGCGCGCCGGGCTGCCGGAGGCGCTGCTGTTCGGCATCCTCGCCAAGGAGTCCAACGGCCGGGTGCACTCGACCTCGCGCGCCGGCGCGTCGGGGCCGATGCAGTTCATGTACGCCACCGGGCGCCGCTTCGGCCTCGGCGAGGACGGCACCGGCTTCGACACCCGCTACGACCCGTATGCCGCTTCGGCCGCCAGCGTCGCCTACCTCAACGAGCGTATGGGCGAGCTCAACCGCAACATCGAGCTGGCGCTGGCGGCCTACAACGGCGGCGAGGGCCGCGCGCGCCGGGTGCACCGGGCCAACCCGGGCAAGAGTTTCTGGCACGTCGACGTCTACAACGAGTTCCCCCCGGAGACGCGTGACTACGTGCCGATGGTGATCGCCGCGGCATGGCTGTTCCTGCATCCCGACGAGTACGGGCTGAGCCTGCCGAAAGTGGACGCGCGGCCGGCCAAGCTGCAGCTGCAGCAACCGGCGTCGATCTACCAGCTGACGATCTGCCTGGGCAACCGCGGCGTGCGCGACGGCTACATGCGGGCGCTGCGCAACCTCAACCCGCGTTACCGCGCCGACGACATGCTGCCGGCCGGTGCCGTGCTCGACGCGACCCCGAAGATCGCCGGGCTGTACCGGCGGCACTGCGTCGACGGCTCGCGCGCGCGGCTGGCACGCGAACTGGTGGCCAGCGACCCGAGCCGGGCGATCGTGCGTGGCGGCCCGGATGCGCCGGTCGTGGTCGCCGCGGCAGTGCCCGCGCCCGTGCAGACCGCGGCGCCAGCGACCTACCGCGTCCAGCGCGGTGAAACCCTGAGCTCGATCGCGCGCAAGTTCGAATGCCGTGCCACCGAACTGGCCCAGGCCAACGGCATCCGCGGCCCGCGCTACACCATCCGCCCCGGCCAGCAGATCGAGCTGGCCGGCTGCGCCAATTGAGCCGTCAGCGCAGCGTCGCCAGCCGCTGGCCGAGCTTCACCGCCGACTCGGCGCACAGGCCGGCGGACAGCTCGGCCACGCCCGCCGGCAGCAGCACGATCACGGTCGAGCCGTAGTTGAACCGCGCCATCTCCTCGAAGCGCTCGATCGTGATGCCCTCGCCGCGGTAGTCGCGGGTGGTCACCCGGCTGCCGTAGGCGGGAATCTCCTCGCCGGCCCAGACCGTCTCCACGCCCGACACCAGCAGGGCGCCGACCATCACCACCGCCATCGGGCCGAAGTCGGTGTCGAAGTGGCAGACCAGCCGCTCGTTGCGCGCGAACAGCCGCGGCACGTGCCGCACCGCCGCCGGACCGACGCTGAACAGCCGCCCGGGCACGTGCACGGTCTCGCGCAGGGTGCCGGTCCACGGCATGTGCACGCGGTGGTAGTCCTTCGGCGAGAGGTAGACGGTCGCGAACAGGCCGTGCTCGTACGGCTGCGCCGCCCCGGTGTCGCCCAGCAGCTCGGTGGCGGTGAACGACTGCCCCTTGGCCTGGAATATCCGGCCGGCCTCGATCGCGCCGCACTGGCTGATCCGGCCGTCGGCGGGCATCAGCAGCGCGCGCGGGTCCGGGTCGGCGACACGCACGCCCGGCCGCAGCGCGCGGGTGAAGAACGCATTGAAGGTCGGGTAGGCGGCCGGGTCGGGCTGCGCCGCCTCGGCCAGGTCGACGCCGAACCTGCGGGTCACGTTGTCGATCAGCCAGCGCCGCACGCGCGGATGGTCGGAGTACGCCAGCCGGCGGGCCAGCGACGACAGCAGGCGGTGGGGCAGCGCGTAGGTGAGTCGGGTGGCGAGGCTCATCGGGGCTCCTGCATCGCACCGGTCAAGGCGCAGCGGCCTGGGTCAGCGCGGCGAGGTCGGCGGCGATGAGGTTGGGGTCGAACGGCGGCTGCACCAGCCCGGACATGCGGCCCTGTGGGTCCAGCACCGCCATCGAGGCGCTGTGGTCGACCGAGTACTGGTCGGCCGGCGCGCCATCCTCCGGCGGCACCTTGGCGAACACCATGCTCAGCGATGCGGCGAACTTCTCCAGCGCCGGGATGTCGGCGGTGGCCGCCAGCGTGTCCTTGTGGAAGGCGTGGGCGTACTCGCCGATGCGGTCGGGGCTGTCGCGTTCGGGGTCGACCGAGACGAACAGCACGCGCGGACGGATCGACTCTGGGATCGCCTCCCACTGCTTCTGCGCCTGCGACAGCTGTGCCAGCGTCATCGGGCACACGTCCGGGCAATGGGTGAAGCCGAGGAACACCAGGGTCCAGTGGCCCTTGAGCTCGCCCGGCACCAGCTGGGTGCCGTCGGACTGGCGGAGGCTGAAATCGGGCAGCTCGCGCGGGGGCTGGAACAGCCGCACCGCCTGCGTCTGCGGCCAGCCGGTCACAGCCGGCGAGGCGAAGTATTTCTGCGAGGCCCACAGGCCCAGGCCGGCGGCGACCGCGGCGATCAGGATGACGAGGGTGGTGCGGTTGAACATGGAGACCTGCGGGCGGCGCCCGGGCGCGTCGCGTTCGGGCAGTGGCCGCCATGATAGCGGGCGTCGGCCGCTATAATCGGCGCCCCTCCGCCTCCCCGAGCGCGCGCCGGCCGACCGCCGACGTGCCGACCGCACCGCATGGCCACTCCGCGCGCCGATTTCACCGACACCGCCTTCGAGCAGCTCTCCATCATCGACCTGATCCGCTTCGGTGGCAGCCGCTTCGCCGAGGCCGGGCTGACCTTCGGCCACAGCTACGACAACGCCCTGGACGAGGCGACCCAGCTGGTGCTGCACGCGCTGTCGATGCCGCACGACCTGAGCCCGGTGTACGGCGCCTCGCGCGTCAGCCGCGAGGAAAAGGCGAAGGTGCTGGCGCTGTTCGAGCGCCGCATCAACGAGCGCATCCCGGCCGCGTACCTGACCGGCGAGGCGTGGTTTGCCGGCCTGAGCTTCAAGTCGGACCCGCGCGCGCTGGTGCCGCGCTCGCCGATCGCCGAGCTGATCGAGAACGGCTTCGAGCCGTGGCTGGGCGGGCGCGAGGTGTCGCGCGCGCTCGACCTGTGCACCGGCTCGGGCTGTATCGCCATTGCGACCGCCCACTACCACCCGGACTGGCAGGTGGTCGGCATCGACATCAGCGACGACGCGCTGGCGCTGGCGGCCGAGAACAAGGCACGCCTGCACGCCGACAACGTCGAGTTCCGCAAATCCGACCTGTTCGCCGGCCTGCAGGGCGAGGTGTTCGACCTGGTCGTCACCAACCCGCCGTACGTCACCCACGAGGAGACCGACGCGCTGCCGGCCGAATATGCGCACGAACCCGAGCTGGGCCTGCGCGCCGGCGACGACGGCCTGGACCTGGCGCTGCGGATCATGCGCGACGCCCCCAAGCACCTGAGCGGGGACGGCCTGCTGATCTGCGAGGTCGGCGAGGCCGAGCGCGCGCTGGTCGAGCTGCTGCCGGAACTTCCCATGGCCTGGGTCGAGTTCAAGGTCGGGCAGATGGGCATCTTCGTGGTGGAGCGCGCCGACCTGGTCGCGCACCATGCGAGGATCAAGGCGCTGGCCGACGCGCGCGGCTGACGCCACCCCGTAGGAGCGACGCAAGTCGCGACCTGTACATCGCCTCCACCGCTCGGCGGGTCGCGACCTACGTCGCTCCTACACAGAAGCCATACGACAACCGCAGGAATCGCAGTGGCCAGCAACACCTTCGGAAAACTGTTCGCGGTCACCACCTTTGGCGAAAGCCACGGGCCGGCGATCGGCTGCGTGGTCGACGGCTGTCCGCCGGGGCTTGCGCTGGCACCGGAGGACTTCCGCCACGACCTGGAGCGCCGCGCGACCGGCCGCACCCGCCACACCTCCGCCCGCCGCGAAGCCGACGAGGTCGAGATCCTCTCGGGTGTATACGAGGGCATCACCACCGGCACGCCGATCGCGCTGCTGGTCCGCAACACCGACGCGCGCAGCAAGGACTACGCGAAGATCGCCGATCAGTTCCGCCCCGGCCACGCCGACTACACCTACTGGCAGAAGTACGGCGTCCGCGACCCGCGCGGCGGCGGCCGCTCCTCGGCGCGCGAGACCACGATGCGCGTCGCCGCCGGCGTGATCGCCCGGAAATGGCTGGCCGGGCGCCACGGCGTCCGTGTGCTGGGCTACATGTCGCAGCTGGGCGAGGTGACGCCGGGCCGTCGCGACCTCTCGGCCGTCGAGGACAACCCGTTCTTCTGGCCCGACGCCACCCAGGTGCCGGCGCTGGAGGCCTACATGGACGCCCTGCGCAAGTCCGGCGACTCGGTCGGCGCGCGGGTCGACGTGATCGCCACCGGGCTGCCGCCGGGCTGGGGCGAGCCGGTCTACGGCAAGCTCGATGCCGAACTCGCCGGCGCGCTGATGGGTATCAACGCGGTGAAGGGCGTCGAGATCGGCGACGGCTTCGCCTCGGTCGCCCAGCGGGGCAGCGAGCACCGCGACGCGATCGACGCCGCAGGGTTCGCCTCCAACCATGCCGGCGGCGTGCTCGGCGGCATCAGCTCCGGCCAGCCGCTGCGCTGCTCGGTCGCATTCAAGCCGACGTCCAGCCTGCGCCTGCCGGTCGACAGCCTCGACACCGACGGCAACCCGGTCGAAGTGGTCACCACCGGCCGCCACGACCCCTGCGTCGGCATCCGTGCCACGCCGATCTGCGAGGCGATGGTCGCGCTGGTGCTGATGGACCAGGCCCTGCGTCACCGCGCCCAGTGCGGCGACGTGGGCGACGTCACCCCGCGGGTGCCGCCGGGTAAACCGTAGCCGCCTGTAGGAGCGACGTCGGTCGCGACCTGAACATCACTCCAAGCGTTCGGCGGGTCGCGACTGATGTCGCTCCTACAAGAACTCCCCTCCAGAAACCGGCCCCGGCCCAGCAGGAACTCCCAGATGACCCAGTCCCCCAACGTAGCCATCGTCGGTGCCACCGGTGCCGTCGGCGAGACCATGCTGAAGATCCTCGCCGAGCGGAAATTCCCGGTCGGGCGGCTGCACGTGCTCGCCAGCGAGCGTTCGGCTGGCGGCAAGGTCGAGTTCGGGGCGAAGAAGATCGTGGTCGAGGACCTGGCCACGTTCGACCCGGCGGGCATCGACATCGCGCTGTTCTCGGCCGGTGGCAGCGTCTCCAGGGAGTACGCGCCAAAGTTCGCCGCGGCCGGCGCGGTGGTGATCGACAACTCCTCGGCGTTCCGCCAGGACGACGACGTGCCGCTGGTGGTGGCCGAGGTGAATCCGGACGCGGCGCGCAACCGCCCGCGCGGGATCATCGCCAACCCCAACTGCTCGACCATGCAGATGCTGGTCGCGCTGGCGCCGATCCACCGCGCCGCCGGCATCGAGCGGATCAACGTCGCCACCTACCAGTCGGTGTCCGGCACCGGCCGCCGCGCGCTGGAGGAGCTGGGCCGCCAGACCGCCGGCATGCTGAACTTCCAGGACCCCAGGCCGGAGGTCTACCCGGTGCAGATCGCCTTCAACGTGATCCCGCACGGCGGCGATTTCTGCGACAACGGCTACACCACCGAGGAGATGAAGCTGGTCTGGGAGACCCGCAAGATCCTCGGTGATGACTCGATTGCGGTGAACGCCACCGTGGTGCGGGTGCCGGTGTTCTACGGCCACTCCGAGGCGGTCCACCTGGAAACCCGCGACAAGCTGTCGGCCGCAGACGCCCGCGCGCTGCTGGAGGCCGCGCCGGGCATCGAGGTGGTGGACGCGCCGGAGGGCGGCGGCTACCCCACGCCGGTCACCCACGCTTCCGGCAAGGACCCGGTCTATGTCGGCCGCATCCGTGACGACATTTCCCATCCGCGCGGCCTGTCGCTGTGGGTGGTGGCCGACAACATCCGCAAGGGCGCCGCGCTGAATGCGGTGCAGCTGGCCGAACTGGTGCTCGCAGAACGCTCATGAATGTCTCGCAAGGCATTGAAATAGCGACGGGATCGCATTGCCGCGGGGCGCGCCGGTCGCTAGAGTCGCGCCAGGGGATGCAGCAGGAGTACCGGTGAATCGATTCGCGCAAACCGCCCTGGCACTGGCGCTGGCTCTGGCCAGCAGCTCGGCGGCCGCCCTCGGGCTGGGCCAGCTGGAGCTGAAGTCCAAGCTCGGCGAGCCGCTGGTGGCCGAGATCCGGATCATCTCCAACGATCCGGCCGAGCTGGAGCGCCTGCGCGCCGGGCTGGCGTCGCCGGAGACCTTTGCCCGGATCGGGCTGGAGCCGCCGCGCGGCGTGGTCGCCAACCTGCAGTTCGTCTCGGCGCTGGATGCCAGCGGCCGCCCGGTGATCCGCGTCACCAGCAGCGAGCCGATCCAGCAGCCGCTGCTGACCTTCCTGGTCGAGGTGGACTGGGGGCAGGGCCGGCTGGTGCGCGAGTACTCGGCGCTGCTGGACGCGCCGCGCACGGTGTCGGCACCGATGCAGCCGCCGATCGAGGCACCGGTGCTGGCGCCGTCCAACACGATCGTGCGTGAGCCGGAGCCGCTGCCGCCGGAACCGGAAGCCGAGGCGGAACCCGCGGATCCGGTCGCCGCGACGCCGGCCCCGGCCGAGGAAGCGCCGCAGCCATCCGCGATCACCCCGACCGCGCCGCCCCCGGCTCCGGTCGTCGCGCCCGGGTCGCGACCCCGCACCACCGAGTACGGAGCGGTCCTGCAGGGCGAGACCCTGTCGGAGATCGCCAGCTCGCTCGACCTCGGCGTCAATCTCGACCAGGCGATGATCGCGCTGCTCAACGCCAACCCGGACGCCTTCATCGACGGCAACGTCAACCTTCTGCGCCAGGGTGCGGTGCTGCGGGTCCCGGACCGCGACGAGATGCAGGCCACGTCGGTGGCGCAGGCGATGGCCCAGGTCCGCGAGCAGACCCGCGCCTGGCGCGCGATGCGTGCGCCGACCCCGCAGCCGGTGCTGGCCGACGCCGCCCCGGCACCGACGCAGGCGGACCAACAGACTGCCGCGGCCCCGGTGGGCACCACGACCGCCGACGCACGGCTTGAAATCGTCCCGCCCGGCGCAGGCGACGCATCGCAGGCGGGAAACCAGTCCGGCACCAGTGCCGGCGGCGAGGGCGACACCATGAGACAGGACCTGCAACAGACCCGCGAGACCCTGGCCGCGCGCGACGCCGAGCTGGCCGAGCTGCAAAGCCGGGTCGCCGAACTCGAGAAGCTGCAGTCCGACCAGCAGAAGCTGCTGGAGATGAAGGGCAACGAGTTGAACGCGGTGCAGGCGCAACTGGCGAATGCCGACAAGGCCGAGCAGGCGGCGCGTGGTTCGGGCCTGCCGTGGGTGCTGGGCGGTGCCGCGCTGCTGCTGCTGGCACTGCTGGGCGGCTGGTGGATGCGCCGGCGTCCCGCTGCGGCACCGTCGTTCCGGCCGAAGACGGCGCCGCCTTCGCCGCTGGCTGCCGGGTTCCCGGGTGCGACCGCCGTGCCAGCCGCGCCAGCCGCGACCATGCCGCGGGAAAGCCCTGCGTCCGACGTGGCGGACGAGCCCGCCGTGGCCGTGCAGCCACTGCACGCGTCGCCCGCACCCGTGCCGGCGACGCCGCCGCAACCGGCTGCCGTGCCGACCTGGCATCCGGGCAGCGCCGCTCGCAAGGAACCTGCCGCGCCCGTCGCACCGCACATCGCCCCCGGCCTCGACTTCGGCAATCCACCGGAGCCGTCGGACAGCGAAGCGCCGGGGCGTGAGCGGCTCGAACTGGCCCGCGCCTACCTCGACCTTGGCGACCGCGACAGCGCCCGCCAGCTGCTCGACGAAGTCGTGATCCATGGTGACCTGGCCGCGCGCCAGGAAGCGGCGCGGATGCTGCGCGACCTCGACTGACGCCGTGCCTGTCGAACCCGACCCGCCACCCGCCGGACCCGCCCGGCAGCCATCCGCGCGCCGGCGCTTCGCGCTCGGCGTGGAGTACGACGGCAGCGGATTCTCCGGCTGGCAGCGGCTCAACAAGCCCGGCGAGCCCGGGCGTCGCGACGAACCGACCGTGCAGGCGGCGCTTGAGCAGGCGCTGTCGTTCGTGGCGGGGGAGGCGGTCGAGGTTGTCTGCGCCGGGCGCACGGATGCCGGCGTGCACGCGGCCGCGCAGGTCGTCCACTTCGACGGACCGGCCCGGCGCGACCCGCGCGGCTGGGTGCTGGGCACCACCAGCCGCCTGCCGCCGGCGATCTGCGTGCGCTGGTGCGTACCGGTGGCCGACGACTTCCACGCGCGTTTTTGCGCGCGTGCGCGCCGCTACCGCTACTCGATCCTCAACCGGCCGGTGCGGCCCGCGCTGCAGCGCCAGTACCTGAGCTGGGAGCGTCGCCCGCTGGATGCCGACGCGATGCATCGCGCCGCCCAGGCGCTGGTCGGCGAGCACGATTTCTCCGCGTTCCGCACCGTGCATTGCCAGGCACCCCACGCGCGGCGCGACCTGCAGCATATCGACGTCAGCCGCGCCGGCGAGGTCGTCACCATCGAGGTGCAGGCCAACGCGTTCCTGCACCACATGGTCCGCAACATCGTCGGCAGCCTGCTGCCGGTGGGCCGGGGCGAACGGCCGGAGGGCTGGGTCGGCGAGCTGCTGACCGGCCGCGACCGCACCGCCGCCGGGCCGACCGCGCCGTCGGCCGGGCTGGTGTTCCTCGGGCCGCGCTACCCTGCACAATGGGGGCTTCCCGCCGAGGTCGAGCTGTGAACCGCATTCTTTTCCGCACCCGCATCAAGTTCTGCGGCTTCACCCGCCCCGGAGACGTGCGCCTGGCCTGCGAGCTGGGCGCCGACGCGATCGGCTTCGTGTTCGCGCGAAGCAGCCCGCGGCGGATCGAGCCGGAGGAGGCGAGGGCCATGCGCCAGGCGCTGGCGCCGCTGGTCGATGCGGTCGCGCTGTTCATGGACAACCCGGTCGACGAGGTGCGCGACGTCGTGCGCCAGATCCGCCCGAGCCTGCTGCAGTTCCACGGCGACGAGGACGACGCGTTCTGCCGCGGCTTCGGCGTGCCGTACCTGAAGGCGATCCCGATGGGCGGCGAACTCACCCAGCAGCACCCGGCCGCGCTGCACGCGCGTTACCCGGGGGCGGCCGGGTTCCTGTTCGACAGCCACGCCGCGGGCAGCGGTGGCGGCAGCGGCCGGACGTTCGACTGGGGACGCATCCCGGCCGGCGTGCAGAAGCCCTACGTGCTGGCCGGCGGGTTGACCTCCGACAACGTGTTCGACGCGATCATCGCCACGCTGCCGTGGGCGGTGGATGTTTCCAGCGGCATCGAGAGCGGGCCGGGCCTCAAGGACGGCGACAAGATGCGCCGCTTCGTCGAGGAAGTGCGCCGCGCCGACTGCCACGTGCTCGACTGAGCCTGTCCTGTTGCCACCGGCACCGCGATGCGGCGGCCGGGCGGCATTGTTGAAGAGCCCACATGCCTGTTTCCCCGATCGACTACCACGCCACCCCGGATGCCAGCGGGCACTTCGGCCGTTTCGGCGGCCGCTTCGTCGCCGAGACCCTGATGGGGCCGCTGCAGGAGCTGGCCGACGCTTACGACGCCGCCCGCGTCGACCCCGGCTTCATCGAGGCCTTCGACCGCGACCTTGCGCACTATGTCGGCCGCCCCAGCCCGATCTACCACGCCCGGCGCCTCAGCGACGAGGTCGGCGGCGCGCAGATCCTGCTCAAGCGCGAGGACTTGAACCACACCGGCGCGCACAAGATCAACAACACCATCGGCCAGGCGCTGCTGGCCAGCCGCATGGGCAAGCCGCGGATCATCGCCGAGACCGGCGCCGGCCAGCACGGCGTCGCCAGCGCCACCGTCGCCGCCCGGCTGGGCCTGGAGTGCGTGGTGTACATGGGCGCCACCGACATCGAGCGGCAGAAGATCAACGTCTACCGCATGCAGCTGCTCGGCGCGAAGGTGGTGCCCGTGTCCAGCGGCTCGGCCACGCTCAAGGACGCGCTCAACGAGGCCATGCGCGACTGGGTGACCAACGTCGCCGACACCTTCTACATCATCGGCACCGTCGCCGGCCCCGACCCGTACCCGCGCATGGTGCGCGACTTCAACGCGGTGGTCGGCCGCGAAGCGAGGGCGCAGATGCTGGCCGAGTACGGCCGCCTGCCGGACGCCGTGACCGCCTGCGTCGGCGGCGGCAGCAATGCGATCGGCATCTTCCACGCCTTCCTCAACGATCCGGGCGTGCGCATCGTCGGCGCCGAGGCGGCCGGCGAGGGCACCGACAGCGGGCGTCACGCTGCTTCGCTGTCGGCCGGGCGGCCGGGCGTGCTGCACGGCAACCGCACCTACGTGCTGTGCGACGACGACGGCCAGATCACCGAGACCCACTCGGTCTCCGCCGGTCTCGACTACCCTGGCGTCGGCCCCGAGCACGCCTTCCTCAAGGACACCGGCCGCGCCGAGTACGTCGGCGTCACCGACACCGAGGCGCTGGATGCTTTCCACCGCCTGACCCGCACCGAGGGCATCCTGCCGGCGCTGGAGTCCAGCCACGCGATTGCACAGGCGATCAAGCTCGCCCGCGAACTGCCGAAGGACGCGCTGGTGCTGTGCAACCTGTCCGGCCGCGGCGACAAGGACGTGCACACCATCGCCGCCCGCGACGGGATGGTGTTCTGATGTCGACCTCGCCGGATACCCGCATGAGCCGTATCGACACCCGTTTCGCCGCCCTGCGCGGCGCTGGCCGCAAGGCACTGGTGCCCTTCATCACCGCCGGCGACCCGTCGGACACGGCCACCGTGCCGGTGATGCACGCGCTGGTGGAGGCGGGCGCCGACGTGATCGAACTCGGCGTGCCTTTTTCCGACCCGATGGCGGATGGCCCGACCATCCAGCGCAGCTCCGAGCGGGCGCTGGCGCGTGGCGTGGGCATGGCGCGGGTGCTGGAGTACGTCGCGGAGTTCCGCCGGCGCGACGACGCCACGCCGGTGGTGCTGATGGGCTACCTCAACCCGGTCGAGATCCGCGGTGCCGGGGCGTTCGCCCGCGCCGCGTCGCAGGCTGGTGTCGACGGCGTGCTGCTGGTCGACCTGCCGCCGGAGGAGGCGGCCGGGTTCCGCGAGGCGTTCGATGCGCAAGGGGTCGCCCTGATCCTGCTGGCCGCCCCGACCAGTTCCGACGAGCGCCTCGCCCTGCTGCGGGACGCCGCCTCGGGCTACCTCTACTACGTGAGCTACGCCGGCGTCACCGGCGCCGACCACCTCGACACCGGCCTGGCCGGCCAGCGCCTGCGCGCTTTGCGCGAGGGCAGCCCGGTGCCGGTGGTGGCGGGCTTCGGCATCAAGGACGCCGACAGCGCCGCCGGCATGGCCGTCGAGGCCGACGGCGTGGTGGTCGGCAGCGCGCTGGTGGCTGCGATGGCCGACGTCGCCGACGATGCGGCGGCCGCCCGCGCGGGCGCCGCGTTCCTCGCGCCGCTGCGCGCCGCGCTGGACCGGCACCCTTGCGCGTGAAGCCCCTGCGCTAAACTGACCTGATCGCCCGCCGTCCAGACGGCGGCCGCCTGTATTGCCTGAACGGAACCACCCAACGCATGTCCTGGCTCAAGAAACTCATGCCGTCCGGCATCCGCACCGACAACGCGAGCGCCAAGCGCCGCAGCGTGCCGGAAGGTCTGTGGGAGAAGTGCGACCGTTGCGGCGCGGTGCTGTACCGCCCCGAGCTCGAGGAAAACCTCGAGGTCTGCCCCAAGTGCAGCCACCACCGGCCGATCCGCGCCCGTGCCCGTCTGGCCGCGCTGTTCGACCCGGGCAGCACGAGCGAGATCGCCGCCGCCCTGGGTCCGACCGACGTACTCAAGTTCAAGGACCAGAAGAAGTACTCCGACCGCATCAAGGCCGCGCAGAAGTCCACCGGCGAGCGCGACGCGCTGGTCGCGATGCGGGGCACGCTGAAGCAGCGCCCGCTGGTTGCGTGCTCGTTCGACTTCGCCTACATGGGCGGCTCGATGGGTTCGGTGGTCGGCGAGCGCTTCGCCCGCGCCGCCGAGACCGCGCTGGAGCTGGGCTGCCCGATGGTGTGCTTCACCGCCACCGGCGGCGCACGCATGCAGGAGAGCCTGTTCTCGCTGATGCAGATGGCCAAGACCTCGGCCGCGCTCGGCCGCCTGCGCGCGGCGGGCCTGCCGTACATCGCGGTGCTCACCCATCCGACCACCGGTGGCGTTTCGGCGTCGCTGGCGATGCTGGGCGACATCAACATCGCCGAGCCGGAGGCGCTGATCGGCTTCGCCGGCCCGCGCGTGATCGAGCAGACCGTGCGCGAGACCCTGCCCGAAGGCTTCCAGCGCAGCGAGTTCCTGCTCGAGCACGGTGCGATCGACCAGATCTGCGACCGCCGCGAGATGCGCGACCGGCTGTCCCACCTGCTTGCGCTGATGATGAAGCAGCCGCAGCCGGAAGACGACGCCGAGATCGCCAACTGAGCGCGGAGGAGAGCCTATGAGCCGCAAGTATTTCGGCACCGACGGCATCCGCGGCCGGGTCGGTGAAGGCCCCATCTCGGCCGACTTCGTGCTGCGCCTGGGCAACGCCTACGGCCACGCGCTGGCGCGCAACGCCTGGCGCAAGCCGCTGGTGGTCATCGGCAAGGACACCCGCATCTCGAACTACATGTTCGAGGCCGCGCTGGAGGCGGGCCTGGTCGCTGCCGGCGTCGACGTGCAGCTGATGGGGCCGATGCCGACGCCTGCGGTCGCGCACCTCACCCACTCGTTGCGCGCCGACGGCGGGATCGTGATCTCGGCGTCGCACAACCCGCATTTCGACAACGGCATCAAGTTCTTCTCGGCCCAGGGCGAGAAGCTCGACGACGCCACCGAACTGGCGATCGAGGCCGCGCTCGAGCAGCCGTTCCGGACCGTGCCGTCCGAGCAGCTCGGCAAGACGGTGCGCACCCGTGACGCGGTCGGCCGCTACGTCGAGGCCTGCAAGAACTCGGTGCCCAGGGGGTTCGACCTCGGCGGGCTGAAGATCGCGATGGATTGCGCCAACGGCGCGACCTACCAGATCGGCCCGCTGGTGCTGCGCGAGCTGGGTGCCCGGGTCGACGCCATCGGGGTCGAGCCCAACGGACTCAACATCAATGACGGCGTGGGCTCGACCCACCCGGAGACGCTGGCCGCGCGCGTGCGCGAGACCGGCGCCGACCTCGGCATCGCCTTCGATGGCGACGGCGACCGGGTGATGTTCGTCGATGGGCAGGGCGCGGTGTGCGACGGCGACGACCTGCTGTACATCCTCGCCCGCGACTGGCAGGCCAGCGGCCGGTTGCGTGGCCCGGTCGTCGGCACCCTGATGACCAACTACGGGCTGGAGCAGGCATTCGCGCAGGCGGGCATCGGCTTCATCCGCGCGAAGGTCGGCGACCGCTACGTGCACCAGCAACTCGTCGCCAACGGCGGCGTGCTGGGTGGCGAGGCGTCCGGCCACCTGCTGTGCCTGGACCGCGCCAGTACCGGCGACGGCATCGTCAGCGCGCTGCAGGTGCTGGAGGTGCTGTCGCGCCGCGGCATCGGGTTGCGCGAGGCGCTGGCCGGGCTGAGCCGGGTGCCGCAACGCACCGTCAACGTGCGCTTCGGCAGCGGTGCCAAGCCGGCCGAGGCCGAATCGGTGCAGGCCGTGCTGGCCGAGGTGCAGGCGGCGGTGCAGGGCAGGGGGCGCGCCTTTCTGCGCCCGTCGGGCACCGAGCCGGTGGTGCGGGTGACGGTCGAGGCCGACGACGCCGCGCTCGTGCAGGCCAACCTCGACCGTCTGGCCGAGGCCGTGCGTGCGGCGGCAGGTTGAGCCACCCAACCCGCCGTACAGCATCCGCCCCCGATCATTTCCGAAGTCCTTCCGTGGTATCGCCCGCATGCCCCCGTCCCGCATTCCGACCCTCGACATCCGCCGTTTCGACACCGACCGGGACGCGTTCGTCGCCGAGCTTGGCGCGGCCTACCGCGAGTGGGGCTTCGCCGGCATCCGCGGGCACGGTATCCCGGCCGGGCAGATCGATGCCGCCTACGACGTGTTCCGGCGCTTCTTCGCACTGCCCGATGAAGTCAAGCGCAAGTACCACGTACCGGGCGGTGGCGGCGCGCGCGGCTACACCCCGTTCGGGGTGGAGACCGCCAAGGGCGCGCAGCATTTCGACCTCAAGGAGTTCTGGCACGTGGGCCGGGAGATCCCGCGCGACTCCAAATACGCCGGCGTGATGCCGCCCAACCTGTGGCCGGAGGAGGTCCCGGAGTTCCGCGAAGTCGCCTACGGGCTGTACCAGGCGCTTGACGGTCTCGGCTCGCGGGTGCTGTCGGCGCTGGCGCTGCACATCGGCCTGCAGGAGGATTTCTTCGCCGACAAGACCGACAGCGGCAACTCCATCCTGCGGCCGATCCACTACCCGCCGATCACCGCGCCGGAAGTCCCAAACGTGCGCGCCGGCGCGCACGAGGACATCAACCTCATCACCCTGCTGGTCGGTGCCAGCGCCGAGGGGCTGGAGGTGCGCTCGCACCAGGGCGAATGGGTGCCGTTCACCGCCGACGCCGACACCATCGTGGTCAACATCGGCGACATGCTGCAGCGCCTGACCAACCACGTGTACCCGTCGACCACCCATCGCGTGGTCAACCCGCCGGGCGAGAAGGCCCGCCAGCCGCGTTACTCGACGCCGTTCTTCCTGCACCCCAACCCGGACTTCCTGATCGACGTGCTGCCGTCGTGCACCGGCGCCGAAAACCCGAGCCGCTATCCCGAGCCGATCACCGCGCAGGGTTACCTCGAAGAGCGCCTGCGCGAAATCAAGCTGAAGTGACGCCCGCCTCGCGCAGGGCGTCGCGCCAGGCGGCGAGCTTGGCGTCGACGCGTTGTGACGCGTTGGCCGGACTGGTCGACGGCAGCCGGCGGTAAATCAGTCCGTCGCGCGCCAGCGACGGCCGCACCAGCCGGCGGAAGCTCGCTTCGGCCTTGCCGCCGTTGAACAGCACCATGCCGATCCGCGGATACGCGTCGAACAGCGCGGCGAAGTCGTTCGGCCGGGCGGTCTCGTCACGGATCGCCGAGTCCAGGCTGCCCTCGCGCTCGCAACTGGCGAGCACGTCCCACACGGCCACGCCGGCCTCGACCAGCCGTCGGCAGCGGTGCGGGTAGGGCAGTTCGAAGCCAGCGCCCAGCAGTTCGCCCATGAACGGCCAGAAGCGGTTCTGCGGGTGGGCGTAGTAGCGACTGGCCTCCAGCGAACGCACGCCCGGCATGCTGCCGAGCACGAGCACCCGCGCACCGGCGCCGATGATCGGCGGAAAACTGCACACCACCGGCCCAGCGGGTTCCGCCGCGACGGGCGCGCGATGGCCCCGCCGCCGGACGCCTGCGCTAGAATCGCCGCTTTCATTGTCAGGGTGGGTCATGGCTCGTCGCAGGATCGTCGCGGGGAACTGGAAACTGCATGGCGATCGCCGCTTTGCCGGCGAATTGCTCGATGCGGTTGTCGAGGCCGTCGTACCGGCCGGGGTCGAGCGCATCATCCTGCCTCCGCTGCCCTACCTGGGTGAACTGGCCCACCAGTACGGCTCCCGCGGCGTCGCGTTCGGCGCGCAGGATGTCAGCGCCAATGCCAAGGGTGCCTACACCGGCGAGGTGTCGGCGGCGATGCTGGTCGACGTGGGCGCGCATTACGCGCTGGTCGGCCATTCCGAGCGCCGCCAGTACCACGGCGAGACCAGCGAGCTGGTCGCGGCCAAGTTCCTCGCCGCCCGGGCCGCCGGTCTGACGCCGGTCCTGTGCGTCGGTGAAACCCTCAGCCAGCGCGAGGACGACCAGACCTGGTGGCGGCTGGAAAAGCAGCTCGCACCGCTGCTCGCGCAGGGCGCGGAGGTGTTCGACGGCGCCATCGTGGCCTATGAGCCGGTCTGGGCGATCGGTACCGGCAAGACCGCCACGCCGGCGCAGGCGCAGGAGGTCCACGCATTCATCCGTAGCGAAATCGCCGCGCACGATGCTAGAATCGCTGGCTCGCTGCCGATCCTTTACGGCGGCAGCGTGAAGGCCGACAACGCCGCCGAGCTGTTCGCGCAGCCCGATGTCGACGGCGGCCTGGTCGGCGGGGCCTCGCTGGTGGCCGCCGACTTCAACGCCATCGCAACCGCGGCGGCACCCTGACCGGTATCGGGCCCGCCCGTTACCGACTCAATACGAGAGTTTTTTGCGAATGATGCTGTTCCTCACAGTCATCTATGTGCTGGTCGCGATCGCGATGGTCGCGCTGATCCTGATGCAGCGCGGCGCGGGTGCGCAGGCCGGCTCGGGCTTCGGCGGGGGCGCCTCGGCGACCGTGTTCGGTGCGCGCGGCGCGTCGAGCTTCCTGTCCAAGGCCACCAAGTGGCTTGCCATCACCTTCTTCGCGATCAGCCTGTTCATGGCGTGGCACGCGACCGATCGCAGCCGCGCCGAAGGGCAGGCCGTCGATCTCGGCGTGATGTCGCAGGTTCCGGTGGCGCCGGCTGCGCCGCAGGGTGACGCGGCGGTTCCGGTCGCGCCGGCGCAGGCGGTTCCCGCCCCGGCGGCGGAGGTTCCTGCGGCGCCGGTTACCGATACCGTGCCCCAGTCGCCGGAATCGGCACCGTCCGAACCTGCTGGCGAGTAACACAACACGATACAATGCGGTTCATGACGCCCGGCAAGGAAGTCGGGGGTCCGGTCATGATGACCGGAGCGGCGGCCCAGCGATGGGTGGCCCGATCAGGGAGATGCTGGAACATGTGCCCAGGTGGCGGAATTGGTAGACGCACTACCTTGAGGTGGTAGCGGCTTCGGTCGTGGGGGTTCGAGTCCCCCCTTGGGCACCACTCCAGTTGCACAACAGAACGGCATCCCGTGCCGACCGCGGCACCATCGATGCCGCCGAGCCAAGGCCGCGGGGACGCGGCGTAGCCGAGAGAACACAAGTGCTGGCCGAATACCTGCCGACCCTGCTGTTCCTGATCGTCGCCAGCGTCATCGGCGTCGCCCTGCTCGTGGTGGGTCACACCCTCGGACCCAAGCGCCCCACGCTGGAAAAGCTCTCGCCCTACGAGTGCGGATTCGAGGCCTTCGAGAGCGCGCGCATGCAGTTCGACGTGCGCTACTACCTCATCGCCATCCAGTTCATCATCTTCGACCTGGAAATCATCTTCATCGTGCCGTGGGCGACCGTGTTCCGTGACCTCGGGATCGTCGGCCTGATCGAGATGGGCATCTTCGCGAGCATGCTGCTGCTCGGTTTCATCTACGTGTGGAAGAAGGGAGCGCTGGAATGGGAGTGAGCGAGTCCAGGACCCTGGGCGATCGCGTCTCGGGCCTGATGCACAACCCGGTCCCGGAAGGGCGGCTCGACGACATCCTCCGCCCCGACGGCGACAACCCGCTGCTGCAGCAGGGCTTCGTCACCACCAACCTCGACACCCTGTGGAACTGGGCCCGCACCGGTTCGATGTGGCCGATGACGTTCGGCCTGGCCTGCTGCGCGGTCGAGATGATGCACGCCGGCGCCTCGCGCCTTGACCTGGACCGCTACGGCGTGGTGTTCCGCCCGTCGCCGCGCCAGTCCGACGTGATGATCGTCGCCGGCACGCTGGTCAACAAGATGGCCCCGGCGCTGCGCAAGGTCTATGACCAGATGCCCGACCCGAAATGGGTGATCTCGATGGGCAGCTGCGCCAACGGCGGCGGCTACTACCACTATTCCTACTCCGTGGTGCGCGGCGTCGACCGCATCGTGCCGGTGGACGTGTACGTGCCGGGCTGCCCGCCGACCGCGGAAGCGCTGGTGTACGGCATCCTGCAGCTGCAGAAGAAGATCCGGCGCGGCACCAATTTCGGCGAGAACCGGCAGGGCATGCGCGGATGAGCAGCGAAGGCATGAATCCGGCGGCGCTGTCGGAGCGCCTGCACGCACGCTTCCCCGAGGGGGTGGTCAGCCTCGCGCAGCCGCGTGGCGAGATCACCCTCGACGTCGAGCCGGCCGCCTGGCTGGCCGCGGCGCGCGTGCTGCGCGACGAGTTCGGCTTCGACACGCTGGTCGACGTCAGCGGCGTGGATTATCTGGGCTACGGCACCGACGAGTGGAACACGGAGCCGTCGTCCGAGGGTTTCTCGCGCGGCGTCGAGGGCAAGGGGCCGGGCCGCTTCGTCTGGGGCGAGTCGCCCAACGGCGCGGCGGACGCACCCGAGCGCCGCTTCGCCGCGGTGGCCCACCTGCTGTCGGTCGAGCACAACACCCGCGTCCGGCTGCGCACTTTCGCCGCCAACGACGACCTGCCGGTCGTGTCCTCGCTGACCTCCGTCTGGCCGGGCGCTGACTGGTTCGAGCGCGAGGCGTTCGACCTCTACGGCATCGTGTTCGAGGGCCATCCGGACCTGCGCCGGATCCTCACCGATTACGGTTTCGTCGGCCATCCGTTCCGCAAGGACTTCCCGCTGATCGGCAATGTCGAAGTGCGCTACGACGCCGACCGGCAGCGCGTGATCTACCAGCCGGTCTCGATCGAGCCGCGCGTGCTGGTGCCGCGGGTGATCCGTGACGACGCGCGCTATGAGACCGCCGTGCGCGAGTCGGCCCAGCGCCGCGAGGTGAAGCAATGAGCACCCAGGTCCGCGACGACGCGACCCAGATCCCGCCGCCGGCGGACTCCATGCCGCTGGTCAATACCTCGGGCCTGAAGAGCGCCGAGATCCGCAACTACAGCCTCAACTTCGGCCCGCAGCACCCGGCCGCGCACGGCGTGCTGCGCCTGATCCTGGAGATGGACGGCGAGGTCGTGCAGCGTGCCGATCCGCACATCGGCCTGCTCCACCGCGGCACCGAGAAGCTGGCCGAGTCCAAGCCGTTCAACCAGTCGATCGGCTACATGGACCGGCTCGACTACGTGTCGATGATGTGCAACGAGCACGCCTACGTCCGCGCGATCGAGTCCCTGATGGGGATCGAGGCGCCGGTGCGTGCGCAGTACATCCGCACGATGTTCGACGAGATCACGCGCATCCTGAACCACCTGATGTGGGTCGGTTCCAACGGGCTCGACCTCGGCGCGATGGCGGTGTTCCTGTACGCCTTCCGCGAGCGCGAGGAACTGATGGACTGCTACGAGGCGGTCTCCGGTGCGCGCATGCACGCGACCTACTACCGCCCCGGCGGCGTCTACCGCGACCTGCCGGAGCGGATGTCGAAGTACCGCGAGTCGCCGTGGCGCAAGGGCAAGGACCTCAAGCGCTTCAACGCGTGGCGCGAGGGCTCGCTGCTGGACTACCTCGACGCCTTCTGCGACGAGTTCCCGAAGCGCGTCGACGAGTACGAGACGCTGCTGACCGACAACCGCATCTGGAAGCAGCGCACCGTCGGCGTCGGCGTGATCAGCCCCGAGACCGCCAAGGCCTGGGGCATGACCGGCCCGATGCTGCGCGGCTCCGGCGTCGCCTGGGACCTGCGCAAGATGCAGCCGTACGCGAAGTACGCCGAGGTCGACTTCGACATCCCGGTCGGCACCAACGGCGACTGCTACGACCGCTACCTGGTGCGCGTCGCCGAGATGCGCGAGTCCACCCGGATCATCAAGCAGTGCGTGAAGTGGCTGAAGGCCAACCCGGGCCCGGTCATGGTCGACAACTACAAGGTCGCGCCTCCCTCCCGCGAGGAGATGAAGGACGACATGGAAGCGTTGATCCACCACTTCAAGCTGTTCACCGAGGGCTACTGCGTGCCGGCCGGCGAGACGTACTGCGCGGTCGAGGCGCCGAAGGGCGAGTTCGGCTGCTACCTGATCTCCGACGGTGCCAACAAGCCGTTCCGGGTCAAGCTGCGCGCGCCCGGTTTCGCGCACCTGTCGTCGATGGACACGGTGGTGAAGGGGCACATGCTGGCGGACGTGGTGGCGATGATCGGCACCTACGACGTCGTGTTCGGCGAGATCGACCGCTGATCCCGCCGGGAACGGCGGCGATCGGCTGAGGACCTATTGAAGAAATGAAAGCGACCGGAAATTTCGAGGCTTGCCGAGACGTCGACCCGATGGTGGCGCTGTCGGACAAGACCCGTGCGCACATCGACCATTGGCTCACCAAGTTCCCGCCCGACCGCAAGCGTTCGGCGGTGCTGCAGGGGCTGCACGCGGCGCAGGAGCAGAACGGCGGCTGGCTGAGCGACGAGATCATCGCCGCGGTCGCGCGTTACCTGTCGATCCCGCCGGTGTGGGCCTACGAGGTCGCCAGCTTCTATTCGATGTTCGAGACCGCACCGGTCGGCCGCAACAACGTCGCGTTCTGCACCAACATCAGCTGCTGGCTCAACGGCGCCGAGGCGCTGGTCGAGCATGCCGAGAAGAAGCTCGGCTGCAAGCTGGGCGAGTCCACCGCCGACGGCCGCGTCTTCCTTAAGCGCGAGGAAGAGTGCGTGGCCGCGTGCTGCGGCGCGCCGGTGGTCGTCATCAACGGCCATTACCACGAGAAGCTCGACACCGCGAAGGTCGACGAGCTGCTGGACGGGCTGGAGTAGGGCATGGGGCACCACGATTACAGCAAGGGCTACGGCCCGGTCGGCCCGGCGCCGCAGGAGCACAACGTCGTCTATACGACGCTGCACTTCGACAAGCCCTGGTCGTACGAGAACTACCTGAAGACCGGTGGCTACAGCGCGCTGCGCAGGATCATCGACGAGAAGATGGACGGCGCCGCGATCATCGAGATGATCAAGCAGTCCGGCCTGCGCGGCCGTGGCGGCGCGGGCTTCCCCACCGGGCTGAAGTGGAGCTTCATGCCCAAGCACGATGGCGAGAAGTACATCCTGTGCAACTCGGACGAGTCCGAGCCGGGCACCGCCAAGGACCGTGACATCCTGCGCTACAACCCGCACGCGGTGATCGAGGGCCTGGCGATCGCGTGCTACGCCACCAACACCAAGGTCGCCTACAACTACCTGCGCGGCGAGTTCCACCACGAGCCGTTCGAGCACCTTGAAGAGGCGACCCGCGAGGCCTACGCCAACGGCTGGCTGGGCAAGAACATCCTCGGCAGCGGCATCGACATCGACATCTACAACGCGCTGGGCGCGGGCGCCTACATCTGCGGTGAGGAAACCGCGCTGATGGAGTCGCTGGAAGGCAAGAAGGGCCAGCCGCGCTACAAGCCGCCGTTCCCGGCCAACTTCGGCCTGTACGGCAAGCCGACCACGATCAACAACACCGAGACCTACGCCTCGGTGCCGGCCATTGTCCGCAACGGAGCGGAGTGGTTCCTCAACCTCGGCAAGCCCAACAACGGCGGCGCCAAGGTGTTCTCGGTGTCGGGCCACGTCGCCCGCCCGGGCAACTACGAGATCCGCCTCGGCACGCCCTTCGCCGAGCTGCTGGAGATGGCCGGTGGCATCCGCCCGGGCCGCAGGATCAAGGCGGTGATCCCGGGTGGATCGTCGATGCCGGTGCTGCCGGGCGAGACGATGATGGGCCTGACGATGGACTACGACGCGCTGCAGAAGGCCGGCTCCGGCCTGGGCTCGGGAGCCGTCATCGTGATGGACGACACCGCGTGCATGGTCCGCGCCTGCCGGCGCATCGCGCGCTTCTACATGAATGAAAGCTGCGGCCAGTGCACCCCGTGCCGCGAGGGCACCGGCTGGATGTACCGGATGGTCAACCGCATCGCCAACATGGAGGCGACCCTCGACGACCTGGAAATGCTGCGCACCGCGGCCGGCCAGATCGAAGGCCACACCATCTGCGCGTTCGGCGAGGCCGCGGCGTGGCCGATGCAGGGCTTCCTGCGGCATTTCCGCCCCGAGTTCGAGTACGCGATCGTGAACAAGCGGTTCCTCGTCGACGACCAGGCGGCCGGCCTCGTGGAGAAGGCCGCATGAGCGCACAGCCGGAAAACCCCAACGTGCCCGCCGACCACGTCACCATCCAGATCGACGGCGTGGAGATGCACGCGCCCAAGGGCTCGATGATCATCCAGGCCGCCGACAAGGCAGGCATCCCGATCCCACGCTTCTGCTACCACGACAAGCTGAGCATCGCGGCCAACTGCCGCATGTGCCTGGTGGACGTGGAGAAGATGGGCAAGCCGGCGCCGGCCTGCGCCACGCCGGTGATGGACGGGATGAAGATCAGCACGCGCAGCGACAAGGCGCTGGGCGCGCAGCGCAACGTGATGGAGTTCCTGCTGATCAACCACCCGCTCGACTGCCCGGTCTGCGACCAGGGCGGCGAGTGCGAGCTGCAGGACCTGTCGCTGGGTTACGGGCGCTCGGTGAGCCGCTTCGTCGAAGGCAAGCGTTCGGTGGCCGACGAGGACATCGGTCCCCTGGTCGCGACCGAGATGACGCGCTGCATCCACTGCACGCGCTGCGTCCGTTTCACCGCCGAGATCGCCGGCACCTACGAGCTGGGCGGCATGTACCGCGGCGAGAACCTGCAGATCGGCACCTACGACGGCAAGCCGTTGACCACGGAGCTGTCGGGCAACGTCATCGACGTCTGCCCGGTCGGCGCGCTGACCAACAAGCCGTTCCAGTTCAAGGCCCGCGCGTGGGAGCTGGTGGCCCGCGAGTCGCTGGGCTACCACGACGCGCTGGGCAGCAACCTGTTCCTGCACGTCCGTCGCGGCCAGGTGCTGCGCTCCGTCCCGCGCGACAACGACGCGGTCAACGAGTGCTGGTTGTCGGACCGTGACCGCTACTCGAACCAGGGCCTGTACGCCGACGACCGCGCGACCGCGCCGATGGTCAAGGACGGCGGCCAGTGGCGCGAGGCGAGCTGGGACGAGGCGCTCGCGCGCGCCGCGAAGATCCTGCGCGAGAACGGGGCCGACGGCCTCGGCATGCTCGTCCACCCGGCCACCTCGAACGAGGAAGGCGCGCTGCTGGCGCGGCTGGCCGATGCGCTGGGCAGCGGCAACATCGACCACCGCATCTCGCAGCACGATCTGTCCGACGCGGCCGTCGCCGCGACCTTCGCGATGCCGGTCACCCAGATCGAGAAGGCCGACCTGGTCGTCCTCGTCGGTGCCAACCTGCGCCACGAACTGCCGCTGGTGAACGCCCGCGTGCGCAAGGCGTGGCTGGGCGGCGCCAAGGTGCACGTGGTCAACCCGGTCGACTTCGAGCAGACCTTCGACGTTGCCGGCAAGCAGATCGTCGCGCCCTCGGCGATTGCCGGTGCGCTCGGCAACGCCGGGCTGCGCGAGGCGGCGACGTCGGCCTCGCGGGCGGTCGTGATCGTCGGTGCGCTGGCCGAGAACGGCCTGCACGCCGCCGCGATCCGCGCGGCCGCCGCCGACTTCGCGCGTGCTACCGGCGCCGCGCTGTGCCGCATCCCGCAGGGCGCCAACGCGGTCGGCCTGTCCGACCACGGCGTGCTGCCGACCGGCCGCGACGCGGGGGGGATGCTCGCCGAGCCGCGCACCGCGTACGTCGTCTACGGCATCGAGCCGGGCCTTGACTTCGCCGACACCGGTGCCGCGATGACGGCGCTCGGCGGCGCCCAGGTCGTGGCATTCAGCCAGTTCGCCTGCGAGTCGACCCGCGCGGTTGCCGACGTGATCCTGCCGATCGGCCTGCTGCCGGAAATCGACGCCACCCTGACCAACCTCGACGGCCGCGAGCAGGTCGTGGTCGCCGGCGGCAAGCTGCCGGGCGAGGCGCGTGCCGGCTGGCGCGTGCTGCGTGCGCTGGGCGGGCTGCTGGAGGCCGAAGGCTTCGACTTCACCGACCTGGCCGGCCTGCGCGCCGGCATCGCCAAGCGCGATGTCAACGTCGCCGCCGGTCGTGCGCCGCAGCAGTCCGGTGACGGTGCCGAGCTGGCTTCCAGCGTCGGCATCTACCGCAGCGACGCGGTGGTCCGCCGCGCCGCCGCACTGCAGGCGCATCCGCTGAACCGCGCGCCGCAGGCGGTGATCCATCCGGCCGACGCCGAAACGTTCGGCCTCGCCGACGGCGTAACCGGCCGGTTCACCACCGCGCAGGGCACTGCGACGCTGCCGGTGTCCACCAGCGACCGGATCGCGCGCGGCACGGTCTGGGTCGAAGGCGGGCATGGCGCCACCGCGCCGCTTGCCGCCGGCCGCGTGCAGGCGGGGAGGGCTTGAGCATGGTGTCGGGCATGATCGACGCGATCCACGACGGTTTCCTGTCCTTCGGCATGCTGGGCGAGGGCGCCTGGATCGTGCTGAAGATCCTGCTGATCGCGATGCCGGTGATCATCGCCGTCGCGTTCTACGTGCTGTGGGAGCGCAAGCTGATCGGCTGGATGCACGCACGCCACGGGCCGATGTATGTAGGCATGGGCATCCTGCAGACTTTCGCGGACGTCTTCAAACTGCTGTTCAAGGAAGTCATCCAGCCGTCCAGTGCCTCGCCGTTCCTGTACCGCCTGGCACCGCTGCTGGTGCTGGTGCCGTCGTTCGCTGCGTGGGCGGTGGTGCCGTTCGACGCGCAGCTGGTGCTGTCCAACGCCAATGCCGGCCTGCTTTACCTGCTGGCGATGACCTCGCTGGGCGTGTACGGGATCATCCTCGCCGGCTGGGCATCCAATTCGAAGTACGCCTTCCTCGGCGCGATGCGTGCCGCCGCGCAGATGGTGTCCTACGAAATCGCGATGGGCTTCGCGCTGGTCGGCGTGATGGTCGCCGCCGGGAGCCTCAACCTCAGCGAGATCGTGATGGCGCAGGCCGGCAACGGCGGCCTGTTCGAGTGGTTCTGGCTGCCGCTGCTGCCGCTGTTCGTCATCTACTTCGTATCCGGCGTGGCCGAGACCAACCGTGCGCCGTTCGACGTGGTCGAGGGCGAGTCGGAGATCGTCGCTGGCCACATGGTCGAGTACTCGGGCGCCTCGTTCGCGCTGTTCTTCCTGGCCGAGTACGCCAACATGATCCTGATCAGCTTCCTGGTCTCGATCTTCTTCCTCGGTGGCTGGCTGAGCCCGTTCCAGGGTCTGGGCATCCCGCTTCTGTCAGTCGATGGCTGGTGGTGGCTGTTCGCCAAGGTATTCATCTTCGCCAGCGCCTACATCTGGTTCCGCGCCACGTTCCCGCGCTACCGCTACGACCAGATCATGCGGCTGGGCTGGAAGGTGTTCATCCCGCTGTCGATCGCGTGGATCGTCGTCGCCGCACTGATGGCGTACTACGGCGTGTTCCTGCCGGGGCAATGAGACTGAGATGAGCAATTACGCGCCAAACAAGATCGTGTCGTACTTCCGGAGCCTGCTGCTCATCGAGCTGCTCCAGGGCATGAAGCTGACCCTCGGCTACCTGTTCAAGCCGAAGTACACGCTGATGTACCCGATGGAAAAGACCCCGCAGTCGCCGCGTTTCCGCGGGATCCACGCGCTGCGCCGGTATCCCAATGGCGAGGAGCGCTGCATCGCCTGCAAGCTGTGCGAGGCGGTGTGCCCCGCGCTGGCGATCACGATCGACTCGGAGAAGCGCGAGGACGGCAGCCGCCGCACCACGCGCTACGACATCGACCTGTTCAAGTGCATCTTCTGCGGCTTCTGCGAGGAGTCGTGCCCGGTGGACTCGATCGTCGAGACCCACATCCACGAATACCACTTCGACCAGCGCGGACAGAACATCGTCACCAAGCCGCAGCTGCTGGCGATCGGCGACCGGCTCGAGGCCGAGATCGCCGAGCGCCGCGCCGCCGACGCGCCCTACCGCTGAGTGCCCGACATGGACCTCGCTTTCATCGCCTTCCTCGTCTTCGCCCTGACCGCGGTCGCCGCCGCGATCGGCGTGATCAGCTTCCGCAACCCGGTGCATGCGGCACTGTCGCTGGTGCTGACGTTCTTCTCCGTGGCCTGCGTGTGGCTGATCGCCGGCGCGGAGTTCCTTGGCGTCGCGCTGGTGCTGGTCTACGTCGGTGCGGTCATGGTGCTGCTGCTGTTCGTCGTGATGATGCTCGACATCGACGTCGCGCCGCTGTGCGAGGGCTTCGTGCGCTACCTGCCGCTGGGCCTGGCGGTGGCGGTAGTGATGCTGGTGGAGATCCTGCTGCTGATCGGCGTCAAGGCGCAGGTCTCGACGCCGCTGGCGGTCGACCCGACCGCCGGGATCTCCAATACCGCGTGGCTGGCGCGTGCGCTGTTCACCCGTTTCCTGCTGCCGTTCGAGACCGCCGCGGTGATCCTGACCGTGGCCGTGATTGCCGCGGTGATGCTGACCCTGCGCCGCCGCGAGGGCGCCAAGCACCAGAACCCGGGTGACCAGGCCCGCGTGCGTGCCGGCGACCGCCTGCGGATGGTCAAGGTCGACGCGGTCCGGCCGGCGCCGGAGCTGCCGCCGCGTTCGCTCGATGAGTCCGCGTCCGACGTGGAGGTGAAGCCGTGACCCTGTTCGCCCTGACCCCGGGCCATTTCCTCGCGCTGGGCGCCGCGCTGTTCTGCATCAGCGTCGCCGGCATCTTCATCAACCGCAAGAACGTCATCGTCCTGCTGATGTGCCTGGAGCTGCTGCTGCTCGCGGTCAACATCAACTTCGTGACGTTCTCGCGGCAGTTCGGCGACCCGGCCGGCCAGGTGTTCGTGTTCTTCATCCTGACCGTCGCCGCGGCCGAGGCTGCCATCGGCCTGGCGATCCTCGTCACGCTGTTCCGCAACCGGCGCACGATCAACGTCGCCGAAATCGACACGATGAAGGGCTGAGCCGGGTATGGAGTACGCCATTTCCAAGTCGCTGCTGCTGGCGATCGTGCTGGCCCCGCTGCTGGGTTCGATCATCGCCGGGCTGTTCGGCCGCCAGGTCGGCCGCGCGGGCGCGCACAGCGTCACCATCCTCGGCGTTGCCGCCAGCTGTGCGATGTCCGCATACGTGCTGTGGCAGCTGGTCGGGCAGGGCGCCGCGCCGTTCAACGAGAACGTCTACACCTGGTTCCAGGTCGGCGGCATCGAGGCGCACGTCGGCTTCATGGTCGACAAGCTGACCGCGATGATGATGGTGGTCGTCACCTTCGTGTCGCTGCTGGTGCACCTCTACACCATCGGCTACATGCACGAGGACGACGGCTACCAGCGTTTCTTCAGCTACATCTCGCTGTTCACCTTCTCGATGCTCATGCTGGTGATGAGCAACAACTTCCTGCAGCTGTTCTTCGGCTGGGAAGCGGTGGGCCTGGTGTCGTACCTGCTGATCGGTTTCTGGTTCAAGAAGCCGACCGCGGTGTTCGCCAACCTCAAGGCGTTCCTGGTCAACCGCGTCGGCGACTTCGGCTTCCTGCTCGGCATCGCCGGCGTGCTGCTGATGTTCGGCTCGCTCGACTACGCGACCGTGTTCGCCAATGCGCCGGCCATCGAAGGCATGACCATGTCGATCATCGCCGGCAAGGAGTGGTCGGTCGCGACGGTGATCTGCATCTGTTTGTTCATCGGCGCGATGGGCAAGTCGGCGCAGGTGCCGCTGCACGTCTGGCTGCCCGACTCGATGGAAGGCCCGACCCCGATCTCGGCGCTGATCCACGCCGCGACGATGGTGACCGCGGGCATCTTCATGGTTGCGCGCATGTCGCCGCTGTTCGAGCTCAGCCAGACCGCGCTCAACTTCATCCTCTTCATCGGTGCCACCACCGCGTTCTGGACCGGCCTGATCGGCATCGTGCAGAACGACATCAAGCGCGTGGTCGCGTACTCGACGCTGTCGCAGCTGGGCTACATGACCGTTGCGCTCGGCGTGTCGGCCTACAGCGCCGGCGTGTACCACCTGATGACGCACGCGTTCTTCAAGGCGCTGCTGTTCCTCGGCGCCGGCTCGGTGATCATCGCGATGCACCACGAGCAGGACATGCGCCGGATGGGCGGGCTGCGCAAGTACATGCCCATCACCTACTGGACGATGCTGCTGGGCACCCTGGCGCTGGTGGCGACGCCGTTCTTCAGCGGCTACTACTCCAAGGACGTCATCATCGAGGCGACCCACCTTGCGGCCGCCAGCGACCGCGCCGGCTGGATCGGCCACTACGCCTACTGGGCCGTGCTGCTGGGCGCCTTCGTCACCGCGTTCTACAGCTTCCGCCTGCTGTTCATGACCTTCCACGGCAAGGAGCGGTTCCGCGACTCGCACGGCCATGACCACGCGCATGACGACCACGGCCACCACGGTGCGCACGAGCCGCACGAGTCGCCGTGGGTGGTGACCGTCCCGCTGGTGCTGCTGGCGATCCCGTCGGTGCTGATCGGCTTCTTCACCGCCGGGCCGATGCTGTTCGGGACCGACTGGAGCGGCCACGCGGAGCAGCTCCCGTTCTTCCTCGGCGCGATCGAGGTCGACGCCGCGCGCGACGTCATGGCGACGCTCAAACGGGAGTTCTGGCACGGCCCGGTGGCGCTCGCGCTGCACGCGGTCAAGGCGCCTTCGTTCTGGCTGACGCTCGCCGGATTCGGGCTCGCCCTGGTCATGTACTGGTGGAAGCCGGAGCTGGCCACCCGCGCGCGCGAGACCTTCAAATGGCCGGTGCGGGTGCTGGAGAACAAGTACGGCTTCGACGCGCTGTGGATCAATGGCCTCGCCGGCGGCAGCGTGCGGCTCGGCCAGGCCTCGCGCGCGGTCGACACCCACCTGATCGACGGCGTGGTGGTCAACGGCAGTGCGCAGTCCGTGGGCCTCGTCGCCCGCGTCGCCCGCGCGCTGCAGTCGGGCTTCCTCTACCACTACGCCTTCGCGATGATCCTCGGCCTGATCGTGCTGCTGGCCGTGCTCATCTCGACTTTGAACTGACAAGGACCGCGACGTGAATCCTGTGCCTGCATCAAGCACGCTGCCCTTGCTGAGCCTGCTCGTCTGGCTGCCGATCATCGGCGGCTTCGCCACCCTCGCGTTCGGCAACGGGCGCGCCAACGCGGCGCGCTGGTTCGCCACCGCGGTGGCCGCGCTGACCCTGCTGCTGACCCTGCCGCTGTTCACCGGCTTCGACATGGCGACGCCGGCCATGCAGTTCGTCGAGGACCACGCGTGGATCCCGGCGTTCGACATCCGCTACAACCTCGGCGCCGACGGCATCTCGGTCGCGCTGGTCGGCCTGACCACGTTGACCTCGCTGCTGGTGCTGATCGGCGCGTGGAACGTCGACAAGCGCGTCAGCCAGTACTACGCGGCATTCCTGATCCTCGAAGGCCTGATGGTCGGCGTGTTCGCCGCGCTCGACGCGATGCTGTTCTACGTGTTCTTCGAGTGCATGCTGATCCCGATGTTCATCATCATCGGCGTCTGGGGCGGCCCGCGCCGGGTGTACGCGTCGATCAAGTTCTTCCTGTACACCTTCCTCGGTTCGCTGTTCATGCTGGTGGCGCTGATCTACCTGTTCATGAAGGGGGGCAGCTGGCAGCTGGCCGACATGTACGCGCTGCCGCTCACCGCGACCGAGCAGATGTGGATCTTCTTCGGATTCCTGATCGCGTTTGCGGTGAAGGTGCCGATGTTCCCCGTGCACACCTGGCTGCCGGACGCGCACGTGGAAGCGCCGACGGCGGGCTCGGTGATCCTGGCCGCGATCATGCTGAAGATCGGTGGCTACGGCTTCCTGCGCTTCGTGCTGCCGATCGTCCCCGACGCCGGTGCCGAGTGGGCGTGGCTGGTGGTCGCGGCCAGCCTGGTGGCCATCGTCTACGTCGGTCTGGTGGCGCTCGCCCAGGACGACATGAAGAAGCTGGTCGCTTACTCGTCCGTGTCGCACATGGGCTTCGTGACCCTCGGCGTGTTCATCGCGTTCGCACTGGTGCGTGACTACGGCAACCTCGACGGCGCGCGCCTCGGCCTGCAGGGCGCCATGGTGCAGATGATCAGCCACGGCTTCATCTCCGGCGCGATGTTCACCTGCATCGGCGTGCTGTACGACCGCATGCACACGCGGCGGATCTCGGACTACGGCGGTGTGGCCAACTCCATGCGCTGGTTCGCGCTGTTCTACGTGCTGTTCGCGATGGCCAACTCGGGCCTGCCGGGCACGTCGGGCTTCGTCGGCGAGTTCATGGTGATCATGGCGAGCTTCCAGAAGCACCCGCTGATCGCGTTCTTCGCCGCGCTGACGCTGATCATCGGCGCCGGTTACACGCTGTGGCTGGTCAAGCGCGTGTTGTGGGGCCCAGTGGCAAACGACAACGTCGCCAGCCTCAAGGACATCGACGGCCGCGAGTGGACCGTGCTCGGTGTGTTCGCCATCGGCACGCTGCTGGTGGGCGTGTGGCCCAAGCCGTTGACCGACCTGATGGAACCGTCGATCGCCAACCTCGCGATGCAGATCGCGGCCTCCAAGCTGTAAACCCGGACCCGGTTCGGC
The DNA here is from genome assembly GCF_000768335.1 of Lysobacter arseniciresistens ZS79. Classification (GTDB taxonomy): domain Bacteria; phylum Pseudomonadota; class Gammaproteobacteria; order Xanthomonadales; family Xanthomonadaceae; genus Novilysobacter; species Novilysobacter arseniciresistens. The sequence goes on from NZ_AVPT01000004.1 coordinate 49,507, forward strand.
GCACCACGCCGACCCTTCAGAGATTTGCCCATGATTGCAGTACGTTCCGCCGCCGAGTTGATGCCACTGCTGCCCGAGCTGGTGCTGGTCTGTGGTGCCTTCGCGCTGCTGATGCTCGACCTGTTCCTGCCGGCCGGGCGCCGGGTGGTGACCCACCTCGGTGCGATCGCTCTGCTGCTTGCGGTGGTGGTGCTGGTGGTCTGCGGTGTCGGCGGCCATGGCGACGTGCTCGGCGGCATGTTCGTGCGCGACACCGCGGCCGACGTGATGAAGATCTCGATCGCCGGCATCGGTGCGCTGGCGATGGTCTACCTGTGGCCGTACCTGCGCGAGCGCGGGCTATACCAGGGCGAAGTGTCGGTGCTGATGCTGTTCGCCACCCTCGGCATGATGCTGCTGGTGTCGGCCGGTTCGCTGGTGATGGTCTATGTCGGCCTGGAGATGCTGGCGCTGTGCTCGTACGCGCTGGTCGCGCTGGACCGCGACAGCCCGTTGGCCTCCGAGGCCGGCATCAAGTACTTCGTGCTCGGCGCGCTGGCGTCGGGCCTACTGCTGTACGGCCTGTCGCTGGTCTACGGCTCGACCGGCACGCTGGATCTCAGCGAGATCGCGGTCGCGGCGCAGGCCAGCGGCGCGTCCACCATGCTGGTGACCGGCGTCGTCTTCATGGTCGCCGGCATCGCCTTCAAGTTCGGCGCGGCGCCGTTCCACATGTGGCTGCCGGACGTCTACCACGGCGCGCCGACCCCGATCACGCTGTTCATCGGCTCGGCGCCGAAGCTGGCGACTTTCGGCATGACCTACCGCCTGCTCGAGGTCGGCGTCGGCCCGCTGGACGACCACTGGCGCCTGATGCTGGCCGGCCTGGCGGTGCTGTCGCTGGCGCTGGGCAACCTCGGCGCGCTGGTGCAGACCAACTTCAAGCGGATGCTGGCGTTCTCGACCATCTCGCACGTCGGCTTTCTGTTCCTCGGCTTCGCCGGGGGCGGGGCGGACGGCTTCGCGGCGGCGCTGTTCTACGCGATCAGCTACGCGATCATGGCCACCGCCGCGTTCGGCGCGATCGTGGTGATGTCCAGCCGCGGCTTCGAGGCCGACCGCATCGACGACTACAAGGGCCTCAATGCCCGTAGTCCGTGGCTGGCGTTCATGATCCTGGTCACGATGGTGTCGCTGGCCGGCGTGCCGCCGTTCCTCGGCTTCTGGGCCAAGCTCGCGGTGCTGCAGGCCGCGATCGAGGGCGACATGCTGTGGCTGGCGATCGTCGGCATCGTGTTCGCGGTGGTCGGCGCGTTCTACTACCTCCACGTCGTCAAGGTCATGTACTTCGACGAGCCCGAAGGCGCGATGCCGGCACCGAGCGGCAACCGCCCGATGCGCATCGTGTTCGGCGTCAACGCGCTGGCGCTGCTCGCGCTGGGCCTGGCCTGGAATCCGATCATGGCGTGGTGCCAGCGCGCCTTCGCGGGCTGACACGGGGATCCACGCGGCCGGCAGGAAAATTTCCTGTTCAGGCTTGCGAAGTTCGAAGTCCGTCGCTATCATGGACGGCCTGATGCGGGGTGGAGCAGTCTGGCAGCTCGTCGGGCTCATAACCCGAAGGTCGCAGGTTCAAATCCTGCCCCCGCTACCAGCTTCGGCGCAGCTTTTTTAAAGCTGGATGAGGAAGCCTCTTCGCGAGGCTTTCTTTTTTAAGCCGGCGGCTCGGGCTAGGCGACGCGTTCTGCTCACGCGTCGCACCGACATCCAGCGGTACGGACAAGGGGCCCTCGGGCCCTTTGTCGTTTCCGGCCTTCGGGCCGGGGTTTCCGCCCCTGCCTCGCCGTCGTGCGGCACCGCAGGAATATTCGCCAGTCGCAACCGCAGGAGTGCAGCGCGTGACGGACAAAGCGACCGAGATTTCCCGCCTGCTGGCCCCGACCGTCGAGTCGCTGGGGCTGGAGCTGCTGGGTATCGAGTACCTGCCCGCACCGGGTGGGGCAGTGGTGCGCCTGTACATCGACGTTCCGGCGGAAACGGCGGGCGAGGGCGACGGCGAGGAGCCGCGCGCGGTCGGCATCGAGGACTGCGAGGCGGTCAGCCGGGAGGTGTCCGCCCAGCTCGACGTCGAGGACCCGATCAGCGGCAACTACACGCTCGAGGTGTCGTCGCCCGGGCTGGACCGCCCGCTGTTTACGCTCGCGCATTTCCAGCGCTTCGTGGGCGAGACCGCGAAGGTGACCCTCAAGCTGCCGCAGGACGGCCGTCGCCGGCTGACCGGCACGATCGCCCGCATCGAGGGCGGCGACATCGTTTTCCTGGTCGACGGTGCGGAGTTCACCGCGGCGTTCGACAACATCGACAAGGCGCGCCTGGTCCCCGACTGGGCCGCGCTGGGGCTCGCCCCCGCAAAGCCCGGCGGCAAGCGTCGCCAGGACAACCCGCAATCCGACAAACCAACCAACAAGCCGGCGGCCGACAAGCCGACCCCGGCGGAGTAACGAGATGAGCAAGGAACTGTTGCTGGTCGTGGACGCGGTCGCCAACGAGAAGGGCGTGCCGCGTGAGGTGATCTTCGAGGCGATCGAGGCCGCATTGGCGTCCGCCGCCAAGAAGCGTTACCACGACGAGGACGTGCTGGTGCGCGTGTCGATCGACCGCAAGGACGGCAGCTACGAGACCTTCCGTCGCATGGAAGTGGTCGCCGACGACGTGGTGATGGAGTCGGTCGACCGCCAGGTGCGTCTGATGGACGCGGTCGACGAGGTCGAGGGCGTGGAGGTCGGCGACTACATCGAGGAACAGATCGAGAACCCGGATTTCGGCCGCATCGCCGCCCAGGCCGCCAAGCAGGTGATCGTGCAGCGCGTCCGCGAGGCCGAGCGCGCGCAGGTCGTCGACCAGTGGAAGGACCGCGTCGGCGAGCTGGTCACCGGCATCGTCAAGCGCGTGGAGCGCGGCAACATCTACGTCGACCTGGGCGGTAACGCCGAGGCGATCATCCCGAAGGACAAGGGCATCCCGCGCGACGTGCTGCGCGCCGGCGACCGTGTCCGCGGCTTCCTGTTCGACGTGCGCAGCGAGCCGCGTGGCCCGCAGCTGTTCATCAGCCGCGCCGCGCCGGAATTCATGATGGAGCTGTTCAAGCTCGAGGTGCCGGAAGTCGGCCAGGGCCTGGTCTCGATCATGGCCTGCGCGCGTGACCCGGGTGACCGCGCCAAGATCGCGGTGCTGGCGCACGACAACCGCACCGACCCGATCGGCGCCTGCATCGGCATGCGTGGTTCCCGCGTGCAGGCGGTGACCAACGAGCTCAACGGCGAGCGCGTCGACATCGTGCTGTGGTCGGACAACCCGGCACAGTTCGTGATCAACGCGATGGCGCCGGCCGAGGTGCAGTCGATCATCGTCGACGAGGAGAAGCACTCGATGGACCTGGCGGTCGCCGAGGACCGCCTCGCCCAGGCGATCGGCAAGGGCGGCCAGAACGTGCGCCTCGCCAGCCGCCTGTCGGGCTGGCAGCTCAACGTGATGACGCAGGACCAGGTCACCGCCAAGTCGGAAGCCGAGCAGGGTGCCGCGCGCGAACTGTTCCAGGCCAAGCTCGAGGTCGACGAGGAGATCGCCGGCATCCTGGTGGCCGAGGGCTTCAGCACGGTCGAGGAAATCGCCTACGTGCCGGTCGGCGAGCTGCTGGCGGTCGAGGGCTTCGACGAGGACATCGTCGAGGAACTGCGCGCCCGTGCCCGCGACGCGCTGCTCAACGAGGCGCTGGCGGCCGAGGAGGAGCTCGACGAGCACCAGCCGGCCGAGGACCTGCTGACGCTGGAAGGCATGGACGACGAGCTGGCGTACGCGCTCGCCGGCCGCGGCGTGACCACCCGCGACGACCTGGCCGACCTCGCCACCGACGAGCTGACCGACATCGACGGCGTCGACGAGGCCCGTGCCGCCGCGCTGATCATGGAAGCGCGCAAGCACTGGTTCGAGTAAGGGGCGCGGCGATGCAGGACATCCGCCCATGAACACGGGACTGCGCCCATGAGGTAGCAGGGCTAGAATTGAACGATCACGCGCGGGGCCGGTCCCCGCGCCACAGGACACGGAAACCGAATGTCGCAGCAAACCACCATCCGCAAGCTGGCCACGCTGGTGAACACGCCGGTCGAGAAGTTGCTGGAGCAGCTGGCAGAGGCCGGCATGCCCTTCAACGACCCCGACCAGGCCGTCTCCAGCACCGAGAAGGTCAAGTTGCTCGGCTTCCTGCGTCGCACCCACGGCAAGGCCGAAAAGCCGGCCGACGATGGCGTTGCGCCGAAGAAGATCACGCTCAGCCGCAGCCGCAAGCAGGAGCTCACCGTCGGCGGTGGCAAGAGCCGCGCGACGGTCGACGTCGTGGTGCGCAAGAAGGTGACCGTCGTCCGCCCCGATGCCGAGCAGCCCGAGCCGACCGACGAGCGCGCCGAGATCCTGCGCAAGCTGGAGGAATCCAAGCAGCGCAACCTCGCCGAGCAGCAGGCGCTGGCCGAGGCCGACAAGCGCCGCGCCGAGGAGGCCGAGGCCGCCAAGCGCGCCGCCGAGGAGGCCGAGCGCCTGAAGGCCGAGGTCGCCGCCGCGGCCGAGGCCGGCGCGGTGGAGGAGGAAGTCCCGGCAAAGGCGGCGACCAGCCATGGCCATGGTCATCCGAAGCCGGCCCCGGCCCGCACCGACGACCGCGCCAGCCCGCGCCACAAGACCCGTGGCTCGCACGCGATGACCGCCGGCGTCGAGGACGACGACCGCACCAAGCGGTTCGCCGGCCAGATGCACCTGAGCGCGTCCGACCGTGCGCGCCGCACCAGCAGCACCCGCGGCCGCGCCAAGCCGCGCCGCCACGCCGACCAGGCACGCTCGGGCACCGGTTTCACCCGCCCGACCGCGCCGATCGTGCGCGATGTCGCCATCGGCGAGACCATCACCGTCGCCGACCTCGCGCAGAAGATGGCGCTCAAGGGCGGCGAAGTGGTCAAGGCGCTGTTCAAGATGGGCGTGATGGCCACCATCACCCAGTCCATCGACCACGACACCGCCGCTCTGGTGACCGAGGAGCTCGGCCACAACGTGGTCCGCGCCGATGCCGCCGACGTCGAGAACGAGCTGCTGGCCCACGTCGAGGACGTGCAGGGCGAGAAGGTCGCGCGTCCGCCGGTGGTCACCATCATGGGCCACGTCGACCACGGCAAGACCTCGCTGCTGGACTACATCCGCCGCACCAAGGTCGCCACCGGCGAGGCCGGCGGCATCACCCAGCACATCGGCGCCTACCACGTCGAAACCGGCAAGGGCGTCATCAGCTTCCTCGACACCCCGGGCCACGCGGCGTTCTCGTCGATGCGCGCCCGCGGCGCCAAGCTCACCGACATCGTGGTGCTGGTGGTCGCGGCCGATGACGGCGTCAAGCCGCAGACGATCGAGGCGGTGCAGCACGCGAAGGCGGCCGGTGTGCCGCTGATCGTGGCGGTCAACAAGATCGACAAGTCCGACGCCGACCCGATGAAGGTCAAGAACGAACTGCTCGAGCAGGAAGTCGTGGCCGAGGAGTTCGGTGGCGACACCCAGTTCGTCGAGTTGTCGGCCAAGACCGGCCAGAACATCGACAACCTGCTCGATGCGATTTCGCTGCAGGCCGAGGTGCTGGAACTGCAGGCCGTCGCCGAGGGGCGCGCCAACGGCGTGGTCATCGAGTCCGCGCTCGACCGTGGCCGTGGCCCGGTTGCCACGGTGCTGGTCCAGCAGGGCGAGTTGAAAAAGGGCGACTACCTGGTCTGTGGCGTGCAGTACGGCCGCGTGCGTGCGCTGTTCGACGAGACCGGGTCGCAGGTCGAGTCGGCCGGCCCGTCGATCCCGGTGCAGGTGCTCGGCCTGTCGGGCGTGCCCGATGCCGGCGACGACTTCGTCGTGGTCGAGGACGAGCGCCTGGCCAAGGACGTCGCCCAGCAGCGTGATGCCAAGCGCCGCGAGTCGCGCCTGGTCGCGCAGGGCGGCAACCGGATGGAAGACATCATGGCCCAGCTCGGCCAGGGCGAAGGCCAGCTGAGCCTGCCGCTGATCGTCAAGGCCGACGTGCAGGGCTCGGTGCAGGCGCTGAAGGAGGCGCTCACCGCGCTGTCGACCGACGCGATCCGCATCAACGTGATCGGCTCGGGCGTCGGCGGCATCACCGAGTCCGACGCGCAACTGGCGTCGACCTCCAAGGCGACCATCATCGGCTTCAACGTCCGTGCCGATGCGTCGGCGCGCAAGGTCATCGAGACCAACGGTGTCGACCTGCGCTACTTCTCGATCATCTATGACGTGATCGACCAGGTGAAGCAGGTGGCCTCGGGCATCCTGGGCGTGGAAATCCGCGAGGACATCATCGGTACCGCCGAGGTCCGCGACGTGTTCCGCAGCTCCAAGTTCGGCGCGGTTGCCGGCTGCATGGTGGTCGAGGGCGTGGTCAAGCGGAACAAGCCGATCCGCGTGCTGCGCGACAACACCGTCATCTTCGAGGGCGAGCTGGAGTCGCTGCGCCGCTTCAAGGAGAACGTCGACGAGGTCCGGGCCAACACCGAGTGCGGCATCGGCGTGAAGCAGTACAACGACGTCAAGCCGGGCGACCAGATCGAGTGCTTCGAGCGCGTCGAGGTCCAGCGGACGCTGTAACCGATGCCCAAGACCTTCCACCGCACCGATCGCGTTTCCGCCCAGCTCCGCAGGGAGCTGGGCGCTCTCGTGCACGACGCCGTGCGCGAGCACGGACTGCCGTCGGTCAGCGTGTCCGACGTCGAGGTGACCCGCGACCTGGCCCACGCCAAGGTGTTCGTGGTGGCACTGCAGCCGGAACGCTCGGCCGAGGCGATGAAGGGCCTCAAGGAACTCGCCAAGCCGCTGCGCTACGAACTCGGCCGCGCGGTCAAGCTGCGCCACGTGCCGGAGCTGCACTTCCACTACGACGACTCGTTCGACCGCGGCGAGCGCATCGACAACCTGTTGCGCGAGAACCCGCCAGCGGCGTCGGACGACGACGAGCCGGCCTGATCCAAGGTGCGTTGCCAGTCAGGTCGTCGTGCGTGCAGGAGCTTTGTAGGAGCGACGTCAGTCGCGATCTGTACATCGCCTCCAGCGTTCGGCGGGTCGCGACCGACGTCGCTCCTACAACGGGGCTGCGGCTCTGGCGATCGCGCCATGTCCCAAGCAATCGCGAGATTCCCCAGACGCGAATGACCAGGCGCCCGCGCACCATCTTCCGCCCGCTCGACGGCCTGCTGCTGCTCGACAAGCCTGCCGGGCTCAGCTCCAACCAGGCGCTGCAGCGGGTCCGCCACCTGTTCCGCGCCGAGAAGGGCGGCCACACCGGCAGCCTCGACCCGCTGGCCACCGGCCTGTTGCCGATCTGCTTTGGCGAGGCGACCAAGATCGCCGGGCTGCTGCTGGGTGCCGCCAAGGCCTACGAGACCGTCGCCGTGCTCGGCGTTACCACCGACACCGACGACGCCGATGGCCGCCCGTTGCGCGAGCGCGGGGTGCCGCAACTCGACGCCGCCGCGATCGAAACGGCGCTGGCCGCGTTGCGAGGCCCGATCGTGCAACGCGCGCCGATCTACTCGGCACTGAAGCAGGGCGGGGAACCGCTGTACGCCAAGGCCCGTCGCGGCGAGGCGATCGAGGCGCCCGAGCGCGAAGTCGTCGTCCACGCGCTGGAGCTGCTCGAGCACGACGGCAACCGCCTGCGGCTGCGGGTGGAATGCGGCTCGGGCACCTACGTCCGCAGCCTCGTCCGCGATCTCGGCGAAGCCCTGGGATGCGGCGCCCACGTCGAGGTCCTGCGACGGCTCTGGGTGGACCCGTTCAGGCAGCCCGCCATGCACACCCTCGATGCGCTGCAGGCGCTGGCCGGGGCCGGCGGGACCGGCCTGGATGCCTGCCTGCTGCCGGTCGAGGCGGGACTGGTCGATTTCGCCAGCGTGCGGCTGGGACCGGACGAGGCGCGGCGCTTCGGCCAGGGCATCCAGCTGCATCCCGCCGGCCCCGCTGCGCCGGCCGACCCGGTGGCGGTCTACGACGGCGACGGGCGGGTGCTCGGGCTGGGCCGGGTCGACCCTGAAGGGCGGTTGCACCCCCGGCGCCTGTTCACATGGGCCACGCCGCACGCCGGCGGCTGACGGACGGTGCCCGCGCGGCTTGTGACGCCGGTCCCGCGCGGCTACAATTCGCGGGCTTTTTCAAGCAAACCTGCAACATTCTTCCAGCAAGCGGCGGACCGTGCGGTGCGTCGGCGTCGGCATTTCCGGCGACGACTGCGTTCTGCGGGTCGCGCATCACGAGGCAATACAGATGTCCATCGACACCAGCAAGATCATTGAAGACAACAAGCGCGGCGACAAGGACACCGGCTCCCCGGAAGTCCAGGTCGCCCTGCTCACCGCGCGCATCGAGCAGCTCCAGGGTCACTTCAAGGAGCACAAGCAGGACCACCACAGCCGTCGTGGCCTGCTGATGATGGTCAACCGTCGTCGCAGCCTGCTCGACTATCTGCATCGCAAGGACGCCGAGCGCTACAAGGCCCTGATCGCCAAGCTCGGTCTGCGCCGCTGATCGAAGTACCCACCGCGGCGCAGTGATGCGCCGCGGTTGTTTCCGGGGTCGGCCGACACAACGGCCGGCCGTCCCCCAGGTCGCGAGCCGGCGACCGACCGGACAGGGCAAGGGCGCTGTCCGGACCGCACCGAACCGATAGGAACCCAACGTGGCAAAAATTACCAAGACCTTCCAGTACGGCAAGCACCAGGTCACCCTGGAAACCGGCGAGGTCGCCCGCCAGGCCGGCGGCGCCGTCATCGTCAAGGTTGAAGACACCGTGCTGCTGGTCACGGCCGTCGCCAACAGGACCGCGCGCGAGGGCCAGGACTTCTTCCCCCTGACCGTCGACTACCAGGAGAAGTTCTACGCCGGTGGCCGCATCCCGGGTGGCTTCTTCAAGCGCGAGGGCCGTGCGACCGAGAAGGAAACGCTGATCTCGCGCCTGATCGACCGCCCGATCCGCCCGCTGTTCCCCGACGGCTTCCGCAACGAGGTCCAGGTCATCGCCACGGTGATGTCGATGAACCCGGAGATCGACGGCGACATCCCGGCGCTGATCGGCGCCTCGGCCGCCGTCGCCCTGACCGGCGCGCCGTTCGCCGGCCCGATCGGTGCCGCCAAGGTCGGTTACAAGGACGGCCAGTACATCCTCAACCCCAGCAAGACCGAGCTTGAGGATTCCAAGCTGGAGCTGGTCGTCGCCGGTACCGCCGACGCCGTGCTGATGGTCGAGTCCGAAGCCGACGTGCTGTCCGAGGACGTGATGCTCGGCGCGGTGATGTTCGGCCACAAGGAAATGCAGGTCGCGATCAACGCGATCAACGAGCTGGTCGCCGAGGCCGGCAAGCCGAAGTGGGACTGGCAGCAGCCGGCCGCCGAGCAGGCCATCGTCGATGCGCTCAAGGGTGCGATCGGCGGGCGCCTGGCCGAAGCCTTCCAGATCCGCGACAAGCTGGCCCGCCGCGACGCGATCTCCAGCCTGAAGAAGGAAGTGGTCGCTTCGCTGGAGTCGCAGATCGAGGCCAACGGCTGGAACCCGGCCGAAGTGTCCAAGGAGTTCGGCGAGCTCGAATACCAGACCATGCGCAATGCGGTGCTGGAAACCAAGGTCCGCATCGACGGCCGCGCGCTCGACACCGTCCGCCCGATCAGCTCGAAGGTCGGCGTGCTGCCGCGCACCCACGGCTCGGCGCTGTTCACCCGCGGCGAGACCCAGGCGATCGTGGTCGCCACCCTCGGCACCGCGCGCGACGGCCAGATCATCGACGCCGTCTCGGGCGAGTACAAGGAACACTTCCTGTTCCACTACAACTTCCCGCCGTACTCGGTCGGTGAAGCCGGCCGCATGATGGGCCCGAAGCGCCGCGAGATCGGCCACGGCCGCCTCGCCAAGCGCGGCGTGCTCGCCGTGATGCCGACGATGGAGGAGTTCCCGTACACCATCCGCGTGGTGTCGGAGATCACCGAGTCGAACGGCTCGTCCTCGATGGCCTCGGTCTGCGGTTCGTCGCTGGCGCTGATGGATGCCGGCGTGCCGGTCAAGGCGCCGGTCGCGGGCATCGCGATGGGCCTGGTGAAGGAAGGCGACAACTTCGTCGTCCTGTCCGACATCCTCGGTGACGAGGACCACCTCGGCGACATGGACTTCAAGGTCGCCGGCACCAGCGAGGGCATCTCCGCCCTGCAGATGGACATCAAGATCCAGGGCATCACCGAGGAAATCATGAAGACCGCGCTGGCCCAGGCCAAGGCCGGTCGCCTGCACATCCTCGGCGAGATGGCCAACGCGCTGACCGCCCCGCGCGGCGAGCTGAGCGAGTTCGCGCCGCGCCTGCTGACCATGAAGATCCACCCGGACAAGATCCGCGAAGTGATCGGCAAGGGTGGCTCGACCATCCAGGCGATCACCAAGGAGACCGGCACCCAGATCGACATCCAGGACGACGGCACGATTGTCATCGCCTCGGTCAATGCCGCCGCCGCCAACGCCGCCAAGGACCGCATCGAGCAGATCACCTCGGACGTCGAGCCGGGCCGGATCTACGAGGGCAAGGTCGCCAAGATCATGGACTTCGGTGCGTTCGTGACCATCCTGCCGGGCAAGGACGGCCTGGTGCACGTCTCGCAGATCTCCAGCGAGCGCGTCGAGAAGGTGTCCGACAAGCTCAAGGAAGGCGACGTGGTCAAGGTCAAGGTGCTGGAAGTCGACAAGCAGGGCCGCATCCGCCTGTCGATCAAGGCCGTCGAGGAAGGCGAGGGCGCCTCGGCCGAGTAAGCCGGAGCGTTGCATCGCTGGACACGGAAAAGCGGGCTTCGGCCCGCTTTTTCTTTGGCTGGAGCAGGCTAGAGCAGCTTCCGCAGCAGCGCCGCCTTGAACCGCGAATACGGCGGGTAGGCGAACCGAAGCGTGTCCAGCAGCGTGCCTTTCGAGAACACCGGCCGCAGCTGGCTGAAGGTGTCGAACGAATGCCGGCCGTGGTAGCGGCCGATGCCGCTGGCGCCGACGCCGCCGAACGGCAGGCCGGGCACCGCGAGGTGGGCGGCGCACACGTTGACGCCGATCGCGCCGGCGCGGATGCCGCGTTCCACGGCCTCGCGCACCCCGGCGCTCCGGGTGAACACGTAGGCGGCCAGCGGTGGCTCGTCGCGGTTGACCTGCGTGATCGCGGCCGCGAGGTCGGGCACCCGCAGCACCGGCAGGATCGGCCCGAAGATTTCCTCGCGCAGCAGCGGCGAGTCCGCCGGCGGGTCGACCACCACGGTCGGCGCGATATGAAGCCGTTCGCGATCATGGTCGCCGCCGATCGCCACGCGGGCGTCGCCCAGCGCCGCGACCAGCCGGTCGAAATGGCGGTGGTCGACGATCCGGCCGTAGTCGGGGCTGGCCGCCGGATCGGGGCCGAAGAACTCGACCAGCACCGCGCCCAGGTGCCGGACCAGTTCGTCGGCAAGTGGCTCCAGCACCAGCACGTGGTCGGGCGCGACGCAGGTCTGGCCGGCGTTGAGGAACTTGCCGTGGACGATGCGCCGGGCGACCGCGCGCAGGTCGCCGTCGTGGACGATGGCCGGCGACTTGCCACCGAGTTCGAGCGTCACCGGCGTGAGGTGGCGCGCCGCGGCGGCCGCGACGACCCGCGCCACCCGCGCGCCGCCGGTGAAGAAGACATGGTCGAAGCGCTGCTCCAGCAGCGCGGTGGCGGTATCGGCATCGCCTTCGACCACGGCCACCGCGCCGGGGTCGAGGTAATGCGGAATCCATTCGGCGAGCGCGCGCGAGGTGGCCGGCGCCATTTCGCTCGGCTTGAGCAGTGCGCAGTTGCCGGCCGCCAGCGCGCCGCACAGCGGCGCCAGCAGCAACTGCAGCGGGTAGTTCCACGGCGCGATCACCAGCACCACGCCGAGCGGCTGCGGTTCGACCCGGGCGCGCGCCGGCTGCAGCGCCAGCGGCACGGCCACCCGTGCGCCGGCGGCCCAGCGGCGCAGGTGTCGCAGCGCGTGGTCGATTTCGCCGATGGTGAAGCCGATCTCGGTGACGAAGCTTTCCAGTGCCGGCTTGCCAAGGTCGCGCTGCAGCGCCGCGGTGAACTCGTCCTCGCGTTCGACCAGCATCCGCCGCAGGGCCTGCAGCTGCCGGCGACGCCAGGCCAGCGGCCACGTGCGGCCGTCGCGGAAGGTTGCGCGCAGGCGTTCGACCGTGGCGGCCGGCGACTCGGCGATCATCGCTGCACCTGTCGCCCGGTGAAGTGGTCCATCGACGAGTAGACCCGGAACACCCGGCCGGCCAGCCAGTCCCACGCCGGTTGTGGCAGCAGGCCGCGCAGGGCGCCGCTGAGCGCGACGGTCCACGGCAGCATCACCCGCGCGCGGCCGCGCTTCATCGCCGCCCAGGCGGTGTCGACCACGTGGTCCGGTTCCAGCAGCGGTGTCAGCAGGGGCGCGCGCGCACCGTCGAACATGCCGGTCTTGATGTAGCTGGGGATCAGCGTGGTGACCCGGACGTGCCCGTGGCCAGCGCGCAGCAACTCCAGCCGCACCGAATCGCTCCAGCCGATCACCGCCCACTTCGATGCGGTGTAGACACTCATCATCGGCACAGACAGCATCCCCGATGCCGAGGCCACGTTGAGCAGGCGCGACGCGCGGCCGCCGGCGACCATCGCCGGCAGGAACTCGCGGGCGACGTGCATCAGCGCCAGCGTGTTGATGCGGATGACGAACTCGGTGTCGCGCACCGGGTCGTGCTCCCAGAAGTGTTTGCTGCGGACCACGCCGGCGTTGTTGATGACGATGTCGGGGTCGCCGACCTCGCTGCGCACCCGGGCGGCAGCGGTGCCGATGTCGGCCAGCGAGGCGAGGTCGACCACGTGGGCGTGGACGTTGCCGCCGAGCCGGACCAGTTCGTCGCGGGTGGCGGCCAGCGCCTCGCCGTCGACGTCCCACAGCACCACCGCGGCGGCGCGTTCGGCCACGGCGCGTTCGGCGTACAGCCGGCCCATCCCCATGGCCGCCCCGGTAACCAGGACGATCCTGCCTTCGACGGTCCGCATGCGGTTCTCCCCTTGGTGCGATCGATTATGCATCGACCGGGCCGGCCCCATGCGCCGGCGTACTGGAGGGTCAGTCCAGCAGCCAGCGGAAGGCGCGGCGCAGCTCGGCGGCGCCGTCGCGCTCGTACCAGCGGCCGTGGGCGAGGATCACGCGTTCGGGGTTCCACGCGATCATCTGTTCGACGGCGTCCTTCAGCGCGGCCCGCTGCGGCCCACGGAAGGTCAGGCGCATGTCGCGCGGCATCTGGCCGTCGGGGTCGCGCGAACCGGCAAAACGGGTAAGCCAGCGCGCCGGAAGTTCGAGCTTGCCGGGCTCGAAGTTCTCGATGAAATCGGTCAGCACCAGGGTGCGGCTGGGGCGATGGAAGAACTCGACCTCGGTCATGAAGCTGCCGGAGACAGGGAGGGTCGCGACCGTGGCGTCCCAGGGGTAACCGCGGGGGCGGTCGAGCTCGGAGGCGGGAAAGTCGATGCGGCCGTCGGCCTGCTCGCGGATACGCGGGGCGAGGTACACGCGGGCGTCGGGGAAGACTTCGTGCCACTCCGGGATCCACCAGTAGTGGATGCGGTTGGGGCCGACGATCCAGCGCGGCGTGCCGATGGCTTCCACCTCACGCATCAGTCCGCGGGTGAGCGGCGTCGGCGAGTGGATCAGCAGGTCGTCGCCGATGCGCAGCACGGTCATGCGGGTGGGGAAGCGCATCTTCGGCCACGGCATGCCGAACTCGATCGCCGGGCCGTCGACGATCCAGACGTCGTCGGCGACCGGCTTGAGGGTGTCGAGCGGCGGATAGGTGACGGGGTCGTGGCGGGTCACGGGGTCTCCCTTGGCTGGCGCGGCGAGGAGTGTCCGGCGGTTCCGCGGGGCGATGTCGCCGGCCGGACGATTCCATCATGCCATCGACGGGTTACGCAGCCCGCGTCGTCAATGGAAATCGCGCGAGCGTGCATCGAGGCCGCCCAGCAGCGGCGTCAGGTTCTCGAGCCGGTGGGCGACCAGGTGCTGCACGCCGTCGCGGCGTTCCAGCCGGCCCTCGACCGCGAGCAGGCGCGACTCCAGCAGCTCGCGCCGTTGCCGCTCGACGAGGCTGCGCCAGACCACCACGTTGGTCATGCCGTCCTCGTCCTCCAGCGTCATGAAGACCACGCCGCTGGCGGTCTGCGGGCGCTGGCGCAGGGTCACCAGCCCGGCGACGCGCACGGTGCGGCCGTGCGGCAGCTTCGCCACCTCGCCCGAACGCCGGCAGCGCCGTGCCGTCAGGACCTTGCGGAGCATCGCCAGCGGATGCCGGCCGAGTGTGGTGCCGACCATCGCGTAGTCGGCGCGCACGTCCTCCCCGGCGCTGGGCAGCGGCAGCACGACCGGGTCGTTGTCGGCGGCCGGGGGCGCATCGGCGAACAGCGGCAGCTGCGGTTCGACCCCGCCGATCGCCCAGCGCGCCCGGTGGCGATGGCCGGCGAGGCCGCGCAGGGCACCGGCATCGGCCAGCACGGACTGTTCGCGGCGATCGAGGTGGCTCCGCGCGCACAGGTCGGCAACGTCGGTGAACGGATGGCGCGCGCGGGCGGCTTCGATGCGTGTCGCGGCTTCGGGCGGCAGGCCGCGGACCATGCGCAGGCCGAGACGGATGGCCGGTTGATCACGCCGGTTCCCGATCGCGAGTGAAACCGCTCCTACGGAACGCGACGGCGCATCGTCTTCGAGGCTGCAGTCCCAGTGGCTGTAGCGCACGTCGACCGGCAGCGTGCGGATACCGTGCCGGCGGGCGTCCTGCAGGATCTGGTCGGGCGAATAGAAGCCCATCGGCCAGGAGTTGATCAGCGCGCAGGCGAACGCGGCCGGCTCGTGGCACTTCAGCCAGCTGCTGGTGTAGGCGACGAGGGCGAAGCTGGCGGCGTGCGATTCGGGGAAGCCGTAGTCGCCGAAGCCCTTGATCTGCTCGAAGATCCGTTCGGCGTACTCGCGCGTGTAGCCGTTGCGCAGCATGCCGTCGGTCAGCTTCTGCCGGTGCGGCTCAAGCCCGCCGCGGCGCTTCCATGCCGCCATCGAACGGCGCAGCTGGTCGGCCTCGCCGCCTCTGTAACCGGCCGCCACCATCGCGATCTGCATCACCTGTTCCTGGAACAGCGGCACGCCGAGGGTACGTTCCAGTACCGCCTTGAGTGCCCCGGACGGATAGTCGACCGGCTCCTTGCCGGTGCGGCGCAGCAGGTAGGGATTGACCATGTCGCCCTGGATCGGGCCCGGCCGGACGATCGCGATCTGGATCACCAGGTCGTAGAACGTCTTCGGCCGCAGCCGCGGCAGCATCGCCATCTGCGCGCGCGATTCGATCTGGAACACGCCGATGGTGTCGGCGCGGCTGATCATGTC
Organism: Lysobacter arseniciresistens ZS79; assembly: GCF_000768335.1. Taxonomy (GTDB): domain Bacteria; phylum Pseudomonadota; class Gammaproteobacteria; order Xanthomonadales; family Xanthomonadaceae; genus Novilysobacter; species Novilysobacter arseniciresistens. The sequence goes on from NZ_AVPT01000004.1 coordinate 65,008, forward strand.
GTAGGTCGCTCCGTCCTCCTTCGGGATGTCGCCGACGGTGAGGTCGCGGCGGCCGCTGGCGCGCAGCAGGTCGAGGGTCTTGCGCACCGCGGTCAGCATGCCCAGCGCGAGACAGTCGACCTTCATCAGGCCGACTTCGTCGAGGTCGTCCTTGTCCCACTGGATCACGGTGCGGTCGTCCATCGCGGCGTTCTCGACCGGCACCAGCGTGTGCAGCGGGTGCTCGGAGATCACGAAGCCGCCGGGGTGCTGCGACAGGTGGCGCGGCATGCCGACCAGCTCGGCGGTCAGCGCGACCACCTGCCGCAGCACCGGCGAGTCGGGATCGAAACCGCGCTCGCGCAGGTGCTCGGCGATCGGTGCGCGGCCGCTCCAGCGGTTCATCGTCGACGCCAGCTCGCCGACCACGTCGGGCGGCAGGCCGAGTGCGCGGCCGACATCGCGCACCGCACCGCGGCCGCGGTACTGGGTCGCCACCGCGGTCAGCGCGGCGCGCTCGCGGCCGTAGCGGTTGAACACGTACTGCAGCACCTCCTCGCGGCGCTCGTGCTCGAAGTCGATGTCGATGTCGGGTGGTTCGTCGCGCTCTTCCGAGATGAAACGCTCGAACAGCATGTTCATCCGCGCCGGGTCGATCTCGGTCACGCCCAGGGTGTAGCAGATCACCGAGTTGGCGGCCGAACCGCGGCCCTGGCAGAGGATGTCCTGCGAGCGGGCGAAGCGGACGATGTCGTGCACGGTCAGGAAGTACGACTCGTAGCGTTTTTTTGCGACCAGCGCGAGCTCCTTCTCGATCAACCCGCGGGCCTTCCCGCTCATGCCTTCCGGCCAGCGCCAGCGCGCGCCTTCCTCGACCAGGTGGCGCAGCCAGCTGGCGGCGTCGTGGCCGGGCGGGACCAGTTCGTGCGGGTACTGGTACTGCAGGTCCCTGCGCATGTCGAAACGGCAGCGGTCGGCGATCCGCACGGTCTCGGTGAGCAGGTCGGACGGGTGGATGGCGGCGAGCGCGCGGCGGCTGCGCAGGTGGCGCTCGCCATTGGGGAACAGCCGGTGGCCGGCCTCGGCGACGGTGACGTGGTGGCGGATCGCGGTCATCGTGTCCTGCAGGGCGCGGCGGCCGCGCACGTGCATGTGGACGTCGCCGGCGGCGACCAGCGGCAGGCCGAGGCGGGCGCCGGCTTCGCGCAGTTGCCGCAGGCGGGCGTCGTCGTCGGGACCGCGGTGCAGCTCGACCGCCAGCCAGGTGCGGCCGGGGAAGGTGTCCGCGGTCCAGCGCGCCTGCGCGTCGTCGATTGGGGCGTCAGTTGCGGCGCCCGGCACCCACAGCGCAAGCAGGCCGTCGGTGGCGCCGAAGTCCTCGCGCAGCAGCCGGTATTCGCCCTTGCGCGCACGCCGGCGGGCGCGGGTCAGCAACTGGCACAATGCGGTGTAACCGGCCTTGTCCTCGACCAGCAGGACCAGCTTGGGCCCGCCTTCGACCTGCACCTCGCTGCCGACGATCAGCTTCACGCCGAACCGCTCCGACGCTTCCAGCGCACGCACGATGCCGGCCAGCGAGCACTCGTCGGTGATCGCCAGCGCGGTGTAGCCCTGCTGTTTCGCGCGCTCGAACAGCTCCGGCGCGACCGAGGCGCCGCGCTGGAAGCTGAAGGCCGACAGGCAGTGCAGCTCGGCGTAGTCGGGCAGGTCGTGCATGGCGTCGCTCAACCGAACCAGCCGTGCAGCATGAAACCGTCGGCGCGGCCTGCGACCGCCGGATCGCCGGCGGCGCGGAACGCCCAGGCGCGCTGGCCGGGGCTGGTCTCGACCAGGTAGTAGTCGCGGCGCACGTCGCCGTCCCACCAGCCGGTTTCGATCCGCTCGGGGCCGGCGAGGATGGTCAGGTGGTGGTCGCGCAACGGTGCCGGTTGCGGCAGCAGCCAGCCGGGTCGCGGCACCGGCGCGGCGGTGGCGGCTCGGCCGGCTTCGGTCTGCCACGCGCGCTCGGGGCGGTGGTCGGCGCGCACGGCCAGGCCATGCACCGCGTCGTCGCCGAGCCGGGCGCGCAGGCGCTCGCGCAGTTGCTCCCACGGCACCGCCTGTTGCGGACGGGCATCGAACAGGTCGCGGCCGGCCGGCACGAACGGCGGCAGCTCGCGCGCGACCAGCCGCACGCCACGCACCGGCGCCGGCACGCGGGCCTGCTCCAGCCGCCCGCGGGCGAGCTCGAACAGCATCGCCGGGCTGCGCTCGGGCGCCAGCAGGCCGATGGTGATCTCGCTGTCGGCGCAGCGCTCGTGCTCCAGCACGACGGTGAAGCGCTGCACGCCGCCATCGCGACCGGCGAGGTAGGCGGCGAGGTCGGTGGTCAGCCGGCGCAGCGGGAACAGCAGGGCCTGGCTGGATTCGACGTCGTAGTTGAGCTCGATCCGCGACTCGAACGAATCCGGCGGCTGGTAGCACTGCAGCGGCGCCGGCAGCGCGCCGGTCAGCCGGTCCAGGTGGGCGAGCGCGTCCGGCCCGATCCGCTTGCCGAGCGCCGCGCGCGGCAACGCCAGCACCTGCCGCAGCTTGCGCAGACCCATCCGTCGCAGGGCGGTGGCGACGTCCGGCGCCAGCCCGCTGCGCTCGACCGGCAACTGGCCGAGGGCGTTGTGCAGCGGCGCCGCGTCGGTGACCGCGAGGCCGTCGTGCACGTTCGCCAGTGCGCGCGCGGCATGCGGGTGCGGGGCGAGGGTGATGCGGTGGTGGAAGCCGAGTTCGGCCAGGTCGGCGCGCAGCTGCGCCTCGAACCGTGGCCACGGGCCGAACAGCTTGAAGCTGGCCTCGACCTCCAGCAGCAGCGCGGACGGCATCGTGCGGCAGACCAGCGAGCTGTAGCGGTAGGCCCAGGCGGCGAGGAAGTCGTGCCAGCGGTCGGTTTCCGCCGGGTCATGCTCGACGGTGGCGAAGCGCCCGCACAGCGCCTGCGCGGTGCCGAGCGGCTGTCCGGCGCGCAGGCCGGCCGCCTTCGCCGCGGGATTGACCGCGTGCAGCACGCGCCGCTGCGCCGGCCCGGTGACCAGCGCCAGCGGGGCGTCGGGGTCGGGATGGCGGCGCAGGACGCCGTCGAGCGCCAGTTGCGGCAGGAGGATGCAGGCCCAGAGCATGGATCACCGCGCGGAGGAGTCCAGGGGGCTCGCCGTGGAAACCACCTGTAGGAGCGACGTAAGTCGCGAACCGGCAGGCAATGGAGCGACGGCGTGTGTTCGTGGTTCTGCGCGTTCGCGACTTACGTCGCTCCTACGGGAAGCCAAGGACGGGAATGGGATCGCCCGCGTCGGCGGGTTGCCGCCGCGGCACTTGAGGACACGCAACTGCGCCGGCCGGGCATCGATCGCGATCCGCAGCGCGGCGGGCGAAGGGTTGGCCCCGGCTTTCAAGGGGCGCAGCGCGAAGCCGAGGCACTGGCCGGTCTCTGCCGCCACCTGCAGCCGGCGCAGGGCACGGTCATCGGCGGTCCGCGGCCAGCACAGCACCGCCGGGCAGGCGGCCGAGCGCAGGCATTGCTCGGTCGCCCACAGGGCGTTGCGCGGGTCGGTGCGGACCACCTGCAGACGCCTGAGGTCGATGCCGGCATTGGCCCAGGCCGGGGCGAACGGCAGGTAGGGCGGGTCGACCAGCACCACCATGCCGTCGGCCTGCGACAGCCGGGCGAGGGTCGGCCACAGCAGGCGCAGTTCGCCGATGCCGTCGGCAGGCAGCAGCAGTTCGGTCAGCGCGTGCTCGGGCCAGCCGCCGTCGGGCAGGGCCTCGTCGAGCAGGGCGTGGCCGGTCGGCTGCCGCGACGGCGGGCGCGGGGCCGGCTGGCCGCGCCAGACCCGGCGGGACTCCAGCAGGCTGTCGAGAGCGACCACGGCGCCCATCAGGACGGCCTCACGAGGCCCGCGAACAGGCCTTCGATCGCGAAGTCGGTGATGCGCGCGTCGATCTCGATCGGGGCGTGCGCGGGGTTGCGCGGCAACAGGCGCAGGTGGTCGCGGCCGCTGTCGAGCCGCTTGACCGTCAGCTCGCCCTCCACCCGCGCGACCACGGTCTGGCCGCTGCGTGCCTGCGGCGTGCGGTGCACCCCGATCAGGTCGCCGGGCAGGATGCCGTCGAGCAGCATCGAGTCGCCCTCGACCTCCAGCAGGTAGTCGGGGCGCAGGCGGAACAGCGAGCGGTCGAGCGCGACCTCGCGGCGGATTTCGGGGTCGGAGCCGATCGGCGTGCCGGCCGCGACCCGGCCGAGCAGGGGTACCTGCAGCAGGTTCGGGCGGTCGGTCGGAGTGGGTGCGGAAACGCTGTCCGCGAACGCCCCGGTGGACCTGCGGGCAGTGCGGCCGGGAGCGGGTGCGGTGAGCCGGATCCCGCGCGCGCGCCCGGTCGACAGCTCGATCAGCCCGGCCTGCGCCAGCGCCTCCAGGTGGTAGCGCGCCGAGCGGTTCTGGCGGAACCCGAACGCCCGCGCGATCTCCATCTGCGACGGCGGATAGCCGTGCGTGGCGGTGTGCTCGCGCAGGAAATCGAGCAGGCGGCGCTGGGTGTCGGTCAGGTGCATGGTACTAATTCTAGTAACAAATGGATGCGTAAAAAGTGAGGCCCGACGGGTCAGGCAGTTACGACCGGAAGCTCAGGCGGGATCGACGTCTGTTAAGCATCCACGCCGCCGTCTCAGGCGCTGGGACGTCGCAGGAGCGACGTGAGTCGCGACCTGTTCATCGCCTCCGAAGTCCGCCAACCTGCTTGCGGGAAAAAACCTTCCGGAAGCGCTCCTGTCACCTGCGGAGTGGCCCGATTTCCGGTGCTCTAGCCGGGTTCGGCGGGTCGCGACTTGCGTCGCTCCTACAGCGGGAGCCGGCGTCGCAGGTCGGGTGTGAGGCACATACGCGAACCACCTCACGCCACCTCGAACAGATCCGACTGCGCGCGCACGTCGTCGGCGTCGACAAACCCGCCCAGTCCGACGCCGACCAGCCGGTAGCGGGTCCGCGCCGGCAGGTCGATCCGCGCGCGCAGCTCGCAGGCGATGTCGGCCAGCGCCTGCAGCGTGGACGGCCGTACCGGCGGGGTCAGGCTGCGGGTGAGGATGCGGAAGTCGGCGGTCTTGAGCTTGAGCACCACGGTGCGCGCCAGCCGCGGGTGGGCTTGCCCGCGCTCGCGTTCGTACGCCGCCCAGGTCTTTTCGGCGAGGCGGCGGATGTGCGGTTCCAGCTCGTCGAGCGGCAGGTCGTGCTCGAAGGTGTCCTCCGAGGAGATCTGCACGGTCGGGCGCTCGGGGCGGACCGGGTTGTGGTCGATGCCCTGCGACAGCTCGTGCAGGCGCCGGCCCCAGCGGCCGAAGCGGCGCTCCAGTTCGGCCCCCGGCACGCCGCGCAGGTCGCCGACGGTGGCGATGCCGAGTTCGGCCAGCTTGCCCTGCATCACCTTGCCCACGCCCGGCAGCCGGCCGACCGGCAGCGGCGTCAGGAACGCCTGGACCCGGTGCGGCTTGACCACGCACAGCCCGTCGGGCTTGTTCCAGTCCGAGGCGATCTTGGCGATGAACTTGTTCGGCGCGACGCCGGCCGAGGCGGTCAGCGCGGTCTCCTCGCGGATCGCGGCGCGGATCGCCTCGGCGGTGGCGGTGGCCGACGGCAGCCCCGAGGCCAGCGCGGTGACGTCGAGGTAGGCCTCGTCCAGCGACAGCGGCTCGACCAGCGCGGTGTGGCGGGCGAAGATCCCGCGCACCTGCCGCGACACCGCCTTGTAGCGGCTGAAGTCCGGCGGCACGAACACCGCCTGCGGGCACAGCCGCTCGGCCCGCACCGCCGGCATCGCCGAGCGCACGCCAAACCGCCGCGCCTCGTAGCTGGCCGCGCATACCACCGAGCGCGCCCCGCGCCAGGCGACCACCACCGGCTTGCCGCGCAACGACGGATCGTCGCGCTGCTCCACCGACGCGTAGAACGCGTCCATGTCGACGTGGAGGATCCTGCGGCTCACATCAGTGATCGGTGGCTGTAATGCACTTGTAGTTGACAGCGGTGAGCATGAGGCGAATCCTAATAAGCTGAATGAGCGTGTTCCAAGGTTGGAACGCCAGAGCTTGAAGGATCAATGATATGTCGCAGGGAAGCGCGGCGCTGGCTGTCGTGGAGACGGCCGCGCCTGATGGGGAACGCCCGGATCTGGCGTTGCACGGCTTGGTGCTGCTTGCTCAGTTCCATGGCGTCGCGGCGGATGCCAGGCAACTTGCCCACGAGTTCGGTCGCATCGGCGAACGTTTTGACGAAACAACGTTGCTGCTGGCGGCCCGGAAGCTCGGACTCAAAGCAAAGGTTGTGGTCCAGCCAGTATCGCGCATGGGCATGGCCAGCCTTCCAGCGCTGGCGTTGGTTCAAGAGGGCGATGCCTTCATCGTCGCCCGGGTCAACGATGACCAAATACTGATCCACGACCTGGTCGAGAAGCGGCCGCGCGCGATCACACAGGAAGAATTCGAAGCCCGATACGCAGGTCGCCTGCTGCAACTGGCATCGCGCGCCTCGGTGCTGGGTGATCTGGCGAAGTTCGACTTCAGCTGGTTCATTCCAGCCGTGTTCAAGTACCGCAAGTTGTTGCTGGAAGTCTTCATCGTTTCGTTCTTCATCCAGATGTTCGCGCTGATCACGCCCTTGTTCTATCAGGTGGTGATGGACAAGGTGTTGGTGCACCAAGGGCTGACCACACTGGATGTGATTGCGATTGGCCTGGTATCGATCGCCGTGTTCGATGTGGTGCTTTCAGGTTTGCGGACGTACGTGTTTTCGCATACCACCAGCAAGATCGATGTCGAGTTGGGGGCGCGTCTGTTTCGGCACGTCCTGACGCTGCCGTTGGCCTATTTCGAGTCGCGACGCGTGGGCGACACCATCGCCCGCGTCCGCGAACTCGAAAACATCCGCAGTTTTCTGACCGGTCAGGCGCTGACTTCGGTACTGGATCTGTTCTTCACCGTCGTATTCCTGGCGGTGATGTTCTGGTACAGCGGCTGGTTGACGCTGATCGTGGTGTTGTCGTTGCCGGTTTACGCCTTGATCTCGGCAGGCATCACGCCGGTTCTTCGCAAGCGCCTCAACGACAAATTCGCCCGCGGTGCCGACAACCAGTCGTTCCTAGTTGAAAGCATCAGTGGCATCGGCACCATCAAGGCCACGGCGGTCGACCCGCGTGTCACCCGCACCTGGGACAACCAGTTGGCCGGGTATGTCGGTGCGAGCTTTGACGTGACCAAGGTGGCCACTGTCGGTCAGCAGAGTGTCCAGTTGGTCCAGAAGCTGGTCAGCATCGGCATTCTGTTCTGGGGTGCCAAGCTGGTGATCGGGGGCAAGCTTTCGATCGGTCAACTGATTGCGTTCAACATGCTGTCGGGTCAAGTCGCCGCACCGATCGTGCGCTTGGCGCAGCTATGGCAGGACTTCCAGCAGGTAGGCATTTCGGTCGAGCGACTGGGCGACATCCTCAACACCCGCACCGAGGTGCCGGGCAGCCGGATGGCGTTGCCGCCTATCAGGGGCCAGGTCGCATTCGAGCGGGTTTCGTTCCGGTATCGGCCCGACACCGCCGAGGTGTTGAGCGGTATCGAGCTGGATATCAAGGCCGGGGAAGTCATCGGCATCGTCGGTCGTTCCGGATCGGGCAAGAGCACGCTGACCAAGCTGGTGCAGCGCCTGTACACGCCCGAGCGCGGCCGTGTGCTGATCGACGGCCATGACTTGGCGTTGGCCGATCCCGCTTGGCTGCGGCGTCAGTTGGGTGTGGTGCTGCAGGAGAACTTCCTGTTCAACCGCAGCGTGCGCGAGAACATCGCGCTGTCCGATCCGGGCATGCCGCTCGAACGGGTGATCCAGGCGGCCAAACTGGCGGGTGCTCACGACTTTATCGTCGAGTTGCCGGAAGGGTATGACACCAGGGTGGGTGAGCAGGGCGCCGGTCTGTCGGGTGGGCAACGCCAACGTATCGCAATTGCCCGCGCCCTGATCACCGATCCGCGCATCCTGATCTTCGATGAGGCCACCAGTGCGCTGGACTATGAGTCCGAACACGCAGTGATGGCCAACATGCGCTCCATCTGCAAAGGGCGCACGGTATTGATCATCGCCCATCGCCTGTCCACGGTACGACGGGCAAACCGCATCGTCGTGGTTGAAAAAGGACGGATCGTCGAGAGCGGCTCCCATGCCGAACTGGTTGATCGCCCAGATGGCCACTACGCCCATCTGTATCGTTTGCAACAGGGGCCGGAATGAAGCACATCTTCCAAGGCCTAGCCGACTTCGTTTCGCGCTATGTCGCGATCTTCCGGTCCGCCTGGAAGGTGCGCCACCAGTTGGAGCCGCCCAAACGCAGCCCCGACGAGCTTGCGTTCCTGCCGGCGCATCTGGAGCTGACCGACACCCCGGTGTCACCCGCCCCGCGTTGGGCCATGCGGATCATTATCGCGTTCTTCTGCGTGGCTTTCCTTTGGGCTTGCTTTGGCAAGCTCGACATCGTGGCGGTGGCGCCAGGCAAGACCGTGGTCAGCTCCCGCACCAAGGTCATCCAGCCCATCGAAACCGCGGTGGTGCGGCGCATCTTGGTTCGCAATGGCGAAACGGTGAAGAAGGGGCAGTTGTTGATCGAATTGGATGCCACGGCTACTGGGGCGGAGAGCGAGCAAGCGGAAGAGGCTCTGATCAACGCTCAGCTTGCGGCCACACGCCTGACCGCATTGGCTGAGGCCATCGATTCCGGGGATCTCCCCGCGATGTCGCCACACGAAGCGTTGCCCGACGCGCGCCTTGCCAACGAGCGACAACTCGCGGTGAGTCAGTTCGAAGCCTTCCAGGCCAAGCACGAAGGCCTCACTGCTGCCATCGCACAGCGACGAGCCGAATTGCATACCGTCAAAGCGATGATCGGGCCGCTGGAAGAGAGCGCCCGTATAGCAACAACTCGCGCCGAAGACTACGCGGAACTGGTCAAGGACAAGTATGTGGGGCGGCATGACTACCTGCTGCGTGAGCAGGAGCGCATCGCTGCCGAGCGTGATGTAGCTGCGCAACGAAACCGCTTGCAGGAAGTCCGATCTGCGCTGAGCGCTTCGCAGGAAGAGCTGCAGGTGCTGGTAACCGACACCCGTCAGCAGACCCTGGATGGTCTGCGCGAAGCGCGCGAGCAGATACGGCAGTTGACCCCGGAGGTCGCGAAAACCGCCCGTCGCGATCGGTTGATGGAGTTGCGGGCGCCCGTCGATGGCACCGTGCAGCAACTAGCGGTGCATACCGTAGGTGGCGTGGTAACGCCGGCCCAGGCGCTTCTAGCCGTGGTTCCGAGTGAGGAATCACTAGAGATCGAGGCCACCGTACTAAATAAAGACATAGGCTTTGTGAGGCCGGGGCAAACGGTCACGGTCAAGATCGAAAGCTTCCCCTACACCCGCTATGGCTACTTGACCGGAACCATAGCCAGCGTGTCGCACGACGCGGCACAGGACGAGAACCTGGGGTTGGTATTTCCGGCGCGAGTTAGGCTTGATGATGCAAGGCTGATGATTGATGGAGTCCAGGTTCAACTGACCTCCGGTATGAGCTTGAGTGCGGAGATCAAGACGGGAAAGCGAAGGGTAATTAGCTTCTTGCTTAGTCCGCTGCAACAGCACAGTTCCGAATCATTGAGGGAACGCTAGTGCTAGTAATAACTCTAGCTAAGCGCGCACGAGTGCTGCAAAGATATTCAAAGCATTGTGGTGACGGCATGAAATTACAACATATATTTTCGGCAATGGTACTTGTGCTAAATGTCCTTATGGCGGATCCGTCAGTAGCTGCTGTAGGTCATCCAAGGGTGACGGCAATAAATGTTGAACTACCGGCAAAGTCCGGGCGCTATGCGGCAATGCCCCCAGAGATTGAGGCTGAGCAGGCCGAGGACGCCAGAATGCTGAATGTTGCGATAGCGGCAAGATCGAAGCTGAATGCGATGAATGCCAAGAGAAGAATAGATAGAATCATTCAAATTCTGCTCGTCGCGCTATTTATTGGCGGCGTCGCTTCTTACATAACTGCGATTTCTCCAGCCCGGCCTCGGCTTAATCGAGTGGCGATGTGGCTATTTTTTGGCGTGGCCATCTGTGCTTCAGCGTACAGCGCGGTTGGAATCTATTTCGATATTACTATCGGTGTTGCCTCTGCAACGAGCCGCTCAGGGGCAGAGCTCGTGAAGACGCGTGATTCACCAATGTTCTGGATGATAGTTTTCGTAAAATCACTGGCGGTCCCGGTTTTTATTCTGGTGGGCGTTCGATTGCTGCAAAAGAGTGGGCGCAATAAAAATTAAACAGGGAGAGTTTCATGTCATTCGAGTATGGATCAGAAGCGATTGGGCTGAGGTTGGCAGAGCTGTCTGCCGCGCTGACTGCGAACTTTGATCGTGTGTATTGGTCGGAATCGAACTCCGAGCAGGCCTCAGATGTCGAATTCGCGCAGAAGTTGGCTGACGCAGCAGCACAATCCGCCGAAATGGCGGATATGTTCTGCGCGCAACTTAGTGCCGCAGGTAACTCCGCCGAAGCGGCAATTTGCCAGGCATGGGCTGATGGGTTTCGAGACAAGGAGCAGTCGATAGAAGACGCAATTGCTCGTTCCGAAGAGGGGGGTGATGAATGGCGTAAGCGAATCGTCGGAACCCTGGATGGCGACGCCTTGGATGCCCTGGTTGGAGGGAATGCAGGGGCGGCGCTTAAGAAGACCTTTGGCATCGCTAACAATCTATTTACGTTAGATGATCTTTGGGGTGCATACAAATCGGGAGATTCTACGAAGATTGCGGGCATCATTGGCGGGTACGTGGTTGGCGCCCTTGTGGCAGCCGCGGTAGCTCCACTAATCGTCGCAAGTTCTTTTGCAGCGGCTGGGACTGCAATCGTTTTAGGTGTAGTAGGTTTCGTCGCCACGATTTCTGGCGAGGTGGCTGAAAAGGGAATCGATGGGTTGTTGGAGATATTTGGCGGCCAGGATGATGAAGATGTTGCCGCAATTGTGTCCCGCGCCATTTTGAGCAACGGTGCAGCCAGTTTGCCCAATCTAGGTTACAGGTTGACGTTCGGGACAGACGTTGGCGACGTACTGACGGGTTTTTCTGGTGAATCTAATGCAATAACGGGCGGTGCGGCGGACGACATCATTTATGGGGCCGAACTTGAAGACTTCATCAGCGGTGGCGATTCCAACGACACGCTTAGAGGAGAGGGTGGGAAAGATGTCCTGAAGGGTGGGACTGGTAACGATACGTTGATGGGCGGACTCGACGGTGATGTGCTCACGGGAGGCGAGGGATTTGATACCTATGAGTTCACGGCGTCAGATCTCGAGAATAGCGACGTCGAGGACGTGATCATTGATGCGGACGGCCTTGGCAAGATCACCTTTGATGGATTGGATATTTCCGGCACCGGTATCGGATTCGATAACATTCGACATGCTTCTCTGGGTGCTTGGGAGACAGCGGACGGGTCGTTTCGACTGGCGGTTGTTGGGTCGGGCGAAACTGCCTCGTTGCTTATTGTTCGGCTTTTGGGTGATGGAAAGGTTGGCGGCCGGGTAGTAATTAAGAATTGGAGCAACGGCGATCTCGGGATAACGCTTCCAGGCTTGGAGGATTCCGGGCAGGTTTCCGCTCCACTTAGCGGAGATAACGATCTCTTCGGTTCCGGTGGCGAAAACAATGGCGATGATTCGGTTGCTGGCCTGGCCGGGAACGACGGTCTCAGCGGCGGCATCGGAGATGACACGCTAGATGGTGGCGTGGGCGCTGATCTGATTTTCGGTTTCAGCGGTAATGACAAGCTCTACGGCGGCGACGGTAACGACATCATCTTTGATGGTTCGGAATCGGTCAGCATGCGCGAGTGGAGCGAGACGGCTAAGGTCGGCGACAAAATCGAGACGCAGTACCACGAGGATGAGATAGCAAGGCTTGGCGCCTCGATCGTGGCTCGCGGTAAAGCTTGGTATGTGTACACCAGGGATGGAAGTGCCGCCACGGGGGATGCAACCACGAACCCAGGTAACGTTATCAATATTACGGCAAGTTTTACGGTTGATCCAAATCTATATGCGAGCGGTGATGACTTTGTCGACGCAGGCGCGGGATCGGATGAAGTCTGGGCGGGTGAAGGTGACGACATTATCGTGGGTGGGACCGGCAACGATTTCCTTGTCGGCGGGCACGACAACGACGTCATCAGCGGCGGTGACGATAACGACAAGATCTTCGGTGATCAGCTGGAGTCCGTGGTAGCGGGTGTGCATTTCAACGGTTTGGCGTCGGATCAGGCGAACGAGAACGGCCACGACATCATTGATGCCGGTGCAGGCGACGACGTAGTTCTGGGCCAAGGTGGTAACGACGTCATCTACGGCGGCGACGGTAATGACATGTTGCGAGGCAGCGGCCTTGAACGCGCGATCGATGAAGACGATCAAGACAGCGACTATATCGACGGCGGCATGGGCGATGACCGGATCGGCGGCGACGACGGTAACGACACCATAGAGGGCGGAGCGGGTAATGACACGGTCGAGGGCGATGCGGGGGACGATGTCATTTCTGGTGGTGACGGCATCGATATCCTCATCGGTGACAGCCAATCGCTCGCTGGAGGCCGGCACGGTCAAGATGTAATCAGTGGCGGCCTCGGTAATGATGAACTGCAAGGAAGCGGAGGAGATGATGTCCTTTTCGGTAACGAAGCGGATGACTTCCTGATCGGCGACGACTCTGAGACCCGCCTTGGAGCCGAGTTCCACGGCAACGATCAGCTCTTTGGCGGGGCCGGCAATGACAAGTTGCAGGGCGGAGGCGGCGACGACCTGTTGGATGGCGGCGCCGACAACGACGTGTTGTTTGGTCAGTCCGGAAACGATCGTCTGTTGGGAGGTGCCGGTGACGACATCCTCAACGGTGGCAACGGCACTGCCGGCGGCGTCGACGGTGACGACTATATCGTTGGTGGCGCGGGCGACGACAGGTTATATGGCCAGGATGGTGATGACCAGCTGATCGGCGGAGCGGGCGCGGATACGCTCGGGGGTGGTGCTGGAAACGACCAGCTTAGTGGTGGAGACGGCAATGATCAGATGTCTGGCCATGAGGGCAACGACAGCCTCGACGGTGGTGCTGGCGACGACAAGCTGTCGGGTGAGGCGGGCGACGACGTGCTACGCGGCGGCATCGGAATCGATCAAATGGCCGGCAATGAAGGCCACGATGAGTTGGACGGCGGCGCTGATGACGACAAGCTGTGGGGCCAGTCGGGAAATGACGTCCTGCGCGGTGGTGCAGGTGTCGATCGACTCTACGGCGGCGCCGGCGACGACTTGCTCGACGGCGGCGCTGGTAATGACTACCTGTCGGGTTCTGATGGCTTCAACATTTATATCGTTGGCCCGGATACTGGAAGCGACTATATCGACTCACTGGGCGGGTCGGTTCCTCTCGGTACAGTGGTTGGCGGCGAGCTTAGGCTGGGCGGTGGCCTGACATCAGCGGATGTGCGCTTTGAGATGTCCGGAGCTTCGCTGAAACTCTTCTACGGAAGCAGTTCAGTTGTTATCGAGAACTATTTCCTTCAGGGTGGTTACGACCCGCAGAACGGTACGTATTTTTCCAACCTTGCGCCGGTCACTTCTATCTCCTTTGAGGATGGAACGATCTGGTCGGTCGCGGAGGTGAAAGCCGCGCTGATCGCCTCGACCCCCGGCAACGACGTTATCATTGGATTTGAAGACGATGAGATCATTTCTGGTGGCGATGGCGATGACACCATCTCCGGTATGTACGGGAATGATGTGTTATCCGGCGACGCCGGAGACGACAAACTCGACGGTGGAATGGGTAACGACCGCCTGAACGGTGGTGGCGGCAACGACCATCTGATTGGCGGCATGCATTCAGACGTGTACGTGTTTGGTCGTGGTGATGGCCAGGACACCATTGAGAATTTCGATGGTGGCACCGGATTGGATGCCCTGGAGTTTACGCCCGATGTTGCCGCAAGCGACGTTGATGTAGAACGTTTAGGCGATGACCTGTATCTGAAGGTTCGCGGCACCACTGATCAAGTCAAGGTGCTGCGTTTCTTCGAGGGCGACGGCGAGGCCGGGTATGCCTTGGATGAAGTGCGCTTCTCCGATGGCGCGATATGGACACTGGACGAGATCAAGGCCATGGTCTTGCGTGGCGGCGATGGGGACGATGCTCTGCGTGGATATTCCAGCGCCGATCTGGTGACTGGTGGCGCCGGAAACGATGTGCTGGAAGGCGCTGGCGGGAATGACACCCTCCAGGGCGATGAAGGTCTGGACGTGCTGCGGGGCGGGGATGGTGAGGATGTTCTCGAAGGCGGCGGAGCTGCTGACTCACTTTACGGAGGTGCTGGTAATGACGTCCTCAGAGGTGGCGCGGGCGCGGATGTTCTGGAAGGTGGTGACGGCAACGACATCTACCGTTATGCGCTAGGCGATGGTGTCGATAACGTAAACGATGAGAGTGGGCACAGCACTCTGGTCCTTGAGGGGGTTGTTCGAGCGGATGTGTACTTCCGACGTGATGGCGAGCGCTTGGTGCTGTACTTCCGCGGAAATCCGGCTGATCAACTGGCATTCTCCGCCCAGTTTGATGCGGTCACGGGCTTGGCTAAGTACGGCCTGACGGTTGACTTTGGCGACGGTGACCCGGTGACCTTGGATGCCGCTGCGATCGATCAAGAGGTACTGAAGGCCGGCGAGGCCGACGATGTGATTTATGGCAACGAAGCCGCCAACACGATCGTGGGTTACGGCGGTGACGATGTTATTTATTCCGGTGGAGGCGATGACATCGTTGCTGGTGGAGACGGTACTGATCAGCTCTTTGGTGATGCCGGGAACGATGACCTGAGGGGCGATGTGGGCGACGATCGTCTGGAAGGTGGCATCGGCAATGATCACTTGCGCGGTGACGAAGGCAATGACCATCTTTTCGGCCAGTTCGGTGACGACACGCTTGAAGGCGGTCTCGGTCAGGATCGTCTGGAGGGCGGTGACGGCGTCGATCAACTCCTCGGCGGCTCCGACGAGGACACCCTATTGGGGCAGGTCGGCGACGACGTTCTAGAAGGGGGTGCTGGCAATGACCAACTCGATGGCGGTATCGGCCAGGATCAACTCATCGGCGGCACCGGCAATGATATCTACCTTGTAGACGACGCGTTGGATCAAGTGATCGAAATGGCTGGAGAAGGCAAGGATTTACTCCAAAGCTCGGTCAGCTATTCGTTGCCGGTGAACGTCGAGACGCTGGAGCTTGTGGGCACTTCCGATATAAATGCGACCGGCAACGATGCCGTAAATGAGCTGTTGGGCAACGATGGCGAGAACCAGCTCGAAGGTCTTGGTGGAGATGACGTTCTCCGCGGGCGGTCCGGCAACGATGTATTGCTGGGTGGAGCCGGAAATGACTTGCTGGACGGCGGGACGGGTGTTGACCATCTTGGTGGCGGCGCCGGCAATGACGTATTCCTCGTCGACAGCACACAGGATGTCGTCGTCGAGCTTACCGGCGAGGGCGTGGATAAGGTTCAGGCCACCGATGACTACACCCTGTCCGCGAATATCGAAGAGCTCCTGTTGGTCGAGGGAAGCAACGCCAATCAGGGCGCCGGCAACGCCGGCGACAACCTGATCACCGGCAACTCCTCCTCCAACTACTTGGATGGGGCCGCCGGTGCCGATCAAATGGTCGGCGGCGAAGGCAACGACACCTTCGTCGTCGACAACGCCGGAGACGATGTCGTCGAGCTGGCCGATGAGGGGTCGGATACTGTCGAATCCAGCATCGACTACACCCTTGGTTCAACACTGGAGAACCTCACCCTGACCGGCACGCATAATCTCCAGGGCACCGGTAACGCCGGCGATAACGTCCTGGTGGGCAACACCGGTGACAACCGTCTCGACGGCGGCCTGGGTGGCGACGACATGCACGGCGGCGCCGGTAACGACACCTTCATCAACGATTCCAGCAGCGACTGGATCTACGAGAACGAAGGTGAAGGCCTCGACACGGTCGAGCGCCGGTACGAAACCAACCTTGTGCTGTCCGACAATGTCGAGAACCTGATCCTGGCCGATGGCATCACGACCGGCAATGGCAATGGGCTGGGCAACCTGGTCACCGGCAATGCCGAAGACAACACTCTGGGTGGCTGGGACGGCGATGACGAGCTCCACGGCCTGAACGGCGACGATGCGTTGTTTGGCGGCTCCGGCAGCGATGTTGTGCTCGGCGGCACCGGGGACGACTACCTGGACGGTGGCGACGGCATCGACCGCCTCGAAGGAGGGGTCGGCAACGACACCTACATTGTCGACAACAGCGCCGATGTGGTGGTGGAAGTCGCCGGTGCCGGCGATGACAAGGTCCAGTCCACAGCGTCCTACACCCTGAGCACCAATGTGGAGACCCTGTTCCTGCAAGGGGGCGCCGCGATCGACGGCACCGGCAACGGGTTGGACAACTACATCGCCGGCAACGCGGCGGCCAACGTGATCTACGGCGCGGGAGGCCACGATACCCTGGCCGGTGGCGGCGGCAACGATACGCTGATTGGCGGAACCGGGGACGACAAATATGTCGTGAATGACGGCACCGGATCCGACGTCATCAACAATGCCGATGGCGGCTTCGATGGCGTGTTCTTCACCAATGGCATCACCCGCGAGCAACTGTCGTTCAGCCGCGACGGAAACGACCTCCTGATCACCATCGACGATGCGACGACGCCTGCAGTCCGCGTGCAGGATCACTTCCTAGGTGGCAATGCGGCTATCGACTATGTCATGCCGGAAGGCGATGACTCCTATCTCACCGCAGCGCAGATCAATCAAATCGTCGCCGGGGGTGATACCGGTGGCGAGTATGACCAAGTGATCGAGGGCACCATTTCCAGCGAACAACTGGTGGGCAATGTTGGGAAGGATTTGATCAAAGGACTCGGCGGGAATGATTACCTGTTCGGCATGGGGGGCGACGACACTCTGCAGGGTGGAGAAGGCAACGACCATCTCACCGGAGGCAATGGAAGCACCCTGGGATCCGGTTCGGACCGCCTGGAAGGGGGTGCCGGTGACGACACTCTCGCTGGACAGGATGGAACCAATGACCTGATAGGTGGCGTCGGTAACGACAAATACACCTACGGCGGCGGCCAGGACACCATCGATAACAGTGATGGAGGCTACGACGGGATCTTCTTCAATGACGGCATCAGTATGTCCCGCCTGACTTTCAGTCGTGATGGCGATGATCTGCTGATTGTCGTCGACAACGATCCGGACAGCTCTGTTCGGGTGAGCAGCCATTTCGTCGGTGGCGACCTGGCGATTGACTACGTGCAATTGCAGGATGAACCACTGCTCGACACCGCAGCGATTAATGCACTGGCGGGAGAAGGTGACTCTGGCGATGCTCCGGAGGACGGCACGCCGGGGGATGACAGTGACTATGCCAACCTGGTGGAGGGAGGTGCTTCCTCCGAACAGTTGTTGGGTACCTATGGCCGTGATCTGATGCGCGGCCTCGGTGGCAACGATCGGCTGTACGGCTTCAACGGCGACGATAAGATTGAAGGTGGCGACGGTAACGACGACTTGTATGGCGGGAACGGTTCTTTCAGTGGCTCCGGTAATGACATCCTCGTCGGTGGAGCCGGATCGGACAGCCTCAAGGGGGAGGACGGCGACGACTTCCTTATGGGCGGCACCGGGGACGACAGTTACTACTACGCGATGGGGTCGGGTAGCGACACCATCGACAATCGTGGTGGTGGCATGGACTACATATACTTTGCCGGCATCGGTCCTGATCGCCTCAGTTTCCATCGGGACGGAGATGACCTGATCGTCCGGGTTGACGGAGACCCCAATGAGCAGGCGCGGGTGCTGAAGCACTTCCAGGGCGGCGAATATGCGATTGCCTTCGTGCAGCCCGGAGTCCCTGATACCTATGCGATCCCGGCGTCACAGTTTGAGAGCCTGCTCACTCCGCTGAACGGAATGGCTTCGGCATCCAAGTCATTCCTGTTTGAATCTCTCGAAGAAGCAGCGGGCCACGGGGGCGACCAACATTTCCGCTATCGTCAGGCGGGGCACCTGAGCTACCTCGATCTCGACAATGGACTGTTCGAGGACCGTCTCCGGCTGATCAGCAACTGGAACCGTCAGGAGCGGCTCGCGGGTCAAGGGCTGAGTGTTCCCGATCTGGTGCCTGATCCGGCGTCCTCAGTTAATGATCGCGAGGTGCAGCAGCACGTTGCGGCGTTGCGGATCGATCAAGCTTGGGCAGGCAATTCTCTTGCCGAGATGAACCGTGAGTTGGGTTTGCTGGTGGAGGCTCTTTCGTCACCGTCTGTCGTGACTGGTTCGGAGCAGTATGTCCCGGACTTTACGGGCCAGGACCTCGGTTGGAGCTCACCCGCTTCGAGTCGGAGGGTCGTGATGTCCGAGCGTGCACCGGTAATGATGTTCTAGGACCTCCAGTCCAGCAGCTCGTCGGAGCCCGGTGTTTCACCGGGCTCTTTTCTATAGACCTACCTTTTTCCCCTGCGGTTTGGCAGTCTGGCGGCCACGCCTTCACGGAGCGCCGCATGCAGCGCCAGCGCCGCCACTTCTCGATGTTCCGCGAGTTCCACCTCGCCGACTGGTTCACCCTCGCCAACGCCTTCTGCGGCACCGGCGCGATCTTCGCGGCGATGCGCTTCCTGCAGGAGGGCGGGGTGCGCGACCTGATGATCGGGATGGCGCTGATCCCGCTGGCCTTCATCTTCGATGCGGTGGATGGCCGGGTGGCGCGCTGGCGCAAGTCGGCGTCGACCCTCGGCCGCGAGCTGGACTCGCTGGCCGACGTGATCTCCTTCGGCGTCGCGCCGGCCGCGCTGGCCTACGCCTGCGGCCTGCAGGGCGGCTGGGACTGGGTGGTGCTGAGCTACTTCGTCGGCTGCGGCGTGAGTCGGCTGGCGCGCTACAACGTCACCGCCGAGCAGCTGTCGGGCGACGAGGGCAAGGTGAAACACTTCGAGGGCACCCCGATCCCGACCAGCCTGGTGCTGGTGGTGGTGCTGTGGATCGCCGCGGCGCAGGGTGCGATCGGTTCCGACCTGTGGCTGGGCATGGTCAAGCTGGGGCCGTGGCAGTTCCATCCGCTGGTGCTTATGTTCGCGCTCTCCGGCTCGCTGATGGTCAGCAAGACGCTGCGCATCCCCAAGCCGTAGTTGCAGCCGCCCGCAGCCACAGCCGCGACGGGCTGAAACACCGGCGGCGCTATCATCGCGGGGACGATGGAGGACGCCATGGCCAATCAGGGTTTCGGGGGCGCCGGTTTCGGCGGCGAGGACTTCGAGGCGCTCGCACGCGAGTACTGGAGCCGCTGGGGCGAGATGCTGCGGGCGGGCGGGATGGCTGCGCAGGCGCCCGGCCACGGTCCGGGATTCAACGCCGGTCCGGGGTCGCCGTTTGGCGGCCCGACGGGTCGTGCGGGGTCCGCGTCGGTGCCCGGCTGGAACGAGGCGCTCGCCTGGTGGTCGCAACTTGCTGGTGGCGGTTCGCCGGGTGTCGCCGACGAGGCGATGCGGCGCTTCGGTGCGCAGGCGCAGGGCTGGTTCGGGCAGATGCAGCAGCTCGCGACGCAGTTTGCCGGACAGGATGCCGCCGCGGCCGACATCGCCGCGGCATGGAAGCGCACGCTCGGTGGCCATGGTGCCAATCCGTTCGCCGATGCCCTCAAGGGCATGCATGGCCCCGGCCAGCAGGGCTTCGAGCAGTGGCTCGCGCAGGTGTCGCCGTGGCTGGAGCAACTCGCCGGCAGCGGACGTTCATGGCTCGGCATGCCGGCGTTCGGCTTCACCCGCGAGCACCAGCAGCGCTGGCAGCAGCTGGCGCAGGCGCATATCGACTACCAGCAGCAGGCACGCGCCTACCACGCGCTGATGGCCGAGGCCGGGCAGGACGCGTTCCGCCGGTTCGAGGACAAGCTGTCCGAGCGCAGCGCACCCGGCCGCCAGCTGCAGTCGGCGCGCGCGCTGTTCGACCTGTGGATCGACGCCGCCGAGGAGGCCTACGCCGAGGTCGCGCTGTCGCCGCGCTTCCGTGACGTCTACGGCGCAGTGAGCGATGCGCAGATGCGCCTGCGCGCCGCGGTGCAGAAGGAGGTCGAGCAGGTTGCCGACGCGCTGGGCATGCCGACCCGCGGCGAAGTCGATGCCGCGCATCGCAAGGTCGCGCAATTGGAACGCGAACTGCGGCGCTTGCGCGAGCGGCTGGGCGGGGCGGATGCGCCGACACCGGCCGCCGCTGCCAAGGAACCGTCGACCGCGACCGCGCGCCCGGCACGTGCCACGGCGAAGAAGGCGGGCCCGAAGGCGCCCTCGACGCCGCGCAAGGCCAAGCCGACCGCCAGCGGCACCACCGGCAAGACCGCCGCCCGCAAAGCGCCCACGCGGAAAACCACCGTCCGCGAGACCGCCGCTGGTCAGGGCACGGCAGGCAAGCCCGCCCGCAACACCGCCACCTCCAGAACCGCCCCGCGCGGCAAGGCGCGCTGAGCATGGACAACACCCACACCGGCTCCATCGGCCCGCTCGACATCACCCCCGAGTCGCTCGCGCAGGAGGCCATGCAGTTCCAGGCCAGGCTCGGCGCGGGCCTCGACACCCTGCGCCAGCTCGGCGACACCGGCTACGGCGCCACCCCGAAAGAAGAGGTCTGGCGCGACGGCAAGGTCGTGCTGTACCGCTACCGCGGCGATCGTCTCGACAACGGTCGCGCGCCGACCGCGAAGGTGCCGCTGCTGATCGCCTACGCGCTGGTCAACCGGCCGTACATGGTCGATCTGCAGGCCGACAAGTCGATCGTCCGCGGCCTGCTCGAGCGCGGCGAGGACGTCTACATCCTCGACTGGGGCTACCCCGACCGCTCCGACCGCTTCCTCGACCTGGAGGACTACATCCAGCGGTACCTCGGCGGGGCGGTCGACCACCTGCGGCGCGAGTACCGCCTCGACGCGGTCAACCTGCTCGGCATCTGCCAGGGCGGCGCGTTCTCGCTGTGCTACGCCGCGCTCAACCCGCGCAAGGTGCGCAACCTGGTGACGATGGTGACGCCGGTGGACTTCCACACCGCCGACAACATGCTGGCCCACTGGGTGCGCGGGACCGACATCGACCTGATGGTCGACACGCTCGGCAACATCCCGGCCGACGTGATGAACTTCACCTACCTCACGCTCAAGCCGTGGCGGCTGTTCGTGCAGAAGTACGTGGGGCTGGTCGACATCCTCGACGACCCGCGCGCGCTGGAGGACTTCCTGCGCATGGAAACGTGGATCTTCGATTCGCCCGACCAGGCCGGCGAGGCGTTCCGCCAGTTCGCCAGGCAGTTCTACCAGGCCAACGGCTTCGTCAACGGCGGCATCGACATCGGCGGCCGCGCGGTCGACCTCGGCGATGTCGACATGCCGGTGCTGAACGTCTTCGCCCAGGCCGACCACCTGGTGCCGCCGTCGTCGTCGCAGGCGCTCGGCGGGCTGGTCGGCAGCCGCGACTACAGCGAGCTGTCGTTCCGCGGCGGCCACATCGGCATCTACGTCTCCAGCCGCGCCCAGCGCGAGGTGCCGCAGGCGATCCACGACTGGCTGGCGGAGCGTTCGCGCTGAGCCAACCGGCTTACGCGCCCGTCACGACGCCGCCGACAGACTGGTTCCAACCACACGCAGCCATATCGAGCCCATGGAACACACCCACCGCCCCTTCGTCCGCTCCCGCAACGACCGCATGCTGGCCGGCGTCCTGGGAGGCATCGCGCGCCGGTTCGGCTGGAACTCGACCCTGTTGCGCGTGGTCTTCGTGGTCGTGTCGATCGCCTCGGCCGCGTTCCCCGGCATCCTCGTCTACCTGATCATGTGGCTGCTGATGCCGGAAGAAGGCGAGGTCGCCTGACCGCCGCGGTGCCGCGCGTGTCCGGCATCGCGCGGCGGCTGCTGGTGTTCGCCGGTGCGCTGTGGACCTCACCCAATACCGCCGCCGGGCTGCTGCTCGGTCTCCTTGGCCTGCCTTTCGGCGCGCACGCACACTGGCGCCGCGACGACCTGGCACTGGTGTTCCATGGCTGGCCGTGGGGGCCGGGCGGGGCGCTCACGCTGGGCAACGTCATCCTCCATACCGGCGCTGATCTCGACGGCAACTGCCGCACCTATGCCCACCGCGCCGGCTGGTGCGAGGAGGCCGCCGTCCGGCTGGCCGACCACGAGCGCGCGCACGTCTACCAGTACATGGTGTTTGGCCCGCTGTTCCTGCCGGTGTATCTCGCGTTCGGCGGTGTCAGCGTGCGCAACCGGTTCGAGCGTGCCGCCGACCGCTACGCGCTGACCGGCCGTGGATGGTGGCCGTGGCCCGCGCCGCCGGGCCGGCCCAAGCGCTAGACGACGGCCTTCACGCGCCGTGAGCGGTGTCCCATAATGCCGCGACGGTTGCGCGCGGGGAGGCCGCAACCCTGCAGGCGCCGTGGTGGCGCTTCGAACAGGGGGAAATGGAATGCTCAAGTACGTGTTGCTCGCGATCTTCGCGGGCCTGGCGTGGTTCGTGTTCGTCGACGGCAGCAAGCTCGACGAGGACGATGTAAGGGCATACTACGCGGCCGGGCGCGATGCGACCCTGGCGCTGGACGCCGACGCCGTGTGCGGAATGCTCGCCAAGGACCTGTCGGGTCGGGCGACCTCGTACATCGGCCCGCGCGAGCAGATCCGGCTTGTTTCGCGCGACCAGGCGTGCCGGGAGACGGAAGCCCTGTTCCGGCAGATGAAGCCGCTGATGGAACTGCTCGGCAACGACATCCCGTTTGGCTACACCTACGAAATCAACAAGATCACCCTGTCCGAGGACCGCAAGACCGCCAAGGTCGAGGTCCGCAGCGTGCTGGACATCGTCGGCATGCGGTTCGTCTCGCGCTCGGTGGACACCCTGGTGCGCGACCGCCGCGTGGTGCTGACCAGGCACACGGAGGGACGCGTCTGGGTCAGCGAAAGCCCGGGCATGTAGCCGGCCCGATCCCGGCTGGCGCGACTCCCGCCGCAATGACCCCCTGGAGCGAAAAAAGGCCTGCGCGATGCAGGCCTTTTTGCTTGGTACCGGAGGCGGGACTCGAACCCGCACGCTTTTAAGGGCGGCGGATTTTGAATCCGCTGCGTCTACCATTCCGCCACTCCGGCGCGGGCGCGCAGTATAGCCGAGAAGCCCCGGCCGGCAGAGGTTTCAGTGGGTCGCGTCGACCGGCAAGGCCTTGTCGGCGCGGGTGAACCATTCGCCGTCCTGCGGGATGAACATCGAGCAGCCTTCCATCGCGGCTTTGTAGATGTGCACCGACACCGCGACTTCGTTGCTGCTGGTGTTGCGGATGGAGTGGTACTCGTGCGGCGGGATCAGGCTGCCGGCACTGCCGGGGCCGGCCACCATGCCGCCGGCGGCGCGGAAGCGGAAGCGCTCGGCATCGGCTTCCAGCAGCTCGTACTGGGTGATTTCCAGTTCGCCGTCCCAGACGCCCTCCACGCACCACAGCCCGCAGTGGTCATGCACCGGAGTGCCTTGGCCCGGGCCCCAGGTCATGGCGACGACGCTGTAGCCATGCTCGGGGCTGCGGTAGATCTCGCGGCGCGCGTAGTGGTCGTCGATCGGCTCGAACACGCACTCCGGCAGGCTGACGTCACGGTCGCGGATCATCCGGCACAGGGTGTTGCGCAGCGCCTTGGTGATGGCGTGCTCGTCGCCGGCGGTGACCGCGGCGTCGAGCGCGTCCACCAGCTTGTCGTGGCCGGGGAAACGGATGTCGGGCAGGGCTTGTGCGTTCATCGGTCGGATTCTACCCGGCTGTCAGAGGCTGTCGAGGAACCCGCGCACGGCCGGCCCGAAACGGTCGAAATCGACCAGGAAGGCGTCGTGCCCCTGCGGCGACGGCAGTGGCAGGAAGGCGGCGTCGGCCCCGCCGGCGCGCAGGCCTTCGGCGATCTCGCGCTGTTGCTGCAGCGGGAACAGGATGTCGGTCGTCGCGCCGATCGCCAGCGCCTTTTCCAGCCGGATGGTGGCGAGGCCGGCGCGGGTGTCGGCTTCGGCGTCGCCGCCGCGCGCCGGGCAGTGGTCGCCGAGGTCGAACCAGTCCATCGAGCGGCTGAGGTAGAGGTAGCTGTTGGGGTCGAAGCGGCGGACGAAGCGGCGCGCGTGGCCTTCCAGGTAGCTCTCGACCTCGAACTCCAGCCCGAACGGCTCGTCGTCGGCGCGGTCCGAATCCAGCCGCACGCGGCCGAAGCGGCCATCCCACTCCAGCGCCGAGCGGTAGGTGATGACGCCCATCTTGCGCGCCATCCGCATGCCCGACTCGGGGTAGTGGTCGTCGTCGTAGTGGCCGTTGTTCCACTGCGGGTCGAGCCGGATCGCCTCGCGCTGCAGCGAGCGGATCGCGATCGAGAACGGCAGCGCCTTGGCCGCGCCGGAAATGTTGATGTGCGCGCGGGCGATGCCCGGGTTCCGCGCCAGCATCGCCAGCGACACCATGCCGCCCATCGAGTTTCCGACCACGCAGGCCAGCTGCCCGATCCCCAGCGCGCGGACCACGTGCGCGGCGGCTGCGGCGCCGTCCTCGATCGACAGCTCCGGGAAGTCGAGGCGGTAGGGCTCGCCGGTCGCCGGGTTGATGGAGGCCGGGCCGGACGAGCCCTTGCAGCTGCCCAGCGCGTTGCTGCAGATGACGAACCAGCGGTCGGTGTCGATCGGCTTGCCGGGGCCGACCATCGCCTCCCACCAGCCCGGCTCGGGGTTGGCGTCGCTGGCGGCGGCGTGGGCGTCGGGCGACAGGCCCGTGACGATCAGCAGCGCGTTGTCGCGCGCCGGCGACAGCGTGCCCCAGGTCTCGTAGGCGATGCGGGCGCCGTGGACCTCGCCGCCACGTCGCATCGGGAACGGCGAGGGCAGGTCGATGAAGCGGCTGCCGGGCGGGATGAATTCGGTCATGCGGTTATTCGACCACCCGGTCGATCATCAGCGCCGCCGCGGCCTCGGGGCCGTTTTCGACCACCACCGGCGCGGACTCGAAGTCGCCGGCCTGCGATGTGGCGTCGCCGCTGGCCGACACCCGCGCGCTGAGCTCCACCTGGGCGAGGTCGGAGAGCTTCGCGGTCGGCATCAGGCTGTCGGCGTCGGTCAGGGTGACCGTCAGCGGGAAGCCGGCCGGTTGCAGCTTCTCCACCGCGACCGGCATCGGCGGGCCGCCCGGGCGACGCGCGATCACGAACACGCTGGCGCCGTCGGGGTACTGCATCGCCAGTGCGGGGTCGAGCGAGATGCTGGCGGTGATGGTGACCGGCGATGCGGCTGCGGCCGGAGCTTTGGGCGCGGGAGGCAGCGGCTCCATCCCGGCGTCGACGCGGGCCAGGTCGATCTGTTCGCGCAGGCTGGCGGCGGTGGCGGCGTCGACCTGCGCCAGCAGCGGCTCCCAGATCGCCACCGCTTCCGCCGGCTGGCCGGCCTGGCGCCGGGCGATGCCGAGGAACCAGCGGGCGCGCTGGTGCTGCGGCTCGATTTCCAGTGCGTGGCGCAACATCGCCACCGCCTGCTCGTCGAACAGGCGCTTGGGGTCGGCCTTGGCGCGCGCTTCGGCGGCTTCGGCCAGCAGCGCCGGTTCGTCGGGCGCGAGCTGCACGGCGCGGGCGTAGGCATCGCGCGATTCGACGAACGCGCCCTCCGCCGCGTGGGCGCGCGCAAGCAGGCGCCAGCCTTCGATCTGGTTGGGGTCGCGCTCCAGTTCGGCGGTCAGCTGGGTGATCGCCTCGGACAGTGTCGCCGGGGCGCGGCGCTGGGCCGGGTCGAGCGCGCGCGGGGTGCCGACCAACATGTACAGCAGCCCGGTGGTGGCCAGCAGGCAGGCCAGCATGCCGACCCCGGCGAGCGGGCGGTCACGCCAGACAGGGCGCAGCACCCAGGCCAGTACCAGCACGGCCAGCAGCAGGCTGGCGATCACGAAAACGGTCATCACCATTCCTGCTCGTCGTCGATGGGCGTGGCGTCGCGGCGCGGCGCGCGATGGCGGCGCACGATGCCGACGACCACGATGCCGCCCACCAGCAGCAGCGCCGCCGGGCCGAACCACAGCAGCCACGTGGTCGGCTCGACCCGCGGCCGGTACAGCACGAACTCGCCGTAGCGCGCGACGAGGTAGTGCTTGATCTGCTCGTCGGTCATGTCCTTGCGCATCAGCTCCAGCACCTCGTTGCGCAGGTCCTGCGCGATCGCGGCGTTGGAGTCGGCCAGCGACTGGTTCTGGCACTTCACGCAGCGCAGCTCCTCGGTCAGCGCGTGGAAGCGCTCGGCCTCGGCGCGGTCCGTGAACTTCGGCGGCTCGACCGTGGTGGTGGCCTGGGCAAACGCGGCCACCGGCAATGCCAGCGCGAGCAGGGCGACGAGCAGCAAGGCGACGGCGCGCGCGCGAGGCATCAGCCGTCCACCTCGTCGAGCAACGGAACCAGCTCGTCGGCGATGACCTGCTCGCTGACCGGGCCGACGTGTTTCCAGCGGATCACGCCGGCGGCGTCGACCAGGAAGGTCTCCGGCGCACCGTAGATGCCCCAGTCGATCGCGTTCTCGCCGGTGTAGTCGGTCAGCACCAGCCAGTACGGGTTGCCGAACTGCTCCAGCCAGCGCAGCGCGTCGGCGTGCTCGTCCTTGAGGTTGTAGCCGATCACGCGGATGCGCTTGGTCTCGGCGAACCTGGTCAGCACCGGATGCTCGACCCGGCACTCCGGGCACCAGCTGCCCCAGACGTTGAGCAGGTAGGGCTCGCCGAGCAGTTCCTGCGACGACACCAGCCGGCCGGCCTCGTGCAGCACCGGCAACTCGAACGCCGGCGCCGGCTTGCCGATCAGCGGTGACGGCAGCGCCTCGCGGTTGCCCTGGCGGCTCAGGATCACGCCGGCCAGCAGCAGTGCGGCGAGCAGGCCGAAGACGATCAGCGGCAGCCAGCGGGCCTTCGATGTTTGCCGGGTCATTGCGTGCTCCTCGCGGTGTCGGTGGTGCCGGGGCGGCCGTCGAGCCGGCGGAAGCGGCGGTCGGCCGCGGTGACGAAACCGCCGAGCATCATCAGCAGCGCGCCGGCCCAGACCCAGCGCACGAACGGCTTGACGTGCACCCGGATCGCCCAGGCGTCGCCGCCGAGCGGCTCGCCCAGCGCGACGTAGAGGTCGCGGGTGAAGCCGCGCAGCAGTGCGGCCTCGGTCATCACCTGGCCGCCGCTGAGGTAGGCGCGCTTCTCGGGGTGCATGGTCGCCACCGGGGCGCCGTCGCGGAACACCTCGACCGTGCCGAGGTCGGCCTCGTAATTGGGGCCGACGCGGTGCTCGACGCCGTCGAAACGGAACACGTGGTCGCCCAGTTCGACGGTCTGCCCGGGCTTCACCGCCAGCTCCTTCTGCAGGCTCAGGCCCTCCACCAGCAACGCGCCGACCAGGAACACCGCCACACCGAAGTGCGCGAGGGTCATGCCCCACATCTCGGCGGTCATGCGGCCGCTGTTGGCGAACCGCGACCAGGCGAAGCGCAGCGTGCCGAAGCCGACCCAGACCGCACCGGCGACGCCGGCAGCCACCTTCCACTGGCCCTGCGGCGCGAGGAAGAACGCGAGGACGCCTCCCAGCAGCGCGAGGGCGGCCCACGGCGCCAGCAACGCCAGCGGCCGCGAGGCCTGCTCACGCTGCCAGCGCGTCACCGGCCCGAACGGCAGCAGCAGCACCAGCGGCGCCATCAGCAGGGTGAACAACAGCGCGAAGTAGGGCGGTCCAACCGAGATCTTGCCCAGCTCCAGCGCATCGGCCAGCAACGGGTACAGCGTGCCGAGCAGGACCATCGCGCAGGCGGTCGACAGCAGCAGGTTGTTGCCCAGCAGCAGCGTCTCGCGCGAGCTGGCGGCGAAGTACTGGCGCGGGTCCGGCGCACCCTCGCCGTCGCCCGGCGCGCGCAGCGCGTACAGCACCAGCGAGCCGCCGATGACGATGCCGAGGAAGACCAGGATGAACATGCCGCGGGTCGGGTCGGCGGCGAACGCGTGCACACTGGTCAGCACGCCCGAGCGCACCAGGAAGGTGCCCAGCAGCGACAGCGAGAACGTCGCGATCGCCAGCAGCAGCGTCCAGCCGCGGAAGCTGCCGCGTTTTTCGGTGACCGCCTGCGAGTGCAGCAGCGCCGCGCCGGCCAGCCACGGCATGAAGCTGGCGTTCTCGACCGGGTCCCAGAACCACCAGCCGCCCCAGCCGAGCTCGTAGTACGCCCACCAGCTGCCCAGCGCGATGCCGAGCGTCAGGAAGGCCCAGGCGATGTTGGTCCATGGCCGGGTCCAGCGCAGCCAGCGAGCGTCGACGTGCCCGTCCAGCAAGGCCGCGATCGCGAACGCGAACGGCACCGAGAAGCCCACGTAGCCGAAATACAGCATCGGCGGGTGGATGATCATCCCCGGGTCCTGCAGCAGCGGGTTGAGGTCGCGGCCTTCGGCGGCGGCCGGCAGCAGCCGGTCGAACGGGTTGCTGGTGAAGATCAGGAACGCGAGGAAGCCGATGCTGACGATGCCCATCACCCCGAGCACCCGCGCGATCACCTGTGGCGGCAACGCGCGCGAGAACCGCGCCACCACCGCCGTCCACAGCGCCAGCACCAGCGTCCACAGCAGCAGCGAGCCCTCGTGCGAGCCCCAGACCGCGGTGTAGCGGTATATCAGCGGCAGCAGCGAGTTGGAGTTCTCGGCGACGTAGCGCACCGAGAAGTCCTGCGTCACGAACGCTTCGGTGAGGATCGCGAACGCCACCGCCACAAGCACCAGCTGCGCGTACGCCGCAGGCCGCGCGGCCGCCATCCACGACCCGATGCCGCGCTGCGCGCCGACCAGCGGCAGCGCCGCCTGCAGCGCCGCGACCAGCAGCGCCAGGACCAGCGCGACCTGGCCGAACTCGGGCAGCATCAGTTGGCCGACCCGGAAGCGCCTGCGGCCGGCGCGTCCACGTCGTGCTTCCTGTGCGCGGCACCCATCTTGTCGGCGACTTCCTTCGGCATGTAGGTCTCGTCGTGCTTGGCCAGCACTTCCTCGGCCACGAACACGTCGCCGCGCATGCGGCCCGTGGCGACCACCGCCTGGTTCTCGCGGAACAGGTCGGGCAGGATGCCGGTGTAGGTGACCGGCATCCGCGCGTCGCCGTCGCTGACCTCGAAGCGCGACTCCAGCGTGCCCTCAACCCGCTGCAGGGAGCCTTCGGCGACCATGCCGCCGAGCCGGAACCGGGCCTGGCCGGATGCCACCTCCGCGCCGGCCGCGCCCGAGATCACCTCGTCGGGCGTGTACAGGTAGGCGACGTTGCGTTGCAGGGCCATCGCGACCAGCGTCGCGGCGATGGCGGCGGCGACGACCAGGGCAAGCACCCAGAGCAGTCGGCGTCGGCGGGCAGGGTTCATCGGGTCAACTCGTCGGGAACGGAATTCGGGGCCGGCGTGGTCGCGCGGGCGGCGGCCTGGCGGGCGGCGCGGCGGCGCGCGGCGCGCAGCTCGCGGCGGATCTGCAGTTGGGGCGAGACGAAGTCCCAGGCCATCACCACGGCGAACACTGCGTAGGCGGCGACCACGTAGCCGAGGTAGCTCATCGCGCGCCTCCTGCCAGCTGCGTCACCCAGGCCTTGCCGCCTTCGCGACGCAGGTTGTCGGCGCGGGCGCGTGCGAGCAGGGCACCGACGAACCACAGCTTGGTGCCGACCAGCATCCAGACCAGCGGCTCGATCATCGAACCGTGCAGGCTCGACTCGCCGAACACGCGGATCGTCTGGCCCTGGTGCAGCGAGTTCCACCACACCACCGAATAGCGGATCACCGGCAGCAGCACCACGCCGACGATCGCCAGCAGGCCGGCCGCGCGGGCGGCGGCGCGGCGGTCGTCGATCGCGTTGTAGAGGCCGATCACGCCCAGGTACAGGAACAGCAGGATCAGTTCGGTGGTCAGCCGCGGGTCCCAGTCCCACCAGGTGCCCCACATCGGCTTGCCCCAGATCGCGCCGGTGACCAGCGTGACCAGGGTGAAGCCGGCGCCGATCGGCGCGCAGGCCATCGCCAGGATCTCGCACAGCTTGATGCGCCAGACCAGCGCGATGGCCGCGTAGAACGCCATCAGGCCGAACACGAACATGCTCATCCACGCGCTGGGCACGTGGATGTAGAGGATCCGGAAGCTGTCGCCCTGCTGGTAGTCGGCCGGCACCACGAACAGCGCGCCGTACGCGCCCCACAGCATCACCAGCAGGCCCAGCCCGTAGCCCCATGGCGCCCAGCGGGCGGCGAAGCGGTCGAAGTAGGGGGGCGAACCGAGTTTGTGGAACCAGCGGATCAGTGGATTCATCGTTTCAGCGACCGCTCCGGGCGGTATCAGTCCAGCGCGATGCGGATCGCGGCGGCCGCGGCCAGCGGCGCGAGCACCAGTGACAGGGCCAGTCCGGCACCCATCAGGAGCAGCGCGCCGACCGGGTCCAGTCCCTGGGCCGAAGCCGCCACACTGCCCGCCCCGAACACTAGCACGGGCACGTACAGGGGCAGTGCAAGCAAGGCCAGAAGTATACCGGAGCGCCTCATTCCGACGGTCAGCGCGGCGACCACCGCGCCGAGCAGGCTCAGCAGCGGCGTACCCAGCGCCAGCGAGGCCATCAGCACCGGCAACTGCCCGCGTGGCAGGTGCATCAGCTCGGCCAGGAACGGCGCGGCGACCAGCAATGGCAGGGCGGTGGTGGCCCAGTGCATGAACGTACGCACACCGACCAGCCACGCCAGCGGGACCGGCGCCAGCATCCATTGCTCCAGCGAACCGTCCTCGGCGTCGCCGCGGAACAGCGTGTCCAGCGCCAGCAGTCCCGACAGCAGCACCGCCACCCACAGCACCGCCGGGGCGACGCCGGCCAGCACCTCGGCCTCGCCGCCGAGGGCCAGCGCGAACAGCACCACCACCAGCAGCGCGAACAGCGCCGGCTGGAACGCGTCGCCACGGCGGCGCCACAGCAGCCGCAGGTCGCGCAGCATCAGCGCCCAGGCGGTGCCGGCGAGCCCCGGGAGGGACGAGGCCGACTTCATGCCGCCTGCTCCGCGACCGGCCGGGTCATCGACAGCAGCCGGGTCCGGACCGGCGGTGCGGCGTAGGCGCCGTGGGTGGTCACCAGTGCCGCGCCACCGGCGCGCAGGTGCGCCTGGACCATCCGGTTGACCAGTTCGATGCCTTCCAGGTCGAGGTTGGCGTAGGGCTCGTCCAGCAGCCACAGCGGTGCGGGCGACAGCCACAGGCGGGCCAGCGACAGGCGCTTCTTCTGACCGGCCGAGAGCTGGCGCGCGAGGGCGTCCTCATACCCGGCCAGTCCGACGATCGCCAGCGCGTTGACGATCAGCTGGCCGCGCCGGCGCCCTTGCAGCCCGCACAGGAATTCCAGGTTCTCCAGCACGCTGAGGTCCGCCTTCAACCCCGGCAGGTGGCCGAGGTAGGCGATCGCCCGGGCGCGGCGGGCCGGTCCGGCGGCGCCACCGTCGATGTCGATCGTGCCGCCGTCGGCGCGCAGCAGCCCGGCCAGCACCCGCAGCAGGGTGGTCTTGCCGGCGCCGTTGTCGCCCTGCACCAGCAGAGCCTCGCCGGCGTCGACGCTGAAGTCGAGCGGGCCGAACACGGGCTCGTCGTTGCGCGCGAAACGCAGGCCGCGGGCCTCCAGCAGGGGCGGGGCGGAACGGTCGGTCAGGGGCATGGAGCGGGGCGGATGCTCGCCGGCGCGGCGGCCGGCAGGTCCGCGATTCTAACGTGGGCGGCGGCGGGCCCGGTCCCGCGGGTCGAGCGGGTCAGGCGGGGCACGCGGCTTCGCGGGTGACGTCGCCGGGCCAGTCGGTGTAGCGCGCGAGCGGTCCGCCCGGGTGGAACGGGTCGGGACGCTCGACCAGCATCCGCAGCCGCACCGGCTCGCCGCGCGCCCAGCACAGCACCGCCGCTTGGCCGAACTCCCGCGCGAGGCGGTCGGCCTGGTGGTCGTCGACGTCGGCCAGCAGCCATCCGGGTTCGCGCCAGCCACCGTCCGGTGCCGCCGCCCAGGCCGGCTGCCGGGCGATGCCGTCGGCGTCGAGCTGGGCCACCAGCAGCGCATCGGCCGAGGTGTTGGCTGCCTCGGAATGCGGTTCGGAGGCGGGGTTCCAGGCGGTCAGGAAGACGTAGCGATCCGCGGGCCAGTAGGCCTCCAGGTCGCCCGCCGGTCCACCCACGCGCAGGCGCAGCGCATCGCCGTCGAGGGAGACGCGATAGTCAGCGGCCGCATAGGCGTCGGCCAGCTCGGAAGCATCGACCACCCGGTAGGTACGCATGAACGGGAGTGTCGACCGCCCCGCCGTGGGATGCAAGCCGCCCCGCGGGCCGCGCGCGGCGGGATTTCGTAGACTCGTGTTCCCCCTCGAACGCCGTGATCCGATGACGCCCGTACCGCGAACCAAACTGCCCCGCGTGGGCACCACGATCTTCGCCGTGATGTCGCAGCTGGCCGCCGAACACGGCGCGGTCAACCTCGGCCAGGGCTTCCCCGATTTCGACATCCCGCCGCGGCTGGTCGACGCGCTGGCGCGGGCGATGCTTGACGGTCTCAACCAGTACGCGCCGATGACCGGTCTGCCGTCGCTGCGCAAGGCGATCGCCGACAAGACCGAACGCTGCTACGGCTACCGCCCCGACCCGGACGCCGAGATCACCGTCACCTCCGGCGCCAGCGAGGCGATCCTCGACGCGATCCACGCGGTGGTGCGGCCGGGCGACGAGGTGATCGTCCTCGACCCCTGCTACGACTGCTACGAGCCGGCGATCGAGCTGGCCGGCGGCGTCCCGGTGCACGTCCCGCTGGACCCGCGGACCTTCGCGCCGGATTGGGACCTCATCCGCAGGGCGGTCACGCCGAAGACGCGGATGCTGATGACCAACACCCCGCACAACCCGTCCGGGGCGATGTTCGACGCCGACGACATCCGCCAGCTGACCGGGCTGCTGCGTGGCACCGACATCTTCCTGCTGTCGGACGAGGTCTACGAGCACATCGTCTACGACGGCCGCCGGCACGAGTCGGCGCTGCGTTACCCCGAGTTGCGCGAGCGCGCGTTCGTGGTGTCGAGCTTCGGCAAGACCTACCACTGCACCGGCTGGAAGGTCGGCTACTGCGTGGCGCCGCCGGCGCTGAGCGCCGAGTTCCGCAAGGTCCACCAGTACAACACCTTCTGCACCTTCACCCCGGCGCAGGCGGCCTTCGCCGAGATGATCGAAGCCGAGCCGGAGCACTACGAGCAGCTAGGCGAGTTCTACCAGCCGCGGCGCGACCGCTTCCGCGAGCAGCTGCTGACGACGAAGCTCAAGCCGCTGCCGGTGCCGGGCGGCTACTTCCAGCTGGTCGACTACTCCGACGTCAGCGACCTCGACGCCGCCGCGTTCTGCCGCTGGCTGACGGTCGAGCACGGCGTGGTGGCGATCCCGCTGTCGCCGTTCTACGGCACGCCGCCGCAGGGCCAGCGGCTGGCGCGGCTGTGCTTCGCCAAGAACGAGGCGACGCTGGATGCCGCGATCGAGCGGCTGGCAAGACTCTGAGTGGCCACCATGAACAGCAACCTCCGCATTTCGCTCGTGCAGGGCGCCACCGTCTGGCACGACCCGGCCGCCAACCGCGAGTACTACGGCGAACTGATCGCGCCGCTGCACGACACCACCGATCTGGTCGTCCTGCCGGAAACCTTCACCAGCGGCTTCTCCAACGAGGCGCTGGACACCGCCGAGACGATGGACGGCGCCACCGTCGAATGGATGCGCGCGCAGGCCGCGCGGCTGGACGCGGCGGTCACCGGCAGCGTGCAGATCCGCGACGGCGACGGCGTCCACAACCGGATGCTGTTCGTCACCCCGGACGGCGGCGTCTCCCACTACGACAAGCGCCACCTGTTCCGTTACGCGCATGAGCACGAACGCTACGCCGCCGGCCGGGACCGCATCACGCTGGAGTGGCGCGGTTGGCGGATCTGCCCGCTGGTCTGCTACGACCTGCGCTTCCCGGTGTTCTCGCGCAACCGCTACGACGTCGAGCGTCCCGGCGAGCCGGACTACGACCTGGCCATCTACGTCGCCAACTGGCCGGCCGTGCGCGACCACGCCTGGAAGACCCTGCTGCGCGCCCGCGCGATCGAGAACCTGTGCTACGTCGCCGGCCTCAACCGGGTCGGCACCGACGGCAACAACATCCGCTACAGCGGCGACAGCGCCGTGATCGACTTCCTCGGCCACCCGGTGACCGAGTGCGCCGACATGGAAGTGGTGACCACCAGCACGCTGCTGGGCTCGGAGCTGGCGCGGCACCGGCAGAAGTTCCCGGCGATGCTCGACGGCGACCGCTTCGAACTGCGCTGACCGGACGCGCGCGGGCCGCGGCGCGTTCACGCCGCGTCGCCCGCCGTCGCGGTATTCCGGGTGCATACGGAGATCGGCCCCATACGGAGATCAGCCCGATGCCATTCAACCGCGTCTACATCGACAACGAACCCAGCCGCGCCGACGTCGACGCGATGGCCGGCCCGCTGGTCATCGAGTTCGGTACCGACTGGTGCGGCCACTGCCAGGCCGCCGAGCCGGAGCTGCGGGAGGCGCTGGCCAGGCACCCGGGCGTCGACCACCTGCGGATCGAGGACGGTGCCGGGCGCGCGCTGGGCCGCTCGTTCAAGGTGAAACTCTGGCCGACCTTCGTGTTCCTGCGCCACGGGCGCGAGGTGGCGCGGCTGGTGCGACCGACCGAGCCCGGCCCGTTCGCGGACGCGTTCGCGCAGCTCGACCCGAAGGAGGCGACATGACGAGGTCCAGCCACCCGATCGCCCCATGTACGCTGAGGCTTCCCATCGCCCTGCTGTTGGTGGTTCCGCTGCTGCAGGCCTGTGGCGGCGACGCCGACCGCCAGCCGATGCTCACCGACGCCGCGGAAACCCCGTCGGCCACCGCCGACACCGGCGCGCTGGTGACCCAGCGGACGATGACCGCCGACAGCCTGCAGGTGATGTCGGCCGGTGGACCCGGGCCGTTCGTGGCCGACAGCGACCGGCGCGCGGTCTACATGCTCGCCGGCGACACCGATGGCAGCGCGTGCACCGGCGACTGCCTGCAACAGTGGGCGCCGGTCTACGCCCCCGCCGGCGAGCCCGACCTCGGGGACGGACTGGCGCCTGCGCTCGTCGGCGTGGTCACCCGAGCCGACGGGACCGCGCAGATGAGTTACAACGGTCACCCGCTGTACCACCACGCCGACGACGCCGCGCGCGGCGACACCACCGGCCACGGCGTCCACGACGCGTGGGGCCACTGGACCCTGCTGACGCCGCAGGGCCAGCCCGTCGGCGAGCCGGTCGGGACCCTGCAGGACGGCGTCGACACACCGGCGGCACCGGAGCCCGGCGCCGCCGATTGAAGCCGGTCGGACGATCCGGACTGCGCAATCCCGGTCAGACGATCCCGGTCGCGTAGAACACGCCGATGATCACCATCACCGCCAGCGTCTTGATGATGGTGATCGCGAAGATGTCCTTGTAGGCCTGCCGGTGGGTCAGGCCGGTCACCGCCAGCAGGGTGATGACCGCGCCGTTGTGGGGCAGGGTGTCCATGCCGCCGGAGGCCATCGCGGCGACGCGGTGCAGCACCTCCATCGGGATGCCGGCGGCGTTGGCGTTGGCGATGAAGGTGTCGGCCATCGCCGCCAGCGCGATGCTCATGCCGCCCGATGCCGAACCGGTGATGCCGGCCAGCGCGGTGACGGTGACCGCCTCGTTGACCAGCGGGTTGGGAATCGCGCCCAGCGCGTTGGCGACGACCAGGAAGCCGGGCAGGGCGGCAATCACCGCGCCAAAGCCATATTCCGACGCGGTGTTCATCGCCGCCAGCAGCGCGCCGCCGATCGCGGTCTTCGTGCCCTCGGCGAAGGTGGTCATCACCGGCTTCCAGGCGAATGCCAGCACGGTCAGGATGCCGACCAGCAGCGCGCCCTCGACCGCCCAGATCGCCGTCACCGACGACACCTGCTGCACCACCGGCGCGGCATCGCCGATCACCGCCGGGTCGAACGCGTGGGCCTCGCCGTAGTAGCGTGGGATCCAGTCGGTGAACAGCTTGTTGGTCACGCCCACCA
Organism: Lysobacter arseniciresistens ZS79; assembly: GCF_000768335.1. Taxonomy (GTDB): domain Bacteria; phylum Pseudomonadota; class Gammaproteobacteria; order Xanthomonadales; family Xanthomonadaceae; genus Novilysobacter; species Novilysobacter arseniciresistens. The sequence continues at coordinate 101,311 of NZ_AVPT01000004.1, forward strand.
GCACCAGCGGCAGGACCGCGATCGCCGGGTTGGCCAGCCGGCCGCCGAGGAAGGGCGCCGGCTCGTTGACCAGCGTCGCGGTGTCGCCGTAGCCCTCGCCCTTGCGCAGTGCCGCGCGCCGGCGCCAGTCGAGGTACGCCAGGCCGGCGATCAGGATGAACACGCCGCCGATCGTGCCCAGCCACGGCGCCGCCCAGGTGTCGGTGCCGAAGAACGTGGTCGGGATGATGTTCTGGATCTGCGGGGTGCCGGGCAGCGCATCCATGGTGAAGGTGAACGCGCCCAGCGCGATCGTGCCGGGAATCAGCCGCTTGGGGATGTCGCTCTGGCGGAACAGCTCGGCGGCGAACGGGTACACCGCGAACACCACCACGAACAGCGACACCCCGCCATAGGTCAGCACCGCGCAGACCATCACGATCGACAGGATCGCGCGGCTGGCGCCGAACAGCCTGATGGTGGCGGCGACGATCGACTTGGAGAAGCCCGACAGTTCGATCACCTTGCCGAAGATCGCGCCGAGCAGGAACACCGGGAAGTAGTTCTTCAGGAACCCGACCATCTTGTCCATGAACAGGCCGGTGAACATCGGCGCGACCAGCGACGGGTCGGTCAGGAGTACTGCTCCAAGAGCAGCAACGGGGGCGAACAGGATCACGCTGTAGCCGCGGTACGCGACGAACATCAGGAACGCCAGCGCCAGCAGCACGATCAGGAACGACATCAGGCCCCATCCCCCGGTTTTCGGTGTCCGGCAGTGTCGGCGCGGGCCGGCGGCGGGGGCATTGTCCGAAGGTACAGCTGCCGGCCACCCGGGCCGCACCTAGTCTTGCCTGCAATGGCGGATCGTCCGCCGGTTCGCATCCGTTCCTGGGGAGAGGTTGAGATGGGTCGCAATCGCTTGAACCGCACCACCCTGGCCGTGGCCGTCGCCGGCGCACTGCTGGCACCGGCCGCCTGGGCGCAGGACACCGCGCCGGCGCAACAGGCCGAAACCGAGGCCAAGGCCACCACGCTGGGCGCGGTCACCGTCACCGCCCGCAAGCGCGAGGAGACCATCCAGGACGTGCCGGTCGCGGTCACCGCGTTCACCGCCGACGCGTTGGACCGGCTCGCGGTCGAGGACCTCGGCGGGCTCGACGCGCAGGTGCCCAACCTCACCATCTACGCCGCGCGCGGCTCCAGCAGCACCATCACCGCCTACATCCGCGGCGTCGGCCAGTCCGACCCGCTGTGGGGCGTCGACCCTGGCGTGGGCATCTACATGGACGACGTCTACATCGCCCGCCCGCAGGGCGCGCTGCTCGACGTCTTCGACGTGCAGCGGGTCGAGGTGCTGCGCGGCCCGCAGGGCACGCTGTACGGCAAGAACACCATCGGCGGCGCGATCAAGTACATCTCGAAGGGCCTGCCGCGCGAGACCGAGGGCTTCGCCGAGGTGACCATCGGCAATTACGACCAGCTCGACGTCAAGGCCGCGGTCGGCGGCCCGATCACCGGGAACGACGCGGTACGTGCCCGGGTCGCGGTCGCCAGCCTCAACCGCGACGGCTTCGGCGAGAACCGCTACAACGGCCAGCCGGTCAGCGACAAGGAGATCCTCGCCGCCCGCGCCCAGCTTGGCGCGTGGATCAGCGACGACCTCGACGTGCAATTCGCGTTCGACTGGATGGACGACCAGTCCGGCGTGCGCGGCGCCAGGATGCTCGCGCCCAACAAGTTCGTCCCCGGCGCCGACCCGCTCGACAGCCGCTACGACATCCGCAGCGGCATGCCCAACGTCAACGACACCACCCTCAGCGGCGCCTCGGCGACGGTGAACTGGCGGGCGAACGACGACTGGGCGTTCAAGTACGTGCTGGCCCGGCGCGAGTCCGACACCGAGACCAACATCGACTTCGACACCCTGCCGGCGAAGATCGCCGACGTGAAGGCGTTCTACTCCGACGAGCAGACCAGCCACGAGCTGCAGGCCAACTACGACGCCGGCGGCCGCTCGCGCGGCGTGATGGGCATCTACGCCTTCGACGGCGAGGCCGGCGGCCAGGTGCTCAACAACTTCTTCAACCTGCTGTTCGGAGACACCCAGGGCACGGTCTACACCGAGAGCGTCGCGTTCTATGCCGACTGGACCTTCGACCTGACCAGCAAGCTGGCCCTCAACGTCGGCGCCCGCTACACCGACGAGGACAAGAACGCGGTGGTCTTCAACCGCGGCTACACCGACGCGACCTATACGGTGCCGACCGCGGTGGTGGCCGACTTCGACAAGACCATCAACTTCAAGAACACCTCGCCGAAGATCGCGCTCGACTACCAGGTGACGCCCGACATCATGGTCTACGGCTCGGCGTCGCGCGGGTTCAAGTCGGGCGGCTACAACATCCGCGCGCAGGCCACGGCGGTGCCGCGTTCGGCCGAGCCGTTCGACGACGAGGTGGTCGACAGCTTCGAGATCGGCAGCAAGATGGGCTTCCTCGACCAGACCCTGTTCCTCAACCTGTCGGCATTCCACAACAAGTACGAGGACATCCAGCTGTCGGTGTTCACCGCCTACGACGGCGACGGCGACGGCACCGAGGAGTCGTTCTTCGGCGACTTCACCAATGCCGGGTCGGGCACGGTCAACGGCCTGGAGGTCGAGTACCAGTGGCTGCCGACCCGCAACTGGCTGGTGTCCGGCAACCTGGCGTGGCTGGACGCGAAGTACGACGAGTTCCTCTACGCCGGCGCCAACATCGCCGACGAGCAGGAGTTCACCAACGCGCCGGATTTCTCGGGCGCACTGAACCTGGAGTACCGCACCGGCCTGGCCAGCGGCGGCAACCTGTCGACGCGGCTCGGCTACAGCTACCAGAGCGACGTGGTGGCGACCACCGAGATCGTCCGCACCGGCGCGCTGCCGATCACCCAGGACGGCTACGGGCTGGTCAATGCCGGCATCACCTGGGACGACGCCGGCCCGTGGTCGGTGACCCTGCAGGGCACCAACCTGGCGGACAAGGAGTACCGCACCACCGGCTACAACCTCAACACCGCGCTGGGCGTCCTGACCGGTTTCTACGGACCGCCGCGTCAGTATTCGTTGAGCGTGCGCTACGACTTTTGACCGGTGACCCCCGGTCACGGCGGCGGCGGGCTCCGGCCCGTCGCCGTCGTTCTGCCAGCCGACCGCGGCTGGCGGGGCGGGTGTCGATCCCGGCTATCCTGCGGCCATGCTGAATTTCTCCACCGTCGCGCTTGCCAGCCTGGCGTGGCTCGGGCTGATGTTCGGCGTCGCGCTCTACGCCGAGCGCCGGCCGGCGATCTGGGGCCGCCACTGGCACCACGTCTACGCGCTTTCGCTGGCGGTGCACTGCACCTCGTGGACCTTCTACGGCACGGTCACCCAGGCCGCGCGCTACGGCTGGCCGCTGCCGCCGACCTTCCTCGGCGCGATCCTGCTGTACGCGCTGGCGGTCGGCTTCATGGTGCGGCTGGTGCGGCTTGCGCGCGAGACCAACGCCACTTCCATCGCCGACCTGATCGCGACCCGGCTGGGCAAGGACGCGTGGCTGGCGGCGACGGTGACGCTGGTCGCCGCGCTCGGGCTGATCCCCTACATCGCGCTGCAGCTCAAGGCGGTGGCGATGAGCTTCGCGATGCTGACCAGCCGCGACGCCAGCGGCGCGGTGGCGCCGGCGTGGCAGGACAGCGCGCTGTACGTGGCGCTGGCGATGGCGGTGTTCGCGATGCTGTTCGGCACCCGCCGGGCCAGTGCCACCGAGCACAACCGCGGGCTGGTGCTGGCGATGGCGGCCGAGTCGGTGTTCAAGCTGGCGGCGATGCTGGCGATCGGCGGGTTTGTCTGGTTTGGCCTGGATGCGGGGCTGGACGCACTGCCGCCGACGGTCACGCCGGCGGGCTCGGCCGCACCTGCCGGTGGCTTCGTGCCGCTGGTGCTGCTGGGCGCGCTGGCGATGTTCATCCTGCCGCACCAGTTCCATATCGGCGTGGTCGAGTGCCGCGACCCGCGTGACGTGCGGACCGCGCGCTGGCAGTTCCCGCTGTACCTGGTGCTGATCGCGCTGCCGGTGCTGCCGCTGGCGACGGCGGGTGCGGCGCTGCTGGGCGACACGGTTCCCTCGGACCTGTATGTGCTGGCGCTGCCGCTGTCGCAGGGGCAGCAGGGGCTGGCGCTGTTCGCCTTCCTCGGCGGCCTGAGCGCGGCGACCGGCATGGTGGTGGTCAGCACGCTGACGCTGAGCCTGATGATCGGCAACCACTGGTTTGCGCCGGGGCTGCTGCGCGGGGCGTGGTCGCGCAATGACGGCAGTGACCTGCGCGGCAGCGTGCTGGCGCTGCGCCGCACCGGCATCGTCGTGATCATGCTCATGGCGTGGGCGTACAGCCGGCTGGTGGCGGGCAGCGAGGCGCTGGCGGATGTCGGCGCGGTGTCGTTCTCGGCGCTGGCGACACTGGCACCGGCGCTGGCGTTCGCCGTGTGGCGGCCGCAGACGCCGCCGCGTGCGGCGGTGGTCGGCGTGGTGGTCGGGTTCGCAGCCTGGGCCTGGGTGTTGTTGCTGCCGACGATGTCCGGGTTGCAGGGCGGCGAGGGTGCATGGGTGCGCAGCGGGCCGTTCGGGCTGGCGTGGCTGTCGCCGGACGGGCTGTTCGGCCTGACCGGCTGGAGCCGGCTCGGGCGCGCGGTCGGCGCGAGCCTGTTCCTGGGCACGCTGGCGACGGTGCTGGCGTCGGTCTGGCGCCGCGATACCCCGCAGCGCACCCGTCGCGGTCTGGATGCGAAGGCGCTGCGAGACGCCGGCCTGCGGTTCCTGCCGCGCGACCGCATCGCCGGGCTGCTGGTCGACGTGCCCGAATCCGGCGCGGTGCCGGCACGGGTGGAGGCCGCGGTGGAGCGCGAGCTGGCGGCGGTGCTCGGCTCGGCCTCGGCGCGGGTGCTGCTGGATGCCGCCCGCCGCGAAGCCGGCGACCTCGACACCGTCGCGGCGATCGTCGGCGAGGCCTCGGCCGACCTGCGTTTCAACCAGCGCGTGCTCGAAGCCGCCCTGCAGAACATGAGCCAGGGCATCAGTGTGGTCGACGCCGACCTGCGGCTGGTGGCATGGAACCGGCGCTACGCCGAGCTGTTCGGCTTCCCGCCGGAGCTGCTGCAGGTGGGCCGCCCGATCGCAGACCTGTCGCGATGGGCGCTGCAGCAACTGCCGCCGCGCGGGGACCTCGAACGCGCACTGCAGCGGCGGCTGGCGTTCATGCGCGCCGGCACGCCGCACCTGACCGAGCGGGTCATGCCCGACGGCAGCATCATCGAGATCCGCGGCAACCCGATGCCCGGTGGGGGTTTCGTCGCCACCTTCACCGATGTCACCGCGTTCCGTCGCGCCGAGGCCGGGCTGCTGCAGGCCAACGAGACGCTGGAGCAGCGAGTGGTCGAGCGCACCGCCGACCTCGAGGTCGCCAAGCGCCAGGCCGAGCGGGCGAACGACGCCAAGAGCCGCTTCCTCGCCGCGATCGGCCACGACCTGATGCAGCCGCTGCACGCCGCGCAACTGTTCACCGACTCGCTGTCTGGCCAGCTGGCGACGCCGGCGCAACGCGAGGTGCTGGCGCAGATCGGCGGTGCGCTGGATTCCACCGGTGACCTGCTGACCGGCCTGCTCGACATGTCGCGGCTGGAGGCCGGCGGGCTGGTGCCGCAGCCACGCGACTTCCCGCTGGCCGAGGTGCTGGAGCCGCTGGCGTCGGAGTTCGGCGCGATTGCCGCCGCGCGCGGGCTGGGCTTCCGCTTCGTCGGTACGTCGGCGTGGGTCCACAGCGACCCGCAACTGCTGCGGCGCGTCCTGCAGAACTTCCTCGCCAACGCGGTCCGCTACACCGCGTGCGGCGGCGTGCTGCTGGGCGTGCGACGCCACGGGGGTGGCCTGCGGATCGAGGTGCACGACACCGGTCCGGGCATCGACCCGGCGCAGCAGGCGGCGATCTTCGACGAGTTCCGCCGCGGCGACGACGCACCGGGGCAGGGGCTGGGGCTGGGCCTGTCGATCGCCGACCGCATCGCCCAGCTGCTGCATGCGCCGCTTTCGTTGCGTAGCGAGCCGGGCCGCGGCGCCTGCTTCGCGGTGTCGGTGCCGGTGGTCGCGGTGCCGCCGCTGCCGGTCGCGGGTGCCGCCACGCGCGGCATCGCAGGACTGCGGGTGCTGGTGGTCGACAACGACCCCCATGCGTTGGCGGCGCTGTCGCGGGTGCTCGCGGGCTGGGGTTGCGACGTCGCCGCCGCCGACGGCCGCGCGGCCGCCGAAGCGCGGCTGGCCGGGGCGCCGGCGTCGCTGTGGCTGTTCGACTACCACCTCGACGACGGCGACACCGGCGTCGCGCTCGCAGCGGATCTCGCCGCGCGTCATGGCGCGCAGCCGACGCTGATCCTCAGCGCCGATGGCGGCCACGCCGTGCGCCACGCCGTGCTGGAGGCGGGCCATGCGCTGCTGGCCAAGCCGCTCAAGCCGCTGGCGTTGAAGTCGGTGCTGGACCGGTTGCTGGCGGGCCGCGGCGTGCGGGCGGGGACGCCCGCGGCGATGCCGGCGGAGGCCGCGCCGCTCGCGGACACCGCACCGCCGCGAATGTAGGAGCGACGTGAGTCGCGACCCACTGGCAATCCGATTGGCCGCGATCAACGCGCGCTGTCGGTCGCGCGAATGCGGCGGCCCTGTGTCCGGGCGATGCGCTACGACCTCCATGGTCAGTGGATCGCGACTTACGTCGCTCCTACGGAAGCTGAGCCGTAGCGGCGGAAGGTAAAACCGCGCGCGGAACCAGTTCCCACGGAACGCACGAAAAACACCGCTAACCGGGCGGCGACGCCCCGCCGGCCGTATCCACCTGCCGCGCCGGATCACTCAACTCCAGCTCACGCAGCACCACGCCGGCCTGGGTCCGGTTGCGCACGCCGAGCCGCTCGAAGATCGCCGACAGGTGCGCCTTCACCGTGCGCTCCTGCACGTCCAGGCGGTCGGCGATCTGCTTGTTCAACAGCCCCTCGGCGACCAGCGTCAGTACGCGGAACTGCTGCGGCGACAGGCTCGCCAGCCGGGCGGCGAGGTCTGCGTCGCCGCGGTCGCTGTGGGTGCGGGCGACCGCGGCGCGCAGGGCCGGCGGCAGCCACTGTTCGCAGGCCAGCACCGCGCGGATCGCGTCGCGCAGCTCGTCCAGGCCGGAACTCTTGGGCAGGTAGCCGGCGGCGCCGTGGTCGAGCGCGCGGCGCACCACGCGCGGGTCGTCGTTGGCCGACACCACCACCACCGCCACGCCGGGGTGCTGCGCGCGGATCGCGGCGAGGCCGGCCAGGCCGTGGTTGCCCGGCATGTGCAGGTCGAGCAGCACCAGGTCGATGTCGGCGCCGGACTCGAGGATGCCCAGCGCCTCGTCGAGTGAGCCGGCCTCGCGCACCTGCAGCTCGTCCACCGCGTCGGCCGCGGCGCCGCGCAGGGCGGCCCGGAACAGCGGGTGGTCGTCGGCGATCAGCAGGCTCGGCATGGCGTCGGTCGCGCCCGGGACCGGGCAGGGCGGTGCGGCCAGCCTAGCAAGCGGCGCCGGCCTGCGAGCGGTACGAAGGTACGATGGCCACGCCGCCCCGGCTTGCTACTGTCGGTGCATGAACATGCCCAGACTCGCCCTTGCCGTGGCCGCCACCGTCGTGCTCGCCGGTTGCGCGAGCGTCCCGCCGTCCAGCCCTTCCACCGCGATGGCCACCCGCTTCGAATCCGTCCGCGTCAGCGAACACCGCGGCAGCGACGACCTGCTGACCGCCGGCCTCGGCCTCGCCGGGTTGCGCGCGATGACCCCGCCCGTGTTTGCCGATGCCACCGCGCCGACGCCGGCGGAACTGCGCCGCCGCGCGGTCTGGGCCAACTGGCGCGGCATCGCCGACCTCGCTCCCGGCGGCGGCTACGGCGAGCTGTACGGCAGCGTTACGGCGGTGCCGGGGCGCGAGTTCCACGGGCTGGCCCGTGTGCCCGGTGCGACCCAGCCGCACCGCGTCGCCGTGCAGGTGCCGGACGCGTTCGACCAGACCGCCCGCTGCATCGTGGTGGCGCCGGCCTCGGGTTCGCGCGGCGTCCTCGGCGGCATCGCCGTGGCGGCAGCGTGGGCGTTGCCGAAGGGTTGCGCGGTCGCCTACACCGACAAGGGTGCGGGTACGGACTACTTCGACCTCGACGCCGGTCTCGGCGTGCGTGTCGATGGCACCGTCGGGACGCCGGCGGACGGGCTTGCGTTCGTTCCGGAGCCGGCGACCGGGAGCGGCATCGCGGTCAAGCACGCGCACTCGGGTGACAACCCCGAAGCCGACTGGGGTCGCCACGTGAAGCAGGCGGCCGAGTTCGCGCTGCAGTCGCTCGGCGACGCCTTCCCGGACGCGGCGCCGTTCGCGTTCGACAACACCACGGTGATCGCGGTCGGTATCTCCAACGGCGGCGGCGCCGTGCTGCGCGCGGCGGAGGAGGACGGCAGCGACTGGCTCGACGCGGTCGTCGCCGGCGCGCCCAACATCACCGTCGCCGGCGCACGCCCGCTGTACGACTACACCACCGAGGCCGCGCTGCTGATGCCGTGCGCGCTGCCGGTGCTGGGCATTCCGCCGTTGCCGACCGCTGCCGCGCATTGCGCCGCACTGGCCGACGCCGGGCTGGTCGATGGCGGCACGCTGGAGTCACGGCAGCGTTCGGCCTACGACACGCTGCGCGCCAGCGGCTGGACGGACGAGGCTCTGCGTGCCGGCTCGATCAGCGTCGGCTTCGACCTGTGGCGCGCGGTCGCGGTGACCTACGCCTCCGCTTACGGGCGTCATGGCGTCGGTGGTCACCCGTGTGGCTATTCGTTCTCCGTGCTGGCGGCCGATGGCACGCCGCGGCCGGCCGCCGACGCCGAACGCGCCGCGTGGTTCTCCGATGCCAGCGGCATCCCGCCGGGTGCCGGTGTCGGCATCGTCGGGCCCGCGGTCGACCCGGCTGCGCCGCTGGCCGGGCTGCAGTGCCTGCGCGCACTGTGGACCGGGCAGGGTGCCGACGCCGACCGCGTCCGCGCCGGCGTCGAGGCGGTCCGCGCCGGACTCCCGCGCGCCGGCCTGCCGGTGACCGTGGTGCACGGCCTCGACGACGGCCTGATCCCGTCGGCGTTCAGCAGCGCCCCGTACGTCGCCGCCGCACGAGCCGCCGGCCGCGACAACGTGCACCACTGGCAGGTGCGCAACGTCCAGCACTTCGATGCGTTCCTCGGCCTGCCGGCCTACGGCGCCCACTACCTACCGCTGCTGCCGTACGTGTACGAGGCGCTCGACCGGACTTGGGCGCACCTGCGGCACGGCGATCCGATGCCCGCCGACGCGGTGATCACGACGACCCCGCGCGGCGCCGGCAATGCGCTTGAAGCCACGCATCTGGCGATGCCGCGGTGACCGGACGCGGCCCGACGGCGTATATCCATTGCAGGTGTGGGAGCGACGTGAGTCGCGACCGGGTCATCGCAGCCAACCTCCGGTCCGCGTGCATGCTGTAACACCTGCCGAAGCCTCTCCGGACGTAACCCGGGTAGGTACATGCCACCGCACCTGGGATGTCTCCGCGGTCGCGACTTACGTCGCTCCTACGGGCGACTGGCTTCGGTGACAGATGCGGGTCGCCGAGGCTGGAAGCGCAGTCAACAAAAAAGGCGCCCGGTGGGGCGCCTTTTCTCGTCACATGCGGGCGAATCACCCGCCCGCACCAATCACGCACCGCGTGGGCCGCGACCGCCACCGGGTCGCCCGCCGCCGCGAGGGCCACCGGGACGCGGACCGCCCGGCTTGCCGCCCGCGGGTTTGCCGCCCGGGCGACCACCGGGCTTGCCGCCCGGTCGCGCGCCGCGCGGCTTGTCGCCGTACGGGTTGAAGCCGCCCGGGTTGGCGTGGTCGGACGGGAACACCGGTGCATTGCCCGGATGGCCATAGGGCCGCGGGCTGCGCTGCGGCTGGCCCTGGCCGCCACCCGCCGCACCGCGCTCGCCGCGACCCTGCGCGCTACCGCCGGGCCGACCGCCGCCACTGCCCGGCCTGCCGCCGGCACCCGGGCGTCCGCCCTTGTTGCCCCACAGCTTCTTCGGGCCGCGGCCATCGGCGTTGCGGTGGCCGCTCGGCCCCGTCTCCACGCCCTCGGGCACGTACCAGGTGCGGAACGCGGCCGGGTTGCCTTCCGGCAGGGCACGCGCGGCGCCCTTGTCCTTGCGCTGCTTGAACGGCTTCTGCGACTGCTTGGCCGCTGCTTCGCCGCTGACGGTCAGGCCGCCGTGGCGCTTGGGTCCGCGGCCGCGGCCACGGTCCTCGCGCACATTGTCGAACCGGCGCAGCTCGCGCCCCTCGTCGGCGGTGGTGACGTGGCCGCTGACGTAGGCCGGCCCGTGGCTTCGGCCGGACAGGTTGATCGTCGACTTGGCCGCCTTGCGCTGGCCGATCACAGGCTGCAGGGTCAGCGCCGACGGCGTGCCGTCCTCCAGCCCGAGGTCCTTGCGCAACTTCTCGACCTTCTCGCCGATCACTTCCTGCGACTGTCCGCGCAGCAGTTCGCGCGGCAGCGATACCTCGCCGTAGCGGATGCGCTTGAGCCGGCTGACCTGGCAGCCCTGCGATTCCCACAGCCGGCGCACCTCGCGGTTGCGACCTTCCTTGACCACCACGCGGAACCAGTCGTGCGAGTCGGTGCCGCCGATGCGCTCGATCTCGTCGAACTTGGCCGGACCGTCGTCCAGCGCGACGCCGCGCTTGAGGCGGTCGGGGATGTTGTCGGGCACGCGCTCGGCACCCTCGGGCGCGCGCACGCGGCAGACGTATTCGCGCTCGACCTCGTGCGAGGGGTGCATCAGCGCGTTGGCCAGCTCGCCGTCGGTGGTCAGCAGCAGCAGGCCGGTGGTGTTGATGTCGAGCCGGCCAATCGCGATCCAGCGCGAGCCCTTCAGCGCCGGCAGCGCCTCGAAGATGGTCGGGCGGCCCTCGGGGTCCTCGCGGGTGGTGACCTCGCCCTCGGGCTTGTTGTACATCAGCACGCGGGCCGGCTCGGTCAGCGCGCTGGCGACGAACTGGCGGCCGTCGAGCTCCACCTTGTCGCCGCTGCCGATCGACATGCCGACCTGGGCGACCTCGCCGTTGACCTTGACCAGCCCCTCGGCGATGCGCTGCTCGAGCGCGCGGCGCGAACCGAGCCCGGCCTGTGCCAGCACCTTGTGCAGGCGCTCTTCCAGCCGCGGGGCGCCGCTGGCGTCGCCGCCGCGCTTCAGGGACAGCTTGTTGCGTGTTTCTTCACTCATTTCTCTTGCTCCGACGAGGCCAGCTCGGCGTCGTCATCCTTGGGTTGCGGTTCCGGCTCGACCGGCTGGTCGGCTTCGGTTTCGGTATGGGCATCGACGGGAATCGGGTCCCCGTCGACGGGTGTTTCGGTGTCGGGCTCCGCGGCATCGCCCCCGTGGCCGATGCCGCCGGCCGCGATCGCTTCGCCTGCGGCGGGCGCCGGCTTGCGCTCCTGTTCACCGTCGAACTGGAACTGGGGTTCCAGCTCGCCGATCTCTTTCAGCTCCGACAGCGGCGGCAGCTCGTCCAGCCGCTTCAGCCCGAAGTAGTCGAGGAAGCCCTTGGTGGTGCCGAACAGCGCCGGCTTGCCCGGCACGTCGCGGTGGCCGACCACGCGGATCCACTCGCGCTCCTCCAGCGACTTGATGATGTTGCTGCTGACCGCCACGCCGCGGACCTGCTCGATCTCGCCGCGGGTGATCGGCTGGCGGTAGGCGATCAGCGCCAGCGTCTCCAGCGTCGCACGGGTGTAGCGAGTCTGGCGCTCGGTCCACATCCGCGCCACCCACGGGTGGACGTCGGCCTTGACCTGGTAGCGGAAGCCGGAGGCCAGCTCGACCAGTTCGACGCCGCGGTCGGCGCAGGCCGCCTGCAGCGTCTCGATCGCCTGCGCGACGGCACCGGCCGGCGCGGGCTGGTCCTCCGGGAACAGGCCGTTGAGCTGGGCCGGCGTCAAGGGCTGGTTGGCCGCCAGCAGCGCGGCCTCGACGATGCGGGTGATCAGGTTTTGATCCATAGGGTGTCGTTTATTGCGTCATGCCCGCAGGTACGGGCCGGTTGTCGTTGCCTTGCCGGATGGACCGACCGGGCGCGAGGCGCTCAGGCGTCGTCGTTGGCCGCCTCGTCGAACTCGCTGCTGAGCTGGATCTCGGTCGGGTCGGTGCCGATGGCCAGCGACTTGACGTAGATCGGCGCCAGCGGCGCCTCCTGCACGATGTCGACCAGCTGCTCCTTGGCCAGGGTCAGCAGGCCGAGGAAGGTCACCACCACGCCGAGCTTGCCTTCGCGCGCCTCGAACAGGCTCTCGAAGCGGTGGAACGCGCCGTCTTCCAGCCGGGTGAGCAGCTCGCCCATGCGCTGGCGGACGCTGAGGGCGTCGCGCTTGATCGCGTGCTGGGTGTACAGCTCGGCGCGCTTGAACACGTCGTGCAGGGCCAGCAGCATCTCGCGCAGGTCGACCTCCGGCGGCAGCCGCACCGAGGCGCGGTCCGGCACGAACGCCTGCGCCGGGGCGGTGTCGCGGTCCTGCCGGGGCAGGGCGTCGATGTCCTCGGCGGCCTTCTTGAAGCGCTCGTACTCCTGCAGCCGGCGCACCAGCTCGGCGCGCGGATCCTCCTCGTCGCCCTCCTCGTTGACCGCGCGCGGCAGCAGCATGCGCGACTTGATCTCGGCGAGGATGGCGGCCATCACCAGGTATTCGGCGGCGAGCTCGAAGCGCATCTCGTGCATCGCCTGGATGTAGTCGACGTACTGGCGGGTGATCTCGGCGACCGGGATGTCGAGGATTTCGAGGTTCTGCCGGCGGATCAGGTACAGCAGCAGGTCGAGCGGGCCCTCGAACGCGTCGAGGATGACCTCCAGCGCGTCCGGCGGGATGTACAGGTCCTGCGGGATCTGCAGCACCGGCTGGCCGTGCACCATCGCCAGCGGCATTTCCTGCTGGCGCGGTCCGGCCGGCGCCGCATGCACGGGCGCGGCGTCGGGCGTGGCCTGGTTGTCTTGGTTCGCGTCGGACGCGGGATCGTTGGTCATGCGAGGCCGGCCCCTCCGGGCCGTGGCGCTGCGTTTGCCGCGAATGGACCCGCCGGACGGAGGCGTCCGTGGGGAGCCGCGGTGTTGAACCTGTCGTTGGGCAATCGGCTGCCCGGTGTGGCAAATCGGCTGATCAGGCAGTGATGCCTGCCACCGCGCACGGGCGCCGGCGGGGGCTGGCGGCGGGTGTCGGAGGCGTCGGGGTTTCCGGAGCGGTCGGGCAGCGCCGTGCTGGGTCACGGCCGTCGCGATGCCTGTGCGGGTCGCGACGGGTCCCTGCCTGGACCGTCAATGAAAACAGGGTACGGGCTGCCGAAACCGCTGTCCAGCCTGCCCGTGGCTACAATTCAGCAGCCCCGTCCGGGGCGCAACGCGAGGAGAGGCGGCATGTGGTACGTGATCGAGGGCCATGACGGTGCGGATGTACTGGCCAAAAGGCAGGCCGCGCGACCGGACCACGTGGCGCGGCTGACCGCGTTGCGCGACGAGGGCCGGCTGCTGCTGGCCGGGCCGTGCCCCGCGATCGACGCCGAGGACCCGGGACCGGCGGGCTTCAGCGGCAGCGTCGTGGTCGCCGAGTTCGAGTCGCTCGAGGCCGCCCGCGCCTGGGCCGACGCCGACCCCTACGTGGCCGCCGGCGTCTACGTGCGCACCGACGTCCGCCCGTTCCGCAAGGTGCTGCCGTGAGCAACGCCAGCACCGGACCGCTGCCGCGCGAGCAGCGCGTCGCCGCCATCCGAGCCGCGCTGGAAGGTGCCCTGGCCCCGGTCGCGCTGGACGTGGTGGACGACAGCGCCCGCCATGCCGGCCACGCCGGCGCGCGTGACGGCCGCGGCCATTTCAATGTCGACGTGGTCAGTGCGGCGTTCGCCGGCATGGGTCCGCTGGCCCGGCACCGCGCGATCTACGCCGCGATGGGCACGCTGATGGACACCGACATCCACGCCCTGTCGATCCGCGCACGGACGCCGGCCGAGGCCAACGGCTGAAGGGCGCCGGCGGGCGGGCGGCGAGGCCCGGCGGCGCTCGCTATACTCGCGAGGACCTTCCGCTTTCATTGCCGATGGTTTCCTGCAGGATCAACGGCTTGCGGTAGAAACCTAATCCATTTCCGAATCAACGACGCACCGCTGCCGGGTGCGCCAGAGGCTTCCGCGACGCATGCGTCTGTCCACGATCAAGCTCTCCGGCTTCAAATCCTTCGTCGACCCCACCACGCTGCACCTGCCGACCAACATGACCGGCGTGGTCGGCCCGAACGGTTGCGGCAAGTCCAACATCATCGACGCGGTGCGCTGGGTGATGGGCGAGAGCTCGGCCAGCCGCCTGCGCGGCGATTCGCTGACCGACGTGATCTTCGCCGGCTCCTCGGCGCGCAAGCCGGTGTCGCAGGCGATGGTCGAGCTGGTCTTCGACAACGCCGACCACACCATCACCGGCGAGTACGCCTCGTTCAACGAGATCTCGGTCAAGCGCATCGTCAGCCGCGACGGCGCCAGCCAGTACTACCTCAACGGCGGCAAGTGCCGGCGGCGCGACATCACCGATCTGTTCCTCGGCACCGGCCTGGGCCCGCGCAGCTACTCGATCATCGAGCAGGGCATGATCAGCCAGATCATCGAGGCCCGGCCCGAGGACCTGCGCGTTTACCTGGAGGAGGCCGCCGGCATCTCCAAGTACAAGGAGCGCCGCAAGGAGACCGAAACCCGCATCCGCCACACCCGGGAAAACCTCGATCGACTCAATGACTTGCGAGATGAAGTTGGCAAGCAGCTCGAACACCTGAAGCGGCAGGCCCGGCAGGCCGAGCAGTACCAGGCCATCCAGGCCGACCGCCGGGTCCGCGACGCCGAATGGAAGGCGCTGGAGCACCGCGCGCTGGACCGCAAGCTGCAGGCCCAGCGCGAGAAACTGGCCCAGCAGGAAACCCGCCTGCAGCAGCTGATCGCCGAGCAGCGCGAGGCCGAGCGCGAGATCGAGACCGGCCGCGTGCGCCGCGAGGAAGCCGCCGAGGCGCTCAACCGGGCGCAGGCCGAGAGCTACGAGGTCGGCGGCGCGCTGGCCCGGATCGAACAGCAGATCCAGCACCAGCGCGAGATGTCGAGCCGCCTGCAGAAGGCCCGCGACGAGGCCCAGAGCCAGCTGGCCGAGATCGCCGCGCACATCGGCAGCGACCAGTCGCGGCTGGACGTGCTGAGCGCCGCGATCGAGCAGGACGAGCCGCGGCTGGAGCAGCTGCAGGCCGAGGACGAGGCCCGCCAGGACGCCCTGCGCGAGGCCGAGACCGCGCTGGCCGGCTGGCAGCAGCGCTGGGACGAGCACAGCCGCGCGCAGGCCGAGGCCGCCCGCGCCGCGGATGTCGAGCGCACCCGGATCGAACACCTCGACCGCCAGGCGCTCGACGCGGACCGTCGCCGCGAGGCGCTGACCGCCGAACGCACCGGGCTGGACCTGACCGCGCTGGCCGAGGCATTCGAGAGCCTCACCGAGGAGCACGAGACCCGCAAACTGTCGCTCGACAGCCTCACCGAGGCGCTGGAGACCCGCAAAAGCCACGTCGGCGAGCTGCAGGAGCAGCAGCGCGGCGCCCAGTCCGAACTGGCCGACGTCCGCAAGCAGGCGCAGGCCGCGCGCGGCCGGCTGTCGTCGCTGGAAACCCTGCAGCATGCCGCGCTCGGCCAGGAGCAGGGCGCCGCGCTCGACTGGCTGAAGGCCCGCGGGCTGGATTCGGCCACGCGTGTCGGCGAGACCCTGACGGTCGAGCCGGGCTGGGAGAACGCGGTCGAGGCCGCGCTCGGCCAGCTGATCGAGGGCGTGCTGGTGGAGGCGCCGGAGGCGCTGGTCGACGCGCTGGGCGAGTTCGGCGAGGGCCGCATCGCGCTGGTCGCCAATGACCGCGACGACACCGCGTACCCGGCTACATCGCTCGCGGCGAAGGTGCAGGGCCCGGCCGCGATCCGCCGGCTGCTGGCCCGCCTGCACGCCGCCGAAGACCTGGCCGGCGCCCGCGCGCTGCAACCGAGCCTCGGCGAGGGCGAATCGGTCATCACCCGCAACGGCGAGCGCCTGGGCGCCGGCTGGGTGCGGGTGCTGCGCTCGGGCGCGGCGAAGCAGGGCGCGCTGCTGCGCGAGCGCGAGATCCAGACCCTGCGTGGCGACATCGAAACCCTGCAGGCGCGCGAGCAGGAGCTCGAATCGACCCTGACCCAGCTGCGCGACCGCCTGCTTGCCGCCGAGCAGCAGCGCGAGGACGCCCAGCGCACGCTGTACATGGCCCACCGCAGCGTGTCGGAACTGGCCGGCCAGCTGCAGAGCCAGCAGGGCCGGCTGGATTCGGCGCGCGGCCGGATCGAGAAGATCGAGGCCGAACTGGCGCAGCTGACCGAATCGCTCGACGCCGCCCGCGAGCAGGGCCGCGAGGCCCGCAGCCGGCAGGAAGAAGCCGTCATCCGCATGTCCGAGCTCGAGGACGCCCGCCAGGCGCTCGATGCCGAGCGCCGCCGCCTCACCGAGGCGCGCGACCAGGCCCGCTCGATGGCCCGCGAATCGCGCGACACCGCCCACGCCCTCGCGTTGACGCTGGGCTCGCAGCGCGCCCAGATCGCCTCGCTGACCCAGGCGCTCGACCGCATGGGCGGCCAGCGCGGGCAGCTCGACTCGCGCCTGGGCGACCTCGCCGCCCAGCTGGCCGACGGCGACGCCCCGGTGCTGGAGCTGGAGGAGCAGCGCCAGGTCGCGCTCGAACAGCGCGTCCAGTCCGAACAGAAGCTCACCACCGCCCGCACCGCGCTGGACGGCATCGACAACGACCTGCGCCGCTTCGAGCAGACCCGCCAGCAGCGCGACGAGCAGGCCCTGCAGCAGCGCGAGGCGATCGGCCAGCGCCGGCTCGACCAGCAGGCGCTGGTGCTCAAGGCCGAGACCCTGGTCGAGGCGCTGACCGAGGCCGGCTTCGTGCTGGAGGACGTGGCCAACACCCTGACCGACGAGATGGACGCCGACGCCTGGGGCCGCACCGTCGCCGAACTCGACGCCAAGCTGCGCCGGCTGGAGCCGGTCAACCTGGCCGCGATCGCCGAACACGCCGAGGCCGCCCAGCGTGCCGAGTACCTCGACGCCCAGAACGTCGACCTGACCAGCGCGCTGGAGACGCTGGAGGAGGCGATCCGCAAGATCGACCGCGAGACCCGCGGCCGCTTCAAGGACACCTTCGACCGGGTCAACTCCGGCGTGCAGCAGCTGTACCCGCGCCTGTTCGGCGGCGGCCACGCGTATCTGGAGCTGACCGGCGAGGACCTGCTGGACACCGGCGTTGCGATCATGGCGCGCCCGCCGGGCAAGCGCGTATCCAACATCTCGCTGCTGTCCGGTGGCGAGAAGGCGATGACCGCGGTGGCGCTGGTGTTCGCGATCTTCCAGCTGAACCCGGCGCCGTTCTGCCTGCTCGACGAGGTCGACGCGCCGCTGGACGAGGCCAACGTCGGCCGCCTCGCGTCGATGGTCAGCGAGATGAGCGAGCAGGTACAGTTCCTGTTCGTGACCCACAACAAGGCGACCATGGAAGTGGCGCAGCAGTTGTCGGGCGTGACCATGCGCGAGCCGGGCGTGAGCCGCCTGGTATCGGTCGACCTGGCCGAGGCGACCCGCCTCGCCGGCGCCGCGTGACCGGCCGCGTCGCCGGTGCGACGTGCCGTAAAACCAGACTGAAGGAGTAGCCCAGTGTCCGACGTGACCCTGCTGCGGATCGGCATCCTGATTGCAGGCCTGATCCTGATCGCCGCCATCGTGTTCTTCGGCCGGCCGCGCAAGCCCGGACAGGGCCGCCGCGTGCCGCGCGAGGGGAAGGGCGAGGACACCCGGGTCGAGCCGACGCTCGGCGAGCAGTTGGAAGGCGAGCTCGGCGCCGACGGGCGCACGCCGGCCGACGCCACCACCCAGGCCGAGCTGGAGCTGTTCGAGCGCACGCTGGAGGCGCCGGGCACGGCCGCTGAACTGGGCAAACGCGTCAGCGACGAGTTCGACAAGATCGTCACCATCTACCTGGCCGCCCGCGCCGGCGAAAAGCTGCACGGCCCCGACATCGTCGTCGCCGCCGAGAAGGCCGGGCTGGTCTACGGCCACATGGGCGTGTTCCACCGCCTGGTCGAGCACCACCCCGAGCGCGGCCCGGTGTTCAGCGTCGCCAACATCATGAAGCCGGGCAGCTTCGACATGGCCGACATCCAGTCGCTGGAGACCCCGGCGATCGCGTTCTTCCTGACCCTGCCGGCGCCGGGCCCGGCGCTGGATGCGTGGGAGAAGATGCTGCCGACCGCCGAGCGCATGGCCGAGTTGCTCAACGGCCTGGTGCTCGACGAGCAGCGCAACTCGCTTGGCCGCCAGCGCATCGGCCAGATCCGCGAGGAACTGCGTGCCTACGACCGCCAGCGCGAAGCGCCGCCGCTGACCAAGCCGTCGCGGTGGTGATCCCGGTGTCGTGGCTGTCTGCGAGCACCACCGGCGTTCGAGGCTTCACGTAGGAGCGACGTCAGTCGCGACCCACTGACCCGTGGTTGGCTGCGGTCAACGTGATGTCCTGATCGCGCGACCGGCCAACGCGTTGCCCGCCGTGCTCCGGTCGCCAGTGGGTCGCGACTGACGTCGCTCCTACGGCCATGCCACCCCCTACGAGCGCCGGACCCAGACAAATCGAGCGATCCATGATCCCCAACCCTGCCGCCCGAATCAGCGAACTGCGTCGCCAGCTCGACGACGCCAACCACCGCTACCACGTGCTCGACGACCCCGCGATCCCGGACGTCGAATACGACCGCCTGCTGCGCGAACTCGACGAGCTCGAAGCCGCGCACCCGGAGCTGGTGACGCCCGACTCCCCGACCCAGCGCGTCGGCGCCGCGCCGTCGGGCGCGTTCGCCACGGTCCGCCACGCGATCCCGATGCTGTCGCTCGGCAACGCCTTCAGCGACGAGGAGGTCGCCGACTTCGTCCGCCGCATCGAGCAGAGGCTCGGCGACGACGCGCTGGTGTTCTCGGCCGAGCCCAAGCTCGACGGCCTCGCGATCAGCCTGCGCTACGAGCACGGCCGCTTCGTCCGCGGCGCGACCCGCGGCGATGGCGCCACCGGCGAGGACGTCACCGCCAACCTGCGCACCGTCCGCGCGATCCCGCTGCAGCTGCGCGGCGCTGGCTGGCCGGAGGTGCTCGAGGTGCGCGGCGAGGTCTACATGCCGCTGGCCGCGTTCCGCGCCTACAACGAGCACGCGCTGGCCGAGGGCGGCAAGGTGCTGGCCAACCCGCGCAACGGCGCCGCCGGCTCGCTGCGCCAGCTCGACCCGCGCATGACCGCGCAGCGCCCGCTGGCGTTCTACGCCTACGCCGTTGGCGCGGTCGAGGGCGGCACGCTGCCGGAAAGCCACTCCGAAACCCTGCGCCGCCTGCGCGACTGGGGCCTGCCGGTCAGTGCCGAGAGCGCCGTGGTGCAGGGCATCGACGGCCTGCTCGGCTACTACCGCCGCATCGGCGAGCGCCGCGACGCGCTGCCGTTCGACATCGACGGCGTGGTCTACAAGCTCGACGACTACGACGCGCAGGCGGAGATGGGTTTCGTCTCCCGCGCGCCGCGCTGGGCCATCGCGCACAAGTTCCCGGCGCAGGAACAGACCACCGTGGTCGAGTCGATCGAGGTCAACGTTGGCCGTACCGGCGCGGTCACGCCTTGGGTGCTGATGCAGCCGGTCCACGTCGGCGGCGTTACCGTCACCCGCGCGACGCTGCACAACGCCGACCAGGTCGCCCGGCTCGACGTGCGCGTCGGCGACACCGTGGTGGTACGCCGCGCCGGCGACGTGATCCCGGAGGTGGTGCGGGTGCTGCCGGACCAGCGCCCCCCCGGCGCGCCCGAGTGGCGGATGCCGACGGAATGCCCGGTATGCGGCTCGGAGATCGTGCGCGAGGAGGGCGCGGTGGTCTGGCGGTGTTCCGGCGAGTTGACCTGCGCGTCGCAGCGCAAGGAGGCGGTCGGCCACTTCGCCTCGCGCCGGGCGATGGACATCGAGGGCCTGGGCGAGCGCTTCATTGCCGCGCTGTCGGACCTCGGCTACGTGCGGTCGGTGGCGGACCTCTACAAGCTGACCCTCGACGACCTGCTGGAGATGAAGCAGCGCGCCGACGAGCGCGACGGCACCACGCCGGAGACGGTCAAGGTCGGCAAGGTCGCCACCCGCTGGGCCGAGAACCTGATCGAGGCGATCGACCGCAGCCGCCAGACCACGCTGGAGCGCTTCCTGTACGCGCTCGGCATCCAGCACGTCGGCGAGAGCACGGCCAAGGCGCTGGCGGCGTGGTTCGGCGACCTCGAACTGATCCGCCGGCTGCCGTGGCCGCTGTTCAAGCGCGTGCCGGACATCGGTGGCGAGGTCGCGCGGGCGATCGGCCACTTCCTCGACCAGCCCGGCAACCAGCGGGTAATCGACGACCTGCTCGCGCGCGGCGTGACGATCACCGATACCCATCCGCCGTCGCCGAAGCTGCGCGAGAGCCTCGGGCTGGCGCAACTGCTGGTCGACCTGGAGATCCCGAAGGTCACGCCGATCCGCGCCGAGCAGCTGGCGGCGGCGTTCCCCCCGGTGGCCGGCGCGCCCGACGCGACCGCCGGCCTCCGCGCCGCGCAGCAGCACAACCTGGTCACCGCCGGGCTGCCCGCCGACACCGCGGCGGCGTTCGCCGGCTGGCTGGAGGACGGTGCGAACGCCGCGCTGCTGGCCGCGTCGGGAGCTGCGCTGGCGCGGCTCGATGCGATCGTGCCGGCGGCGGATACCATGCCGGCCGGGCCGCTCGACGGCCAGACCGTCGTGCTGACCGGCACGCTGTCCGCCATGACCCGCGACGAAGCGAAGGACCGGCTGGAGGCGCTCGGCGCGAAGACCGCCGGCAGCGTGTCGAAGAAGACCAGCTTCGTCGTCGCCGGCGAGGCCGCCGGCTCCAAGCTGGCCAAGGCCGAGCAGCTGGGCATCGAAGTGTGGGACGAAGCACGGCTGCTGGCGTTCCTGGCGGAGCACGCGTGAGCACGCGCGTCCTCCCCTGTAGGAGCGACGTAAGTCGCGACCTGTACATCGTCTCCGGCGGGCGCGCGAATCCCGCACGCGACGGATCAGCCCGGAGAAAATTCGCGAGTTCGGGTCTGACGCCGGACCCCGGAACCCTGCCCGTTCGCGACTCACGTCGCTCCTACAGGCGGGCGGACGCCTGCCGGGTGCCGGACTGCTCCGCATGACCACCGACGACTGGCGTCCCACCGCCACCTTCGACGCCCTGCGCCTGCGCGCCGCGCTCAACACCGCGATCCGCGATTTCTTCGCCCGACGCGGCGTGGTCGAGGTCGAGACGCCGGTGTTCTCCGCCGCGGGCAACACCGAGCCGAACATCGCGCCGTTCGCGCTGGAGTTCAGTGGCCGCACCGACGGCGGCCCGCGCACGCGCTGGCTGCGGACCTCACCGGAATACGCGCTCAAACGCCTGCTCGCGGCCGGCTTCGGCGACTGCTACGAGCTTGGCCGGGTGTTCCGCGACGGCGAGGCCGGCGGCCGCCACAACCCCGAGTTCACCATGCTCGAGTGGTACCGCGTCGGCTGGGACCACCGCCGTCTGGCCGTCGAGACCGCCGAGCTGGTCAACGCCGCACTGGCGCTGGTCGGTCGCGAGGCGCCGCTGGTCGAGACCACCTACCGCGGGCTCTACCGCGACCGCCTCGGCATCGACCCGATGACCGCCAGTGACGACGAATTGCGCGCCGCGCTCGGCGAGGTGACCGTCGACCCGGCCGGGCTGATCCGCGACGACTGGCTCGACCTGCTGATGACGCACCGGCTGCAGCCCGGGTTCCCCGGCGACCGCATGCTCGCCATCCACGACTGGCCGGCGACCCAGTGCGCACTGGCCCGCCTGCGCCGCGGCGACGACGGCATCGCGGTGGCCGAACGCTTCGAGCTCTACCTCGGCCCGCTCGAGCTGGCCAACGGCTACCACGAGCTGACCGACGCGGCGGAGCAGGGCGCCCGTTTCGAGCGCGACGCCGCGGTGCGCACGGGCCGCGGCGACGTGGTTCCGCCGGTCGACCGGCACCTGCTTGACGCACTCGCCGCGGGCCTGCCGGACTGCGCCGGCGTCGCCCTCGGCGTCGACCGGCTGATGATGGCGATGCTCGGCACCGGTCGGATCGCAGACGTGCTGGCCTTCGACTTCTTCCGTGCGTGAGGCGATCACACCCACCCGCTAGAATCACCGCATGAACGACACCGCCTTCGACTTCGACCGCTACGACCGCATCCGCCCGATCCGCTGGACCGGCGACGCGCTGGAACTGCTCGACCAGCGCAAGCTGCCGTTCGAGGTCGGGTACGTGCGCTGCGACAGCAGCGAAGCCGTCGCCGATGCGATCCGCGCGCTGACCGTGCGTGGCGCACCGGCGATCGGCATCGCCGCGGCGTGGGGGCTGGTGCTCGCGGCCCGCAGTGTCGACGCGGCCGACGGCGCCGAAGCCGCCGCGAAGCTTCAGCCGGCGATCGACCACCTCAACGCCGCACGTCCGACCGCGGTCAACCTCGCGTGGGCGCTGGCCCGCATGCGCCGGGTGCTCGTGTCCGCCGGCAGCGACTGGCGCGATGTCATCGAGGCCGAAGCGCGCGCGATCGCCGACGAGGACCTCGCCGCCAACCGCCGCATGGGGGCGCTCGGCGCCGCGCTGATCGAGCCCGGCAGCAACGTGCTGACCCATTGCAACACCGGCTCGCTGGCCACCGCCGGCTTCGGCACCGCGCTCGGCGTGATCCGCGCCGGCGTGGCCCAGGGCCGCATCGACGAAGTGTTCGCCGGCGAGACCCGGCCATGGCTGCAGGGCGCGCGCTTGACCGTCTGGGAGCTGCAGCAGGACGGTATCGCGCCGACCCTGATCGCCGATGCCGCCGCCTCGCACCTGATGAAGTCGGGCAGGGTGCAATGGGTGGTGGTCGGCGCCGACCGCATCTGCGCCAACGGCGACGTCGCCAACAAGATCGGCACCTACCAGCTCGCCATCGCCGCGCGCCACCACGGGGTGAAGTTCATGGTCGCCGCGCCGTCGTCGACGGTCGACATGGATACGCCCTCCGGCGAGCTGATCCACATCGAGGAGCGCGACCCCGGCGAGCTGTTCGGCATCGGTGGCAACCGCACCGCGGCGGACGGCGTCGGTGCGTGGAACCCGGTGTTCGACGTCACCCCGCACGATCTGGTCGACGCGATCGTGACCGAGCGTGGCGTGATCGAAAACCCCGATGCGGGGGCGATGCGCGAGGCGTTCGGCGGCTGATCGCGGGCGTTTTCCGCCGCACCTGCGTGGCGGGGGCGAAAACCGCGCCTAAGTTGTTGTTTATGCGCGGGAAACGGGGTGTCTCGAACCCCCGATCCGTGCTATCATTTCACGTCTTTTTCATCTGCCCGGAAATCGCCCCGGAATGCTGCTGCAATGCGGCTTCCAGGGCGGTTCCCGGAGCAACTTCGACCTTGCCCAAGACGGAAACCCGATGGCCGAATCCGCCAAGGAAATCATCCCGGTAAACCTCGAAGACGAGATGCGCCGCAGCTACCTCGATTACGCCATGAGCGTGATCGTCGGCCGTGCGCTTCCGGACGTCCGTGACGGCCTCAAGCCGGTCCACCGCCGCGTGCTGTACGCGATGAACGAGCTCGGCGCGCACGCCAACAAGCCGTACTACAAGTCCGCGCGCATCGTCGGTGACGTCATCGGTAAGTACCACCCGCACGGCGACCAGTCGGTGTACGACACCCTGGTGCGCATGGCGCAGCCGTTCTCGCTGCGCTACATGCTGGTGGACGGGCAGGGCAACTTCGGTTCGGTCGACGGCGATTCCGCGGCGGCGATGCGCTACACCGAGGCGCGCATGTCTCGGCTCACCCATGAGCTGATGGCCGATATCGACAAGGAAACGGTCGACTTCCAGCCCAACTACGACGAGAAGGAACTCGAGCCGTCGGTGATGCCGACGCGCGTGCCCAACCTGCTGGTCAACGGTTCGGCCGGCATCGCGGTCGGCATGGCCACCAACATCCCGCCGCACAACCTGTCGGAAGTGGTCGACGCGACCGTCGCGCTGATCAACGATCCGGAGATCGGCATCGACGGCCTGATGGAGTACATCCCGGGCCCCGATTTCCCGACCGCCGGCATCATCAACGGCACCTCCGGCATCGTCAGCGCCTACCACACCGGCCGCGGCCGGGTGCGCATGCGCGCCAAGGCCGACGTGGAGGTCGCCGACAACGGCCGCGAGTCGATCATCGTCACCGAGATCCCCTACCAGGTGAACAAGGCGCGGCTGATCGAGAAGATCGCCGAGCTGGTCAAGGAAAAGAAGATCGAGGGCATCAGCGAGTTGCGCGACGAGTCCGACAAGGACGGCATGCGCATCTACATCGAGGTCAAGCGCGGCGAATCCGCGGAGGTCGTGCTCAACAACCTCTACCAGCAGACCCAGATGGAGTCGGTGTTCGGCATCAACATGGTGGCGCTGGTCGACGGCCGGCCGCAGCTGCTGAACCTCAAGCAGGTGCTGGAGGCGTTCGTCCGCCACCGCCGCGAGGTGGTCACCCGCCGCACCATCTTCGAGCTGCGCAAGGCCCGCCAGCGTGCGCACATCCTCGAAGGCCTGACGGTCGCGCTGGCCAACATCGACGAGATGATCGAGCTGATCAAGACGTCGGCCAACCCCAACGAGGCGCGCGAACGCATGCTCGCCCGGACCTGGGAGCCGGGGCTGGTCGGCGCGCTGCTCGGCGCCGCCGGTGCCGAGGCCTCGCGCCCGGAGGACCTGCCGCGCGGCGTCGGCCTGGTCGATGGCGGCTACCAGCTGACCGAGAACCAGGCCCAGCAGATCCTCGAGATGCGCCTGCACCGCCTGACCGGGCTGGAGCAGGAAAAGCTGACCGAGGAGTACAAGCAGCTGCTCGACACGATCCGCGGCCTGATCGAGATCCTCGAGGACCCGAACGTGCTGCTCGACGTGATCCGCACCGAGCTGGAGAACGTCAAGGCCGAGTTCGGCGACGCGCGCCGCAGCGAGATCCGCGAGAGCGAGGAAGACCTCGACATCCTCGACCTGATCGCGCCGGAAGACGTGGTCGTGACCCTGTCGCATTCGGGCTACGCCAAGCGCCAGCCGGCCAGCAGCTACCGCGCGCAGAAGCGCGGCGGCCGCGGCCGCAACGCGGCGTCCACCAAGGACGAGGACTTCATCGCGCAGCTGTGGCTGGTCAACACCCATGACACGCTGCTGACCTTCACCAGCGCCGGCCGCGTGTTCTGGCTGCCGGTGCACCAGTTGCCCGACGCCGGCCCGAACGCCCGCGGCCGGCCGATCATCAACTGGATCCCGCTGGAGGAAGGCGAACAGGTTCAGGCGGTGCTGCCGGTGCGCGAATACCGCGAGGACTGCTTCGTGTTCTTCGCCACCCGCAACGGCACCGTCAAGAAGACCCCGCTGCCGGAGTACGCCTACCGCCTGCAGCGCGGCAAGATCGCGATCAACCTCGACGAGGGCGATGCGCTGGTCAACGTCGAACTGTCCGACGGCACCCGCGACATCATGCTGTTCGCCAGCAACGGCAAGGCGGTGCGCTTCGCCGGCGAGCAGGTGCGCCCGATGGGCCGTACCGCGCGCGGCGTGCGCGGCATGCGGCTGGCCGAGGGCGAGCACGTGGTCAGCCTGGTCGTGCTGGACGGCGACGGCGACATCCTCACCGCCAGCGAGCGCGGCTACGGCAAGCGCACGCCGGAGGCCGAGTATCCGCGCAAGGGGCGTGGTACCCAGGGTGTGATGGCGATCAAGACCAGCGAGCGCAACGGCAAGCTGGTCGGCGCGATCCAGCTGACCGAGCACCACGACGTGTTGCTGATCTCCGACGGCGGCACGCTGGTGCGCACGCCGGCGGCGGCGATCTCGCAGGTCAGCCGCAACACCCAGGGCGTCACCCTGATGCGGCTGGCGAAGGACGAGACGCTGCAGGCGATCGAGCGGCTGGACGCGTCGCTGGAAGGCGACGACGAGGACTCCGACGAGGCCGAAACCGCCATCGGCGATGCTGCCGTCCCGGTCGACGCGCCGGCGGAAGCTCCGGCGGATTCGCCCGCCGCCGACCCGGCTTCCTGACGGACGCCGGTGCCACGAAAAACGCCGCCTCCCGGGGCGGCGTTCTTCGTTGGGCCCGGGCCGGCCGTCAGCCGATCTGTTCGAGCATGTGTTCGGCCGAAGACACGCGGTACTCGCCCGGCGCCTCGACGCACAGGTTGCGGACCACGCCATCCTCCGCGTAAAGCGCGAATCGCTTGGCCCGCGTGCCCATGCCGTAGGCGCTCGCGTCGAGCTCCAGCCCCAGCGCCCGGGTGAAGTCGGCGTTGCCGTCGGCCAGCATCATCATCCCGTCCGGCACGTTCTGGCTTTCGCCCCAGGCCTGCATCACGAACGGATCGTTGACCGAGATGCAGGCGACCTCGATGCCCTTGTCGCGGAACTGCCCGAAGTGCGCCACGTAGCTGGGCAGGTGCTTCTCCGAGCAGGTCGGGGTGAACGCGCCGGGCACGGCGAAGATGACGACCTTGCTGTGGTCGAACAGGGCGCTGGTGTCGACGGTTTCGACGCCGTCGCGGATACGCTGCAGGGTGACTTCGGGGAGGTGGTCGCCGACCTTGATGCTCATGGGGTTCTCCTTGAGGGAAGGCGCAGTGTAGGCGCGAACGCTTGAAGCCGGTGTCGGCGCGACGCGCCGGGGGGACGCGCTTGCCCTTGCGCCGGCCCCGTCGATGCATACCCTGTGTCGACGGCCGCTGTGCCTTGCTGGTGCGGTGCGCGCCAGCCGATGACCGGAGCGACAGATGCAGTTCAAGGATTACTACGACATCCTCGGGCTTGAGCCCAGCGCAGGCGAGGCCGAGATCAAGACCGCCTACCGGCGGCTTGCGCGCAAGTTCCACCCCGACGTCAGCAAGGAGGCCGACGCCGAGGAGCGGTTCAAGGCGATCAACGAGGCCTACGAGGCACTGCGCGACCCGCAGAAGCGCGCCGCCTACGACCAGCTGCGTGCCCGCGGCTACCGGCCGGGCGACGACGTCCAGCCGCCGCCGGGTGGCTTCGGCGGCGCCCCGGGCGGCGTCGATTTCGAGGAGATCTTTGCCGGCGGCGGCGCCGGTGGTGGTTTCAGCGACTTCTTCGAAAGCCTGTTCGGCCGCGGGCGCGGCGGCCCCGGGGTGCAGCCCGGTTTTGGCGGTGCGCCCGGCGGGCGGCCGCGCGCCGATACCCGCGCCAAGCTCGCGGTGCCGCTGGAGACCGTCTATTCCGGTGACAGCGTGCGGATCGGGATCAACGGCAAGACCCTCGACGTGCGCGTCCCCAAGGGTATCCGCGAGGGCCAGGCGATCCGGCTGGGCGGGCAGGGCGGCAACGGCGGCGACCTGCTGCTGGAGGTCGAGTACGCCGCGCATCCGCAGTTCGAGGTCGACGGCCGCAACATCATCCACGTGCTGCCGGTGGCGCCGTGGGAGGCCGCGCTGGGCGCCAGCATCAGCGTGCCGACGCTGGGCGGGGCGGTGGAACTGAAGATCCCGCCGCGCTCGGAGGCCGGGCGCAAGCTGCGCCTGCGTGGCCGCGGCCTGCCGGGCAAGCCGGTCGACGGCGACCAGATCGTGGAGCTGGAAGTTCTGGCGCCGACCCCGGCCAGCGGTGAACAGACCGCCGCCTAC
Organism: Lysobacter arseniciresistens ZS79; assembly: GCF_000768335.1. Lineage (GTDB taxonomy): Bacteria > Pseudomonadota > Gammaproteobacteria > Xanthomonadales > Xanthomonadaceae > Novilysobacter > Novilysobacter arseniciresistens. The sequence continues at coordinate 129,219 of NZ_AVPT01000004.1, forward strand.
GAAGCCCTGCGCGATGCGTTCGGCGGCGACTGGCGCCGCGCCTGAGTTCAGCCCGGCAGCAGCTGGCCGATGACCTCGGCCAGCTCGTCCTCGTTGAACGGCTTGGTGATGTAGGCCTTCGCGCCCTGGCGCATGCCCCACACGCGGTCGGTGTCCTGGTCCTTGGTGGTCACCAGCACGACCGGGATGTGGCGGGTGCTATCGTCACGGCAGATCGAGCGGGTCGCCTGGAAGCCGTTGAGGTTCGGCATCACCACGTCCATCAGGACCAGATCGGGCAACTCGCGCTTGGCGGCCTCGACGCCGGCGGCGCCGTCCTCGGCGGTCATGGCTTCATGGCCCAGCTTTTCGACGATGCGGCGAATGCCCATCAGCTGCGACGGCGAGTCGTCGACGATCAGAATGCGCGCCATGTGGTTTCCCCGGTTGAACGGGGCGATTGTAGCGAGGCGCGCCGCCGCCGCAAACGGCCGGCCCGGATCGCGGGCCGCGGCGGGGACTACAGCCGGACCACCGTCCGGCCCAGCGAGCCGCCCCTAAGCATCGTCGCAAACACGTCCGGCAGCTCCTGCAGGGTCGCCTCGCGGGTGCAGATGCGGTCCAGGTGTCGCGGCTTCCAGTCGCTCGCGAGGTGCTGCCAGACTGCTTCACGGACGTCGCGCGCGGTGCCGGCAGAGGCGACGCCCAGCAGCGAGACGCCACGGATGATGAAGGGCATGACGGTGGCGTCCAGCGCCGGCGAGGCGGCCAGCCCGGCGCTGGCGACGTTGCCGTAGGGAGCGGTCTGCGCCAGCAGGCTGGTCAGCATCGGCCCGCCGACGTTGTCCAGCCCGCCGCCGAAGCGGGCCGACTCCATCGGACGGGTGGTGGCCAGCGCGTCGCGGCCGAGCACCTCGCTGGCGCCGATCGACTTCAGGTAGTCGTGCTGTTCGGCCTTGCCACTGATCGCGTGCACCTCGTAGCCGGCGCGGCTGAAGATGTCGAGCGCGAGTGAACCGACGCCGCCTGTCGCGCCGGTCACCGCCAGCGGGCCGAGCTCGGGTGTCTGCCGGTTCTCGCGCATCCGGAACAGCGCCAGTGCCGCGGTGAAACCGGCGGTGCCGATCACCATGCTCTCGCGCAGGTCGAGGCCGGGCGGTAGCGGGATCGCCCAGCGTGCCTCCAGCCGGGCGTACTCGCTGTAGCCGCCGTCGCGGGTCTCGCTCAGGCCGGAACCGGTGGCCACCACGGCGTCGCCTTCGCGGAACGCCGGGTCGGCCGAGGCCACCACGTGGCCGGCGACGTCGATCCCGCCGACGAGCGGGAAGCGCCGCAGGATCTTGCCTTCGCCGGTACCCGCCAGCGCGTCCTTGAAGTTGACCGACGACCACGCGGTCCGGATCACGATCTCGCCGGCGGCGAGGTCGTCGATGGACACCGGCTCGATGCCGCTGCGATAGCCGGTGTCGTCGTTGTGGATGCGGAAAGCGTTGAAACGGGCGGGGATCGACATGTCGCGGGCACCGTCATGGGGGACCGTCATTGTGCGACAAACGCGCGGGTGCCTGTCCCGCGGCGGTCAGCGCAGCTCGCCGCGGCGTTTCCCGTCGAGCCACTTGTCGGCGCGGGCGGGGCGGTAGGCGCGCATCCAGCCGAGCATCGCGTCGATGTCGTCGCCGTGCCACAGGTCGCGGCGCTGGTCGGGGTGCAGGAAGCGCTCGGCCACCATCGTCTCCATCATCGCCACCAGCGGCGCGAAGAAGCCTTCGACGTCGAGGAACGCGCACGGCTTGTCGCCGATCCCGAGCTGGCGCCAGGTCAGCATCTCGAACATCTCGTCCAGGGTGCCGAAGCCGCCGGGCAGGGCGATGAAACCGTCCGACAGGTCGAACATGCGCGCCTTGCGCTCGTGCATGTTGGCGACGACCTCGAGCCGGGTCAGCCCGGTGTGCGCGACCTCCCAGCCGACCAGCTGCTCGGGGATGACGCCGATGACCTCGCCGCCGGCCGCCAGCGCGGCATCGGCGACCACGCCCATCAGCCCGACGTTGCCGCCGCCGTAGACCACCGCGACGTCTTCGCGGGCCAGCCGGGCACCGAGGGCGGCGGCGCGCTCCGCGTAGACCGGGCGGGCGCCGGTGTTTGAACCGCAATAGACGCAGACGGTACGCACGCTGGCCTCCTCAGGGCACGAAACTCAGGAACAGGTAGGCCGCGAACATCACGATGTGGACCAGCCCCAGCAGGATGTTTGTGCGGCCGGTGCGCAGCGACAGCGACGCGACGAACAGGGTCGTGACCAGCAGCATCGTCGACTTGTCGTCGAGGCCGAGCGCGAGCGGCCAGCCCATCAGCAGCGACAGCACCGCCACGGTGGGCACGGTCAGCCCGATACTGGCGATGGCCGAGCCGATCGCGAGGTTGAGGCTGGTTTGCAGGCGGTTGTGGATCGCCGCCCGCACTGCTGCCACGCCCTCCGGCAGCAGCACGATGCCGGCGATCAGGATGCCGAGCGTGGCCGCCGGCGCACCCAGCACGTCCAGCAGGTACTCGATCGACGGCGAGATGCCCTTGGCGCTCAGCACCACCGCGACCAGCGCGACCAGCAGCATCCCCAGGCTGGCCAGCGCCTCGCGGGTGGTCGGCGGCTCGGCGTGCTCGCCCGGGTCGTCCCCGTCCTCCTCGTCGGCGGGAAGGAAGTAGTCGCGGTGACGCACCGTCTGGATGAAGGTGAAGCCGCCGAACAGTACCAGCGTCGCGACCGCGATGAAGACCAGTTGGCTGGAGGTGTACGTCGGGCCCGAGGCGCTGGTGGCGTAGTTGGGCAACACCAGGGTGAAGATCACGATCACCGTCAGCGTCGCCAGCCCCGAGCTGACGCCCTTCAGGCCGAAGCCCTGCTCGTGGTGGCGCCGGCCGCCGGCCAGCAGGCTCACGCCGATGATGCCGTTGAGGATGATCATCACCGCGGCGAAGACGGTGTCGCGGGCGAGCGCGCTGGTGGCCTCGCCGCCGGAAAGCATCATCGAGACGATCAGTGCGACTTCGATGACGGTGACCGCCAGCGCCAGCACGATGGTGCCGAACGGCTCGCCGATGCGGTGGGCGATGACCTCGGCGTGGTGGACGGAGGCGATGACACTGCCGCCGAGCCCGAGGACCAGCAGCGGCACCAGGCCTGGGAGACCCGGCGCCAGCCAGGACAGCAACAGGATCAGGACGCTGGCAAGCGGGACCGCCAGTGTCCAGAGGGGGGTGTGGTCGATTGCGTGTTTCGTCATGCAGTGGCTGCTCCGGTGCGCGTCAAGGCACGACGCACCGGGGCAGCCGCATGATCCCAACGCAGTCTGTGTTTACGGTCAGTTGGCCTTGTGGATGGCGCGCTTGCTGACCGCCATGGCCGCGTCGTGGATCGCCTCCGACAGGGTCGGGTGGGCGTGGCAGATGCGGGCGAGGTCGTCGGCCGAGCCGTTGAACTCCATCGTCAGCACGCCTTCGTGGACCAGTTCGGAAACGCCGACGCCGACCAGGTGCATGCCGAGCACGCGGTCGGTTTCCTCGTGCGCGATCACCTTGACGAAGCCCGCGGGCTCGCCCATCGCGACCGCGCGGCCGATTGCCGCGAACGGGAAGCTGCCGGTCTTGTACGGGGTGCCTTCGTCCTTGAGCTGCTGCTCGGTCTTGCCGACCCAGGCGATTTCCGGCTCGGTGTAGATCACCCACGGGATGGTGTCCAGGTTGACGTGGCCCGGCAGGCCGGCGATCAACTCGGCGACCGCGATGCCTTCCTCGAAGCCCTTGTGCGCCAGCATCGGGCCGCGCACGCAGTCGCCGATCGCCCAGACGCCGTCGACACCGGTGTGGCAGTGCTCGTCGACCTCGATCCGGCCGCGGTCGTCAAGCTTGACACCGGTGCCATCGGCCAGCAGGTTCTTGCTGGCTGCGCGACGGCCCACGGCGACCAGCAGCTTGTCGACCACGATCGACTGCTCGCCCTTGCCGTCGGTGTAGGTCAGGTGGACTTCCTTCGACTTGCCCTTGCCCTTCACTTCGGCCTTGCTGACCTTCGCGCCGAGCCTGATGTCCAGACCCTGCTTCTTGAACTCGCGCGCCGCGGTCTTGGCGACCTCGGCATCGGCCGCGGCGAGGAAGTCGGGCAGGGCTTCGAGGATGGTGACTTCGGCGCCGAGGCGCTTCCACACACTGCCCAGCTCCAGGCCGATCACGCCGGCGCCGATCACGCCCAGGCGCTTGGGCACCGACTCGAAGTCCAGCGCGCCGGCATTGTCGACGATGGCCTCGCCGTCGAACTTCGCGAACGGCAGTTCGATCGAGTCCGAACCGGCGGCGATGATGACGTTGGTGCCCTTGAGCTCGACTTCCGAGCCGTCGTGCTGCCTGACCTTGACCACGTTGCCCTTGTGCAGGGTGCCGAAGCCATAGAACGCGCTGACCTTGTTCGCCTTGAACAGCATCGCGATGCCGCCGGTGAACTGCTTCACGATCTTGTCCTTGCGGCCGACCATCTGTCCGACGTCCATCTGCGCATCCTTGAAGCTGATGCCGTGGTCGCCGAACAGGTGGCCCATGTTCCAGAACTGGCGCGAGGAGTCGAGCAGCGCCTTGGACGGAATGCAGCCCACGCGCAGGCAGGTGCCGCCGAGGGCCGGCTTGCCGTCCTTGCCGAGCGCGGCGTCGATGCACGCGGTCTTCAGGCCCAGCTGGGCGGCGCGGATCGCCGCGTGGTAGCCGGCCGGGCCGGCACCGATCACGACGACGTCGAAGTTCTGCTGTTCGCTCATTTCAATGATCCTTGTGGCTCGTTGCGTAAAGCCCCGCGCAGGGCGGGGCTTTGGGCGGGCAATTACATGCCCAGCAGCATGCGGTGCGGGTTCTCGAGCTGGTTCTTGATGTCGACCAGGAACAGCACCGCGTCCTTGCCGTCGATGATGCGGTGGTCGTAGCTCAGCGCGATGTACATCATCGGCGCGGCGACGACCTGGCCGTTCTCGACGATCGCGCGCTCCTTGATGGCGTGCATGCCGAGGATCGCCGACTGCGGCGGGTTGATGATCGGCGTGGAGAACAGCGAACCGAAGGTGCCGCCGTTGGTGATGGTGAAGGTGCCGCCCTGCAGGTCCTCGAGCTTGAGGCCGCCCTCGCGCGCCGCCCGGGCGTAGCCGTCGATGGCCTGCTCGACCTCGGCAAAGCCCATCGACTCGGCGTTGCGCAGCACCGGCGTGACCAGGCCCTTGTCGGTCGACACCGCGATCGAGATGTCGGCGTAGCCGTGGTAGATGATGTCGTTGCCGTCGACCGAGGCGTTGACCAGCGGGTAGCGCTTCAGCGCGTTGGCGGCGGCCTTGACGAAGAAGCTCATGAAGCCGAGCTTGATGCCGTAGGCCTTCTGGAAGGCCTCGCCCTGCGCCTTGCGCATGTCCATGACGGCCTTCATGTTGACCTCGTTGGAGGAGGTCAGCATCGCGGTCGAGTTCTTCGACTGCATCAGGCGCTCGGCGATGCGGGCGCGCATGCGGGTCATCGGCACGCGCTCCTCGGCGCGGTTGCCGCTGGCCTTGCCGACGCCTGCGTTCCTGGCGTAGTTCAGCAGGTCTTCCTTGGTGACCGCGCCGCGGCGGCCGGTGCCTTCGACCTGCGACGGGTCGATGCCCTCCTTCGCGGCGGTGAAGCGCGCGCCCGGCGGCAGGTCGTTGCCGGCGGCCGGCTTCGAGGCCGGCTTGGCGGCTTCGGCCTTGGCCTGCACCGGCTTGGCTTCGGCGGTGGCGGCGGCGTCGTTCTTGGCGTCGGCGCTGGCGTCGGCCTTGGCCTTGGCACCGTCGGTGTTGCCGCCGGCCGCGCCTTCCTCGACCAGCGCGAGCACCTGGTCGCTGGTCACGGTCGCGCCGCTGTCGAACTTGATCTCCTTGAGCACGCCGTCGACCGGCGACGGGACTTCCAGCACGACCTTGTCGGTCTCGAGGTCGACCAGGTTCTCGTCGCGCTTGACCGCGTCGCCGGGCTTCTTGTGCCACGTGGCGATGGTGGCGTCGGAGACGGACTCGGGCAGGACCGGAACTTTGATCTCGGTGCTCATGGGGCGGGCATCCTGGATTGCGTGTTAAAGGGAAAGTCGAAGGGTGGAGGGCAGGGCGATCAGTCGGGCGAGTTCTCGCCCTGCGGCGGGTTGACCAGTGCGTCGGCGACGAGCTTGGTCTGCTCGGCCACGTGGTCGGCGAAGTGGCCGGCGGCCGGCGACGGCGAACGCGCGCGTCCGGCGTAGTGCAGCGACTGGCCCTTGGCGAGGCAGGCGGTCAGGTGGTGGCGGATCTGGTACCACGCGCCCTGGTTCTGCGGCTCTTCCTGGCACCAGACCACGTCGGCGGCCTTGCCGAAACGCTTGAGCTCGGCGGCCAGCTCCTCGCGCGGGAACGGGTACAGCTGCTCCACGCGGACGATGGCGGCGTCCTCGGCGCCGCGCTTGGCGGCGTCCTCGACCAGGTCGTAGTAGACCTTGCCGGAGCACAACACCACGCGCTTGACCTTCTTCGCGTCGGCATTGGCGTCTGGGATGAGCTTCTGGAAGCTGCCGGTGGCCAGTTCGTCCAGCGTCGACACCGCCAGCTTGTGGCGCAGCAGCGACTTGGGCGTCATCACCACCAGCGGCTTGCGGGTCGGCATGCGCATCTGGCGGCGGATCATGTGGTACGCCTGCGCCGGGGTGGTCGGCACGCAGACCATCATGTTGTCGAGCGCGCACAGCTGGAGGAAGCGCTCCAGCCGCGCCGAGCTGTGCTCGGGGCCCTGGCCTTCGTAGCCGTGCGGCAGGAACAGCGCCAGGCCGCACAGCCGGCCCCACTTGGCCTCGCCCGACGACAGGAACTGGTCGATCACGACCTGGGCGCCGTTGGCGAAGTCGCCGAACTGGGCTTCCCAGATGTCCAGCGTCATCGGGTCGGCGGTGGAGTAGCCGTACTCGAACGCCATCACCGCCTCCTCGCTGAGCAGCGAGTCGATGATGGTCAGGTCGGTCGGGTTCTTGACCAGCTGGCGCAGCGGCAGGTGGTAATCGTCCGTCGCCTGGTCGTGCAGGATCGCGTGGCGGTGGAAGAAGGTGCCGCGGCCGCTGTCCTGGCCGACCAGGCGCAGCTTGTAGCCCTCGCTCAGCAGGGTCGCGTAGGCGAGGTTCTCGGCGAAGCCCCAGTCGCCGGACTGCTCGCCGGCGGCCATTTTGCGGCGGTCGTCGTAGATCTTGGCGACGCGGGCGTGCAGCCTGACCTCGTCCGGGATGTTGTTGATCGCGGTGGCGAGGCCGTCCAGCGCGGCGCGGTCGAAGGTGGTGTCGACCGGATCGGACAGCTTGCCGGTCAGGTACTTCGACCAGTCGATGGTGAACTCGTCGTCGCGGCTGTCGGCCAGGTCGGTGGTGACCACGCCCTGGTCGAGCTTGTCACGGTAGGCGTCGACGACGGCCTTGGCGTCGTCGTCCGACAGGGTGCCCTCGGCGACGAGTTGCTGCGCGTAGAGGTCGCGCGGCGTCTTGTGCTTGCGGATCACCTGGTACATCAGCGGCTGGGTCGCGGCCGGCTCGTCGGCCTCGTTGTGGCCGTGGCGGCGGTAGCAGACCAGGTCGATGACCACGTCCTTGCCGAACTCGTTGCGGAAGTCCAGCGCCAGCTCGGCGCAGAACACCACGGCTTCCGGGTCGTCGCCGTTCACGTGCAGCACGGGCGCGCCGACCATCTTGGCGACGTCGGTGCAGTACAGCGTGGAGCGGGCGTCCTGGCGCTCGGAGGTGGTGAAGCCGACCTGGTTGTTGATGACGATGTGCACGGTGCCGCCGACGGCGAAGCCGCGCGCCTGCGACATCTGCAGCAGCTCCATCACCACGCCCTGGCCGGCGAACGCGGCGTCGCCGTGCATCAGCACCGGCAGCACCTGGCCGCGGCCCTTGTCACCACGGCGGGTCTGGCGCGAACGCACCGAGCCGGCGACCACCGGGTCGACGATCTCCAGGTGCGACGGGTTGAACGCCAGCGCCAGGTGGACCGGGCCACCCGGGGTGGCGACGTCGGCCGAGAAACCCATGTGGTACTTGACGTCGCCGGTGTGGGCGAGGTCGGCGTGGACGTGCTCGAACTTGCCCTCGAACTCGTCGAACAGCTGCCGCGGCGGCTTGCCGAGGGTGTTGACCAGCACGTTGAGGCGGCCGCGGTGGGCCATGCCGATGACGACGTCCTTGATGCCCTGCTCGCCGGCGCGGCGGATGGTGGTGTCCATCAGCGGGATCAGCGCGTCGCCGCCTTCCAGCGAGAAGCGCTTCTGGCCGACGTACTTGGTGCCGAGGTAGCGCTCCAGGCCCTCGGCCGCAGTCAGGCGCTCGAGGATGCGCTTCTTCTGGTCGACGCTGCGGCCGTAGTTGCCGCCGGCCTTCTCCAGCCGCTCGTAGATCCAGCGACGCTGGCCGGCGTCGGTGATGTGCATGAACTCCGCGCCGATCGAGCCGGTGTAGGTCGCCTTGAGGCGGGCGAGCAGGTCGCCGAGCTTCATGCGCTCGTGGCCGGCGACGCCGCCGGTGCTGAATTCGGCGCCGAGGTCGTTGCCGGACAGGCCGTGGAAGCCCAGGTCCAGGTCCGGTGCGTCGGGGTTCTCCAGCAGGCCCAGCGGGTCGAGGTTGGCGCCCAGGTGGCCGCGCGAACGGTACGCGGTGATCAGCTTGCCGACGGCGCGTTCGCGGGCGTCGCCGCCGCCGGTCGCAACCGTCGTGGTGCCGCGCTTGCCGGCGTCGGCCATCGCGTGGATGACGGCCGAATGCGGGACGTCACCGGCCTCGTGGCCCTTGAACGTGTCGAAATACGCCTGCCATTTCGGACCCACGCTCTCGGGCGCGACCAGATACTGCTCATACAGGTCTTCGATATAGGCGGCGTTGGCGCCGAGCTGCGAAGACTGGGAGAACTGCTTCAGGAGACTGTCCACAATGGCAACGGAATACTCGAGTGGGAGAGGCGGGGATCGCCCGATCGCGTCGCTGGACCGCTATTCAGGCGCTCAGAATCCCGAATTATAGCCCCCACCGACAGGGTTCCGGCCAGTGAAAAACGGGCGGAACGGACTGTTGCCGTTTTCTGTGAAGGCGGGTTTGGTGGGGTTCAGATCTGCAGGGCACGGAACTCGGTGCAGGGGCGGGCGCGCTCCCAGACCGGGTCGAAGGCGTACCGCAGTTGCCGGGTGCGCGCGGGCGCGTCGAGCCGTGTTTCGCCGTCGAAGCGATGGCCGAGCGGCCGGAAGTAGAACCCGCCGGCGTCGTTGCCCAGATAGGCCGACGGGTAGGCGCGGTCGGCCGGTTCCTCGATCGCGCGGAACGCGAACGCGCTGGACAGGCGCTGGCCGAGGTTGATCAACGGCGCCAGCGCGCGGCGTGGTTCGGCCGGGTCCTGAAGCAGGATCCGGATGTCCGCGCCGGCGACGGCCAGCCGGCGCAGCGCGGCCACGACCTCGGGGACGTCGAGCAGGCCGGGGTCGAGCTCGCGGCTGTAGATGTCCAGCCGCCGCCGGGCCCCCGCGACCACCCCGAGGGTGGCGGCGATGGCGGCCTCGCGGCTGTCCACCGGGTTGGGCGCGTCGACCAGCAGCCGCATCGACTGGTGCGCGATGCCGGCCTCCATGAAGCGCTCGCCGAATGGCAGGAAGCCGTGGCGGGCGTAGAAGCCGATCGCCGCGACCTGCGCGTGCAGGGACAGCTCGCGCCAGCCCAGTCCGCGCGCCTGCGCGACCAGCGCCCGCAGCAGGGCGTCGCCGACGCCGCGCCCGCGCCAGTCGGCGAGCACCGCCATGCGGCCGATGGTGTGGCGCGGGGTCAGGCGGCCGGTGCCGATCGGGTGGCCGCCGTCGTCGCGGGCGATGACGTGGTGGCACAGCGGGTCCAGCTCGTCCCATTCGAGCGCCAGCGGCACGCCCTGTTCCTGCACGAACACGGTCTCGCGCACCTGGCGCAGGGCGGGCAGGCCGTCCTCGTAGCCGATCGGCTGGACGGTGAAGCCCGGCGTGTTCATTCGTCGTCCTGCCTGAGGTCGAGGTGGTAGTGGCCTTCGCGCATCAGCTCGAACACGCGGTCGCGCCCGGCTTCCGACAGGCTGGCGTAGAGCGGGCCGTCGAGCACCGCGTTGTCGGCGATTCGGGCGGCGTCGCGGGCGGGCAGCGCGTGTCCCGCGCCGTTGACATAGAGCCGGGCGCCGCGTTTTGCCTTGCGCCACGCCATCCGCGAGAACGGGTGGCGGTGCAGGCGCGCGCCCTGTTGCAGGTCCCATTCGACCTCGATCCGCGACCGCGCATCCTCGCCCGGCATCACCTGGCCGCCGCTGCGATAGACCGTGATGAAGCGGCCGAACCAGTCGCCCAGCCGCTCCGGGTCGTTCATGCGCAGCAGGTTGAGCGCCTCGACCACGCGTTCCATGGCGTCGGCGTCGATCTCGCCCGGGCTCTTCGGCGGCGCCAGCCCCGGGTCGCGGTAACGCAGCGCGTCGTCGGCATCGGCGGCGAGGGTGTCGACGAAGTCGCCCAGCAACTCGGCCGCCGACGGCGCGCGCATGCCGACCGAGAAGGTCAGGCAGGCATCGACCGCGACCCCGTGGTGCGGCACGCCCGGCGGCAGGTAGAGCATGTCGCCGGGGCCGAGCACCCAGTCATGGGTCGGGTTGAAACGCTGCAGCAGCCGCAGTTCGACGTCGTCGCGGAAGTCCAGCGGCGGCGCCGTCCGGCCCATCGCCTCGCTGGCGTCGATCTGCCAGCGGCGCTGGCCCTGGGCCTGCAGCAGGAACACGTCGTACTGGTCGACGTGGGCGCCGACCGAGCCGCCCGGTGCGGCGAACGACACCATGACGTCGTCGATGCGCCAGCGCGGCAGGAAGCCGAAGTGCGCGAGCAGGGCGGCGACGTCCGCGTCCCACTTGTCCACGTCCTGGACCAGCAGGGTCCAGTCATGGTCGGGCATCTCCGGGAACATCTCCTCGGGGAACGGGCCGTGGCGCAGCATCCAGCGGTCGTGTGCGGCGTCGTGGGCGACGAGGCGTGACAGCGCGGCCTCCTCGCAGGCCAGCCCGGCGAGGTCCTCCGGCTGGATCGGCGACACGAAGCCAGGGAAGGCGTTGCGGACCAGCAGCGGGCGCTTCTGCCAGTAGTCGCGCAGGAACTCCGCCGGCGGCATGCCCAGCGGCGGCAGGCGGGCGGCGTCGACCTCGAAGGCCGGGCCGGACGTGGTACGCGCCTTCGGCGGCGCCCGCCGCGTGCGCGTGGCCATGTCAGACCTCGCGGGCCAGCTGTTCGGCGCGGCCGGTGTAGCTGCCCGGGGTCATCTCCAGCAGGCGCTGCTTGGCGTCGGCGGGCAGGTCGAGGCCGTTGATGAACCCGCGCATCGAGGTTTCGTTGATGCCCTGGCCACGGGTCAGCGCCTTGAGCTGCTCGTACGGGTTCGGCAGGCCGTGGCGGCGCATCACCGTCTGCACCGCCTCGGCCAGCACCTCCCACGAGGCGTCGAGGTCGGCGGCCAGTCGCTCCGGGTTGGCCGACAGCTTGCCGAGCCCGCGCAGCAGCGCGTCGAAGCCGATCAGCGCGTGGCCGAAGGCGGTGCCGAGCGCACGCAGCACGGTCGAGTCGGTCAGGTCGCGCTGCCAGCGGCTGACCGGAAGCTTGGCGGCGAAATGCTCGAACAGCGCGTTGGCGATGCCGAAGTTGCCCTCGGCGTTCTCGAAGTCGATCGGGTTGACCTTGTGCGGCATGGTCGAGCTGCCGACTTCGCCGGCCTTCACCGCCTGCTTGAAGTAGCCCAGCGAGATGTAGCCCCAGACGTCGCGGCACAGGTCGATGCAGACGGTGTCGATGCGGCGCTGGGCGTCGCAGGTCTCGGCGATGCCGTCGTGCGGCTCGATCTGGGTGGTGTAGGGCTGCCAGTCGAGCCCCAGCGAGGTCACGAAGCGCTGCGCGAAACCGTGCCAGTCGAAATCCGGGTACGCCGCCAGGTGGGCGTTGTAGTTGCCGACCGCGCCGTTGATCTTGCCCGGCATCGGCGCCGCGGCGAGGGTTTCGCGCTGGCGGCGCAGGCGCGCGACGACGTTGGCCAGCTCCTTGCCGACGGTGGTCGGCGAGGCGGTCTGGCCATGGGTGCGCGACAGCATCGGCAGCGCGGCGTGGTCGTGCGCCATCGCGCGCAGCCTGTCGACCAGCTCGTCGAGCTTCGGCAGCAGCACCGCCCGGCGCGCCTCGGCAAGCATCAGCGAATAGGACAGGTTGTTGATGTCCTCGGAGGTGCAGGCGAAGTGGACGAACTCCAGCGCCGGACCCAGCTCGGCGTCGTCCTTCAGCCGCTCCTTGATCAGGTACTCGACCGCCTTGACGTCGTGGTTGGTGGTGCGCTCGATCTCCTTGACCCGGGCTGCGTCGGCGACGCTCAGGTCGTCGGCGAGGGCGCGCAGGCGCGCGACGGCGGCATCCGAGAACGGCTGGAGCTCGGCGATCGCCGGCTCGGCCGCCAGTGCCAGCAGCCACTCGACCTCGACCTTCACCCGCGCCCTGATCAGCCCGTACTCCGAGAAGATCGGGCGCAGCGCGTCGACCTTGCCGGCGTAGCGGCCGTCAAGCGGGGAAAGGGCGGTGAGCTGGGTTTCGACGTTGGCGGGCATGGGGCGCGGCGCGGTGGTGGACAGTCGCGCATTCTAGCGCGGGCCGCCGGCGGGACCGGGCGCCCACGGGCACCCGCGTATGCTCGCGGCAACCGACGGAGGAGCGCCATGGCCAGCCACGACTACCGCATCGAACACGACAGCATGGGCGAGCTGCAGGTGCCCGCCGACGCGCTGTGGGGCGCGCAGACCCAGCGCGCGGTGCAGAACTTCCCGGTCTCCGGCCAGCCGATGCCGCGGGGCTTCATCCGGGCGCTGGGGCTGGTCAAGGCGGCCGCGGCCGAGGTCAACGGCGGCTTCGGGCTGCTGCCGAAGAACCGCTCGACGGCCATCCGCAGGGCCGCGCTGGCGGTGGCGGCCGGCGAGCACGACGGGCAGTTCCCGGTCGACGTGTTCCAGACCGGCTCGGGCACGTCGAGCAACATGAACGCCAACGAGGTGATCGCCACGCTGGCCTCGCGCGCCGTCCGCGGCAAGGCGGGCGTGCACCCGAACGACGACGTCAACCTCGGCCAGAGCTCCAACGACGTCATCCCGACCGCGCTGCGGGTCTCGGCGCAACTGGCGGTGGTCGAGGACCTGCTGCCGGCGATCCGGCACCTGCGCCGGACCATCGACCGCCGCGGCCGCGCGCTCGGCAAGGTCGCCAAGACCGGCCGCACCCACCTGATGGACGCGATGCCGCTGACCTTCGGACAGGAGTTCGGCGCCTGGTCGTCGCAACTGGCGTCCGGCCAGGCCCGCGTCGAGGACGCGCTCAAGCGGCTGCGGCGGCTGCCGATCGGCGGCACCGCGATCGGCACCGGCATCAACGCCGACCCGCGTTTCGGCGCGGCAATGGCGAAGGCGCTGTCGAAGCTCGCCGGTACCCGGTTCGAATCGGCCGACGACAAGTTCGAGGGACTCGCCTCGCAGGACGACGCGGTGGAGCTGTCCGGCCAGCTCAACGCGCTGGCGGTGGCGCTGATGAAGATCGCCAACGACCTGCGCTGGATGAACTCGGGGCCGCTGGCGGGACTGGGCGAGGTGGAACTGCCGGCGCTGCAGCCGGGCAGCTCGATCATGCCGGGCAAGGTCAATCCGGTGGTGCCGGAGGCGGCCTGCATGGTCTGTGCGCAGGTCATCGGCCACCACGCGGCGATCACCGTGGCGGGGCAGAGCGGCAACTTCCAGCTCAACGTGATGCTGCCGCTGATCGCCGCCAACCTGCTGGACTCGATCCGGCTGCTGGCCAACGTGATGCGGCTGCTGGCCGACAGCACCATCGACGGGCTGCACGTGCGGCGCGACAAGGTTGCCGAGGCGCTCGACCGCAACCCGATCCTGGTGACCGCGCTGAATCCGGTCATCGGCTACGAAAAGGCCGCGGCCATTGCGAAACAGGCCTACCGCGAGGGCAGGCCCGTGCTGGACGTCGCGGTCGAGGTGACCGGGATGCCGGAGAAGGAGCTGCGTCGGCTGCTCGACCCCGCCGCGCTGACCCGCGGCGGGATCCAGGGCTGAGTTACGGGGTGGCGGGTTCCGTGGTGGACTCGCCCGCCGCCTCGGCCTCGGCGGCTTCGGAGCTGCCGGTGCCGGAGCCGCCGGTCCCCGTTGCGCGGACCGCGTTCCGGATGGATTCGCGGATGCCGCTGCGGATGTCGTCGCGCACCCCGGCCCGCAGCTCGGCCCGCTCTGCATGGCTGCCGCGACTGCCATCGCGGCACTCGTCGATGTCCTTCGCCTCCATCGTCGCGTAGGGGCGGAACTCGGGCAGCGAGGCGGCCAGCTGCTGCTGGGTTTCCAGCATCGCGGGCAGGCCGTCGCAGAGCTTCATCGCCTCGGCCTCGATCTTCGCGGCCTCCGCCTCGATGCGCTGCTCGAAATCGGCCGTGCCACCGGTGATAACGCTCTTCAGCGCCTCGCCGGCGGCCTGCATGCCCAGATCCGCACCCTTGACGCCCAGCGCCATGCCGGTCTCGACCAGCTCGACCACGTGGCCGCGGTAGTCCAGCAGCAGGGCGCGTTGCTCCGGCGTCACCGCGACCGCTTCGCCACCGATCAGCAGGTCGCCGTCGGGACTGATCTCGGCTTTGGGCAGCGGGTTGCCGTCGGCGTCGCGGGGCGCGTCGCGGCTGATGCGGGTGCCGCCGACGTGGATGTCCAGCTCGCCGCCGATGCCGAGGTTGCCGGTGGCCATCTCGGCGCGGGCTTCCTCCAGCGCGTTCTCGACGGTGCGGCCCAAGGCGGTTTGGGCGCCGGTGGAGCTGTCCTCGCCGTTGGCGGGCGGGGCGGGCTGGTCATTGCTGCAGGCGGCCAGTGCAACGATGGCGAGGCAGGCGAAAACGGCAAAGCGGTATGTGCGGGTCATGGTCGGGTCCCTGCGGTCAGAGCGAAGCGAATTCTTCCTGCATCATGTTTTCGCAGTCATCGACGTCGCCGGATTCAAGCGTGGCGTAGGGCCGGAACTGCGGCAGGCTGGTTGCCAGTTGCTGCTGCGAAGCCATCACCGCAGGCAACTGCCGGCAGAGGTCGTGCATGGCGGGTTCGAGCTCCTGCTTGACGACGTGCTCGATGCGACGCTCCAGCCGCCCGCTCATCGCCCCGAACAGCAGGCCGATCCACGACGAGTTCTCGACTTCGGCCAACGCCGCGTCGGCCGTGCGCTGGCCGATGTCGATGCCCGCCAGCGCGATCCCGATCACCTGGCCGCGGTAGGCCAGTAGCTGCCGGCGCTGCCCGGCGTCGATGGCCTGTGCCTCGCCCTCGATCAGGAGATCGCCCTGCGGGGTGATCTCGGCGCGGACCGGCGGATCGGCGTCGGTGTTGTCGTGGTGGCCGAACTGCAGGCCGTTGTCGATGCGCAGGTTTCCGGTTGTCAGTTCCAGCCGGGCCTCGGCCAGGTCGGCGGCCACCTCGCGGCGTGCTTCGCCCAGTTCGCGGCTCACTTCCTCGCCGATGCCGGCGGGGCTGGCTTCTTCCCCGGCCTGCGCGACCAGGGGCAGCAGCAGGCACAGGGTCAATGCGGCGTTGCGGATGCTCATCTGCGTGTCCTCCTGTGGGTCGGGCTCAGCCTTCGTCGCGCCAGCGGCGCAGGCGGATGGCGCCGAGGATCATCACTGCGCCGGCGATCGCGCCGATCCACAGTTCGGGCATGGCCAGGCTGGCGATCTGGTGGCTGAAGGACAGGTCGCCGACGATGTTCTCCAGACCGTTGTTGGACATCGATTCGGCCAGGTCGTCGCGGTAGATCTGGTCGATGGCCGGCACCGTGCCCAGCAGCAGGCGGCCGACGATGTGGGTCCAGAACCACGAGGCGTCCATGTTGAAGACGTCCATCAGCTTGAACCAGCTGACGAATACCCCGGCGAACACCGGCACCATCACCGCCCAGAGGAACGGCGCGCTGCGGGCCCAGACCGAGCACAGCAGCAGCCAGCCGACGGTCGGCAGTGCCCACAGGGCGTAGACCGGGATCCAGGCGATGTGGCCGGCGACGATGCTGAGCGGGCTGGCCGGCTCCCAGATCAGGGTCCAGGCATTGCCGCCGTGCAGCACCACCACCGCGCTGATCAGCACCATGAAGGCGAACATCGTGACCACCGCGACCGCGACCGCGATGGCCGGCGCCACCAGCACCGCGCTGGCGACCTTGGAGAGCACCGTCTGCGCGTCCGACAGCGGCAGCGACTTCCAGAACAGCACGCTGCGGTCCTTGCGCTCGTCGTACAGCGCGCCGAGGCAGTAGAAGAACACCACGAACGCCAGCACGATGAAGGGCCAGCCGGAGCCCAGGAACAGGCTCAGGTTGATGCCGTCGGCGAACTCGGCCATGTCCTGCGGGCTCATCTGCTGGGTGAGCTGGCCGAGGTCGAGGCCGCTGACGTTGACGCCGTCGAGTTCCAGCGTGCCGGCCTCGGCGGCGCGGTTGGCGGCCACCAGCCCGACGATAATCGCCATCAGCGTCAGCAGCAGCGAGATGCCGCCGGCGATCACCGGCGCCCAGAAGAAACCGCCCCGGTGCTCCCAGAACTCCCGTCGCAGCAGCAGCTTGAACTTGTGGGTCGGGTGTGCCGGCGCGATGGTGCGCGGGGCGGCGGGCAGGGTGGTGTCGAGGGCGTTCATGCGTAAGTCCCCTTCATGGTGGCGACGAACAGGTCGGCCAGGCCCGGCGTGCGGGTTTCGCCCAGGCCGGCCAGACGGTCGCGCGGGATGTTGTCGAACAGCATTACGGTCTTGCCGAACGGCAGGGTCCGCTCGTCGACCGGCTTGAGCGCGCGGGCGGCGTCGGCCTGCTCGGCGTTGACCAGCACCTCGGTAAAGCGCTCACCCAGGGTGTCCATTCCGGTGTCGAGCACGACCTTGCCGTCGCGGATGAACATCACGTCGGTGAGGATGTGCTCGACCTCCTCGACCTGGTGGGTGGTGATCAGGATGGTCTTGTCCTCGTCGAAGTAGTCCTCCAGCAGGCGCTGGTAGAACTGCTTGCGGTAGAGGATGTCGAGGCCCAGCGTGGGCTCGTCGAGCACCAGCAGCTTCGCGTCGATCGCCATCACCAGGGCCAGGTGCAGCTGCACGATCATGCCCTTGGACAGCTCGCGCACGCGCATCTGCGGCTTGAGCTGGGTGCCGGCGAGGAAGCGTTCGCAGCGGGCGCGGTCGAAGCGCGGGTGCACGCCGGCGACGAACTCGATCGCCTCGCGGACCCGGATCCAGCGCGGCAGCACGGCGACGTCGGCGATGAAGCAGACATCGCGCATCAGCTCGTCGCGCTCGGTGCGCGGGTCGCGGCCGATCACGCTCATCCGGCCCTCGAACGGGATCAGCCCGAGCATCGCCTTGAGCGCGGTGGTCTTGCCGGCGCCGTTGGGGCCGATCAGGCCGACGATGCGCCCGGCGGGGATCTCGAAGGTGGTGTCGTCCAGCGCGACCTTGTTCTTGTAGACCTTGCGCAGGCCGCTGGCGTGCACCACGACGTCGCCGGCTGCGACGGGGTTGGCGGCGTTCATCGGGTGCCTCCCTGGGCCGGCGCGGCGGCCAGCAGTTCCTCGGTGCTCAGCCCCAGCCGCAGGATGCGTTCCAGCACCAGCGGCCATTCCTCGGTGAGGAAGCGTTCGCGTTCGTTCACGAGCAGTTTCTTTGCGGCCTCTTCGGTCACGTACATGCCCAGACCCCTGCGTTTTTCGACGAGAGCCTCGTCCGCCAGTTCCTGGTAGGCGCGCGAGACGGTGATTGGATTGAGCTGGTAGTCGGCGGCGACCTGCCTCACGGAGGGCAGGGCGTCGCCGGGCTTGAGCACGCCGTCGAGCATCATCGCGACGACGCGCTCCTTCAGCTGGCGGTAGATCGGAGCGCCGTCGCTCCACTGGATAGCGGTCATGGGATCAACCCCGCGGGACAAATGAGAAGTACGGCATGACGAGGGCCTGCCGGCGGCTGCGCTTCGTCCCTGTGGAGCGCGTGGGGGATTCGGAATCCAGGGTCTCGATGGCGGCGGCCTCGATGGCCCCGGCCAGGGCGGCCGCCGGGTTCAGTTCGGCGGCAGCGGGGCTGGCGGCCAGCGAGGCCGCGCCCGGGGGCGCCGGGACCGCTGCAACAAGGCCGAGCACCAGCAATGCACCGCTGGCCGTCAGGGCGAACATGGTGTTGTGGAGCTTGCGGTTCATGGCGACCTTCCTGATCGTTGGTAGACCGGTGTTGTAGGTGACTATAACACCATCATGCCGGGGGTCAAGCGCCGGAGTACCCAACTGAAGTCATGGTGTGCCGCCGCGGCCATCGGCCGGTCGGGGCCTTCGTGGCGGGCGCATTGCCGGGGCGGGGCAGGCTCGCGACAATGGGCGCCCTTGCGCCCCGCGGGCGCCCGACAGGAGCAGTACCGGATGAATGTTTTCGCGCGCGGCCTGGCCGTGATGTTGACCGCCGCAATCCTCGTCGCCGGCGTGGCCGCCCCCGTGACCGCAGCCGCGCAGGAACCGGCAACGCTGGGCAGCGAGCGCGCCCGGGTCAGCTACATGGTCGGGCACGACGTGGCGCGGTCGATCGAGGCTGCCGGCCCGGATATCGACATGGCCGCTTTCGAGCAGGCGATCCGCAACGCCTTCCAGGGCGGCGACCCGCTGATCGCCGAATCCGAAGTGCCGGCGGTCGGCCAGGCGCTGATGATGCGCATCGCCTCGCGCGCCGGCCGTGCCCCGGCCGATGCCAAGGTGCCGGACGTCGACCGCACCAGGGTCGGCCACCTCGTCGGTGCCGACGTCGGCCGTTCGCTGGTGCCGATCAAGGACGAGCTGGAGCTGCCGGTGCTGCTGCAGGCGGTCAAGGCCACCTTTGCCGGCGGCAAGCTGGCGATGGACGCGGCCCAGCTCGACACGACCCGCCAGGCGTTCGCCCAGCGCATGCGCGCCACGATGGCCGAGCGCGCGCGCGCCGAGGGCGAGAACAACCGTGCCGCCGGCGAGAAGTTCCTCGCCGCCAACCGCCAGAACAAGGGCGTGTTCACGACGCCGTCGGGCCTGCAGTACTCGGTGCTGCGCCAGGGCTCCGGTCCGCGCCCGTCGATCACCGACACCGTGCGCGTCAACTACGAGGGCCGGCTGCTGGACGGCACCGTGTTCGACAGCTCCTACGCACGCGGGCAGGCCGCCGAGTTCGGCCTCGGCCAGGTGATCGCCGGCTGGACGGAGGGCGTGGCGATGATGCCGGTCGGTGCCAAGTACCGCTTCTGGATCCCGGGCGACCTGGCCTACGGCGCGAAGGGCGGCGGCGACGGCAAGATCGGCCCCAACGCCACGCTCGTGTTCGATGTCGAGCTGCAGGCGATCGTCGAGTAGGGCGCCGCAGGTCCGACGCAAGCAATCGGAACACGGCTGCAACCACGCACCGTTCATCATCGTGTCCGCACAGTGACGGGTCGGCACCGCGACGGTGCCCCGCCACAACCCCAAGGAGTTCCCCCGAATGATCCAGTTCCCCCGCGCCGGCGTCGTGCTGGCCATCTCCGCGTCCCTCGCCCTGTCGGCCTGCAACCAGACCGACGCCGACAAGCCCGCCGCGGCCGAAACCGCCGGGTCGTCCGAGGCCGCGGCCGAAGGCGCGGTCAAGATCGACGGCCTGCCGACCGAGAAGGAGCAGGTCAGCTACATGATCGGCCGCGACGTCGCCCGCTCGCTCGAGGAGGTCAAGGACGAGCTGGACGTGAAGGTGCTGGTCGACGCACTGCAGTCGGGCCTCGCCGGCGAGGACTCGAAGATGACCGAGGAGCAGGTCACGACCGTGCGCGAGGCGTTCGCCCAGCGCATCCAGGCCGAGCGCATCGCCGAGATGATGGCCGCGGCCAAGAAGAACAAGGAAGCCGGCGCCGAGTTCCTGGCCGCCAACAAGGCCAAGCCGGGCGTCGAGACCACCGAGTCGGGCCTGCAGTACCAGGTCATCACCAAGGGTGACGGCCCCAAGCCGACCGCCGAGGACGTGGTCCGCGTGCACTACAAGGGCACGCTGCTGAACGGCGAGACCTTCGACAGCTCCTACGAGCGCAACGAGCCGGCCGTGTTCGCGCTGCCGCAGGTGGTGCCGGGCTGGCAGGAAGGCATTGCGCTGATGCCGGTGGGCAGCAAGTACCGGTTCTGGATCCCGAGCGAGCTGGGCTACGGCGAGCAGGGTACCCCGGGCGGCCCGATCGGCCCGAACGAAGTGCTGGTGTTCGAGGTCGAGCTGCAGGACATCGTCGAGCGCCCGGCGCAGTAAATGGCCCGGGGGTGGTGGCGATGAGTACCGACATGGAATAGCGGCTGGTCGACCTGGAAACGCGGGTCGCCTTCCAGGAGCACGCGCTCGGTGAGTTGAGCGATGCGCTGGCGGCCGCCCGCGACGAGGAAGCCCGCAATACACTGCTGCTGCGGCGCGCGCTGGACGAGTTGCGGCAGATGCGCACCTCGCTGGCCGCGGGCCCGCACACCGCCGATCCGGCGCTCGAACCGCCACCCCCCCATTACTGAAGGCGCCAGGGCCGCGACCGGCCCGGCCGCACGACATGACCGATTCCCTGCGC
The DNA here is from genome assembly GCF_000768335.1 of Lysobacter arseniciresistens ZS79. GTDB lineage: Bacteria > Pseudomonadota > Gammaproteobacteria > Xanthomonadales > Xanthomonadaceae > Novilysobacter > Novilysobacter arseniciresistens. The sequence continues at coordinate 149,901 of NZ_AVPT01000004.1, forward strand.
AACCAGTTGCTCGGCCTGGGCTTCAAGCCGAGCCCCGAAGCCCCGAAGAAACAGTCGGACCGGCGTGCCGACGGCAAGCCGCACCCGCGCCGCGACGGCGGCAAGGGCGGCGGCGACGGCAAACGCGACGGCGGCAAGGGCGGGCCAGCCGCCCGGCACGCCGGCAAACCGGGCGGGAACCGTCCGCCCGGTGGCCAGAAGCGTGGTCCGGGCGCGCCGCGCTCGCGCGAGGACATCGACCTCGCCAAGGCCTACGCGATCCGCGCCCAGCGCGAGAAGGACGAGCGCATCGCCGCCGAGAAAGCCAAGCAGGAGGAGGCGCGCCAGCGCCGCGAGGCCCGCGCGCGGCTGGCCGGACTGGTGAAGGACAAGGCGCTCAACGCCGCAGACGCCGACATCGCCCGGCACTTCCCGTACGGCGGCAAGATCAAGCGCATCTACGTCACCGCCGACCAGCTCCGGGCGCTCAATGCCGGCGAGCTCGGCGTGCTGCAGATGGATGGCCGCTACCTGCTGGTGACCGCGGAACTGCTGGCGCAGGCCGAGCAGGTGTTCGCGCCGGCGGTGGCACTGAAGGTCGACCCCGACGCGCCGGCCGTGGACGACCCCTACGCCGACCCGAAGTACCAGGTCCCGGACGACCTGGTCTGGTAGGCGAACCCGGCGCGGGTGGCCGTCGAAGCGGCCCCGCTATTCGGGGTCGTAGTCGAGGTTGGACGCCAGCCACCGTTCGGCCTGCGCCAGCGGCACGCCCTTGCGCCGGGCGTAGTCGGCTGCCTGTTCCTTCGAAACGCGGCCGACCACGAAGTACTGGCTGCGCGGGTGGCTGAAGTAGTAGCCCGACACCGCCGCCGCCGGCGTCATCGCGAAGTGGTCGGTCAGGCGAATGCCGGCTTTCGCTTCGGCGTCCAGCAGCCGGAAGATCGTCGACTTCTCGCTGTGCTCGGGGCAGGCCGGGTAGCCGGGGGCCGGCCGGATGCCGCGGTACTTCTCGTCGATCAGCGCCTCGGTGTCGAGTGATTCGTCGGCGGCGTAACCCCAGAACTCCGTGCGCACGCGCTGGTGCACCCGCTCGGCCATGGTCTCGGCGAGGCGGTCGGCCAAGGCCTTGAGCAGGATCGCGTTGTAGTCGTCGTGGTCGGCCTCGAACCGGCGCACGTGCTCCTCGATGCCGATGCCGGCGGTGACCGCGAACGCGCCGATCCAGTCCTTCCGCCCGCTGTCGTGGGGCGCGATGAAGTCGGCCAGGCAGAAGTCGGGGCGCTCCGGCGGCTTGTCGGCCTGCTGGCGCAGGAAGTGCAGGGTGACCGCCTCCCCATCGACCTGTGCGACCACGTCGTCGCCGTGGCTGTTGGCCGGCCACAGCCCGAACACTGCGCGCGCGGTCAGCCACTTCCCGGCGACGATGCGCTCCAGCATCGTCCGTGCGTCGCGGTACAGCTCGCTGGCCTGGGTGCCGACGACTTCGTCGGTGAGGATCGCCGGGTAGCGGCCGTGCAGTTCCCAGGCCTGGAAGAACGGGGTCCAGTCGATCAGGTCGATCAGCTCGGACAGCGGGTAGTCGTCGAACACGTGCAGCCCGGGCTGCAGCGGAGTCGGCGGCTCGTAGGCGTCCCAGCCGCCATCGAAACGCTGGCCGCGGGCGTGTTCCAGCGACACCAGCCGCTTGCCGCCGTCGCGGTTGCGGTGGCGCTCGCGGATCTCGGCGTAGTCCGACGCGTTGGCGGCGACGAACGCCTCGCGCAGCTCGACGCTGATCAGCGACTGCGCCACGCCGACCGCGCGCGAGGCGTCCTTCACCCAGACCGTGGCGGATTTGTAGTGCGGGTCGATCTTCAGCGCGGTGTGCGCGCGCGAGGTGGTCGCGCCGCCGATCAGCAGCGGGGTGGTGAAGCCCTGCCGCTGCATCTCGCGGGCGACGTGGCTCATCTCCTCCAGTGACGGCGTGATCAGGCCGGATAGGCCGATCAGGTCGGCGTTCTCCGTCCTGGCGACATCAAGGATCTTCTGCGCCGGCACCATCACCCCGAGGTCGACCACCTCGAAGTTGTTGCACGCCAGCACCACGCCGACGATGTTCTTGCCGATGTCGTGCACGTCGCCCTTGACCGTGGCCATGACGATCTTGCCGTTGCTCTTGCCGGTGTCGCCGGTGCGCAGTTTCTCGGCCTCGATGAAGGGCAGCAGGTGGGCGACCGCCTTCTTCATGACGCGGGCCGACTTGACCACCTGCGGCAGGAACATCTTGCCGGCGCCGAACAGGTCGCCGACGACGTTCATGCCGTCCATCAGCGGGCCCTCGATCACGTCGAGCGGACGAGCCGCTTCGAGGCGCGCCTCCTCGGTGTCCTCGATCACGAACTGGTCGATGCCGTGCACCAGCGAGTGGGTGATGCGCGCACGCACCGGCTGCTGGCGCCAGGCCAGGTCCTCGACCTTCTTCTCGCCCTGTTTGCCGCGGTAGCGCTCGGCCAGCGTCAGAAGGGTCTCGGTGGCCTCGGGGTTGCGGTTGAGCACCACGTCCTCGACCGCGGTGCGCAGCCCGGCGTCGAGGTCGTCGTACAGCGGCAGTGCGCCGGCATTGACGATGCCCATGTCCATGCCGGCGCGGATTGCGTGGTACAGGAACACGGTGTGGATCGCCTGCCGCACGGTCTCGTTGCCGCGGAACGAGAAGCTGACGTTGGAGACGCCGCCCGACACGTGACTCAGCGGGAAGCGCCGGCGCAGCTCGCGCGTGGCCTCGATGAAGGCGACGCCGTAATCGTTGTGCTCGTCGATGCCGGTGGCGATCGCGAACACGTTGGGGTCGAAGATGATGTCCTCGGGCGGGAAGCCGACCCGCCGGGTCAGCAGCTCGAACGCGCGCGAGCAGATCTCGACCTTGCGCGCGGCGGTGTCGGCCTGGCCTTCCTCGTCGAAGGCCATCACCACCACCGCGGCGCCATAGCGGCGCACCAGCCGGGCCTGGCGCAGGAACTCCTCCTCGCCTTCCTTCATCGAGATCGAGTTGACGATGCCCTTGCCCTGCAGGCACTTCAGCCCGGCCTCGATCACGCTCCACTTCGAGCTGTCGACCATCACCGGCACCCGCGCGATGTCGGGCTCCGCGGCGATCAGGTTGAGGTAGTCGACCATCGCCTTCTCGGAGTCGAGCAGGCCCTCGTCCATGTTGACGTCGAGCACCTGCGCGCCGTTCTCGACCTGCTGCCGCGCGACCGCGACCGCCTCGTCGAAGCGCCCCTCCTTGATCAGCTTGCGGAACTGCGCGCTGCCGGTGACGTTGGTGCGCTCGCCGACGTTGATGAAGTTGGACTCGGGAGTGATCTGCAGCGGTTCCAGGCCGCTGAGGCGGGTCTGGCGGGCGAGCGGGGCGCTCATGCGGCGTCCTCCAGTTGCGGCGGGACCCGCGGCGGCAGGCCGGCGACGGCGTCGGCAATCGCGGCGATGTGCGCCGGCGTGGTGCCGCAGCAGCCGCCGACGAGGTTCAGCAGGCCGGCCTCGGCGAACTCGCGCAGCACCTTCGCCATGTCCTCCGGGGTCTCGTCGTAGCCGCCGAAGGCGTTCGGCAGCCCGGCGTTCGGGTGGGTGCTGACGTGGGTATCGGCGACCCGCGACAGCACGTCCACGTGCGCCCGCAGGTCCCTCGCGCCGAGAGCGCAGTTCAGGCCGATCGCGAGCGGCTCGGCGTGGCGCAGCGAGTACCAGAACGCTTCGGCGGTCTGGCCCGACAGGGTGCGGCCGGAGGCGTCGGTGATCGTGCCCGACACCATCACCGGCAGCCGCGCGCCGCGTGCCTCGAACGCCTCGGCGATCGCGAACAGCGCGGCCTTGGCGTTGAGCGTGTCGAACACGGTCTCGACCATCAACACGTCGGCGCCGCCGTCGATCAGGCCCTCGGCGGCCTCGCGGTAGGCGTCGCGCAGGCCGTCGAAGGAGATAGCGCGGAAGCCGGGCCGGTTGACGTCGGGACTCAGCGAGGCGGTGCGGCTGGTCGGGCCGATCACGCCGATCACAAAGCGCGGCTTGCCGGGCGTGCCCGCCTCGGCGGCGTCGCAGACCTCGCGCGCCAGCCGGGCGCCGGTTTCGTTCAACTCGCGGGCAAGGTGCTGCAGGCCGTAGTCGGCCAGCGAGATGGTGGTGGAGTTGAAGGTGTTGGTCTCGACCAGGTCGGCGCCGGCGGCGAGGTAGCCGGCGTGGATCGCGCGGATGATGTCGGGGCGGGTCAGGCTCAGCAGGTCGTTGTTGCCGCGCTGGTCGTGCGCGCAGCCGCAGCCGGGGCCGTGCGCGTGGCCGTCGGGCACATTGTCGCGGTCGAAGCCCTCGGCGAAACGGGTGCCGCGGTAGTCGGCTTCTTCCAGCCCGTGCTGCTGGATCATCGTCCCCATCGCCCCGTCGATCACGAGGATGCGCTCGGCCAGCGCCTGCTGCAGCGCGGCGGCGCGTGACGGGTTGAGCCAGGGCAGGGTGTCGACGGTGCTCATGGACGGGCCTTCCCGGCGGCCTTGCGGGCGATCAGGGCGATCACCTCGAAATGCGGCGGGCGGCGCTCGCGGGTGACGGTCTCGCAACTGGTGATCTCGAAGCCGCCGCGGGTCGCGAACCTGCGCAGCTCCTTTTCGCTGAAGCCGAGATTGACGTGGCCGTAGGACTCGACCGCGGAGCGGTGCTCGTGGCGGGCGAGGCTGGTCAGCAGCAGGCGGCCGCCAGGCCGCAGCACGCGCCCGGCCTCGGCCACGGCCTGGGCGGGCTGGTCGGCGTAGGTCAGCGCGTGCATCAGCACCACCAGGTCGAAATGGCCGTCGTCGAACGGCAGCGCGTGCATGTCGCCCTCGCGCACTTCGACGTTCTTCAGCTTGCGCAGCCGCTCCGACGCCGCGAGCACGACTTTGGTGCTGGAATCCAGGCAGACGTAGCGGTGCGAGTGCGGCGCCAGCAACTCGGCCAGCACGCCGTCGCCGGAGGCCACGTCGAGCACGTCGCCGGGTTCCAGCAGCGGCAGCGCCGAACGCGCCATCGCCTCCCAGGTGCGGCCGGGCGAGTAATGGCGCTCCATGTCGCCGGCAACCGAGTCGGCCCAGTTCTGGTCGGCCGCACGGGTGGCCAGCACGGCCGGGACGCGCTCGGCATCCTGCCGCAGCAGCGGGTCGTCGCTGCCCTCGCGCAGGGTCTTCCACAGGGAATGCTGGGCGCCGTCGAGCGCTGCCTCGTCGAAGCGGTAGTAGGCCGACACGCCGGATCGGCGGTCGCGCACGAGGCCGGCGTCCTTCAGCCGCGCCAGATGGGTGGAGACCCGCGGCTGGGCCAGGCGCGTGATCGCCGAGAGTTCGGCGACGGTGAGCTCCTCACGTTCCAGCAGGGCCAGCAGCCTGACGCGGGTGGCGTCGGCGAACACCTTCAGGCGGGACGACCAGCCCTCGAGATCCATTGGATGCCTCCGGGTGCTTTCATGCACCTATCGCGATACAGCGATAAGTCTGGTCGCGTGGCCACGCATGGTCAAGCGGGGCGGGTTCGGTAAACGGTTGGGCAGGGATACAATTGCCCGGCTGCATGGAGCGCGTGCAGACCCTTTTCGCGACAACCGAGGTGCCGACGTGGATTTTCGCTTCACCGAAGAGCAGTTGATGATTCAGGACGTGGCGCGCCGCATCGCGCAGGACAAGATCGCGCCGAGCGCCGAGCACCACGACCGGACCGGTGAGTTCCCGCTGGAGAACATCCGCACCCTCGGCGAGAACGGCCTGATGGGCATCGAGGTGCCGACCGAGTACGGCGGCGCGGGCATGGACCCGATCTCCTACGTGCTGGCGATGGTCGAGATCGCCGCGGCCGACGCCGCCCACTCGACCATCGTGTCGGTCAACAACTCGCTGTTCTGCAACGGCATCCTCAAGTACGGCACCGAGGCGCAGAAGCAGAAGTACGTGCGCGCGATTGCCGAAGGCAAGGAAATCGGCGCCTTCGCGCTGACCGAGCCGCAGTCCGGCTCCGATGCCACCGCGATGCGCTGCAAGGCGGTCCGGCAGGACGACGGCAGCTACCGCATCAACGGCAAGAAGAGCTGGATCACTTCCGGCCCGGTGGCGAAGTACTTCGTGCTGTTCGCGATGACCGACGCCGACAAGGGCGCGCGCGGCATCACCGCCTTCCTGATCGACGGCGACCGCGAGGGCTTCGGCCGCGGCAAGACCGAGCCCAAGCTCGGCATCCGCGCCTCGGCCACCTGCGAGATCGAGTTCGACGACTACGTGGTCCAGCCCGACGAGGTGCTGGGCGCGGAGGGCGAGGGCTTCAAGATCGCCATGAGCGTGCTGGACGCCGGCCGCATCGGCATCGCCAGCCAGGCCATCGGCATCGCCCGCGCGGCCTACGAGGCCACCATCGAGTACGTCAAGGAGCGCAAGGCCTTCGGCGCGCCGATCGGCACCTTCCAGATGACCCAGGCCAAGATCGCCGACATGAAGTGCAAGCTCGACGCAGCGCTGCTGCTGACGCTGCGCGCGGCGTGGCAGAAGGGCGAGTTCGACAAGGGCGGCGCGCGCTTCAGCAACGAGGCGGCGATCGCCAAGCTCACCGCGTCCGAGGCGGCGATGTGGATCACCCACCAGGCGCTGCAGATCCACGGCGGCATGGGGTACTCGAAGGAGATGCCGATCGAGCGCTACTTCCGCGACGCCAAGATCACCGAGATCTACGAGGGCACCAGCGAGATCCAGCGGCTGGTCATTGCCCGCAACGAGACCGGGCTGCGCTGATCATGCTCGTAACCGCCCGCCGCCTCGCCGCCGCCTGCCATGTGCAGCGCGGCTGCGATCGCCGCGATATCCCGATCGCCGCCCGCGGCGCGGGTGCCCATGCCGGGTGCCCCGACGCCGCCGACGTGTCCCTCCCTCTCCACTGAACCCCGTGGCCTGCGCGAAAGCGCGGGCCTCTCTTTATCTGGACGATCCGTTCGCATGAGCACCAAATCCAAGACCTCCGCCAGCAAATCCTCCGCCAAACCTCCCGCAAAACCGGCCGCGAAGAAGAGCGCCGGACCTGCAGCGCGCAAGGGCGCCGCGCCGGCCACCGCGCCGGGCAAGCAGGAGGGCGTGTCGCTGAAGCCGATCATCGAGGTGATCCGCAAGCGCCTGCCCAAGGCGCGCCACGCCGAGGGCGAAGCGTTCTCCAATGCCTTCTACAAGCGCATGGGCGAGGACGAGCTGCCCAAGCACACGCCGGAGGGTTGGGCCGCGCTGGCCAGCGATTTCCTCGATTTCGCCCGCAGCCGCAAGCCGGGCACCGCGCAGATCCGCCTGTTCAACCCGACCCGCGCCACCCACGGCTGGGAGTCGCCGCACACCGTGCTGCAGATCGTCAATGACGACATGCCGTTCCTGGTCGACTCGGTGACGATGGCGCTGACCGAGCAGAACGTCGGCGTGCACGTGCTTGGCCACCCGGTGGTGTCGATCCGGCGTGACAAGGCCGGCAAGCTGGTCGGGGTCGGCGAGGGCCAGCCCGAGTCGCTGATGCACCTGGAGGTCGATCGCCTCGACGCCGACGGCATGAAGCAGGTACAGCAGGCGGTGGAGGCCGTGCTGGCCGACGTGCGCGCGATCGTGCGCGACTGGGACGAGATGCGCGGCCGGATGCTCGAGGTCGCCGACGACATCGGCGACCGCAAGCTGCCGGTGAGCGCCGAAGGCCGCAAGGAGGCGCAGGAGTTCCTGCGCTGGGCCGCCGACAACCACTTCACCTTCCTCGGCTACCGCGAGTACGAGGTGGTCAGCAAGGGCGGCGAGGACGTGCTGTCCGCGGTGAAGGGCTCCGGGCTGGGCCTGCTGCGCGGACAGGACACCCGCAAGCCGCGCCCGCTGGCCTCGCTGGCCGCCCACTACATGCCGCAGTCCGGCGCGGTCGACGCGCTGATCCTGACCAAGACCAACGCCCGCGCCACCGTCCACCGCCCGGGCTACATGGACTACATCGGCGTGCTGAGCTTCGACGGCAACGGCAAGCCGGTGCGCGAGGAGCGCTTCCTCGGCCTGTACACCTCCAGCGCGTACAGCCGCCGCCCGTGGGACATCCCGCTGGTGCGCGAGCGCCACAACTACGTGATGGAGAAGTCCGGCCTGCCCGCCGACAGCCACAGCGGCAAGGCGCTGCGCCACATCCTGGAAACCCTGCCGCGCGACGAGCTGTTCCAGTCCACCGGCGAGGAGCTGCTGAAGACCAGCACCGGCATCCTCGGCCTGCAGGAGCGCGTGCGCAGCAAGCTGTTCCTGCGCCGCGACCGTTACGGCCGCTTCTTCTCCGGCCTGGTCTACATCCCGCGCGACCGCTTCAACACCGACGTGCGCCTGCGCATCGAGGCGATGCTCAAGCGCGTGCTGCATGGCGAGCATGTCGACACCACCGTGGTGCTGGGCGAGTCGCCGCTGGCGCAGCTTCACCTGCTGGTGCGGCCGAAGTCCGGCGAGGCGATCCAGGTCGACAACGCCGCGATCGAGGCCGAGCTGGCCGAGATCGTGCGCAACTGGCGCGACGACCTGCGCGACCTGCTGGTCGAGCGCCATGGCGAGCAGAAGGGCCTGGCGCTGGCCAACGGCTACGGTCGCGCGCTGCCGGCCGGCTACATCGAGGACGTCACCGTCGCGATCGCCGCCGACGACGTCGAGCACCTGGCCGCGTTGACCGGCCCCGAGGACCTGCGCCTGAGCCTGTCGCGCGTGCGCCCGGGCGCCGGCGGCCTGCGCTTCAAGTTCTACCGCCAGAACGAGGACATCGCCCTGTCCGACGCACTGCCGATGATGGAGAACATGGGCCTGCGCGTGGTCTCCGAGCACCCGTACCGGCTCTACGCGCACAGCAGCCTGATGTACGTCCAGGACTTCGAGGTCGAGACCAGCAACCCCGATGCCGACGTCGCCGACGTCGACGAGAACTTCGAGGAGGCCTTCGCCCGGATCTGGCACGGCGACGCCGAGAACGACGGCTTCAACCGCCTGATCCTCGGCGCCGGCCTGTCGTGGCGCCAGGTCGCGATGCTGCGGGCGTACAGCAAGTACCTGCAGCAGGTCGGCGTGCCGTTCTCGCAGAGCTACGTCGAGGAAACCTTCAACCGCTACCCGGTGCTCGCGCGCCTGATGGTCGAGCTGTTCGAGGCCCGCTTCGACCCGACCACCGGCAAGGAAGGCAAGGCCGAGGTCAAGGGGGGGATGGACCGCCTGCGCCGCCAGTTCGAGCGCCTGGCCGCGGGCGATGAAGCCCTGCTGGCGGCGCTGGAGCCCGTGATCGCCTCGCGCACCGGCAAGCGCGAGGTGCAGATCGCCGCCACCCGCAACACCCTGATGGGCCTGCTCGACCGCGTGTCCAGCCTCGACGAGGACCGCATCCTGCGCAGCTTCATCGGCGTGATCGAGGCGACCCTGCGCACCAGCTACTACCAGCGGGGCGCCGGCGGCGCGCACAAGGGCTACGTCAGCTACAAGTTCGACTCGGCCGAAGTGCCCGACCTGCCCAAGCCCCGCCCGTACCGCGAGATCTACGTGTACGGCCCGCGCGTGGAGGGCATCCACCTGCGCTTCGGCCCGGTCGCCCGTGGCGGCCTGCGCTGGTCGGACCGCCGCGAGGACTTCCGCACCGAGGTGCTGGGTCTTGTGAAGGCGCAGATGGTGAAGAACACCGTGATCGTGCCGGTCGGCTCGAAGGGTGGCTTCATCAGCAAGAAACCGCCGGCCAACGGTGACCGCGACGCGGTGCACGCCGAGGGCGTGGCGTGCTACCAGATGTTCATCAACGGCCTGCTCGACATCACCGACAACCTGGTCGATGGCAAGGTCGTGCATCCGGCCAACGTGGTGCGCCACGACGCGGACGACCCGTACCTGGTGGTCGCGGCGGACAAGGGCACGGCCAAGTTCTCCGACATCGCCAACGCGATCGCGCGCGAGCACGGCTACTGGCTCGACGACGCGTTCGCGTCCGGCGGCTCGGTCGGCTACGACCACAAGGGCATGGGCATCACCGCCAAGGGCGCGTGGGAGTCGGTCAAGCGCCACTTCCGTGCGCTCGGCCACGACACCCAGAAGCAGGACTTCACCGCGGTCGGCATCGGCGACATGTCGGGCGACGTGTTTGGCAACGGCATGCTGCTGAGCAAGCACATCCGCCTGGTCGCGGCATTCGACCACCGCCACATCTTCCTCGACCCGAACCCGGACGCGGCGCGCTCGTTCAAGGAGCGCCAGCGCCTGTTCAAGCTGCCGCGCTCCAGCTGGGAGGACTACGACGCCTCGCTGATCAGCGAGGGTGGCGGCGTGTTCCCGCGCAGCGCCAAGTCGATCAAGCTCTCCCCGCAGGTGCGCGAGGTGCTCGGCATCGACGCCTCGGTGTCGGCGCTGAGTCCGGCAGAACTGATGAGCGCGATCCTCAAGTCGCCGGTCGACCTGGTGTGGAACGGCGGCATCGGTACCTACGTCAAGGGCAGCACCGAGACCCACGCCGAGGTCGGCGACCGTGCCAACAACGCCCTGCGCGTCGATGGCCGTGACCTGCGCTGCAAGGTGGTGGGCGAAGGCGGCAACCTGGGCTTCACCCAGCTGGGCCGCATCGAGGCCGCGCACAACGGCGTGCTGCTCAATGCCGACTTCATCGACAACTCGGCCGGCGTGGACACCTCCGACCACGAGGTCAACATCAAGATCCTGCTCAACCTGCAGGTGCAGGCGGGCAAGCTCAAGCTGGCCGAGCGCAACAAGCTGCTGGCGGCGATGACCGACGAGGTCGAGCAGCTGGTGCTGATCGACAACTACCGCCAGAACCAGGCCATCAGCCTGATGGAGCGGATGTCGGTGCCGCGGCTCGGCTCCAAGCAGCATTTCATCCGCACACTGGAGTCGCAGGGGCTGCTGGACCGGCAGATCGAGTACCTGCCGTCGGACGCCGAGATCGCCGAGCGCAAGGCGCGCGGCCAGGGCCTGACCCGGCCGGAGCTGGCGGTACTGCTGTCGTACAGCAAGCTGGTGCTGTTCCAGCAGCTGGTCGATTCGGACGTGCCGGAAGACCCGTACCTGTCGAAGGAACTGGTGCGCTACTTCCCCGAGCCGCTGCAGGCCAAGTACGCCAAGGCGATGGAGAACCACCGCCTGAAGCGCGAGATCATCGCCACCGCGGTGACCAACTCGATGGTCAACCGGATGGGCGCGACGTTCACCCTGCGCATGCAGGAGGACACCGGTCGCAGCGCCGGCGAGGTCGCCGAGGCCTACACGATCGCGCGCGAGGCGATCGACGCGCGGGCGCTGTGGGCGCAGATCGACGCGCTCGACGGCAAGGTCGCCGAGTCGGTGCAGATCGATGCGTTGCAGACGATCTGGCAGCTGATGCGCTCGATGTCGCGCTGGCTGCTGTCGCGTCCGGGCGCGATGCCGGAAATCACCGCGGCGATGGCGCGCTACGGCGACGGCCTCGAGGCGGTGCGCCAGTCGTTGCCGAGCACCATGTCGGACGTTCGCCGCGAGGTGTTCGTGGCGAGCCTGGAGGACTGGAAGGCCAAGGGCGTTCCGGCCGGCCTGGCCGAGCAGCTCGCGGCGTTGCCACTGCTGGAGTTCGGCTGCGACATCGTCGAGATCGCCCACGCCCGCAAGCTGCCGCCGGTCGACGTGGCCCGCGCGTACTTCGGGCTTGGCGCGGCGCTGCAGCTGCCGTGGCTGTACGAGCAGATCGAAGAGCTGCCGGTGGACGGCCGCTGGCAGGCCCTCGCGCGCGGTGCACTGCGTGACGAACTGGCCGCCCAGCACCGGGCACTGGCCGGGCAGGTCCTCGCCAGCGGCGGCAAGAAGAGCGCCGACGCGAAGATCGAGGCCTGGCTGCAGCGCGACGACGCCACCCTGCGGTTCACCCAGGCCATGCTTGCCGAACTGCAGAGCCAGAAGACGCTCGACTACCCGACCGTGTCGGTGGTGGTGCGGCGACTGGCACAGGTGGCCGCCGCGGGCGCCTGACGCTCCCCGTTGCAACCGGAACGGCGGCGATGATTCGCCGCCGTTTCCTTTTGTGCGGCGTGTTGTCACACGCCGCCGGGCATGTGGTGCTGCGGCGTCGCACGGTCGCGTTATCCTGCGTCGACCGACCCCGGAGCCGCCAATGACTGCGACGCCCCGCATCGCCTTCCTCGCCAGCACGGCCGCCGACGCGCGGGCTGCGTGTGCGACGCTGGTGCACCGCCACGGCGACGTGCCGCCCGAGGACGCCGACGTGCTGGTCGCCCTCGGTGGCGACGGTTTCATGCTGCAGACGCTGCACCGCCACGGTGGCCTCGGCAAACCGGTGTACGGCATGAAGCTCGGCACCGTCGGCTTCCTGATGAACCACCTCGAGATCGAGGGCCTGCTGGAGCGCATCCATGCCGCCGAACCGGCGGTCCTGCGACCGCTGGAGATGCTGGCCGAGACCGAGTCCGGCGCCAGCGTCGGCTCGCTCGCCTACAACGAGGTGTCGCTGCTGCGGCAGACGCGACAGGCCGCGCACGTATCGATCGAGCTCAACGGCCAGACCCGGCTGGACGAGCTGATCTGCGACGGCGTGCTGGTGGCGACCCCGGCCGGCAGCACCGCCTACAACTTCTCCGCGCACGGCCCGATCCTGCCGCTGGGCGCCAACGTGATGGCGCTGACGCCGATCGCCGCCTTCCGCCCGCGGCGCTGGCGCGGCGCCGTGCTCAAGGCCACTACGGAGGTGCGCTTCCGGGTGCTCGACCCCTACAAGCGGCCGGTCAGCGCCACTGCCGACTCGCATGAGGTCCGCGACGTGGTCGAGGTCACCATCCGCGAGTCGCACGACCGCACCGTGACGCTGCTGTTCGATCCCGAGCACAACCTCGAGGACCGGATCCTGGCGGAGCAGTTCACCAGCGGGTGAGGGGTGCGGGGGAGTTCGGGCGCCGGCGTCTCATCCCCCGCGACCCCGATCCGGCAGAATGCCTCCATGCCCGACGCCAACGCCGACCCGCTGATCGTCGCGATCTCCTCGCGCACCCTGTTCGACCTCGAGGACAGCCACGCCCTGTTCGAGCGCGAAGGCCTTGACGCCTACGCCGCCTTCCAGCGCAGCCACGAGGACGACCTGCTCGAACCCGGCGTCGCCTTCCCGCTGGTGCGCAAGCTGCTCGGCCTCAACGACGGGTCGCCGCCGGAAGCGCCGCGGGTCGAGGTGATCCTGATTTCGCGCAACTCCGCCGACACCGGCCTGCGCATCTTCAACTCGATCGCCCACCACGGCCTGTCGATCCGCCGCGCCGCCTTCAGCAACGGCGCGCCGCCGTTCCCGTACATCCGTCCCTTCGGCGCCGACCTGTTCCTGTCGACCCACGCCGAGGACGTGCGCAGCGCGCTCGCCGCCGGCGTCGCCGCCGCGACGCTGCTGCCGGCCAAGGCGCCGCAGCAGCGCCACGACCAGCTGCGAATCGCGTTCGACGGCGATGCCGTGATCTTCGACGACGAAGGCGAGCGGGTGTCGCGCGAGGGCGGGCTGGAGGCATTCGCCGAGCACGAACGCAGCCACGCCGGCGAACCGCTGTCGGGCGGGCCGTTCCGCGGGTTTCTCGATGCGCTGCACCGGCTGCAGGCGGCGTTCCCGATCGGCGAGGCTTCGCCGATCCGCACCGCGCTGGTGACCGCGCGCTCGGTACCGGCGCACGAACGGGTGATCCGCACCCTGCGCGAGTGGGGCATCCGACTGGACGAGGCGCTGTTCCTCGGCGGCCGCCCGAAGGGGCCGTTCCTGGAGGCGTTCGGTGCGGACATCTTCTTCGACGACTCGGAGCACAACATCGCTTCCGCGCGCGGGCTGGTAGCCGCGGGCCACGTGCCGCACGGAGTGGCCAACGTGGTGGTGAAGGTTCCGAAGACCGGGGATTGAACCGTGGGCGGTGGGGAGCCTGGCCGCTGATCTTCCCGCGCTCGCCGTAATCGGCCCGCCCTGCGCGTTCGCGACTTACGTCGCTCCTACAAGGTCCGGTGGGCGCGCGACGCGCCCGGCTACCCGGATGTGGTGAGCGGCAAGCGGATATCGGTGAGCTTCCAGCGCAGGCCGTCACGGCTCAGCACGAACGTCACCGGAGCCCCGCCGTCGCCGTGGACGGTGGCGGTGAAGCGGGACAACGATTCGAAGCCGTACTCCGGCTCGCGCAGTGGGTCCGTCGGCGCGGCGTGTTCGTAGGTGTTGTCGGTGACGCCGCCGCCGCTGGCGCGGTGCCAGACCGATCGACCCTGCAGCAACGCGCCGATGCCGGCCGGGGTCACCATGGTGTCCACCGCGCCGCCGGCCAGTCCGCTTGCGATGCGCACCGCCACCGCACCGAACAGGCTGGACTGCGCATCCACGCCTGCGCGGCGGACCAGGTAATCGTCGAGCTGGGCCTTGAGGTTGGCCCGCAGCTGCGGGAAGTCGACATGCCGCGACAGCACGGCGGTGTCCTGCGCCTGCACCGCGTCGCGGATGCCGTTGTAGGCCAGGAACGGCCCCGCGACGACATAGCCGAGCAGCAGCACGATGGCGAGGACGGGCAGGGCGAGCCACTTCTTCATCTCAGAACTCCAGGTCCAGCGCGGCGCAGAGGTAGTCGGTGAACGGCGCGAGCGTCGCCAGGTCGGTGCGCAGGGTCGACAGCAGCCGTGGCCCGGTTATGGTGTCCTCGTCGAGTGCGCGCCGGGCGACGAAGTTCTTGCGCCGCAGGTCCTCGGCGAACTCGAAGTCGGCCGGGAACCCGCGCGGCATCCGCACCAGCATCTCGCCCTTGTCGAGGGCGAAGCGGCGGCGCAGCTTCGGGCCGTGCGCGGTGGCCTTCCAGCTGGCCGGGTTGTCGAGGATGAACTGACGCACCCGGCGCACCGTGTCGGATGCCGGATGCCACAGCCCGGCGCCGACGAAGCAGCCGCCCGGACGGATGTGCAGGTGGAACGAGGGCGCCTCCACCTGGCGGTGGCGCTCGTGGAAGATCTTCGCGCCCTGCCAGGTCTTGTACGGCGACTTGTCGTTCGCGAAACGGGTGTCGCGGTTGATCCGGAACATCGAGCCGCCGACCGCCCGTGGGTCGGCGCGGTAGTGCAGGCTCAGCTCCGCCACCACCGGCTGCAGGTCGGTCAGCAGGCGCTGGTAGGGCGCGCGGATGTGTGCCTCGTAGTCGGCCTTGTGTTCGTGGAACCACTGGCGATTGTTGTTGCGGGCTAGCGCGCGCAGGAAGCGGAAGGCGGCATCGCTGAAGTAGGTGGCCATGCGCGCAATCCTAGCGCCCGGCCTGCAGGGACGGCTTGAGCCCGGTCACGCCAGGCTGCGTTCGATCCCATCGCGCCAGTCCGCCAGCTCGGCCAGCAGGGCGAGGTTGCGCGGGTTGTCGGCGTGGGTTGCGCGCAGCTCGGCGAGCTCGGCGTCGAACCGGGCGAATCCGTGCTCTGCGCCGGCGGTGTCGTCGCGCAGGCGCCGGCGCCGGTAGTCGTTCCAGCGCGCCTGTTCGGTCGGTGACAGGGTTTCGGGCCAGTTGCGGGCACGGTAGCGGAACAGCAGCTCGTGCAGGCGCGCATCGCGGAAGCCGAACTCCGCCGCGCCGAGCGCCTCCGGCGGGGTCGAGCGGACCTGGGGCAGCAGGCGCTTGTCGGCGCCGTCGATGAAACCGTCGTAGAGGCTGCCGTCGGGGTCGGACGGGCCGCGCTCGTGTGCGCGCGCGAACACCAGGCGGATCTTCTCGACCAGCGCCGGGCCGGCCGCGTGAATGCGCGCGGCACGCGCCTCGGCCTCGTCCGGGTCGATGCCGAGACGGTCGAAATCCTCCGGCCGCAGGTGCGCCCACGCCGACAGCGCCGGGCTGCGGTTGAGGTGGATCTCCTTCAGTGCGACCCGTTCCACGCCTTCGGGCAGGTCGGCATTGCGCACGTACAGCCGCGCCGCGATCTCCCCGGCGTCCAGCTCCAGCAGCGGTGCCGGGTCCTGGCCGAGGTCGAAGGCGATCACGCGATTGTCGATGTGCGGGTGGCGCGCCACAGGCACCATCGGCGCCGCGCACAGGCGGCTGGCGGGGAAGCGCTGGGAGACGTGAAGCACCGGCGTCATCGCCACGGTGTCGAGCAGGCTGGCCACGTAGCGCTTGTCGCGCAGGCGCAGCGCGTAGTCCCACAGCCGCGGCTGCGCGTGCTTGAGCTTGCGGGCAAGGCCGATCAGCGCACGCACGTCCGACAGCGCCTCGTGGGCGTCACCCTCGCGGACGTGGTTGGCCTCGGCCAGGTGTTCGAGCTTGAACGAGGTCGCGCCGTCCTCGCGCCTGGGCCAGACCAGCCCGTCCGGACGCAGCGCGTGGGCGAAGCGGAACACGTCGAGCAGGTCCCAGCGCGAGTTGCCGCCGCGCCACTCGCGCTCGTAGACGTCGAAGAAGTTGCGGAACAGCCCGTGGCGGACGAACTCGTCGTCGAAGCGCAGCGAGTTGTAGCCCAGCGTGCAGGTTTCCGGGCGCGACATCTCCTCGCAGATCAGCGCGAACGCGGCCGCCTCGGGCATGCCCTCGCGCAGCGCATGCTGCGGGGTGATGCCGGTGATCAGCGTCGCGGTAGGCGAGGGCAGCAGGTCGTCGGCCGGGCGGACGAAGATGCTGATCGGCTCCTCGATTGGGTTGAGGTCGCTGTCGGTGCGGATCGCCGCGAACTGGGCGATGCGGTTGCCACGCGGGTCGGAGCCGAAGGTTTCGAGGTCGTAGAACAGGAAGCTGGCGGGCATCGGTCAGCGGTCCGCGGGCAGCGGTGCCAGCTTCGCCCGCACGGCGGCGTCCACCTTGTCCCAGTCCAGCGTGGCGAGGCTGTCGTGGCCGCGGGTCAGCTGCACCAGCAACTCGCGCTGGAGATTGCCGCGCACCAGTGCGACGGCGTAGGGGATGTGGCGGAAAGTCACCATCGCGTAGCGCGGGACGAAGCGGTCCGGGTGGCGCTCGGCCAGCTTGTGCTCGAGGGCGCGCTGCAGCAGGTAGTCGTCGTCGTCGACCCGGTCGCGCATTTCCAGGTAGTTCTCCAGCGCCATGTGCTGGATCGCGCGGGCGTTGGGCAGCCGCTCGCGCTGGAACGCGGCGAAGGCTTCGGCGCGGTTGCCGTGCCGGTCGAGGTGGTCGGCCAGCGCGACGCAGTCCTCGAACGCACAGTTCATTCCCTGGCCGTGGAACGGCACCATCGCGTGGGCGGCGTCGCCGACCAGCACCGCGCGCCCGTCCAGGTGCCAGCGGTCGAGGTACAACGTGCCAAGCACGCCGGTCGGGTTATGGTCGAAGTCGTGCTCCAGCCGCGGGATCAGTGCCGAGGCATCCGGGAACTCGCGGTCGAACAGCGCGCGCGCATCGGCACCGCTGCGGATGCTGTCGAAACCCGGCACGCCGGCCGTCGGGTTGCCGGTATTGGGCAGGAACAGGGTGACGGTGAAGGTCTGCTCGTCGTTGGGCAGGGCGATGCACATGTAGCGGCCGCGCGGCCAGATGTGCAGGGCATTGGGTTCGATCAGGAAGCCGCCGTCGGCCGCCGGCGGGATCTCCAGCTCCTTGTAGGAGTGGTCGAGGAAGTCGGTGCGCTCGCCGAGGTCGGCCACCGTGCCCATCGACTGGCGCAGCTGCGAGCCGGCGCCATCGGCGCCGATCAGGGTGCGGAACGGGACGTCGTGGGTTTCACCGTCGCGACGGGCGTAGCGTGCGGTGCAGGCCTCGAAGTCGACGGATTGCAGGCCGAGGTCGAAATGCACGCGCGCGCCCGCGGCCTCGGCGATGTCGAGCAGGATGCGGTTGAGCTCGCCCCGGTGGACCGACCAGATCACCTCGCTGTCGTCGCGGCCGTAGCGCTGCAGGTCGGTGCGGCCGTCGGCGAAGTGCACCATACGGCCGCGCATCATCACCGCCTGTGCCATCACCGCCTCGTCGGCATCGGCGTTGCGCAGGGCGTTGCGGCCGCGCTCGGCCAGCGCCAGGTTGATCGAGCGGCCGCGTTCGAGGTCGCGCTTGCGCGGGTCGTCGCGCTTCTCGTAGACGTCGACCTCCCAGCCGCGGCGGGCCAGCAGGGTGGCGAGCAGGGCACCGGCCAGGCCGGCGCCGATGATCGTGAGGTGCTTGTCGTTCGGCGGATTCAACGGCACGGGCCTCTCGCGTCCGGTGGTGGCGGGCTATGCGCCGGCGTCGCGCCAGGCCGCGACGGACCGGGCGAAGCGGAACACGTCTTCGAAGGTGTTGTACAGCGGCGCCGGCGAGATGCGGATCACGTCCGGTTCGCGCCAGTCACCCAGCACGCCCTCGGCGGCGAGGTGGTCGAACAGCGCGCGGCCCTGTTCGCGCCCGCCGCGCACGCGGATCGACAGCTGGCAGCCGCGCTGGGGCAGGTCGCGCGGGGTCAGCACCTCGAGGGTGTCGGCAAGGCGGTCGTCGATCAGGCATTGCAGGTAGCCGGTGAGGCGCTGCGATTTTTCGCGCAGTGCCGGCATGCCGACGCGGTCGAACAGGTCCAGCGAGGCGCGCAGCGGCGCCAGCCCGAGGATCGGCGGGTTGCTGAGCTGCCAGCCGTCGGCGCCCTCGCTGGGCACGAACTCCGGCCCCATCCGGAACCGGCTCTCCTGCTCGTGCCCCCACCAGCCGGCGAACCGCGGCAGGCCGGCGCGCGCATGGCGCTCATGCACGAAACAGCCGGCCACCGCGCCCGGGCCGCTGTTGAGGTACTTGTAGTGGCACCAGACGGCAAAGTCGGCGCCGTCGTCGTGCAGCGACAGTTCGACGTTGCCGACCGCGTGGGCGAGGTCCAGCCCGCAGCGCGCGCCCTGCGCATGCGCCAGCCGGGTTATTTCGCCGAGGTCGAACGCCTGCCCGGTGCGGTACTGCACGCCGGGCCACAGCACCAGCGCCAGCCGTGGACCGTGCCGTTCGATCGCGTCGGCAATGGCCGGCATCGAGAACACCCCGCCGGGCTGGTCGGGCTCCAGCTCGATCAGGTCGGTGTCCGGGTCGAAGCCGTGGAAGGCGATCTGCGACGCCACCGCGTAGCGGTCCGAGGGGAACGCGCCGGCCTCGATCAGGATCGCCGGCCGCTCGGCGGTCGGCCGGTAGAAGCTCACCATCATCAGGTGCAGGTTGGCGGTCAGCGAGTTCATCGCGACCACCTCAACGGGCTTGGCGCCGACCAGCCGCGCCAGCGGCTCGCGCATCAGCCCGTGGTAGCTGAGCCACTGCGAATGGCCGCGGAAGTGGCCCTCGACCGCCTCCATCGACCACTTGTCCAGCACGTCCTCCACCTGCGCGCGGGCGCCGCGCGGCTGCAGGCCCAGCGAGTTGCCGACGAAGTAGGCCTGCTCGGCGTCGCCATGCATCGGCACGTGGAACTCGGCGCGCAGGGTGGGCAGCGGGTCGGCGGCATCGAGGGCACGGGCGTGGTCGAGCGAGTACGGATCGGTCACTTCGGCGAAGGTCCTTCTGGTGCGGGTGGGAGTATCGATGTCAGGCGAAGCGGGAGCGGGGCAGCCCCAGCCACTCGAGCGCGGTGCCGTGGAACAGGCGCGCCTGCCCGGCCTCGTCCAGCTGCAGGCGGTCGATGCCGGCGCCGGGTGCCTGCTCGCCGAGCGGGAAGGGGTAGTCGGTGCCGAGCATCACCCGGTCGACGCCGCAGGTGTCCAGCAGGTAGCGCAGCGCCGCCTGGTCGGCCACCCAGGAGTCGAAGAACAGTTGGCCGAGGTATTCGCGCGGGTTGCGCGGGTTGTCGGTCGCGACCAGGTCCGGGCGCATGTTGAAACCGTGTTCGATGCGGCCGATGGTGTACGGGAACGCGCCGCCGCCGTGGGCGAGGCAGATCTTCAGCTTCGGCAGCCGCTCCAGTACGCCGCCGAAGATCAGCGCGCACGCCGCGCGCGACTGCTCGGCGGGCATTCCGACCAGCCACGGCAACCAGTACTTGGGCATCGTGTCGGTGCCCATCATGTCCCACGGGTGGACCAGGATCGCCGCGCCCAGCTCGGCCGCGGCCTGGAAGAAGTCGAACAGCTCGGGCGCGTCGAGGTTCCAGTTGCCGCCGTCGGCGCGGACCACGTGGCTGCCGATCTGCACGCCCTGCAGGCCGAGCTGGTCCATGCAGCGCTCCAGCTCCTGCGTCGCCAGCCGCGGCGACTGCAACGGCACGGTGCCGATGCCGGCGTAGTGCCGCGGGTAGTCGCGGCAGGTCTGCGCCATGTGGTCGTTGAGCGCCTGGTGCAGCTCCAGCGCGTGGTGCGGCCGGGCCCAGTAGCAGAACATCACCGGCACCGTGCTCAGCACCTGCACCTGCACCCCGAACCGGGCGTAGTCGTCGATGCGCTCCTGCGGGTCCCAGGTCTTGGACCAGATCTCGCGGAAGAACCTGCCGTCCTTGTAGATGCGGTGGCGGCCGTCCTCGGTGTGGTGGATCACCGGGAAACGGTTCTCGCCGTACTTGCGCGCCAGGTCGGGCCAGTCGCGCGGCAGGTAGTGGGCGTGGGTGTCGATCTTCAGCATCGTTGCATCATGCCCCAGGCTGCGCTCAGGTGATGTCGGCCTGCGAGTCGGCGTCAAGCTCGTAGCGCGACGGCCGCGGGTTGAGCGTGCCGCACCGGTCGCAGGTGCGCAGGGTCTCGTCGCGGTAGAAGTTCTCGAACACGCGGAAGAAGTCCTGCTCGATGTCGACCAGGTGGAATGATTCCTCGTACAGCTTGTGGTTGCAGTCGATGCAGAACCACATCAGCGCGTCGTCCTCGTGCGCCAGCCGGCGGCGCTCGATCACCAGCCCGACCGAGCCGGGCATGCGCTGCGGGCTGTGCGGCACCCGCGGCGGCAGGTAGAACATCTCGCCGGCGCGGATGCGGATGTCGCGCGGGCGGCCGTCTTCCTGGATGCGCAGCACCATTTCGCCCTCCAGCTGGTGGAAGAACTCCGGGCCTTCCTCCCAGTGGTAGTCGGTGCGGGCATTGGGCCCTCCGACGATCATCACGATGTAGTCGTCATCGACGATGCACTTGTTACCCACCGGCGGCTTGAGCAGCTCGCGGTGCTCCTCGATCCAGGCCTGCAGGTCGATGGGGGCGGGCAGCGGCATGGCGGTTCTCCGTCAGTCGGGCAGGGCGGCGACGCACTTGAGCTCGATCGCGATCGGAGTCGGCAGGGCGTCGATACCGAGGGTGGTACGGCAGGGCGCGGCGTCGACGTCGGGGAAATACTCGGCCCAGACCGTGTTGTAGCGCGCGAAGTCGCCGGCCATGTCGGTCAGGTAGACGGTCACGTCGACCAGGTCCTCCCAGCGGGCGCCGCTGGCCTCCAGCACCGTGCGCACGTTGGCGAACACCGCTCGGGTCTGGGCGTCGATGTCGTAGCTGATCAGCCGGCCGTCGGCGTCGTGGACGTTGCCGACGATGGCGTTGGTGTCGGGGTCGCGCGGACCGATGCCGGACAGGAACAGCAACTGGCCGACCCGGCGGGCGTGCGGGTAGGCGCCGACCGGTTTCGGCGCGCCGCCGGCACGGACGACCCCGGCCATCTCAGCGGTCTTCCCGGTCGATGCGGATGCGGGCGAGGGCGTCTGCGTACTTGCCCGGCAACCGCTCGGAGGCGTCCACGTCGATGCCGAGGTCATGCACCTTGCCGTCGCGCAGGGTGTACACCCAGCCGTGCACGGCAAGCTGCTGGCCGCGCGTCCAGGCGTCGCGGACGATGGTGGTGTGGCAGAGGTTGGTGACCTGTTCGAGCACGTTCAGCTCGCACAGTCGGTCGTGGCGCAGCTCGTCGTCGTCGAAGCTGCCCAGCGTGTCGCGATGCTTCTCGCCGACATCGGCAACGTGCCGGACCCAGTTGTCCGACAGCCCGAGCCGGCGCCCGTGCAGCGCCGCGTGGACACCGCCGCAACCGTAATGGCCGACGACCAGGATGTGCTTGACCTTGAGCACGTCGACCGCGAACTGGATCACCGACAGGCAGTTGAGGTCGGTGTGGACCACGACGTTGGCGATGTTGCGGTGGACGAAGACCTCGCCCGGGGCGACGTCGATGATCTGGTTGGCGGGCACGCGCGAGTCGGAGCAGCCGATCCACAGGTACTCGGGGGCCTGCTGGCGCGACAGCCGCTCGAAAAAGCCGGGGTCCTCGGCGCTGACTCGTTCGGCCCAGGCATGGTTCTGTCGCAGCAGTTCGGAAAGTGATGGCATCGGGGTACTCAGTCCAGGTGGAGACCGACGTTCTTGGCGTCGGTGAAGAATCGCATCGCCTCGGCGCCGCCTTCGCGGCCGAGGCCTGACACGCCGGTGCCGCCGAAGGGCGTGCGCAGGTCGCGTTGCAGCCAGGTGTTGATCCAGACCATGCCGGCGCGCAGATCGCGGGCCAGCTGGTGGGCGCGGTTGAGGTCGCGCGTCCAGACCGACGCGGACAGGCCGTAGTCGCCGGCGTTGGCCAGCGCGAGCGCCTCGGCGTCGCTGTCGAAGGACTGCAGCGTCACGACGGGGCCGAAGATTTCCTCGCGGTTGGTCGCGCAGTCCGGGCCGAGGCCGTCAATTACGGTCGGGGCGATAAACCAGCCGGGCCGGTCCAGCGCATTGCCGCCGCACAGCACGCGGCCGCCCTCGGCGCGCGCCCGGGCGATTGCCGCGACCACCTTGTCGAAATGCGCCTGCGACACCAGCGGGCCGAGCTGCATGTCCTCGTCGATCGGGTCGCCGACGCGGATCGCCATCGCGCGCTCGACCAGCGCCTCGCGGAACTCGACCTCGATCCGCCGCTCCACCAGCATCCGCGAGCCGCACAGGCAGATCTGGCCGGAGTTCTGGAACGCGGAGCGCACCAGCGTATCGAGGTGGTCGCGCCAGTCGCTGTCGGCGAAGACCAGGGTCGGGTTCTTGCCGCCCAGTTCAAGCGAGACCTTCTTCAGCTGCGGCGCGACCAGCCCGGCGATCCGCCGACCGACCGCGGTGCTGCCGGTGAACGACACCGCCCGGACCCCGGGGTGAACCACCAGTGGCTCGCCGACTTCCGGCCCCGCGCCATGCACGAGGTTGAACACGCCGGCGGGAAAGCCTATCTCCGCGGCGAGTTCCGCCAGCATCGTCGCCGTCACCGGGGTGACTTCCGACGGTTTGGCGACCACCGCGTTACCGGCGGCAAGTGCCGGCGCGATCTTCCACGTCAGCAGGTACAGCGGCAGGTTCCACGGGGAGATCGTGGCGACCACGCCCAGCGGCGGGCGCAGGGTGTAGTTGAGGCCGGCCTCGCCGTGGTGCGACTCGCTGGCGAACTGGGTCGCGGCATGGGCGAAGAACCGCAGGTTGCTGATTGCGCGGGGGATCTCGGCCTCGCGCGCGAGCTTGATGGGCTTGCCGCCGTCGCGTGATTCGGCGTGGGCGAAGGCCTCCAGCCGCGATTCCAGCGCGTGGGCCAGTTTCTCCAGCCAGCGTGCGCGGCGGCTGTTGGGCAGCGCGGCCCAGCCCGGCGCCGCGGCCTGCGCCGCCGCCACCGCGGCATCGACGTCGTTGCGGTCGCCCTGGGCGACCTCGGCGAAGGCGCGGCCGCTGGCCGGATCGAATACCGGCATCCAGCGCCCGCTTGCCGGGTCGCGTGCTTTGCCATCGATCCAGAGGGGCAGGCGCATCCGGCAAGCTTAACGCGCGACCCGGCGGGCGTCGCTGCATGCGCCGGCGCATGGAGGCCACGCCGGTCGCGAAGGCGGGTTTAAACCATCCGTGCCGCCGGTTCATCCGAGTGACTATGCTGACCGCCGTGATCGACCTGCCGACCGAAGCCGAACCCGCGCGCGCCGCCGATGCTCCGGTGGCCGACGATGAGCGCGAGCTGGTCGCGGCGGCGGCGAAGGGCGGGGTGGCGGCGTTCGAGCAGCTGTACCGGCGGCACGTCGGCCGCGTCCACGGCGTGATCGGGCGGCTGGTCGGCACCCGCGGCGCGCGCGCCGACGACCTCACGCAGGAGGCCTTCGTGCGTGCGTGGCAGGCGCTGCCGGCGTTCCGCTTCGAGGCCGCGTTTTCGACCTGGCTGCACCGGCTGGCGGTCAACACCGCGCTGATGGAGTTGCGCCGGCGACGCACCCGCCCGCAGGACGACGGCGAGGATGACGCCTTCGACGTGCTCGGCACCGTCGACTCGGCCGGGCAGACCACCGCGCTGTCGATGGACCTGGAGCGCGCCGTCGCCAGCCTGCCGCCGCGCGCCCGCGCCGTGCTGGTGCTGTACGACGTGGAAGGCTGGAAGCACGAGGAGATCGCCACCGAGCTGGGCATGGCGGTGGGCAGTTCCAAGGCGCAATTGCACCGAGCGCGCGGCCTGTTGCGCGAGCGGTTGGGAGCACACGCATGACCGGTGACAACCACAACGACATCGACGGCGCCCTGCGCTGGCGGTTGCGCGCCATGCGCCAGGACGGCGCACCCGGGCGCGACCTCTGGCCGGGCATCGAGGCCGCGCTGGTCCGCCCGCCGGCCGCCCGCCCGCGGCGGCGCCTGCTGGTGCCGGTCGCGCTGGCCGCGAGCCTGCTGGCGGTGATCGGCTTTGCCGGCTGGTGGATGCCGGGCAGTCCCGGCACGACGGACGCTGTGCGGATGGCCGACACCGCAGCCGCGCCGCCCACCCTGGTCCAGCGCGAGGTCGCCGGCATGACTAGGCAGTACGATGCCGCGCTGGTCGAACTCGACGCCTCTGGCGCTGCCCCCGTGGGCGATGCGGCCTACCGGACCGCCCTCGACGAACTCGACCGCAGCGCCGGGATCATCCTCGACGCGCTCGCCCACGACCCCGACTCGCGCCTGCTGCTGCAGCAGCTGCGCCGCACCTATGCCCGGCGGCTCGCCCTGTCCCAGCGCGCCGCCCTCAGTTGATCCGGAGCCACCATGAACCTTCGCCGCGCCATGCCCATCCCCGCCGTCGCCTGCGCCCTGCTGTTGGCCGCCAGCAGCGCCTGGGCCGACACCCCGATCGACGAGACCCGCGCCCTCGACCCCGACGGCCGCGTCGAGATCGACAACCTCAAGGGCCGGATCGATGTCGAGGCCTGGGACCGGCCCGAGGTGAAGATCACCGGCTCGCTCGGCGAGGGCGTCGAGAAGCTGGAGATCGACGGCAACGGGCGCAGCCTCAGCGTGCGGGTCAAGTACCCCAGCCGCGGCGGCTTCGGCCTGCTGTCGTCCGACAACACCGGCCCGACCCGGCTGCACCTGATGGTGCCGATCCGCGCCGACCTGGAGATCGACTCGGTCGCGGCCGATGTCGACGTGATGGGCGTGGCGCTGTCGGAGGTGTCGATCGACAGCGTCAGCGGCAACGTCACCGTGGTCGGCGCGCCGCGTGAACTGTCGATCGAGAGCGTCAGCGGCGACCTGCGCGTGACCAGCAACAGCCGCGAGGTCGACCTCGCCACCGTCAGCGGCGACATCCGTCTGGGCGGGCGGCTGGACGGCGAGGTCAACGTGGGCACCGTGTCCGGCGACGCCGATATCGCGGTGCACGAGTCGAGCGTGCGCTCGGTGTCGGTGGCCACGGTGTCGGGCGACATCGCGCTTCGCACCGCGCTGGCGCCGGGCGGCGAGATCGCGATGGAGTCGGTCAGCGGCGACATCGACCTGCGGTTGCCGGCCGGCCTGTCGGCGCAGGTGCGCGGCGAGAGCTTCAGTGGCGACCTGGACGCGCCGGACGCGCGGATCGAGCGGCCGCGGCACGGTCCGGGGGCAAGCTTCGAGCACCGCTACGGCAGCGGCGACGGCGAGATCTCGGTCGAGACGTTCTCCGGCGACGCCCGCCTGCGCCTGGACTGACCGTCGCCCCGGCCGGCGCGTTCAGAGCGAGCGCGTGCGGCCGCCGTCGACCGGCAGGTTGACGCCGGTGATGTAGGCGGCCGCCGGCGAGCACAGGAAGGCGATCGCGCTGGCGGTTTCCTCCGGCCGGGCGAAGCGGCCCAGCGGGATCTCGGCGACCATCGCGGCGAACACCTCCTCCTGGCTGCGGCCGCCACGTTCGGCATTGGTCGCGATGATCTGTTCGATGCGCGGGGTCTCGGTGGAGCCCGGCAGCACGTTGTTGACGGTGATTCCGCGCGGCGCCAGTTCGGTCGCCAGCGTCTTGGCCCAGCTGGCCACCGCCCAGCGCGTGGTGTTGGACACGCCGAGGCCGCGGATCGGTTCCTTCACCGAGGTCGATATGACGTTGACAATGCGGCCGCAGCCGTCGCGCTCCATGCCCGGCACCACCGCCTCCGCCAGCACGTGGTTGGCGAGCAGGTGCTGGCGGTACGCGGCCTCGAACGCCGCCGGGTCGGTGCCGCGGATCGTGCCCGGCGCCGGGCCGCCGCTGTTGTTGACGAGGATGTGGACCGGCTTGCCGGCGACCAGCGCCTCTACCTTCGCCCGAAGGCGGTCGATGTCCGTGGCGTCGGCGGCGAGCCAACCGTGCGCCTGCGCGCCCGTGCGCGGCAGTTGGCCGGCGATGTCGCGCAACACGTCCTCGCGGCGCGCCAGCACGGTGACGTCGGCGCCGAGGCCGGCGAGTTCCTGCGCGGTGGCAAGGCCGATGCCCTGGCTGGCACCGCAGACCAGCGCATGCCGGCCGTGGAGGTTCAGGTCCATCGTCAGTCTCCCGGGGAGGCCCTGTCGGGCGTGGTCAATGGCGCGACGGCAGCTTCAGCACCATGCGGCCCGCCAGTTCGTCATCGCTGCCGGTGGGTGGATCGAGCTCGGCAAGGGTGAAGCCGCGTGCAGCGGCGTCGTCCTCGTCCATCCCGTCGACCGCGCTGAACTCGGCGTCCATCAGCGCGGCGCGGGCGCTGTCCTCGCTGTCGTAGGCGAGCGTGTTGCCGTCGCTGTCGAACACCTCCGCGGTGCCGGCCTCGCGCACCCGCAGCCGTGCCCAGACCACGGTGCGGCCGATGGTGGCGAGCCACCACTGGTCGCGGGCGGTTGCGGTGGGCGCGGTGGTTTCGTCGTTCATGCGGATATCGCTCATGCAAGCGCCAGGGACAGCAGGTACAGGACGCCGGCGCCGACCAGCCCGGCGATGATGGTGCACAGCGCGACCCGTGCCGGGGTGGCGAGGCCGTCGAGGTTGCGGTCACCCTCGCTGCGGTAGCCGCCGCGCAGCAGCCAGGCCCAGGCCGACGGCCGGGCGAACGCGTTGCTGCCGAGGTTCGCCTCCAGCTGCGGATAGCGGTCGCGCACGTGCACCAGCATCAGCGGCCAGAAGATCACGAACGCGGTCGCACCGGCGATGGCCAGCGCGAGAAAGAGCAGGGCGAAGAACAGGATCACGTCGGCAACCTCGTCGGCCGGTCAGAACTCGGCCGTGCCCGGCGCGCGCGGGTAGGGAATCGCGTCGCGGATGTTGGACAGGCCGCACACGTAGACCACCAGCCGTTCGAAGCCCAGCCCGAAGCCCGAATGCGGCACCGAGCCGTAGCGGCGGAAATCGCGATACCACTGGTAGTGCTCCGGGTCGAGCCCGAACTGCGCCATGCGCGCGTCGAGCACGTCCAGCCGCTCCTCGCGCTGCGAGCCGCCGATGATCTCGCCGATGCCCGGCGCCAGCACGTCCATTGCCGCGACGGTCCTGCCGTCGTCGTTGAGGCGCATGTAGAACGCCTTGATGTGCTCGGGGTAGTTGCTGACCACCACCGGGCGGCCGACGTGCTGCTCGGTCAGCCAGCGCTCGTGCTCGGTCTGCAGGTCCAGGCCCCACTCGACCGGGAAGTCGAACTTCTGCTTCGAGTCCTGCAGCAGCCTGATCGCGTCGGTGTAGTCGATCTGCTCGAACGGCGCGTTGATGAACGCCTCCAGCCGGGTCACCGCGTCCTTCTGCACGCGCTCGGCGATGAACGCCATGTCGTCGCCACGCTCGTCCAGCACCGCGCGGAACAGGTACTTGAGGAAGTCTTCGGCGACACGGGCGTTCTCGGCCAGGTCGGCGAAGGCGATTTCCGGCTCGACCATCCAGAACTCGGCGAGGTGGCGGGTGGTGTTGGAGTTCTCCGCGCGGAAGGTCGGGCCGAAGGTGTAGACCTTGCTCAGCGCCAGGCAGTAGGCCTCGACGTTGAGCTGGCCGGACACGGTGAGGAAGGTCTCCTTGCCGAAGAAGTCGCGGCTGAAATCGACCTCGCCCTTCGCGTTGCGCGGCAGGTTGGCCATGTCCAGCGTGGAGACCCGGAACATCTGCCCGGCGCCCTCCGCGTCGGACGTGGTCACGATCGGCGTGCTGATCCAGAAGTAGCCGTTCTCGTGGAAGAACCGGTGCACCGCCTTGGACAGGCAGTCGCGGATGCGGGTGACCGCGCCGAACAGGTTGGTCCGCGGGCGCAGGTGGGCGACCTCGCGCAGGAACTCCAGCGAGTGCGCCTTGGGCTGGATCGGGTAGGTCTCCGGGTCGTCGACCCAGCCGACCACCTCGACCCTGCTGGCCTGGATCTCGAAGCCCTGGCCCTGGCCCTGCGACTCGACCAGCTCGCCGGTGGCGATCACCGAGCAGCCGGCGGTGAGGTGCTTCACCTCGGATTCGTAGTTGGACAGGGTGGCCGGCGCGACGACCTGGATCGGGGCGAAGCACGAGCCGTCGCTGACGTTGACGAAGCTCAGCCCCGCCTTGGAGTCGCGCCGGGTGCGGACCCAGCCGCGGACGGTGACTTCGCCGCCGACCGGCAGCCGGCCTGCGAGTGCGTGTTGCACGCTTGTCGTGGTCATGGAGTGGTTCTCGTGGGGGCTCGGTCCAGCGGCACCGGCAGGCTTGAATCCCCGCCTGCCCGGGCCGATATCAAGGGGCGCAGTCTACCGGAGCGGTTCACCCCGCGCCGCTATAATCGAGCGTGGCCACACGCTGTCGCAGCCACCACCGGAGCCCCCATGCCCGTCAACCTGACCCCCGACGCGCTCGCCCGCGTCCAGCGTTACCTCGTCGAGACCCCCGATGCGATCGGCCTGCGCTTCGGCGTGACCCGCACCGGCTGTTCGGGCTGGCAGTACACCGCCGACCTGGCCAGGGACGAACGCGCCGGCGACACCGTGTTCGAGCAGGACGGCGTGCGGATCTACGTCGACGCGGTGAGCCTGCCGCAGGTGGAGGGCACCACCATCGACCTGGTGAAGCAGCGGCTGGGCGAGCAGTTCCTGTTCCGCAACCCCAACGCCAGCGCCGAGTGCGGCTGCGGCGAGAGCTTCACCACCGACGCCGATGTCGCCTGAACGCGCCTCGGGGGCGGTTCGGCCCGATCTCCGCGTGACTGGCCGCCGGGCTCCGGAACTGCCATAATGCGCGGCTTCCTCCGGCCTGGCCGGGGGAACCTTGCCCCACCTGCACGTCGCGGATCCCGCCCGGCAGGGGGGCTGTCCGGCCGCAAGGCCGATATCCACAGGGAAAACACCATGCGTCATTACGAAGTCGTGTTCCTGGTCCACCCGGACCAGAGCGAGCAGGTGCCGGCCATGATCGAGCGCTACAAGGCGCTGATCGAGGGCGGCGAGGGCAAGATCCACCGTCTCGAGGACTGGGGCCGCCGCCAGCTGGCGTACCCGATCGAGAACCTGGTCAAGGCCCACTACGTGCTGTTCAACATCGAGTGCAGCCAGGACGTGCTGAACGAGCTGGTCGACGGTTTCCGCTTCAACGACGCGGTGCTGCGCCACCTGGTCATGAAGCGCGACGCGGCCGACACCGAGCAGTCGCTGATCATGAAGTTCAAGGACGAGAAGGGCGACAAGCCCGAGCGTGGCGAGCGCCGCCGCCGTGACGACGACAGCAGTGACGGCGAGGGCGGCAAGTCCGACGCCGGTTCGGACGAGAAGTCCGACGACACCAACGAAGCCGCCTGAGGAGCACGCACATGTCCAAGTTCTTCCGCCGCCGCAAGTTCTGCAAGTTCACCGCCGAGGGCGTCAAGGAGATCGACTACAAGGATCTCAACACCCTGCGCCAGTACCTGACCGAGACCGGCAAGATCGTCCCGTCGCGCGTCACCGGCACCAAGTCGAAGTACCAGCGCCAGCTGGCCACGGCCGTCAAGCGCGCGCGTTTCCTCGCGCTGATCCCGTACACCGACAACCACAACGCCTGATCGGCCTCCCGGTCATTCGGACAGCCAGTGTTGCGGGGCCTGGGCCCCGCTAACGAATACGGAGCAACACCATGCAACTGATCCTCCTGCAGAACGTGCAGAACCTCGGCAAGCTCGGCGACAAGGTCGACGTCAAGCCGGGCTACGGCCGCAACTTCCTGGTCCCGCAGGGCAAGGCCGTGCCGGCCACCGCCGCCAACCTGGAAGAGTTCGAGGCGCGCCGCGCCGAGTACGAAGCCAAGGCCAAGGCCATGCACGACGAGGCCGAGGCCCGCCAGGCCAAGCTCGCCGACGTGTCGGTCACCATCCGCGCCAACGCCGCGACCGAAGGCAAGCTGTACGGTTCGATCACGAACCGCGACATCGCCGAGGCGCTGACCAAGGCCGGCTACCCGGTCGAGAAGTCCGAGGTGATCATGGGCGAGGGCGCCATCCGCCGCACCGGCGAGTACGAGGTCGTCGTCCACCTGCACGCCGACATCGAGTCCACCGTCAAGGTGGTCGTCGAGGGCGAAGTGGTCTGAGTCCAACCGGCCGCTGATGCACGCGAGGGGCGCCGAAAGGCGCCCTTCGTATTTGCGGCCGCCGGTTCCGTTCCCGTCGCAGCGGCTGCGACGGTGCCGTGCGACAACCCGGATGGCCTCCGGTGGCACGCTATCCACCCGATATCCACAGACTTATCTGCAACGCCCCGGCGCGTCCGGCCCTACGATGGACCGTCGGCCCGCGTGCGCGTCGCAGCGATGGCCCCAGCCAGGACACTATCCAATGAGCGCACGCCCCGGCTTCCGCGGTGAGTTCCGCGACTCCCGCTTCGAGACCCGCGCCGAGCAGCGCATCGACCAGCTGCGCGTGCCGCCGCAGTCGGTCGAGGCCGAGCAGGCCGTCCTCGGCGGGTTGATGCTCGCGCCGGAGGCCTACGACACCGTCGCCGACAGCCTGGCCGAGCGCGACTTCTACCGCCGCGACCACCAGCTGATCTTCCGCGCCATCCGCGAACTGGCCGAGAAGAACAAGCCCTTCGACGCGGTCACCCTGGGCGAATGGTTCGAGTCGATCGGCGAGGCCGAGCAGGTCGCCGGCGGCGCCTACCTGATCGAGCTGGCCAGCACCACGCCGTCGGCTGCCAACATCAAGGCCTACGCCGAGATCGTCCGCGACAAGGCGATCCTGCGGCAGCTGATCGAGGTCGGCACCAGCATCGTCAACGACGGCTTCCAGCCCGACGGCCGCGAGAGCAGCGAGATCCTGTCGTCGGCCGAGCAGCAGGTGTTCGCGATCGCCGAGGCCGGCGCCAAGGGCCGCAGCGACTTCACCGCGATCAATACCGCGCTGTCGGAAGCCTTCGACGTGCTGCAGACGCGCTACGCCAGCGGCGGCAGCGTCACCGGCCTGCCGACCGGCTACACCGAGTTCGACGAGATGACCGCCGGCCTGCAGCCGACCGACCTGCTGATCCTCGCCGCGCGCCCGGCGATGGGCAAGACCACGCTCGCGCTCAACATCGCCGAGTACGCGGCGATCAAGAGCAAGAAGGCGGTCGCGGTGTTCTCGATGGAAATGTCGGCCAGCCAGCTCGCGCTGCGCCTGATCTCCTCCAACGGCCGGGTCAACGCCCAGCGCCTGCGCAGCGGCCAGCTGGAGGACGAGGACTGGAGCCGGGTGACCAGCGCGATCCGGATGCTCAAGGAAGCCAAGATCTTCATCGACGACACCCCGGGCCTGTCCCCGGACGCGTTGCGGGCCAAGGCGCGCCGGCTCAAGCGCGAGCACGATCTCGGGCTGGTGGTGATCGACTACCTGCAGCTGATGGCGGTGCCCGGCAACAGCGAGAACCGCGCGACCGAGATCTCCGAGATCTCGCGTTCGCTCAAGCACCTGGCCAAGGAACTCAACGTGCCGGTGATCGCGCTGTCGCAGCTCAACCGCTCGCTGGAGCAGCGTGCCGACAAGCGCCCGGTGATGGCCGACCTGCGCGAGTCCGGCGCCATCGAGCAGGACGCCGACGTGATCGTCTTCATCTATCGCGACGACTACTACAACAAGGAGAATTCGCCCGACAAGGGCCTGGCCGAGGTCATCATCGGCAAGCAGCGTAACGGCCCGACCGGGTCGATAAAGCTGAAGTTCTTCGGCGAATACACCCGTTTCGACAACCTCGCGCACGATTCGATCGGCAGCTTCGAGTAACCCCACAGGCAAGCGCGCATGGCACGACCCACCACCGCGGTCATCGACACCGGCGCGCTGCGCCACAACCTCGGGCAGGTGCGTGCCCGCGCGCCCGGCAGCCGTGTGATGGCGGTGGTCAAGGCCGACGGCTACGGCCACGGCCTGGAGCGGGTCGCGCGTGCGCTGTCGGGCGCCGACGCGTTCGGCGTCGCCGCGCTGTCGGACGCCGAACGCCTGCGCGCAGCCGGCATCTCGCAGCCGATCCTGCTGCTGTCGGGCTTCGACGAGCCGTCCGACATCGGTCGCCTGCGTGCGCTGCACGTCGACTCCGCGATCCACCACGTCAGCCAGCTGGAGATGCTGGAGCAGGCCGACCCCGGCGAGTCGATCGGTTGCTGGTTGAAGATCGACACCGGCATGCACCGCCTCGGCTTCGCGCCGGAGGACGCGCGCAATGCGCATGCGCGGCTGGCGGCGCTCGGCGGCGTGGTGGGCGACATCCGGCTGCTGAACCATTTCGCCAGTTCCGACGAGTTCGAGGACGCGCCGTCGCACGGCCGCCAGACGCGCGACCAGATCCGCGTGTTCAACGAGGCGGTGGCCGGGCTGCCGGGCGAGCGCTCGCTGTCCAACTCGGCCGCGGTGCTCGGCTGGCCCGAGGCGCATGCCGACTGGGTCCGCGCCGGGGGCGCGCTGTACGGTATCTCGGTGGTGGAGGGCCGCACCGGTGCCGATTTCGGCCTGCAGCCGGCGATGACCTTCGGCACCCGGCTGATCGCGATCAACCGGATCCGCAAGGGCGAGCGCGTGGGCTACGCGGCCACCTGGGAGTGCCCCGAGGACATGCCGGTCGGCGTCGCCGCGATCGGTTACGGCGATGGTTACCCGCGCGCCGCGCCGTCGGGCACGCCGGTGCTGGTCAACGATCGCCGCGCGCCGCTGGTGGGCCGGGTCTCGATGGACCTGGTGACGATCGACCTGCGCGACGTGCCGGACGCTCGCGTCGGTGACCCGGTAACGTTGTGGGGGCCGGCACTGCCGGTGGAGACGGTGGCCCACGCTGCCGGAACGATCGGCTACGAGTTGACCTGCTCGATCACCCGCCGCGTGCGTTTCGTCGAGCGTTGACGGCGCAATCCCGCTGCAACCTGAACAGGCGGGCCGGCCCGTCACCCGCCTCATACGCGGGCGTGTTTAGCTTTGTGCCGGTTCAAGGCCACAGCCAGAAGGGACACACATGAAACCTCAGATGCGATACACCCTCGCCGCCGCAGTGATGACCGCCATGCTCGCTGGCTGCGCGACCTCCGGCGGCGGCTATTACGGGCAGCAGGATCCGTACGGACAGGGCCCGGACCCGAGCAACGACCGCACCAAGCGCGGCGCCATCATCGGCGCGGCGGTGGGCGCCGTGGCCGGCCTGCTCAGCGGTGACGACGCGACCGAGCGCCGCCAGCGCGCGCTGGTCGGTGCCGGCGTCGGCGGCCTCGCCGGCGGCGCCATTGGCAACTACCAGGACCGCCAGGAGCGGGCATTGCGCGAGCGCATGGCCGGCACCGGCGTCGACGTGGTCCGCCAGGGCGACAACATCACCCTGAACATGCCCGACAACATCACCTTCGGTTTCGACAGCTCCGCCCTGCAGCCGCAGTTCTATCCGGTGCTGGATGACGTTGCCGCGACGCTGCGCGAGTACAACCAGACCATCGTCGAGGTGGCCGGCCATACCGACAGCAAGGGCACCGACGCCTACAACCAGGAGTTGTCGGTCCGCCGCGCCGACTCGGTGGGCGACTACCTCATGTCGAAGGGCCTGATGCGCGATCGCTTCATCATCACCGGCGCCGGCGAGAGCCGCCCGATCGCCAGCAACGACACCGATGCCGGCCGGGCGAAGAACCGCCGCGTCGAGATCACCCTGGTGCCGATCCGCTCCTGATCCACGCGGTAGCGACGCAACAGGACGGGCTCCCACGGGGGCCCGTCTTTTTTGGGTATCCGGATTTTAGTGTGGGAAGACCGC
>NZ_AVPT01000030.1 GCF_000768335.1 Lysobacter arseniciresistens ZS79
GACCGAGCGCAGCCAGCACGCCAACCGCGACCGCGCGATGAAGATGCTCGCGGCGAAGCTCTACGAGCTGGAGATCCAGAAGCGCAACGCCGAGCGCGACGCGGTCGAGGCGACCAAGTCCGACATCGGCTGGGGCAGCCAGATCCGCAACTACGTGCTCGACCAGTCGCGGATCAAGGACCTGCGCACCGGCATCGAACGCTCCGACACCCAGAAGGTGCTCGACGGCGATCTCGACGAGTTCGTCGAGGCCAGCCTGAAGTCGGGGCTGGAAGTCGGCGCGAAACGCGCGGACGCGACCTGATCACAGCTCCGTCGCAGGAGCGACGTCAGTCGCGACCCGCCGACCCCACATTTTCCTCCGCGTTCGCGACTCACGTCGCCCTACAACAGCTCCCACGGCAACCCCATGACCGACACCACCCCGCAGCCGCCCGCCGACGACCACAACCAGGACGAGAACCGCCTGATCGCCGAGCGTCGCGCCAAACTCAAGGCGCTGCGCGGACAGGGCGTGGCGTTCCCGAACGATTTCCGCCGCGGTGACTTCGCCGGCGACCTGCAGGCCGAGTACGTCGACGCCGGGCAGTGGACCGCCGAGGCGCTTGAAGGTCTGGAGCGCCACGTTGCCGTCGCCGGCCGCATCCTGCTCAAGCGGGTGATGGGCAAGGCCAGTTTCGTGCAGGTGCAGGACGAGTCCGGCCGGATCCAGCTGTTCCTGCAGGCCAACGCGCTGGGCGATGCCTACGAGGCGTTCAAGGGCTGGGACGTCGGGGACATCGTCGGCGCGGAAGGCACGCTGACCCGCACCCGCACCGGCGAGCTGTCGGTCAAGGTCGCCTCGCTGCGGCTGCTGACCAAGTCGCTGCGGCCGTTGCCGGACAAGTTCCACGGCCTCGCCGACGTCGAGCAGCGCTACCGCCAGCGCTACGTCGACCTGATCGTCTCGCCCGACGCGCGCGACGTGTTCGTCAAGCGCAGCCGAATCATCCGCGCGATGCGCGAGTGGCTCGACAGCCGGCGGTTCCTCGAGGTCGAGACGCCGATGATGCATTACATCCCCGGCGGGGCCACGGCCAAGCCGTTCACCACCCACCACAACGCGCTCGACCTGCAGCTGTACCTGCGCGTCGCGCCGGAGCTGTACCTCAAGCGACTGGTGGTTGGCGGGCTGGAGCGGGTCTACGAAATCAACCGCAACTTCCGCAACGAGGGCGTGTCGACCCGGCACAACCCCGAGTTCACGATGCTGGAGCTGTACGAGGCCTACGCCACCTACAACGAGGTGATGGACCTGACCGAGGGCATGATCCGCGACATCGCCACGTCGGTGCTCGGTACCACGGCGGTGGAATGGGACGGGCAGTCGATCGACCTGGGGCCGGCGTTCCGCCGCTGGTCGATGACCGACGCGGTGCTGGAGCTCAACCCCGAGATCGCCCGCGACGACCTGCGCGACCTCGCGAAGATGCGCGCGCATTGCGAGCGGCTGAAGATCCCGGTCAAGCCGGGTTACGGCTGGGGCAAGTTGCTGCTGGAAGTGTTCGAAAAGACCGTCGAGCACACCCTCGTGCAACCGACGTTCATCACCGACCACCCGGTGGAAGTCAGTCCGCTGGCCCGTGCCAGCGACCGTGACCCCGAGATCACCGACCGCTTCGAGCTGTTCATCGGCGGCAAGGAGCTGGCCAACGGATTCTCCGAGCTCAACGACCCGGAGGACCAGGCGGCACGCTTCCAGGCGCAGGTCGATGCCAAGGCCGGCGGCGACGACGAGGCGATGCACTTCGACGCCGACTACATCCGCGCGCTCGAGGTCGGCCTGCCGCCAACGGGTGGCCTCGGTGTCGGCATCGACCGGCTGGTGATGATGCTGACCGGCTCGGCGTCGATCCGCGACGTGCTGCTGTTCCCGTACATGCGGCCCGGGTCCGCCGGCGCCTGACCGGGCGCCGGGTAGCCCGGCTGTCGGTTTAACGACCCCGCGGGTATCCTCGACCGGGAGTCGGCAAGGTGCACCGGTAGGCGATGAATGTCGTAATCGTTGACGATCAGACCTCCGCCCGGACGATGCTTCGACACATCATCGAGGACATCAGCCCGCAGCTGGCCGTGCACGATTTCGGCGAACCCGACAACGCCCTGAGCTGGTGCGAGGCCAACCACCCGGACCTGCTGCTGCTCGACTACCGCATGCCCGGGATGGACGGGCTCGAGTTCGCCCGCCGCTTCCGTCGCGCCCCGGCGCGGCGCGATGTCCCGATCATCCTGGTGACCGTGGTGGGCGACGAGCCGGTGCGGCAGGCCGCGCTGGATACCGGGGTCATCGACTTTCTGGTCAAGCCGGTGCGCCCGCGGGAGTTGCGGGCGCGTTGCCGCAACCTGCTGCAGCTGCGGCAGCAGTCCGAGAACGTCAAGCAGCGTGCGCTCTCGCTGGAGCAGCGGCTGTTGTCGAGCATGCACGAGGTCGAGGAGCGCGAGCGCGAGACCCTGTCGCGGCTGGCCCGTGCCATCGAGTACCGCGACTGCGGCACCAGCGCCTCGCTGGAGCGGATGTCGCGCATTGCCGGCCTGATCGCCGAGCAGATCGGCCTGTTCGAGGACGAGGTGCGGTTGGTGGAGATGGCCGCGCCGCTGCACGACATCGGCAAGATCGCGATCCCCGATTCGGTGCTGCTCAAGCCGCAGCCGCTGACGGAGGAGGAAACCCGGATCATGCGCGGCCACCCGCGCATCGGCCACGAACTGTTGAGCGGCAGCCAGAACCGCTTTGTCCAGACCGCCGCGATCATCGCGCTGCGCCACCACGAGCGCTTCGACGGCAGCGGCTATCCCGACGGCCTGCGCGGCGAGGAGATCCCGGTGGAGGCGCGCATCGTCGCCGTCGCCGACGTGCTCGACGCGCTGGTTTCGCCGCGCCCGTACAAGCAGGCGTGGAGCCTCGACGACGCGCTGGCGTACATCGTCGAGCAGAGCGGGCGTCTGTTCGATCCGGTGTGTGTCCAGGCGCTGTTCCGGGCGCGCGAGCGGCTGGAGGACATCTGCACGCACCTTTCCTGGACACCCCCGCAGACCGGCAAGGAGTAGCCGCATGAAGCACCTGGTTTCCCGCCTGCTTGCCCGTTTCTCGCAGCGACCGGACAGCGAACACGGGCAGGCCACGGTGCGGATCCTCGTGTTGACGGTGGTGCTGGTGTACCTGCTGCTGCGCGGCGCCGGCGGCACGCTGGACCCGGGCGCGTACACCGCCGTGCTGACACTGGTCGAGATGGGATTCGCGGTCGGCATGGTGCTGCTGGGGTGGATCGCGTACGCGCCGGGCACGTCGCACGTGCGCCGGGTGATCGGGATGATCTCCGACTACGGGCTGATGGCCGCCGCGATGATCCGGATGGGCGAGCCGATCGCCTGGGTCTACGTGATCATCATGTGGGTCACGGTCGGCAACGGCCTGCGCTTCGGCAACCGCTACCTGGTCGCCGCGATCAGCGCCGCCTGTCTCGCGTTCGGCAGCGTGCTCGTGGGCAGCGATTACTGGCGGGAGAACCTGAGCCTCGGCATCGGGCTGCTGCTCGGGCTGGTGGCGATCCCGCTGTACCTGTCGGGGCTGTTGCGGGCGCTGACCGAGGCGACCGGGGAGGCGCGCCGCGCCAACGAGGCCAAGAGCCGCTTCCTCGCCAACATGAGCCACGAGTTCCGGACGCCGCTCAACGGCCTGGCGGGCATGTCGGAAGTGCTTGCCACCACGCGTCTGGACGACGAGCAGCGCGAGTGCCTGGCGACCATCCAGGCATCCACCCGCAGCCTGATGGCGCTGGTGGAGGACGTGCTCGACATCGCCGCGATCGAGGCCGGCAAGGTCAAGCTCAACCGGGTCGATTTCTCGCCGCGCGAGCTGGTCGATGCCATCGGCCTGATCCTGCAACCGCAGGCGCGGGCAAAACAGTTGCGCTACGAGGCTTCGGTTGCCGCCGATGTGCCGGCGCGGGTGCGGGGCGACGCGGGTTACCTGCGGCAGGTGTTGACCAACCTGGCAGGCAATGCGGTGAAGTTCACCGAGAGCGGATCGGTGCGGCTGGAAGTGGAGTGCGTGCCTGCCGCACCCGGCACTACACGGTTGCGCTTCACCGTGGCCGATACCGGTATCGGCATCGCGCCGGAGGTTCGGGAACGGTTGTTCGGCGCCTTCGAGCAGGCCGATGCTGGCCTGGCGCGACGGTATGGCGGCACCGGCCTGGGCACCACGATCGCCAAGGGCCTGACCGAGGCGATGGGCGGCGACATCGGCTTCGAGAGCACGGAAGAGCAGGGAAGCCGGTTCTGGGTCGAGCTGCCGTTCGAGGCGGCTGGCGAGGCGGCGGGCGAGGCAGGCGGAGAGGCTGCCGAGGTGAAGGAACGCGACGTCGCACCCCACGATCCGGGGATGGACGCGGGCGACACGGTGACCGCGGAGAACGTCATCGCGTTTTCCGATCCCTTCCTGCGGCATCGCGTGCGCGTCCGCAGCCTCGAGATCCTCGTCGCCGACGACCACGAGGCCAATCGCATGGTCCTGCAGCGGCTGCTGCAGAAGGCCGGCCACCGGGTGGTCTGCGTCGACGGCGGCGAGCAGGTGCTGGCGGCGCTGGAGACGGGCACCTACGACGCCGTGATCGTCGACCTGCACATGCCGGGGCTGAGCGGACTGGACCTGCTGCGACAGCTGCGGGTGATGGAGGCCGGCGGCGCCACGCGAACGCCCGTGCTGGTGCTCAGTGCGGACGTCACG
This sequence comes from Lysobacter arseniciresistens ZS79, assembly GCF_000768335.1. Classification (GTDB taxonomy): domain Bacteria; phylum Pseudomonadota; class Gammaproteobacteria; order Xanthomonadales; family Xanthomonadaceae; genus Novilysobacter; species Novilysobacter arseniciresistens. Next base: position 4,769 of record NZ_AVPT01000030.1, read on the forward strand.
CCGCAGTCGATCCGCGCCTGTGAGCAGGCGGGCGCGCGTGCGTTCCTCGCCAAGCCGGTCTCCGCCACGCACCTGCTCGACACGCTGGCGGACGTAGCGGCCGGGGTACGGGTCGGGGGGGCGGTCGGCGGTGTGGAACTGCGTGCCCCGTTGCCGTCGCTGGACGGCGTGTTCGACCCGGGCGTGCTGGACGAGTTCGAGGCCCTCGGCCTGGGCGACGAGTTCGAGCGCACGTTCGTATCGCAATGCCTGCGCGATGCCGATGCCTGCCTGGCCGCCTTCGGGCGCGCGGGCGAAGGCGCGGACTGGACCGCTGCACGCGAGCAGGTCCACGCACTGAAGGGCGTCACCGGCAACCTCGGGCTGGTCAGGGTCGCGGCCGCGGCTGGCGACGTCATGGCCATGCCCGACTGGCAACTGTCGCGCGACTGGCGCCAGCAGCTGGGGCTGCTGGGCGCGCATCTCGCGCAGGGTCGACGCGCACTCGAGACCCGTCGGCGCACCCACGGGCATCGCGACGGCGAGGGCTCGCCCTGATCGTCGCGGCCGGTTGCCCGTGCCAGCCCCGCGTCAGTGGGCGACGCCCGACCGCCTCGTCTGCGCCCGCACGATCCGGTCCATCGTCCGCAGGAACTTCTCCCCCAGCGCAAGCGCGGCGTCGACCCACACCCCGGTGATCGCCATCAGCTCCTCACGGGTGACCGGCTGGGCGATGCCGCGCACGGCGTTCAGCGCCAGGTGCGCGGCCGGTGCACGCTGCTGCCGGCGGATCAGGTCGCGCACTGCCGCCTCGCCCTGGCCCTTCGGCACCAGCACGTCGACCACGCCGAGCCGATGGAGCTCGTCGCTGCTGCGCAGGTTGCCGTCGAGGATGAGTGTCTCCGCCACTTGCGGCGACACCCGGCGGCACAGGAACGAGTAGGCACCCATGCCCGGGAACAGGCCGAACAGCACCTCCGGCAGGCCCATGTCGACACCTTCCTCGGCGACGATGGTGTGGCAGGACAGGGCGAGCTCCATGCCGCCGCCGAGCGCGTCGCCCTGCACCAGCGCGATCGTGCGGACGTCGCCGCCGAGGCCGCTGTGCAGGTGGTGGACGCCGTCGACGCAACGGCGTGCGTAGTCCAGCAAAGCCTCGCGGCGGTTCTGCCGGATCAGCCGCGCGAACAGTTCGAGGTCGCCGCCGAGGTTGAACGCCGGCGCGTCGGAAGCGATCACGACGTGTCGCAGCCGGCCGCGCACGCGTAGCGACTCGGGCAGGGTGATCGTCGACAGGTAACTCCACATGTCGTGCATCAGCGCGGTGCGGAAGCACGGGCGCAGGCCCGGGCCGGTATCGGCGTGCATGTAGAGCCAGTGGGCATCACCGTGCAGATCGGACTCGACGCGCAGGGTGGGAAATGCGCATCCGCGCAGGCGTTTCTCCGTCATGCTCATGTTGCGTCCTCGGCTGGCCGCCCGCATTCGAGGTGGGCTGCGGGACGGAGTGATGGAGCCCACGAATCGATGCTACACCCGCGTTCGCGCGGCCACGGACACGCGGCGCGGACAAAAGAAAACCCCTCCGGAGAGGGGCTTTCGGGGTGCTGCGGACGTTGCCGGACGGTCAGTCGGCGCGGGCCTCGTCGCGCAGTTCGCGGCGCAGGATCTTGCCGACGTTGGTCTTGGGCAGCTCCGAGCGGAACTCGACGAAGTGCGGGCGCTTGTAGCCGGTCAGGTTGCCGCGGGCGTGCTGCAGCACCTGCTCGGCGGTCAGCGACGGGTCCTTCTTCACGATGACCACCTTGACCGCCTCGCCGGACTTCTCGTCCGGGACGCCGACCGCGGCGACTTCGAGCACGCCCGGCATCATCGCGATCACGTCCTCGATCTCGTTCGGGTACACGTTGAAGCCCGACACCAGGATCATGTCCTTCTTGCGGTCGACGATGAAGAAGAAACCCTGTTCGTCCATCTTCGCCATGTCGCCGGTGTGCAGCCAGCCGTCGCCGTCGATCGCCTCGGCGGTCTCCTGCGGGCGCTGCCAGTAGCCCTTCATCACCTGTGGGCCCTTGATGCACAGCTCGCCGACTTCGCCGACCGGGAGCATGTTGCCGTCCTCGTCCTTGATGCAGGCGTCGGTGGACGGGATCGGCAGGCCGATTGCACCGTTGTACTCGGCCAGGTCCATCGGGTTGATGCAGGCCGCCGGCGATGTCTCGGTCAGGCCGTAGGCCTCCACCAGCGTGCAGCCGGTGACCTTCTTCCAGCGTTCGGCGACCGAGCGCTGGACCGCCATGCCGCCGCCAAGCGTCAGGTGCAGCGAGGAGAAATCGATCTCGTCGAAACCGGGCGTGTTCAACAGGCCATTGAACAGCGTGTTGACGCCGGTGATGGCGGTGAACTTCACCCCCTTGAGCTCCTTGACGAAGCCGGGCATGTCGCGCGGGTTGGTGATCATGTGGTTCAGGCCGCCGAACTTCATGAAGACCAGGCCGTTCGCCGTCAGCGCGAAGATGTGGTACAGCGGCAGCGCGGTGATGATCACCTCCTGCCCCGGTTTGACGTTGGTGCCCACCCACGCCGCGGCCTGCTGCATGTTCGCCACCAGGTTGCGGTGGGTCAGCATCGCGCCCTTGGCCACGCCGGTGGTGCCGCCGGTGTACTGCAGGAAGGCGATGTCGTCGCTGCCGACCTCGACCTTCGGCAGCGGGTGCCGCGTGCCGGCCGCCAGCGCGTCGCGGAAGCGCACCGCGCCGGGGATCGAGTAGGCCGGCACCATCTTCTTGAGGTGCTTGAGCACGAAGTTGACGACAGGGCCTTTCGGGAAGCCGAGCATGTCGCCCAGACCGGTCGTGATGACCTGCCGCACCGGCGTGTCGGCCAGCACCTGCTGGACGGTGTGGCCGAAGTTGTCGAGCACCAGGATGACGCTCGCACCCGAGTCCACCAGCTGGTGCTTCAACTCGCGCGGGGTGTACATCGGGTTGGTGTTGACCACCGTCATGCCGGCGCGCAGCACGCCGAAGGTGGCGATCGGGTACTGCAGGCAGTTGGGCATCATGATCGCGACGCGATCGCCCTTCTTCAGCCCGAGCTCGCCGAGCAGGTAGGCGGCGAAGCGGGCGCTGAGCTCGTCGATCTCGCCGTAGGTCAGCGTCTTGCCGAGGTTGGCGAACGCGGGCCGTTCGCGGAAATGGTCGATCGCGTTCTCGAGCACGGCGACGACCGAGGAGAACTCGTCCGGGTCGATCTGCGCAGGGACTCCGGCCGGATACTGTTCAAGCCACGGACGTTCGGCACTCATTGCATTCCCCCTGCGATCGCTGCGTTCTGGTTCTTTCCGGCCTGCCACGGCATCTTCGATGCGTGCAAGTATGGTCCGGTCGATTGGAGCATAGCCCCCGGGGGCTGGCAATAACTGGACGGGCGTCGGCGATCGCCGGACGGCCCTCCGGGAAGACGGGAGATTGGGTCATGTCTAATCATTTGCGTGGCTGGCTGCTGGTGGCGCTGGCGTTGTGCCTGGCGCTGGCCGGCTGCGCCCGCGAGCAGGACGAGGCCGCGCTGCGCGAGGCGGTGTCCTCGCTGGAAACGGCGATCGAGCAGCGCGATGCGTCGGCGGTGGAGGATGCGCTAACGCCGGACTTCATCGGTCCCGACGGCCTGGATCGCGACGGCGCGCGCCGCCTCGCGGCGCTGGTGTTCCTGCGTCACCGGGAGGTCGCCGTACGTCCCGGGCCGCTCACCGTCGAGATGGGTGACGGCCATGCACGGGTCGACTTCAGCGCGGTGGTGACCGGGGGCGCCGGCCGCGCGCTTCCCGAGGCTGCCCGGATCTACGGGGTGCGCACCGCGTGGCGGGTGGAGGATGGCGAGTGGCGGCTGGTCAGCGCGGAGTGGTCGCCCGGCGTCTGACGCGACGCGGCCGGTCCATCCGCCAGCGGCGTGCCGAAACGGAAACGGGCGACCGAAGTCGCCCGTCCCGTATCACATGCTGGCGTCGATGACGCTCAGGCGGCCTTGCGCGCCAGCTGGCGCAGCACGTAGTGCAGGATGCCGCCGTGGCGGAAGTACTCGACTTCCTTCGGCGTCAGCAGCATCACGTGCACCTCGAAGCGCTTCTCGCTGCCGTCGGCCTTGCGGGCAATGACGGTCGCGCGCCTGGCGGCGCCGTCCTGCAGGCCGGTCACGTCGATCGTCTCCGAACCGTCCAGACCGTGGGTCTGCGCGTTCTCGCCTTCGAGGAACTGCAGCGGCAGCACGCCCATGCCGACCAGGTTGGAACGATGGATGCGCTCGAAGCTCTCGGCCACGACCGCCTTCACGCCCAGCAGGTTGGTGCCCTTGGCCGCCCAGTCGCGCGACGAGCCGGTGCCGTACTCCTTGCCCGCGAACACCACCAGCGGGGTGCCCTCGGCCTTGTACTTCATGGCCGCGTCGTAGATCGCCATGCGCTCGCCGGCACCGCCGTCCTTCGCGTAGTAGAGGGTGTTGCCGCCTTCCTCGCCACCCATCATCAGGTTCTTGATGCGGATGTTGGCGAAGGTGCCGCGGACCATCACGTCGTCGTTGCCGCGACGGCTGCCGTAGCTGTTGAAGTCGGCCGGCTGCACGCCGCGCGACTGCAGGAACTTGCCCGCCGGCGAGTCCTTCTTGATGTTGCCGGCCGGCGAGATGTGGTCGGTGGTGATCGAGTCGCCGAACAGGCCCATGACGCGGGCGCCGCGGACGTCCTCGATGGCGCCGACGTCCATCGTCATGCCGTCGAAGTAGGGCGGGTTCTTGATGTAGGTCGAGGCCTCGTCCCACTTGAACGACTCGCCTTCCGGCGAGGCGATCGCGTTCCAGCGGCTGTCGCCCTTGAACACGTCGGCGTAGTTCTGCGCGAACAGCTCCGGCCCGACGGTGGCGGCGATCACGTCGCCGATCTCCTTGTTGCTCGGCCAGATGTCGCGCAGGTAGACGTCGTTGCCGTCGCGGTCCTTGCCCAGCGGCTCGGTGGTCAGGTCGATGTCGACCGTGCCGGCGATCGCGTAGGCGACCACCAGCGGCGGCGAGGCGAGGTAGTTCATCTTCACTTCGGAGTGCACGCGGCCCTCGAAGTTGCGGTTGCCCGACAGCACCGAGGCGACCGCCAGGTCGTTCTCGGCGATGCCCTTCGACACCGCTTCCGGCAGCGGGCCGGAGTTGCCGATACAGGTGGTGCAGCCGTAGCCGACGACGAAGAAGCCGAGCTTCTCGAGGTCGGTCAGCACGCCGGCCTTTTCGAGGTAGTCGGTGACCACGCGCGAACCGGGGCCGAGCGACGGCTTGACCCACGGCGCCGAGGTCAGGCCCTTGGCGGCGGCGTTGCGCGCCAGCAGGCCGGCGCCGAGCATCACCGCCGGGTTGGAGGTGTTGGTGCAGGAGGTGATCGCGGCGATCACCACCGAGCCGTCACGCAGCTCGACGTCCTGGTCCTGGATGTTGATCTTCGAGCACACCGGCTTGGCCGCCAGGCGCTCGGCCTGCGGCTGGCCGCCGCCTTCCTTCTCGAAGCGCTGGATCTGGCGGTCCGTGGGCGCACGGTTGGCGACCAGCGGGCCGACGTTCTTGCGGAAGTTGGCCTGCATGTCCGACAGCAGCACGCGGTCCTGCGGGCGCTTGGGACCGGCCAGCGACGGCTTGACCTCGCCCATGTCGAGCTCGAGCGTGGCCGAGTAGCTGGCCTCCGGCGCACCCGGTTCGTGCCACATGCCCTGGGCCTTGGCGTAGGCCTCGACCAGCGCGATCTGCTCCTCGCTGCGGCCCGACAGGCGCAGGTAGCGCACCGCCTCCGCGTCGACCGGGAAGATGCCGCAGGTGGCGCCGTACTCGGGCGCCATGTTGGCGATCGTCGCACGGTCGGCCAGCGGCAGGTGCTGCAGTCCGTCGCCGAAGAACTCGACGAACTTGCCGACCACGCCATGGGCGCGGAGCATCTGGGTGACGGTCAGCACCAGGTCGGTGGCGGTGGCGCCCTCCGGCAGCTTGCCGGTCAGCTTGAAGCCGACCACCTGCGGGATCAGCATCGACGACGGCTGGCCCAGCATCGCGGCTTCGGCCTCGATACCGCCGACGCCCCAGCCCAGCACGCCGATGCCGTTGATCATCGTGGTGTGGCTGTCGGTGCCGAACACGGTGTCCGGGAAGGCCAGCAACTGGCCATCGACCTCGCGCTCCATGACCACGCGGGCGAGGTTCTCCAGGTTCACCTGGTGGACGATGCCGGTGTTGGGCGGCACCACCTTGAAGTTCTCCAGCGCCTTCTGACCCCAGCGCAGGAAGCTGTAGCGCTCGGCGTTGCGCTCGAATTCGATCTTGCCGTTGAGGTCCAGCGCGTCCGGGCGGCCGAACACGTCGACCTGCACCGAGTGGTCGATGACCAGCTCGGACGGGATCTGCGGGTTGATCTGCCCCGCATTGCCACCCAGCCGGCTCACCGCGTCGCGCATGGCGGCGAAGTCGACCACGCACGGCACGCCGGTGAAGTCCTGCAGGACGACGCGGGCCGGCATGAAGGCGATCTCGGTGTCCGGCTCGGCCTTGGCGTCCCACTTGGCGACCGCCTCGATGTGCTCCTTGCCGACCGTCATGCCGCCATCCTCGTGGCGCAGCAGGTTCTCCAGCAGGATCTTCATCGAGTAGGGCAGCTTGCCCAGGTCGAACTGCTTGCCCAGGGTCGGCAGGCTGAAATAGGTGTAGGACTTGCCGTTGACGTCGAGTTGCGCGCGGGTGGCGAAGGAGTCGGCCATTGGGAGCTCCGTGGCTGGGGGGCAGCAAAGGGAAGACGCGGGAAGCTGCGGGACGCCGCGTCCGAGCCCCGTAATTATGCCGGATTCAGTGTTTTCCTGCCGGAACGAAGTGTTCGCCGGCAGGCCACGCGGGGCCTAGCGCAGTTGCGCCTCGACCGCCTCCAGCATCGCCTTGCGGCGCAACAGGAAGTCCCACAGGCTACCGCCCAGCTGGCGCCACAGCACGGCCGAACGGACCGCCGCCAGCAGTACCGCGCGGACCTCGGCGACCACCGACGGCTGGCCGAGATAGTGCGGGTTGCCCTGCACCAGTACCCGCGGGCGCAGGTGGCTGAGGGTGTCGGCGTACAGCGCGCCGAGCGCCGAGAGCACCTCGGGGTGGGTGCTGCCGGACGCCTCGGCGGTGGCGGCCTGCGCGCGGATGCCGCGGACGACCTTGTCGGCCATCGCGTCGTCGCGGACGAAACGCCGCTCCAGCTGCATCACCGCCAGTGCGAGGCGGGGCAGCTGCTCGTCGCGGGCGCGGCTGCCGAAGTAGTCGCGCAGCAGGGTCAGGCCGGGGCGCAGCGCCGCACGGCCACCGTAGACGGCTTCGGGTGACTCGGCGTCGATCCGGAAGATCGAATCCAGCGAGGTCGCCAGCACGCTCTCGTTGGCCTGCCCGGTGTCGGCGATCCGCCTGACCTGGGCCAGCGCCTGGGCCAGGCCGGCCAGGGCGAGCACGCGGTCGGAAATCGGGTCGGCGGAGTCGGTCATGGCGTCTGGCTCTTGAGGCGTAGTTCGAGTGGAGCGTCGGTGGTGGCGATCACCGCGCCGCCGAGGCAGTCGTCGCCGTCGTACAGCACCAGCGACTGGCCGGGCGTCACTGCACGTTGGGGGCGGTCGAAGTGGACTTCCAGCGTGCCGTCGTCGTTGACGGTGACTTCGCAGGCTTCGTCGGCCTGGCGGTAGCGGGTCTGCGCGGTACAGTCGAAGCGCGCGGCCGGCGCCGATCCGGCGACCCAGTGGGCGGGTTCCGACCACAGCTGTTGCGATTGCAGCCACGGGTTGTCGTGACCCTGCTCGACATACAGCACGTTGCCGGCGACGTCCTTGCCGACCACGTACCACGGCGCCGCGGCGAACCCGCGCACGCCGCCGAGGTTCAGCCCCTCGCGCTGGCCGAGGGTGAAATAGAAGACGCCGGGGTGTTCGCCCACCACGCGCCCGTCCGGCGTCTGCATCGGGCCCGGACGCGCCGGCAGGTAGCGGCCGAGGAACTCGCGGAAGTCGCGCTCGCCGATGAAGCAGATCCCGGTCGAGTCCTTCTTGGCGGCGGTCGGCAGGCCGGCCTCGGTGGCGATCCGACGGACCTGCGCCTTCGGCAGCCCGCCCAGCGGGAAGCGCGTCGCCGACAGCTGGGCCTGGCCGAGCTGGTGCAGGAAGTAGCTCTGGTCCTTGCCGCGGTCGACGCCGCGCAGCAGGTGCCAGCGGCTGCCGCGCTGCTCGACCCGGGCGTAGTGGCCGGTGGCGATTGATTCGGCGCCCAGTTCGCGGGCGGCGTCGAGGAAGTGCTTGAACTTGATCTCGCGGTTGCACAGCACGTCCGGGTTGGGCGTGCGGCCGGCGGCGTACTCGGCGAGGAAGTGCTCGAACACCCCGCGCCAGTACTCGCCCGAGAAGTCGCGGAAGTGGATCGGGATGCCGAGCCTGCCGGCGACCGCGACGGCGTCGCGCCGGTCGTCCTCGGCGCGGCAGTCACCGCTGCCGTCCTCGGCCCAGTTCTGCATGAACAGCCCCGCGATGGGCTCGCCGGCGTCGCGCAACAGCAGTGCCGCGACCGAGGAATCGACGCCGCCGGACAGCCCGACGATCGTCCGCGCACCGCCGTGGGTGCCGGGTCGTGGGGACGCCGTGCTCATGCCAGCTGCCGGGCGAGGTCGAGCGGGTAGCGGCGGCCGCCCAGGTAGTCCGCCGCGCTGCGCCAGACCAGCGGGCTGCGGTGGCGCGCCGCCTGTTGTTGCAGTTCGGCCGGGGTCAGCCACAGCGCCTGCACGATGCCGTCGTCCAGTAGGCGGTCGGGGTCGTGCCGCACCGGCTCGGCGGCGAAGGTGAAGCGCAGGTAGTGGCGACCGGGCCGGTCCGGCTGGTCCGGCGATTTCCACTGGCAGGCGCCGACGAACGCGGTCAGCCGGACGTGCCAGCCGGTTTCCTCCAGCGTCTCGCGCAGGGCGGCGTCGAGCAGGCTCTCGTCCGGCTCCAGGTGCCCGGCCGGCTGGTTGAGTACCTGCCGGCCACCGGCCATTTCCTCGACCATCAGCAACCGCCCGTCGTGCACCACCACGGTGGCGACGGTGACGTCGGGTTGCCAGAAACGGCCTTCGCGATAGCTCAAGACTGGTTGCGCGGTGGGGAGTGGCGGCCATTCTGCCCGCCGCGGCGCGCGGGCGTCCATTGCCCGCGCAGTCCTATAATCCGCGCCATGCCCCGATCACCCGAACACGAGCACGACCACCACCACGGCGCCCTGGTCGAAACCGGCAAGCCGGAAGTCGCCCGGCCGCCGCTGTACTCGGTGCTGCTGCTCAACGATGACTACACCCCGATGGACTTCGTGGTCGAGGTGCTGATGCGGTTCTTCCCGATGACCGCCGAGAAGGCGACCCAGATCATGCTCCACGTGCACACGCGCGGGCGTGGCGTTTGCGGGGTGTTCACGCGTGAAGTGGCGGAATCGAAGGTGGCACAGGTCAACGAGTTCTCGCGGCTCAACCAGCACCCCCTCTTGTGCACCATGGAGAAAGCGTGACAGAGGGCCTGACTCCGGCGGTTGATTCGTTGGATAAATGGAAGCGCAACCGGACTCGGCCCGACCCGTCCCGGCGACAGGGGTGACATGGAAAAGCGTGCGGCCACCCCCATCTAGGACCGCAACAGCTTTCAGAGGTTTTCCAATGTTCAGCAAGGACCTGGAGTTCAGCATCGGCCAGTGCTACAAGCGTGCCCGCGAGGCGCGCCACGAGTACATGACGGTCGAGCACCTGCTGCTGGCGCTGCTCGACAACCCGTCGGCCGAGACCGTGCTCAAGGCCTGCAGCGCCGACTTCCCGCGGCTGCGCGGGGACCTGGAACAGGCGATCGCGACCTCGGTCTCGGTGCTGCCCGACGACATCGACCGCGACACCCAGCCGACGCTCGGTTTCCAGCGCGTGCTGCAGCGCGCGGTCTACCACGTGCAGTCCTCCGGCAAGAAGGAAGTCACCGGCGCCAACGTGCTGGTGGCGATCTTCGGCGAAAAGGACTCGCACGCCGTCTACTACCTCAACCAGCAGGACATCGCCCGGCTGGACGTGGTGAACTTCCTCTCGCATGGCATCGCCAAGCAGGGCGACGGCGACGCGCACCCGGCCGAGACGGACGCCCCGTCGGTCGAGGGCGAGGAGGGCAAGGCCGAGGCGCTGGAGGAGTTCGCGGTCAACCTCAACCAGCTGGCCCGCGACGGCAAGATCGACCCGCTGGTGGGCCGTGCCGAGGAGGTCGAACGGACCATCCAGGTGCTCTGCCGCCGGCGCAAGAACAACCCGCTGTACGTCGGCGAGGCCGGCGTCGGCAAGACCGCGATCGCAGAAGGCCTCGCAAAGCGCATCGTGGATGGCGAGGTGCCCGAGGTGCTGGAGGACGCGACCATCTACGCGCTCGACCTCGGCGCGCTGGTCGCCGGCACCAAGTACCGCGGCGACTTCGAGAAGCGCCTGAAGGCGGTGCTCGCCCAGATGAAGAAGATCGAGGGCGCGGTGCTGTTCATCGACGAGATCCACACCATCATCGGTGCGGGTTCCGCGTCCGGCGGCACGATGGATGCGAGCAACCTGATCAAGCCCGCGCTGTCGTCGGGCGAACTGCGCTGCATCGGCTCGACGACGTTCCAGGAGTACCGCGGCATCTTCGAGAAGGACCGTGCGCTCGCCCGGCGCTTCCAGAAGATCGACATCGTGGAACCGACCGTCGGCGAGGCGTTCGAGATCCTGCAGGGGCTGCGGCCGAAGTACGAGGCCCACCACGGCGTGACCTACGCCGACGACGCGCTGCAGGCGGCGGTCGACCTGTCGGTCAAGCACATCGGCGACCGGCTGCTGCCGGACAAGGCGATCGACGTGATCGACGAGGCCGGCGCGCGCCAGCGGCTGCTGCCGGAAAACGTGCGCAAGGCCAACATCGACGTCGAGGAGATCGAGACGATCGTCGCCAAGATGGCGCGGATCCCGGCCAAGCAGGTCTCGGCGACCGACAAGGACGTGCTGCGCAACCTCGAGCGCAACCTCAAGATGGTGATCTTCGGGCAGGACCCGGCGATCGAGTCGCTGACCGCGGCGATCAAACTGGCCCGCTCGGGCCTCGGCAACCCCGAGAAGCCGATCGGCAACTTCCTGTTCGCCGGCCCCACCGGCGTCGGCAAGACCGAGGTGACCCGCCAGCTCGCGCTGCAGCTGGGGATCGAGCTGGTCCGCTTCGACATGTCCGAATACATGGAGCCGCACTCGGTCAGCCGCCTGATCGGTGCGCCCCCGGGCTATGTCGGCTTCGACCAGGGCGGCCTGCTGACCGAGAAGATCGTCAAGACGCCGCATTGCGTGCTGCTGCTGGACGAGGTCGAGAAAGCGCACCCGGACATCTTCAACATCCTGCTGCAGGTGATGGACCGCGGCACGCTGACCGACACCAACGGCCGCGAGGCGAACTTCCGCAACGTGATCCTGGTGATGACCACCAATGCCGGTGCCGCGCAGGCCTCGCGCCGGTCGATCGGCTTCACCAAGCAGGACCACAGCACCGACGCGATGGAGGTGATCCGCAAGGGCTTCACCCCGGAGTTCCGCAACCGGCTGGACGCGGTGGTGCAGTTCCAGGCGCTGGGCTTCGAACACATCCTGCGGGTGGTCGACAAGTTCCTGATCGAGCTGGAGGCGCAGCTGCACGAGAAGGACGTGGCGCTCAACGCCACTCCGGAGGCGCGCGACTGGCTGGCCCAGCACGGCTTCGACCCGATGATGGGCGCCCGCCCGATGGCGCGGGTGATCCAGGAGAAGATCAAGCGCCCGCTGGCCGACGAACTGCTGTTCGGCAAACTCGTGGGCGGCGGCCGGGTCTCGATCGACGTGCGCGATGGCGAGCTGGTGGTCGACGCGCAGGCCGAGCCGGAGAGGCTGCTGCCGGCGACGGTTTGATCGATCGATACGCGCAAACAAGAAAGGCGGCCAATGGCCGCCTTTTCTTTCAATTGGTTACCGCGATTACTTCATGCGGTAGGTGATGCGACCCTTGGTCAGGTCGTACGGGGTCATCTCCACCTTGACCTTGTCGCCGGTGAGGATGCGGATGTAGTTCTTGCGCATCCGCCCGGAGATGTGGGCGATGATCTCGTGCCCGTTTTCGAGGCGCACACGGAACATGGTGTTCGGAAGGGTTTCCGCCACCGTGCCCTCGAATTCGATCACGTCGTCTTTTGCCATGTGTTTCCTGGTTGCTGCGTCAGGCGGCGCAAAATGCGGCCGCGAAGCCGGGCATTCTGCCACGACGCGCCGGATCAGGCAAAAGTGCGTTGCCGCCGCTTCAGGCCAGTGCCGCGGCGGGCAGGGTGCCGAACCGGCCGGACCAGCTGTCCGCGCTGCCAGGCGCGGCCACCAGCACCGCCAGCGTCTGCAGGAACCGCTCGCGCGGCCACGCTTCCGCGCCCAGGCTGCGCAGGTGCGGGTTGCCGACCTGGGCGTCGAGCAGCGGCCAGCCCCACTCGCGCAGGCGATGGCACAGGCCGGCCAGCGCGACCTTCGAGCCGCCGGATTCGGCGCTGAACATGCTTTCGCCGAAGAACATCCGGCCGATCGCCACGCCGTAGAGCCCGCCGACGAGCCGCCCGCCGTCGCGAACCTCGATCGAATGCGCGTGGCCCAGGTGGTGCAGGTGCACGTAGGCCGCGCGCATCGCCGGGGTGATCCAGGTGCCGGGCTGGTCGCGCCGCGGGATCGAGGCGCAGGCGTCGATGACCGCCCCGAACGCGGTGTCGGCCCGGACCGTCCACGGCGAGTTGCGCAGGCTCCGGCGGAACCGCGACGACAGCCGCACGCCGTCGGTTCGGAACACGGTGCGCGGGTCGGGCGACCACCACAGCAGCGGCTGGCCCTCGGAGTACCACGGGAACACCCCGGCGGCGTAGGCGTTGAGCAGCCGCACCGGGGACAGGTCGCCGCCCATCGCCAGCAGGCCGTCGGGCTCGGCCAGCGCGGTGCCCGGGTCGGGGAACGGCGCCGTGGGGTCGGCCGGGAGCTCAGGTAGCCGGATCGGCATGTCCGCCGTCCTCCGGTGAGCCCGTCTTGAACGGCGAACGCATCGCCAGCGTGGCGGCGTAGCGGCGTACCGACCCGGCCTCCGCTTCGCACCACGGCCGCAGCGCTTCCCGGAATGCCGGGTGCGCGATCCAGTGGCGGCTGCGCACCGGCCGCGGCAGGAACCCGCGCGCCAGCTTGTGTTCGCCCTGCGCGCCGGGCTCGAAGCGGGCCAGGCCTTCGCGCAGGCAGTACTCGATGCCCTGGTAGTAGCAGGTCTCGAAATGCAGCCCGGGCACCGTTTCGGTGGCGCCCCAGTAGCGGCCGTACAGGGTGTCGCCGCCGCGCAGGCACAGTGCGCCGGCCACCGCTTCGCCGCCGGAACGCTCGGCGATGACCAGCACCAGCGCCCGCGGCGTGGTCGCGGCGAGGTGGTGCAGGAAGGGCAGGGTCAACGCGGGGTGGTTGCCGTACTCGGCGAAGGTCTGCAGGTAGAAGCGGTGCATCGTCGCAAGGTCGGCGGCGGTCGCGTCGCGGCCGTCGACCACCCGGAAGCCGAGGCCGGCCCGGGCGACCTTCGCCCGTTCCTGCCGGATGTTCTTGCGATGGCGATGGTCGAACGCGGCGAGGTAGTCGGCGAAATCGCGCCAGCCGGCCTCGTTGTGCCACTGGTACTGCACGTCGGTCCGCGGCAGCCAGTCGTCGCCGAAGTCCGCATCCTCGGCTGCGGTGTGGAAGTTGACGTGGGCCGACGACAGCCCGGCACGTTCCGCTTCCGACACCATCGCCGCCAGCAGCGCCCGGCGGTCTTCCGCGGTGGCCGCCAGCAGGCGCGGGCCGGTCACGGGCGAGTAGGGCACCGCGCACAGGTGCTTGGGGAAGTAGTCCAGCCCGTGCTGGGCGTAGGCGTGCGCCCAGGCATGGTCGAACACGAACTCGCCGTGGGAGTTGTGCTTGAGGTAGCCCGGCGCGGCGGCCACCAGCGCGCCATCGCGCCACAGGGTCAGGTGGCGCGGCGTCCAGCCCCAGTCGCCGCGCACGCAGCCGTGTGCCTCGAGCCCCGCGAGGAAGGCGTGGGCGACGAACGGGTTGCGACCGTCGTGCAGCGCGTCCCACGCGCCGGCGGGAACCGTGTCGAGGCGGTCGAGGAACCGGATCCCGGACATGCCGTGGCCGCGGACGCCGCCCGGCGGGGCCGGGCGAGCGGCCTACTCGCCCAGGTCGAGGAACTTCTCGGCGTCCAGCGCGGCCATGCAGCCGAAACCGGCCGAGGTGATCGCCTGGCGGTAGACCTGGTCGGCCACGTCGCCGGCCGCGAATACGCCCTCGACCGACGTCTGGGTCGCGTTGCCGGCCAGTCCGGACGTGATCTGCAGATAGCCGTTCTTCATTTCCAGCTGGCCCTCGAACAGCGATGTGTTCGGGGTATGGCCGATCGCGACGAAGAAACCGTTGACCGCGATCTCGCGGGTTGTGTCGTCCTTGGTCGAGCGCAGGCGCATGCCGGTGACGCCGGAGTCGTCGCCCAGCACCTCGTCGACGGTGTGGTCCCAGACCAGCTCGATCTTGCCCGCCTGGGCCTTGGCGAACAGCTTGTCCTGCAGGATCTTCTCGGCGCGCAGGCTGTCGCGGCGGTGCACGAGATACACCTTGCGCGCGATGTTGGACAGGTACAGCGCCTCTTCGACCGCGGTGTTGCCGCCGCCGATCACCGCCACGTCCTGCTCCTTGTAGAAGAAGCCGTCGCAGGTGGCGCAGGCCGACACGCCCTTGCCCATGTACTTCTGCTCGGACTCGATGCCCAGGTACTTGGCGCTGGCGCCGGTGGCGATGACCAGCGCGTCGCAGGTGTACTCGCCGTTGTCGCCGGTCAGCCGGAACGGGCGGCGCGACAGGTCGGCGCTGTGGATGTGGTCGAACACCACCTCGGTGTCGAAGCGCTCGGCGTGCGCCTGCATGCGCGCCATCAGGTCCGGACCCATCAGTCCGTGGGCGTCGCCCGGCCAGTTGTCGACCTCGGTGGTCGTCATCAGCTGGCCGCCCATCTGCAGGCCGGTGATCACCAGCGGCTTGAGGTTCGCGCGGGCGGCGTAGACGGCCGAGGTCCAGCCGGCGGGGCCGGAGCCGAGGATGATCAGGCGGGCGTGCTTGCTTGGGGTCATGGGTATAATCGCGGCTTGGGCGGGACGCGCCGTTGGGGCGCGAAAACAAGGCCGCGACTCTGCCTGATGCAGTGCTTGCGCGACCGGCTGGAGCCATAGCTTGGCGGCGGCGTCCCGGCAAAACAAGGCAGCTTCCACGGACGCAGCGTTCCGGCGCCGTGGCATCGACGACGGACCGGGAACCCACACAACCTGGCCAGCACGCCGCCTCGACGCGGCGTTTTTTCTGGCGTAACGGAGAGCAGCAGATGCGTATCGGTGTACCCAAGGAAACCAAGACCCTCGAAGGGCGCGTCGCGCTCGTCCCGGCCGCCGCCGGCGACCTGGTCAAGCGCGGCCACGAGGTCTGGCTGGAGAAGGACGCGGGTGCCAAGAGCGGTTTCAGCGACGACGAATACACCCGGCTGGGCGTCAGGATCGCCGCCGATGCCGCCGAGCTGTACGCCAAGGGCGAGCTGATCGTGAAGGTCAAGGAGCCGATCGCCGGCGACCTGCAGCACCTGCGCAAGGATCACCTGCTGTTCTGCTACCTGCACCTGGCCGCCGAGCCGGAGCTGACCAGGAAGCTGCTCGACATCGGCCTGACCGGCGTCGCCTTCGAGACCGTCGAGCTGTCCAACGGCGACCTGCCGCTGCTGGCGCCGATGTCGATCATCGCCGGCAAGATCGCCACCCAGGTCGGCACGACGCTGCTGCACCAGCCGCAGGGCGGCAAGGGCAAGCTGCTCGGTGGCCTGCCGTCGACCGAGCGCGGCAAGGTGGTGGTGTTCGGTGCCGGCAAGGCCGGTGGCGCGGCGGCGGCGCTGGCCGCGGCCGGGGGCGCCAACGTCACCGTGTTCGAGATGCGCACCGACCGCATGGACGAGATGATGGCGCTGGGTCCCAACGTCACCGCGCTGTACCCGTACCACGACGTGGTCGCCCGCGAGGTCGCTGCGGCCGATCTGGTGGTCGGCGCGGTGCTGGTCACCGGCGCCAAGGCGCCGCGCGTGCTGACCCGCGAAATGCTCAAGGGCATGGCCGACGGCAGCGTGGTGGTCGATATCTCGATCGACCAGGGTGGCTGCTTCGAGACCTCGCGCCCGACCACCTGGAAGGAGCCGACCTACGTGGAGGAGGGCGTGACCCACTTCTGCGTGACCAACATGCCCGGCTCGGTGCCGCAGACCAGCTCGCAGGCGATCTGCGCGGCGATCCTGCCGTGGGTCAACCAGTTGGCCTCGGGCGGCAACTGGCGCGACAACCCGGCGCTGGCCCGCGGCGTCAACGTCGAAGGTGGCAAGCTGGTGCACCCGGCGCTGCTGGACATGAAGCTGTAACACGGCCCGCGCGCCCGCCCCGTGCCACCGGCAGGGGCGGGTTCGGCTGTCGCGTTGGTCGATTACTGCGTATATTCAATGACTAACGCAATCTAGCTAAGGCAGAGCATCACGGTGGCGCAAGCCTCAACAGCAAGCCGCAGGAAAAAGAACCCCGACCCGACCGGCGCCGAGCCCTCGACGCGCCGGCAGCGGCTGACGCGCGACATCGCGCTGATCCTGATCGCGCCGCTGCTGCTGTACCTGCTGGTCTGCCTGTTCACGTTCTCGCCGACCGACCCGAGCTGGTCGCAGTCGGGCAGCGTCACCGCGCCGCTACACAACCGCGGTGGCCAGGTCGGCGCCTGGCTGGCCGACATCCTGCTGTACCTGACCGGCTACGTCGCTTTCCTGCTGCCGCTGGTGCTGGGGCTGATCGCGTGGATCGCGCTGTTCCGGGGTGACGCCGATGCCGAGGAGGACGCGGAGTTCGGGCCGGCGCTGCGGCTGGTCGGCATCGTCGGTTTCCTCGTTTCGGCCACCGGGCTGCTGCAGTTGCGGATCGGGCCGGTGCTGGACTTCTCGGCCGGCGCCGGCGGCATCCTCGGCCAGCTCGTCGGGCGCTCGCTCTACAGCGGCTTCGGGCCGGTGGGCGGCAACCTGTTCCTGCTCGCGCTGCTGCTGGTATCGGTGACGCTGGCGACGGGCATCTCGTGGTTCACGGTGATGGACCGGATCGGCCAGTGGGTGCTCGCGCTCGGGCCGGTGCTGCAGAAGCTGTTCCGCCGCGGCAGCCGCCAGGCCAGCGAGTGGCAGCAGACCCGCGCCATGCGCGAGGAGCGCGAGGAAGTGCGCAAGGTCGACACCGAACTGCGCGCCAAGCGGGCGCCGGTGAAGATCGAGCCGCCCGCGCCGCCGACGGTCGAGAAGAGCGACCGCGCCAAGCGCGAAACCCAGATCCCGCTGTTCCACACCGGCGACGGCACCGGCATCCCGCCGCTGGCCCTGCTCGACGACCCCAAGCCGCAGCCCAAGGGCTACAGTCCCGAGACGCTGGAGACGCTGTCGCGGCAGATCGAGTTCAAGCTCAAGGACTTCCGCATCGACGCCAACGTGGTCGGTGCCTACCCGGGGCCGGTCATCACCCGGTTCGAGATCGAGCCGGCGCCGGGCATCAAGGTCAGCCAGATCAGCTCGCTCGACAAGGACATCGCCCGCGGGCTGTCGGTCAAGTCGGTGCGCGTGGTCGACGTGATCCCGGGCAAGTCGGTGATCGGCCTGGAAACACCCAACACCCAGCGCGAGATGATCTACCTGTCGGAACTGCTGCGCAGCAAGGAGTACGACAAGTCGCACAGCCCGCTGACGCTGGCGCTGGGCAAGGACATCTCCGGCCGCCCGACCGTCGCCGACCTGGCGCGCATGCCGCACCTGCTGGTGGCGGGCACCACCGGCTCGGGCAAGTCGGTGGCGGTCAACGCGATGGTGCTGAGCCTGCTGTACAAGGCGTCCGCGAAAGACCTGCGCATGCTGATGATTGACCCGAAGATGCTCGAGCTGAGCGTCTACGAGGGCATCCCGCACCTGCTGGCGCCGGTGGTCACCGACATGAAGGAGGCCGCCAACGGCCTGCGCTGGTGCGTGGCCGAGATGGAGCGCCGCTACAAGCTGATGTCGACCGTCGGAGTGCGCAACCTCGCAGGTTTCAACAAGAAGGTGCGCGACGCGATCGAGGCCGGCCAGCCGATGCTGGACCCGCTGTTCAAGCCGAACCCGGAGATCGACGAGGCGCCGCCGCAGCTGGAGCCGCTGCCCTTCATCGTCATCTTCATCGACGAATTCGCCGACATGATGATGATCGTCGGCAAGAAGGTGGAGGAACTGATCGCGCGGCTGGCGCAGAAGGCGCGCGCGGCCGGCATCCACCTGATCCTGGCCACCCAGCGGCCGTCGGTCGACGTCATCACCGGTTTGATCAAGGCCAACATCCCGACCCGCATCGCGTTCCAGGTGTCGAGCAAGATCGACTCGCGCACCATCCTCGACCAGTCCGGCGCCGAGGCGCTGCTGGGCAACGGCGACATGCTGTACCTGCCGCCGGGCACCGCGATGCCCGAGCGCGTGCACGGCGCGTTCGTGTCGGACGACGAGGTGCATCGCGTGGTCGAGCACCTCAAGCAGGTCGGCGGCAAGCCCGACTACATCGAGGGCGTGCTGGAGGACGTGCAGACCATGGGCGACGGCGTCGTCGTCGGTGCCACCGGCCTGCCGGAGACCGCAAGCAGCGGCGACGAGTCCGACCCGCTGTACGACGAGGCGGTGCGCGTCGTCACCGAGACCCGGCGCGCGTCGATTTCCGGCGTGCAGCGGCGGTTGAAGATCGGCTACAACCGCGCCGCGCGACTGGTCGAGGCGATGGAGGCCGCGGGCGTGGTCAGTCCGCCAGAGCACAACGGCGACCGCAGCGTGCTGGCGCCGCCACCGCCGCGGGATTGAGCGGTCTGAACGGCCCCCGCGGCGTCGAACACCTGTTCAGCTTGCCGCCCACACACTGCGTCCAGTGCCGAACGAAGACCGTTGGAGACTGATCGAATGAAGCAGATGACCCGCTGGACCGCCGGCCTCCTGATCGGTGGCCTCGTCGCCGGCAGCGCCTTCGCCGGCGCGCGCGACGACCTCGACGCGTTCACCAGCGGCCTGAAGGGGCTGGATGGCGATTTCGTGCAGCGCGTGTACACCTCGCAGGGCAAGCTGAAGGAGACCTCCAGCGGCGAGGTGCAGCTGTCCATCCCGCGGCTGTTCCGCTGGGAGTACACCAAGCCGTACCCGCAGCTGATCGTGGCCGACGGCGACAAGGTCTGGATCTACGACCCCGACCTCGCCCAGGTCACCGTGCGCCCGCAGGGTGTCGAGGAGCAGAGCAGCCCGCTGGCGGCGCTGTTCGAGCCGGCCAGGCTGGACGCGATGTTCAAGGTCGAGGAGGGCGGCGACGCCAGCGGCCTGTCGTGGCTGAAGCTGACCCCGCGCCAGGGCCAGGAGGCCAGCTTCCGCACCGCGCGGTTAGGCTTCGACGACGCCGCGCTGGTGAAGATGGAGGTGGTGGACGCGATCGGCCAGCGCACCGAGATCGACTTCAAGGGCTGGGAGCGCAACCCCGCGTTCGCGTCCGGCACCTTCAAGTACGTGCCGGCCAAGGGCGTGGACGTGATCGGCGGCGGCTGAGTCGCCCCAACCCGACGGATGCACCGGAACGGCGAGGACTTCCTCGCCGTTTCGCGTTTCTGCGACGCGGGTCACAGGTCATGAAGATGATCCGTTCATTTTCAATGACTTGCGATCACAGGGCGTCGACGGGGACTTCGCCAGAGTGGGCCCCATGCGCCGCGTTCGGCGCCGCAGGAACCCGCAATGCACCGTCGTCTCCGTCAAACCGTCCTCGTTGCCATGATGGCTGCCGCCGGCGTCGCCACGTCGGTCGCCATCGCCCAGAAGCCGCAGCCGGCGACCACCGCGCCCGATGCCCGCTGGGTGCAGGCGCAGGCAAAAGTCGACGATGCCGAATCGCGGATCCAGGGCGATCAGGCGATGGACGCCGCGGTGGCCGCCGCGGTCATCGGCGCGGTGGCGACCGAGTTCGGCGAGCGCAAGGTCGAGGTGACGCTGGACGACGTGGCGGTCGCCCCCGCGAGCATCCGCGACCGCACCGTGAGCGGCGAGGGCCGGCTGCGTATCGGTGGCGACCCGGAATGGATCGCGTTCCAGTTCGAGGTGCTGTACGACACGACCAACGCGTCGGCCGGCGTCCCGGCGCTGCGCCTCGGCGACGCGCACCCCGGCACCGATACGATCCCGCTCGAGTCGCCGCTGGCGGCCGAGCTCGACGCCCGCGTCAACGCCGAACTGTCCAGCGAGTTCGCCAGCCAGCAGGTGGAACTGGTGACCACCCGGGTGACCGCCGCCGAGGCCGGCAGCCGCTTCCTGCGGATCGAGGCGACCGGCACCGCCGAGTTCGCCGGGGAGGGCACCACGCCGGCGCAGGTCCGCGCCCTGTACGACCGCACCGCCGACGAGTGGGTGCGGGTGCGTTACGAACTGGGCACCACCTCCAACTGGGCCGACGAGGCCGACACGGCGGTGGCGATCCGCTGACCGTGGTCGGCTATCGTGTCCGTCCGCCCGACGGATGAGCGACACGGTGCCACCCCGCAAAACCCCTGCATCAGCCCCAGACCTGCTCGGCCACGATCCGGCCAGCGAGGCGCTGCGCCCGCTGGCCGAGCGCATGCGCCCGCAGACGCTGGACGAGATGGTCGGCCAGCGGCGCCTACTCGCGCCCGGCTCGGCCCTGCGCCGCGCGGTCGAGGCCGGCCGCGTCCACTCGATGATCCTCTGGGGGCCGCCGGGCTGCGGCAAGACCACGCTCGCGCTGCTGCTGGCCAAGTACGCCGACGCCGAGTTCCGCGCCATCTCGGCGGTGCTGTCGGGCCTGCCCGACGTGCGCGTGGTGCTGGCCGAAGCCGCACAACGCTTTGCCGACGGCCGGCGCACGGTGCTGTTCGTCGACGAGGTGCACCGGTTCAACAAGGCGCAGCAGGACGCCTTCCTGCCGCACATCGAGCGCGGCACCATCCTGTTCGTCGGCGCCACCACCGAGAACCCCTCGTTCGAACTCAATTCCGCGCTGCTGTCGCGTTGCCGCGTGCACGTAATGGAGGCGGTGTCGACCGAGGACATCGGCGAGGCGCTGCGCCGCGCGTTGGCCGACAGCGAGCGCGGCCTGGGCGGGCAGGGGCTGGACGTGTCCGAGGAGGCGCTGCAGCAGATCGCCTCGGCCGCCGACGGTGACGTCCGCCGCGGCCTGACCCTGCTGGAAATCGCCGCCGAACTCGCCGAAGGCGGGGGCATCACCGAAGCGACGCTGGCCCAGGTGCTGGCCGACCGCACGCGCCGGTTCGACAAGGGCGGCGAGCAGTTCTACGACCAGATCTCGGCGCTGCACAAATCGGTGCGCAGCTCCAACCCCGACGCCGCGCTGTACTGGCTGGCGCGGATGCTCGACGGCGGCTGCGACCCGGCCTACCTCGCCCGCCGGCTCACGCGGATGGCGACCGAGGACATCGGCTTGGCCGATCCGCGTGCACAGACGATGGCGCTGGAAGCCTGGGACACCTACGAGCGGCTCGGCAGTCCGGAGGGCGAACTCGCGCTGGCCCAGCTGACGATCTACCTCGCCAGCACCGCCAAGTCGAACGCCGCCTACGTCGCCTTCAAGGCCGCGCGCCGCGATGTCGCCGAGTACGGCACCCAGGACGTGCCGCTGCACCTGCGCAACGCGCCGACCCGGCTAATGAAGCAGCTTGGCTACGCGAAGGGCTACCAGTACGACCACGACGCCGAGGGCGGCATCGCGCTGGACCAGACCGGCTTCCCCGACTCGATGGGCGAACGCACCTACTACGAACCGGTCGAGCGCGGGCTGGAGATCAAGCTCGGGGAAAAACTCCGGCGCCTGCGTGAAGCGCGCGAGAGGGCGCGGCGGGGCTGAGAGCGAAGGACTCGCGGGGTAACCCTGCCGAAACCACGAATCCGCTTCATGTTTATTTCGTAAGTAACTGATCTCTTTATATCCATGAGGCCCTGTCGGGGCGCAAAGCCGGTCGGCGTATCGCTTCTGCAACGTCAAGCTGTACAGCCGCCGGCGGTTCAAGGCGGTCCCGAGGCCAGCCCGCGCCGCCGTGCCAAGCCTGGTGCGCGAACGGTCTGCTCCGCGCGCCGCGTTTCACGTCTGAAACGTTTCTTCTCCATAAAGGGGAACCGCGACGCGGCGCTCCCGGCTTCACAGGACCCCAGCCACCCCATCGCCCCCGCCAGAGCCGGCTCGTGGCGCGTGGGCACCGGCGTGGCATCGCCCATGCGTATCTCCCAGTGCGTCATCGCCGGGCGCATCCCCCCGCACCCGGCCGACGCCCTTTAAAGGAGAACGACATGCGCATTCGCAAAACACTGGTGGCGTCAGCGGTCTTCCTGGCGCTTGGTTTCACCGCCCCCGCGTGGGCTCAGTCGGCCGACGAAACCGGCAACGGCGACCTCGACCAGGACATCGACGACAGCTACAACGACCAGAGCACCGCGCTCGACCTGGCGCTCGACCTCGACGCGTCGCAGACCGACGACCACAGCGGCGACGACCGCAACAACGACGGCGAAGCCAACGCCGACGGCCTCGGCAACGCGGCGGCCAACAACCACAGCAACGCGACGGCCAACTGGGAAAGCTCGTTCAATACCAACGTCGCGGTTGCGTCCACCGAGCTCAACGGTTCGGTCAGCGGCGTCGGCGTGGGCGACATCGGCAACTTCGCCGGCAACAGCGGCGACGCCGATGGCGGCGACGGCGGCATGGGCGGCTGGGGCTTCGGCGGTGACGGCGACGGTGGCGACGGCGATGGCGGCGATGGCGCCGACAGCGGCGATTCGACCGCGGCCAGCCTCCGGTTGGGCAGCGCGTCGGCCGACAGCGGCGACGCGGACTCCGATGCCGATGCCGATTCCGACAGCGACGCGTCCGCCGGCTCGATCGCGGCGGCGATCGCGGCCGCGCTGGAGGACAACAACGGCGACGCCGACGCGGATGCCGATGCCGACTCCGACGCCAATGCCGACTCGGGCGACTCCGACTCCTCGGCGACCGCGAGCGCCGACAGCGGCGACGCAAGTGCCAGCGACTCCGGCAGCAGCGGCAACGCGGTGGCCAGCACCGGCCGTGGCGGTGATGGCGGCCGTGGCGTCGGTGGCGACGGCAACGGCGGCAACGGCAACGGCGGCGATGGCGGGCGCGGCGGCAACGGCGGCTCGATCGCCAACGACGCCGGCAGCTTCGACATGTCCAACCACATGAACGGATCGGCCAACGCGGCCGCCGGCATCATGGTGGTGGCGCAGAACAGTGGCGCGGCCTCGCTGATCCAGCAGGGCGTCACCGTCCAGGCCAACCTGACCGTCGGCCAGTAACCGGTGCATCCCGCGTCGCGGCCACTCATGGTGCCGCGACGCGGGCCCGACAGCGGCCATCGAGCAGCGTGGAAGGCGGCAGCGGCGACGTTGCCGCCACCCTGCACCGGCGGACCGCCGCACAGGAGTATCGACATGTGCCCCCGAAACTTCCTCCGCCCCGCGTGGGGCGTCCTGCTGGCGGTCGCCTCGTGCTGGGCGCTGCCGCTGCTGGCCGCTCCCGACGGATTTCAACCCGCCGCGTCCGTTCCGGTGGAACCGCCCGGGCAGGCACCGGTCACCGGCCTCGGCGCCGCGCTCGGCCTCGACCGCCTCGACCGCCTGCGCGGTGGCGACGGGGTCGACCTCGACCTGGTCGAGAACACCGCGCGCACCAGCGGCGAGGTGGCCGACAACCACGCCGAGAGCATCCTCAGCGGCAATAACACGCTGTCGGGCGAAGCCTTCTCCGGGGCCAGCGGCATCAACACCGCGATCCAGAACAGCGGCTCCAACGTCCTGATCCAGAACGCGACCGTGGTCAACGTGCGGTTCGGGGACCCGGGCCCGTGAGGCGACCGTGCATGCGCGCCGGCATCCTTGCGCCGGGGCTGGCGCTGGCGCTGGCGCTGGCGCTGCCGTGCCTGGCGACGGCGTCGTCGCTCGGCGTGCGCACGCCGCAGGGCGGGGCGTACATGCTAAAGGTCACCAGCCTGAAGGAAGCGCGCTACGCAACCACGGTGCCGCAACAGTACGACTTCAGCTGCGGCTCGGCGGCGACCGCGACCCTGCTGACCTACCAGTACGGGCATCCGGTCAGCGAGCAGGACGTGTTCGTGCGGATGTACCGCGATGGCGATCGCGCGCGGATCCGCGCCGAAGGGTTCTCGCTGCTCGACATGCGGCGTTACCTGGAGTCGCTGGGCTTCGTCGCCGACGGTTTCGAGCTGCCGCTGGACAAGCTGGAGGAGGAGGGCCTGCCGGCGATCGTCCTGCTCAACGACCGCGGCTACCGCCACTTCGTGGTGGTCAAGGGCGTGCGCGACGGCCGGGTGCTGCTCGGCGACCCCGCCCGCGGCACCCGGGCGATGTCGCGCGAGCGCTTCGAGGCGCTGTGGGACAACGGCGTGCTGTTCGTGATCCACAACCGCCGCGAGCTGGCCGGCTTCAACCAGCCGCGCGACTGGCGCACCGCGCCCCCGGCGCCGCTGCAGACGGGCGTCGGTCGCCGCGGACTGGGGGATGTCGTGATTCCCAAGTTCGGGCCGGGAGACAGCTGATGGACGCAGGCGGCCGGGCTTTCGTCACCGCGTTGCTGGCGATGGCCAGTGCCGGCGTCTGCGCCGGCGAGGGCAGGGCGGCGCTGGGCCCCGAGTGGGTCGCGATGCCGCTGGAGCGGCTGGACCACATGCGCGGCGGCTTCGAGCTGCCGTCGGGACTGGTGCTGTCGTTCGGCATCGAACGGCTGGTCTACATCGACGGCAATCTCGTGGCGCAGGCCAGCGTGCGCATCCCCGACGTCAGCGCGATCACGCCGGAGCAGGCGCTGGAGCTTGCACGAATGAAACAGGGGATGGTCGTCCAGGTCGGCGGCGGCAACACGTTTGTCCCATCAGGCACGGTCGATGGCGTGGTGATCCAGAACACGGTGGACGGTACCCGCATCAACGCCCTGACCACGCTCGACGTTGGCGTCGGGACGCTCGGAATGTTCCAGAACCTCAACGCCGGCGCCGCGCTGCAGGACGCCCTCAACCGGGCGCCCGGCTCGCCCTGACACCCACCTCAAGGACAGGCTCGTCGCGATGAACAATCACAGCGGGTGCGCCACCGTCGCCACGGTGGTGATAGCCAACTGCCTGTCGCTCGCGGTGGCCGGCCAGGTGCGCGCGCAGGCCGTGTCGCCCAACCCGCGGCTGGATGCGCTGCAACAGCAGGTCGACGCGCAGAACCAGCGGCTGGACGAACTGCGCGACCAGCTCGCCGCGCAGGAGCACAACGTCGCCGAGTTGCAACGCGCGCTCGACATGGAGCGGCTGGCGACGACGCGCGCACGCGGCACCGCGGATGGCGCGGGGCAGGGCGCACCGGTCGCGATGGATACCGCGGCCTCGGCCACCGCTGCGCTGGCCGCCTCGGTCGCCGCGCAATCCGCCCCCGGCGCGCAGGACGACGTGGAGCCCGACCCCCACGTTCCGGCTGCCACCGCCGTCGCGCAGGCGGGCGAGCCACCCGACCAGCCCGTCGGCCGCGCCCCCGAGCAGGACCTCCGCCCGCCCGAGGTCGCGCAGATCTTCGACCAGCCCGGCGTGCTGACCCCCGCGGGCACGTTCATCCTCGAACCCTCGCTGCAGTTCGGCTACTCCTCCAGCAACCGCGTCGCGCTGGTCGGCTACACCATCATCCCGGCGATCCTGATCGGCCTGATCGACGTCCGCCAGGTCAAGACCAGCACCGGTACCGCGGCGCTCACCGGGCGCATGGGCATCGGCAACCGGTTCGAACTGGAAGCACGGGTGCCGTACGTCTACAGCAGCAGCGACACCGTCAGCCGCGAGATCTTCACCGGCACCGCGGTCGAGAACGTGTTCACCTCCAGCGGCAAGGGGCTGGGCGACATCGAGGCGACCGCGCGCATGCAGCTCAACCGGGGCGGCCCGGACAAACCCTTCTACGTCGGCTGGCTGCGCTACAAGAGCCGCACCGGCAAGGATCCGTTCGAGGTCGTCACCGATTGCGTGACCCGCTGCGTGGCCAATGCCACCGGCACCGGCCTGCCGCTGGAGCTGCCCACCGGCAGCGGCTTCGCGTCCCTCCAGCCGGGGATCACCTGGCTGTACCCGTCCGACCCGGTAGTGTTCTTCGGCAGCGTCAGCTACCTGCACAACTTCAAGCGCGATGGGGTCTCGCGCACGGTGCTGACCGGCGCGCCGCCGGAGTTCCCGCAGACCGCGACCGAGCCGATCGGCGAAGTCGGGGGCGTACCCGGATACGGGTAAAATTGGGTCATAAGCCGTAGGGATCCTATGAGTGGCTCGGATCTGATTTCGCGGCCTTTGCAGCCTTAGCCTCCGGCGGCATCTGCACCCTCGCAAGCATTTCTTCCAGTGCCTGCAGACGTCCGCCCATGCGTGACAAGTCCGCTTCGGACAGCCGTCGACGGTCGCGCTCTGCCTCCAGGTCGGCCTGGGAAGTCGCCAGCTCCGTGCGGAGTCGTTCGTTGGCCTGCAGCTCCTTGGACCAGCAGGCTTCCAGTGTCTGCTGATCTTGGGCCTGAGCTTTCAGCTCTTCGATCTCGTGCTGCAGCTGCAAATGTTCAGCGCGTGCCTGGCCGCGCTCCTTCTCAAGCTGGCCCAGCTGCACCGCCATCTTCACGTTATCGCGACTCAACTGCATCAGCTCGTGGTTCTTGCCAGTCAGTCCTTCGTTCGCCTGCCGGAGTTCAACCTGCAACCCTTGCACTTGATGCTCGTGCCGACGTTGCTCCTGGTCGCGTTGCTCTTTCACTGAGGTCCGGTAGTGCTCCAGCGCTTCGCGGGCGTGCTGGTGCTTTTGTTCCAGTGATTCGACATGAGCCTCATGCTCGGCCAGGCGCGTGGTCAGGCCGGCGACGCGCTCGCCGAGCTGCGCCACCTCAGTCACCCTTCCGGCCAGGGCTTGTGCTGTGGCGGCATGGGTGACCTGTTCGTCGTGCAAGGCGGTTTCGGTGCGCTGGAGCTGGGCGCTCAGCGCGGCCGTCTCCTGCTGCAGGCGTTCCAGTGCCTGGCTGCGCTCCTGCAATTGCGCGTCGAAACGCTGCCGCGCCTCGGCAACCAGGGCCTCGGCTTCCTCGTGCAAGCGGCCGGCGAGCCGGCCGATCAGATCCTGCAGCGCGTCGCTGACTGCGACCTTCGCACCGACACCGGCGCCTTCCTCTTCTTCGAGTTCCTTGAGGTAGCGATGGATTGTGGTCTTCGAGCCGGTGTTGCCCAGCGCCACCCGCAGGGCGTCGATCGACGGGTGCTTCCCCTGTACGAGCAATGTCGCCCGGGCCTTCTGGACATCGGATTTATACAAGCCGCCGCGTGCCATGGTGTCTCCGGACGATTTCGTAACGTATTACATACCATGTAATTACATACAGCTCAATGGCTTTTCTGGAAGGGATGAACACCATTTTCTAAGGCGGGATAATGGTGAATTATCCCGC
>NZ_AVPT01000051.1 GCF_000768335.1 Lysobacter arseniciresistens ZS79
GGGCGGGCGCCGGCTGCGGCGAGAGCACGAAGGCGCTGCGCGCGGCGCGGTCGGCCATGCTGAGGGCCAGCACCGGGGTGTGGTCGGCGCGGGCCTGGGCGGCGGCGGTCGCCAGCAGCGCCAGCGGCGCGACCGCGCCGAGGTCGCCGCAGGCCAGGCCGAGGTGGCGGGCGTGGTCGACCGGTTCGATCTGCGGCAACGCGGCGGCGATCGCGCCGGCGACCTCGATCGCCCGGCTCGGGCGGTGGTCGGCGTCGCTGAAGACCAGCGCGATGTCGTCGACGGCGTGGCCGGCGGTGTCGAGCGCGGCCTGCAACAGGGTGGCGGCCTCGCGGCTGGCGGCGCGACCGTGGCCGGCGCGGGCGTGCAGGACACGGTGCAGGCGGATCGTGGGGATGTCGGCGGGAATGGTGGGCGCGGCGGCCGAGAGCAGCACGCCGGCGGCGCCCTCGCCCGGGATCCGGCCTTCCGGGTGGCCGTCGGCCAGCAGTTCGCGCGCGGCGTCGAGCCGGGCGATCGCGGCCTCGCCCACCAGCGAGTGGGCGGCGAGGAGCAGGTGGCGGTCGCCATCGTCATGGACCACGCCGGTGGCCGGGTCGAGCAGGCGCCAGGCCTCTGCGGCGCTGGCCACCGGCATCGCCTCGACGGTCAGCGCGCCGGCGTCGAAGCCGATCGCGAGCGCCTTGCGCTGCAGCCAGTCCACGCATGCGGTGCGGGCCTGCACCGGCCATTGCGCCGGCAGCAGCACGCGCACCTGCAGCACCGGCGCGCGTGGACCGGGCGCCGCGGCGCGGGCCGAACGCGAGTGGTGCATCGCATGCGGGTGCAGGCCGCCGTGTTCCGGCTCGGCGACATCGTTGTCGGACGGCGCGGGCAACGCGGTGTACAGCAGCTCCTCGGCGACCGGGTCGAGCAGCGCGAGCGCGCGCAGGGCTTCTTCGCCGAACAGCCGCTCGACCGGCTCATGGGTGCCGGCCGCGGCCAGCACCGACTCGAGCGCCGGCACGATCATCGCCGGGTCGGCATCGGCCACCTCGGCGGCGAGCACCGGCAGCCCCAGCGCGTCTTTCAGGGTCGCGTGCAACGGCGGGCGTTGCGGTTGGGCCAGCGCCTGCGCGACCGCCAGCGGCTGGTCGCCGGCGCGCAACCAAACGGCGCCGGCCAGCAGGTGCAGCACGCGGTCGGGTTGCGGACCGCTGTCGACCGGCGCCTCGCCGTCGGCCGTGGCGGCGATGCCGGCCACCGGCGGCGCGGCTGCGCGCGCACCGCGGAACCTGCGCCAAGCCAGCCGCAACAGCAGCACCAGCGCCAGCACCGCCAGCGGCAACAGCACGAGGTAGAGAACGATGTGCCCGGCGGTCGGCTCGATTCCGGCGCCACGCCAGTGCAGCACCACCGTGACCCAGCACGCCAGCAGCACGCCCGCCGCGAGCGCGGCCGTGCGCAGCACCGCCCGGCCGCTCATGCGGGCCACCGCGGGTGTCGTCGGGTCGGGGAAAGTGTCGAATCCATCCGGTTCCACACCTGCGCTTCCGGGCGCCGGCGTCTGTGCTCCTGCGTGTTATCCGATGAGGACGCGTTGCTGCGCGGCGATCAGCGTCGCCCCGCAGGCGGTCTTGTCGCCGTGGCGGGCGACCGGCTGGCCGTCGATGATCACGGTCGGGTCGCCGCTGGCGATGACGGTGTCACCGTGCTGGCTGCAGGCGACCTTGTCGCCGACGCGGGCAACCGGCTTGCCGTCGATGTCGGTGGTCGCGGTGCTGCTGGCCACGGCGCCGCCATGGTCGATCTTGTCGCCGACGACGATGAAGGGTTTTGACATGGCCATGCTCCCTGGCGGGGCCCCGATCGGGCCGTCCGGCGTCCTTTGCCGTGCGCGACGATAGCAGGACCGGGCGCCG
Organism: Lysobacter arseniciresistens ZS79; assembly: GCF_000768335.1. GTDB lineage: Bacteria > Pseudomonadota > Gammaproteobacteria > Xanthomonadales > Xanthomonadaceae > Novilysobacter > Novilysobacter arseniciresistens. The sequence continues at coordinate 1,902 of NZ_AVPT01000051.1, forward strand.
GCTTCACCTTTTGCCGACGTGGTTCAGGCCGGCGGCCGCACGCCGGGGCGGCGCAGTTCGACGTGGCCGTAGTCCTGGATCGAGGTCCAGCCACCGCCCCAGACCAGCCCGACCGAGCGCGCCACCTCGCCGTACAGCTGGTAGCCGCGACGGGTCCACGGGTCCTCCATGTCCCACTGCAGCTGGCCGTTGCGCACCGGCGCGCTGTCGGCGGCGAGGCCGTACTGGTGCCAGCTGCGGCCGGCGCCGGCGCGGGTCACGCTGCCGCCCTGCGCGGCCAGCCGCGCCTGCCGTTCGGGGCTGCGGTAGCCCTCGACCAGCGCCATCTCGTAGCCGTGCTGGTCGCGCATCACCCGGTAGACGACCAGCAGGCGCTGCTGGAAGTCGGGGTCGAGCCGGTGCCACTTGCGGTTGGCGGTGGCGATGCCGGGCATCACCCGCACCGCTTCTGCGGTCGCGAACACCGCCGGCGGCAGGTCGGCCGGCGGCGCGAGGCGCTCGCCGCGCAGCAACGCGAGGACGTGGGAGTCGGCGCGGGTGGTGGTGGTGGCGTCGAAGCCGTCGAGCAGCACCTGCCGCCGCAGTTGCAGCACCAGCAGCGGCGGGATGGCCAGCAGCAGCAGGCCGACCACCAGCGGCACCCGGTGGCGCGCAACCGCCCGCGACAGCCGCGAGCCACCGCCGTGGAGCCGCCGGCCCGAGGCCGCGACCCGCTCGCCCGCGCGCGACTGCCAACGACCCGCCACCCCGCCGAGCCTCGCCCAAAGGCGGTCGACACCGGCCAGCACCTCGTCGCGCGCGGCCGGGAACAGCACCAGCCAGGCCAGCGCCGCACCCGCCACGAAGAACACCGCAACCGCCATCGCAATCATGCCGAACCGTCCCTGGTTTCCCGTGCCGCGGCCCGCTCCACGGGCCCGTGAATTGACGCGTTCCCGCCGGCGACCGCAGAATGCGGCCGCGACCGGACCGGCAAGCCTGCCCGCCGGCAGCGACACCAGCCGGCCCCGCCGGCGGGGAAAGGAGTCCAGGTGGATCGGCAAGATGCCAAGCCCAGACGCCCGAGCCTGTTGGCCGGCGCACCCGTTGATGCAGCCTCGGCGGAGGCGGCCCGCCCGTCGTCGGCGCGCATCCTAGCAGACATGCAACCGGCCGCCGCGGCGCGCAATCCGGTGCCTGCGCGGCGCCGTGCGTGGCTCGCCGTGGCCGGCGTGGTGGTGCTGGCCGCGGTTGCCGGCAGCTGGATGCTGGGCGACGCCGACCGCCCGCAACCGCGTCCGGCCGCCCAGTCCGCCGGGCTGGTGGAACGCAGCGACAACGCCATGCCGATGGCGGCGACGATCATCGAGGAGCCGGGCCCCGGCGCCGCGGCCGCGGCCGGAGCCGCCACCGCGAACGCCGACCCCGACGCGGCAACCGGCACCGTTGCGGGGGCATCCCTCGCCGAATCCGACACCCCGTTCGCCATCATCTCCGGCCCGGCCGCCACCTCGCGACCCGCTCCCGCCCTGTCGAACGACAACCCGTTCGCGACCACCACCGCCGTGGCGACGTCCGCACCGGCGGAGCGGCCCCGTGCCCGCGCCACCGCCAGCCGCACCAAGACCGGCGAACCCGACCTGCTTGCGGTCCTGCTCGGCAACATCCGCGCGGGCGACGAGGGCAAGGCACGCGACGTCGAGGGCCTCGACGCGCTGATCCGGAGCATGCAGACCGAGCAGGACCGGACCGCCACCCGCAGTCCATCCGGCGCGACAGCGACCGACCAGGCCAACGGCCGGCCGCTGCGGACGCGCTCGGAGCAGATCCAGTCGAACCTGCGCGAGTGCCCGCCGCCCAACACCGCCAAGGGCATCAAGTGCAGGCAGGCGATCTGCGCGGTCTACGCCGGGCGCGACCCGGCCTGTCCAGCCGCGGGCTGAGCCGCTGCGGCCGCGGCTGTTACCAGACCACCTCGGCCATCGAGCAGTTCAGGCCCGAGCCGATGCCGAGCAGCGCGACCCGGTCGCCTTTCTTCAGGCGGCCCATCTCGCGCAGCTTGCTGAGCACGATCGGCACCGAGGCCGGGCCGATGTTGCCGTGCTCGTTGAAGATCGTCAGGACCTTCTTCGGGTCGATCCCCATCGCCTTGGTGAAGGCGGCCGTGTGGACCTTGCTGACCTGGTGGATGACGAACTCGTCGAGCTCCTCGGCGACCCAGCCGAGCTTCTGCTTGGCGACGCCGAAGGTCTTCTGGGCCAGCTTGATGCCCTCGATCAGCAGCATCCGGGTGTCGGTGATCATGCCGTCGAGGTTGCCGCGGCAGAGCTTGTTCCACTCGGTCGCGGCGCGGGTGACGCCGCCCTTGTAGCGCGGCGCGCCCGGGGCCAGCTCGGCGCGCGCCAGCACCATCGCGGCGGCGCCGGAACCCAGCGTCAGGGTCGCCAGTTCGCTCTTGAAGTCGGCCTCGGTGACGTCGGCGCGGGTCATGCGCTCGATGGTCTTCTCGTATGCGAGGTCGGCGGTCTCGCCGTCCACCACCAGTGCGTAATCGATCTCGCCGCGCTCGATCATCCGGCTGGCGATGTCCATGCCGTTGATGAAGGCCAGGCAGGCGTTGGCGATGTCGAAGTTCTGGCAGGTGTCAGGCAGGCCGAGGTTGCCGGACACGATCGACGCGGTCGACGGTTCCAGGTAGTCGCGGCTGACCGAGGTGTTGACCAGCAGGCCGACCTTGTCCGGGTCGATGCCGGCATCGGCCAGTGCCTTCACGCCGGCCAGGGTGGCTGCGTCGGAGGCGAGCATGCCGTTATCGTCCCACAGGCGGCGGGCGTGGATGCCGGCGATGTCACCCAGGACGTCGGTGCGGATGCCGAGGCGGTCCAGGGTCGGCTTGAGCCGGGCGTTGATCTCGTCCGAGCCCAGCCGGCGCGGCGCGTCGATGTGGGCCAGGCCGGCAATGGCGACGTGTTGGAACAGCATGGGCAGCGAACCGTGAGGCAAAGATCACGACAGATTAACGTTTTGCCCGGATTGCTGCATTACCGGGGGCTGGCTGGTGGTGTCAACCGCCGGTTCAGCCGCCGATCGGATAGGTCCGTGCGCCCTGTCCGCTGGCGGGCGCCGGGGCCGGACCGGGCGCGGCCGCGGTGGCACCGCAGTGGTAGGCGGCGAAACGCTGGTCGCCGTCCAGCGGCGGCGCGAGCGGCTGGATGGTGTCGGCGTCGAGGCCGGGGGCCTCGTTGCGGGCGAGGGTTTCGAGCTCCTCGCGCACGCGCAGGTTGTTGCGCTCGTAGAAGGCGACGCTGTCCTTGACCGACACCGCGATCTCGCCGCGCTTGGCGCAACCGGCCGGCGGGCCGCCGGCGCCGATCACCCGCACCGCGCTGGCGCCGGGGGCCATGTGCACCCAAGTGCAGCCGCTGGCGAGTACGAGCGTGGCGGTGGCGAGGATGAGCGGTCGGATCATGGCGGCTCCAGCAAGGACGGGGGCTAGGTCAGGCGCGATTGTCGCGCGACGACGCCGGTTTTGGCGCCGTCGCGGTGAATCGCGGGTGACTCGCAAACCCGCCGGGCGAAGCCACCCGGCGGGCACGATGCGCTACTCGGCGTCGGCACCGTCACCGGTTGCAGCGGCCGCGGTCGCGCCGGCACTGGTCGCGACCGGGTTGCCGTCGGCGTCGAGTACCTGCACGGTGCCGAAGTCGAGCGCGCGCACCGGTTCCTCGATCTGGTCGAGGTCGCCGACCACCACCCAGGTCAGCGCCGACGGCTCGATCGTGCCGGCCGCTGCGGCCACCTGCGCCGGGGTCAGCGACTCGATCTCGGCCTGGCGCCGCTGCACGTAGTCGTCCGGACGGTCGTAGCGGACCATCCCGGCGATGGTGCCGGCGACCGAGCTGGCGGTCTCGTAGGCGCCCGGCAGGCTGCGGATCTCGTTGGCGCGGACCTTGGCGACCTCCTCGGTGGTCGGCGGCGCCTTGCCGCCGGCGTACTCGGTGATCTCGCGCTTGAGCTCGGCCATCGACTCGGCGGTCTTGTCGATCTGCACCGGCGCGAACGCCAGCCACGGCCGCTGCCCCACCGCGTCCGGCGCGAAGCTGTACGAGCCGTAGGCCCAGTGCTTGTCCTCGCGCAGGTTCATGTTGAGGCGCGCGCTGAACTGGCCGCCGAGCACGGTGTTGGCGAACTCGAACCCGGTCGCCTGGGCCGACTTGGTCGACGGCACCAGCTGGCCGACGAAGATGTTGGCCTGCACCGCGCCGGGCTGGTCGATCAGGAACACCCGCGACTGCTCCGGCCGTTCCACCTTCGCCACCTCGCCGGTGGCCGCCGGCTCGCCGGCCGGGTCCCAGTCGCCGAGGTGCTTCTCGAGCATCGGCACGACCTCGGCCAGGGTGGTGTCGCCGACCACGACCAGGGTCGCGTTCTCCGGCCGCACCCAGGCGGCGTGGTAGCCGACCAGGTCGTCGCGGGTCAGCGAGGCGATCGACGCCTCGGTGCCAGTGCCGCTGAACGGCATCGCGTAGGCGTGGCCCTCGCCGTACAGCAGCGGCGGCATCACCCGCAGCGCGGCGGAGTTGGGGCGCGCCTTCTCCTGCTTGATGCCGGCGATCCAGCTGGCCTTGACCCGGTCGATCTCGGCGGTGTCGAAGCGCGGCTGGCGCAGCATGTCGGCGAACAGCGCCAGCGAAGGATCGAGCTGGTCCTTCAGCGCCGACAGGTAGGCGCTGCCGCCGTCGAGCGAGGCGCCGGCACCGAGGTTGGCGCCCAGCGCCTCGGCGCGGGCGGCGAACTCCAGCGCGCCGTAGGCACCGGCGCCTTCGTCGAGCATGCTCATCGCGAAGCTCGAGGTGCCGAGCTTGTCGTTGCCCAGCGCGTCGGCCTTGTAACCGCCGTCGAACAGGTAGTTCAGCTGCACCACCGGCACCGCGTGGCGTTCGGCGAGGATCACCTCGGTGCCGTTGCTGAGCGTGGCACGCTGCAGCTCGGGGAAGGTCAGCTCGGGGAACTGTTCCGGCATCGGCACGCCGGTGCTGCGATCGACGGTCGACGCGGTGGTGCTGTACTTGCCGGCGACCGGCGGCAGCTGCAGCGGCGCCGGGTCGACCGCCGGCTCCTCGGCCAGCGGGGTGCGCTCGCCGGGCACCACCACCAGGGTATGGTCCCCGTCGCCGAGCCACTGCTGGCCGACCGCGACCAGCTGCGCCGGGGTCACCGCGGCGACGGTGGCCAGGCTGTCGCGGAAGCAGTCCGGCTCGCCGGTATAGATCTCGCAGCTGGCCAGCGCGTCGGCCTTGCCGCCGAAGCCGCCGATGCGCTCGATGCCACGGATGAAGCCGGCGCGGATCACCGTCTGCGCCTGCGCGACTTCCTCCGCGGTCGGGCCTTCGTCCAGCAGCCGCGCGAGTTCCTCGTCGATGATCGCCTCGACCTTCTTCGGGTCGACGCCGTCCTTGACCGACGCCATCACCAGGAAGTTGGACCCCAGCTGCGACTCGCTGACGCCGGCGCTGACGCTGTCGACCAGCTTGTCCTGGTGGACCAGCCGCTTCTCCAGCCGCGAAGTGTCACTGCCACCAAGCACCTGCGCCAGCACGTGCAGCTGGTCGACCGCGACGGTGCCGGTCGGCGGCACATTCCAGGCGCGGTAGATGCGCGCCTGCGGCACCCGGTCCTCCATCACCTCGCGGGTGTCGGCCGGACGCACGGCGATGTCGATCGCCGGCTGGGCCATGTCGGGGCCTGCCGGGATGTCACCAAAGTATTTGGCGACCTTCTTCTTCGCGGTCTCGACGTCGATGTCGCCGGCCAGCACCAGCACCGCGTTGTTGGGGCCGTACCAGGCGCGGAACCACTGGTGCACGTCCTCCAGCGCGGCCGCGTTGAGGTCGGCCATCGAGCCGATCACGCTGTGGTGGTACGGGTGGCCCTCGGGGTACAGGGCCTGGTTGAGCTTGGTCCAGACCTGGCCGTAGGGCTGGTTCTCGCCCTGGCGCTTCTCGTTCTGCACCACGCCGCGCTGCTCGTCGAGGGTCTTCTGGTCGACCGCGCCGAGCAGGTGGCCCATGCGGTCGGACTCCATCCACAGCGCCAGGTCGAGCGCGGTGGTCGGCACGTTCTGGAAGTAGTTGGTGCGGTCGGTGTTGGTGGTGCCGTTCATGTCGGTCGCGCCGACCAGTTCGAACGGGGTGAAGTACTCGCCGGGCGCGTTCTCCGAGCCGTTGAACATCAGGTGCTCGAACAGGTGGGCGAAGCCGGTGCGGCCGCGCGGTTCGTCCTTGCTGCCGACGTGGTACCAGACGTTGACCGCGACGATCGGCGCCTTGCGGTCCTCGTGCACGATCACCCGCAGGCCGTTGGGCAGGGTGAACTCCTCGTAGGCGATGTCGACGCCGGCGGCCGGTGCGGCTTGGGCGCTGGCCGGGGCCGGAACGAGCGCGGTGGCGCCGATCGCGGTGGCGAGCGCCAACGCGAGCGTGCCCTTGTGCAGCAGGCCCTGGCGGGCGCGGGTGGATGCGGTCATGGTGACTCCCCTGTCGGTGGATGGCGGCGTCCGGGCGGACGGCAACGCCCCATCCTAGCGGCGGGCGTGGAAGCGGGCACTAGGTCACAAGTCCCGGTGGCGACGCGGCCGGCGCACGCGCAGCCGCCGCCATCGCGCCGCGCTGCGGGGCGCGGCCTAGACTGTCCGCGGCTCCGTACCGGAAGAATCCAATGCCCTTCGACACCGACCGGCACTGCCTCGTCACCGGCGCCAACCGCGGCCTGGGCCTCGAGTTCACCCGCCAGTTGCTGGCCCGTGGCGACCGCGTGGTCGCTGCCTGCCGCCAGCCCGGCCGTGCCCATGCGCTCAACCAGCTGGTCGGCGAGCACCCCGGACGACTGCATGTACTGCCACTCGACGTCGCCGAGCCGAAAAGCCATGCCGAACTCGCGCGCGAGCTGCCGCTGGTGCTCGACGGCGGCCGCATCGACCTGCTGCTCAACAACGCCGGCGTGCTGCACTCGGGCGAGCGCTTCGGCAAGGTCGACCCGGCGATCCTCGACCACAGCCTGCACGTCAACGCGACCGGACCGTTTTTGCTGACACAGGCGCTGGCGCCGCTGCTGGCCGACGGCGGCACGGTCGCCAACCTGTCCTCGGAGCTGGGCTCGATTGCCGGCAAGGACGCGTTCCGCACGCCCAGCTACGCGATCTCCAAGGCCGCCCAGAACATGGCGACCGCGCTGCTGGCCCGGGCGCTGGCCGAGCGCGGGATCACCGTGCTGGCCTTCCACCCCGGCTGGGTGCGGACCGGGATGGGCGGCGGGAAGGCACCGGTGGAGCCGGCCGAGGCGGCCGCCGACATGCTCGCCACCCTCGACCGCGCCGACGCGTCGCTGAGCGGGCGCTTCGTCGACCGCAAGGGCGAGCCGATGGCGTGGTGACACGCGGCTTTCCAGCGGGCCTGTGTAGGAGCGGCTTCAGCCGCGATCGTGGAG
>NZ_AVPT01000039.1 GCF_000768335.1 Lysobacter arseniciresistens ZS79
CCGGCGCGGGCGGACGACTGTCTGATCGCGGCTGAAGCCGCTCCTGCAGGTGATGCGGCCGCGTTCGCCGCGCGACAATGCCCGCGCCATGTCGCCGCGTCGATGTTGCCCGGCCCCATCGGGTCAACGCGACGTTCCGCTGCGCCCCGCCACCGGAATTCCCATGCTCCACGTCATCCTGTTCCAGCCCGAGATCCCGCCCAACACCGGCAACGTGATCCGGCTGTGCGCCAACACCGGCGCCCGGCTGCACCTGGTGCGTCCGCTCGGCTTCGCGATCGAGGACAAGCAGATGCGCCGGGCCGGGCTCGACTACCACGAGTTCGCGCGGATGCAGGTGCATGACGACCTCGACGCCGCGCTCGCGGCGATCACCGAAGCCGACGGCGCGCCGCCGCGCGTGTTCGCGCTGAGCACCCGCGGCCGTACCCGCTTCGACACCCCGGCCTACCGCGAAGGCGATGCCCTGCTGTTCGGCTGCGAGACCCGCGGCCTGCCCGACGCGGTGCTCGACGCGCTGCCGCCGCAGCAGCGCCTGCGGCTGCCGATGCGGCCGGACAATCGCAGCCTGAACCTGTCGAACGCGGTCGCGGTGACCGTGTTCGAGGCGTGGCGGCAGCTCGGATTCGCCGGCGCCGCGGATTGACCCCACCTTCCTCCATCGAGTCCACCCATGCCGCTGCCCGCCTTCCTCCGCCGCCCCAGCCTCGTCACCCAGATCGTCATCGGCCTGGTCGCCGGCACGCTGCTGGCGCTCGCCTCGCCGCGCGCGGGCGCCGCCGCGGGGCTGCTCGGCACGGTGTTCGTATCGGCGCTGAAGGCGGTCGCGCCGGTACTGGTACTGGTGCTGGTCGCCGCCGCGATCGCCAACCACCGCCGCGGCGCGCAGAGCGGCATCCGGCCGATCCTGCTGCTGTACATCGTCGGCACCTTCACCGCCGCGCTGGTCGCGGTGCTCGCCAGCTTCGCGTTCCCGACCACGCTGCGGCTGGCGCTGCCCGACGACATCGCGCTGACCCCGCCGGACGGCATCGGCCAGGTGCTGCACACGCTGCTGATGCAGGTGGTCGACAACCCGGTCAACGCGCTGATGACGGGCAACTACATCGGCCTGCTGGCGTGGGGCATCGGCCTCGGGCTGGCGCTGCGGCACGCGTCCGACGGCACCCGCGCGGTGCTGGCCGACTTCGCCCACGCAATCACGTGGCTGGTGCGACTGGTGATCCGGCTGGCACCGCTGGGCATCTTCGGCCTGGTCGCAGCGACGCTGGCGCAGTCCGGACTCGGCGCGCTGCTGGACTACGCCCGGCTGCTCGCGGTGCTGCTGGGCTGCATGCTGTTCATGGCACTGGTCGGCAACCCGCTGATCGTGTTCCTCAAGACCCGCCGCAACCCCTACCCGCTGGTGTTCACCTGCCTGCGCGAGAGCGGCATCACCGCGTTCTTCACCCGCTCCTCGGCGGCCAACATCCCGGTCAACCTGGAGCTGTGCCGCCGGCTCGGGCTGCCGGAGGAAACCTACGCGGTGTCGATCCCGATCGGCGCGACCATCAACATGGCCGGCGCGGCGATCACCATCACCGTGCTGACGCTGGCCGCGGTCAACACGCTCGGCATCGCGGTGGACCTGCCGACCGCGCTGCTGCTCAGCGTGATCGCCACCATCGGCGCCTGCGGTGCGTCGGGCGTGCCCGGCGGCTCGCTGCTGCTGGTGCCGCTGGCCTGCGGCCTGTTCGGCATCTCGACCGACCTGGCGATGCAGGTGGTCGCGATCGGCTTCATCGTCGGCGTGGTGCAGGACTCGGCGGAGACCGCGCTGAACTCGTCGACGGACGTGCTGTTCACCGCCGCCGGCTCGCCCGCACGCGTGGATGCCACGCCCGACCCGATCGCCTGACGACCCCACCACCGCCAGGCACCCGCGCCGCAACGCGGGTGCCCTCGAGACGTCACCCGATGCGCGTCACTGCGCCGGGTACTGCTCACGCATCGGCTCGGCTCGCATCAGTTGAGCAATAGCCGACACCGGCGCGTTGCCGTACGACAGGAACCGGTTGTGGAAGGTCTTCAGATCGAAGGCTTCGCCCAGCTCCGCCTTGCGCTGCTCGCGCAGGTCATGGATCTCGGCATAGCCGGTGAAGTAGCTGGTCAGCTGCACCTGCGACAGCCGCACCCGGCGCCATTTGTTGACCGCCTCGGTCTCCTCCTGGAACGCCTCGCGCCGCAGCAGGTCCATCGCCTGCGCCTCGGTCATGCCCTGTACGTGCACGGCGTAGTCGAGGATCGCGTTGGTCACCACGCGCAGGTTCCATTTGCCGTACATCAGCCACATCTCGGGTTCCTGGTTGCCGTAGCCCTGCTCCAGCATCATCCGCTCGGCGTACACCGCCCAGCCCTCGATCATCGCGCCGTTGCCGAGCAGACTCTTGACCAGGCTCGGGCTCTTGTTGGCGTGCAGCAGCTGGGTGTAGTGGCCGGGAATGCCCTCGTGGATGTTGAGCACCTGCAGCACCCAGTGGTTGTACTCGCGCAGGAAGCTCTCGGCCTGCTCGTCGGTGTACGCATCCAGCGGGCTGACGTTGTAGTAGGTGTTGGCGGTCGGGTTGAACGGGCCCGGCGCGCTGACCGACGCACCGGCGCCGCCGCCGCGCATGTACTCCGGGGTCTCGCGCACCACCAGCGGGCGGCTCTCGTCCTGGTCGAGCAGGTCGTGCTCGCGGACGAACCCGGCCAGCAGCGGGATCTGCCGCTTGATCTCGTCGACGAATTCGCCGCGCTCGACGTGCCGCGCCGACAGGTGGTCGATCATCATCCCGATCCGCTCGAGGCGGTCGTCGGGCATGGCGGTGCCGGCAAGGTACTTCGGCCACAGCTGCACGGTGATCTCGTCCATGCGTCCGTGCAGCGCGTTCTTCTCGTCGACCGCGCGCTGGTAGAGCTCGGCGGCGCTGTAATGCGACTGGATGTCGTAGGCGAACTTCTGTTCGTACAGATCCGCGCCGATGCGGAACGAGCGGGCGTCGCCGCTCGCGGCCAGGCGCTGCTGCTCGCCCTCGAGCCAGCCGACCCATCCTTCGATCGCGGCACGGGCGGCGTTGATGCGCTGGTTGAACAACGCCTGCTCGGCGGCATCGAGGCCGGACGCGGCGATCCGCCCGCGCAGGCCATCGTCGAACACGCTCAGCGCGCCGCGGCTCTGCACGATCGCCAGATCGACATGCTCGGCGGTCGGGCCGGCGATGTTCGCCTTCGCCGCGGCGTAGTACTGCGGCACGCGCTCGATGCGCTGCATGACCGTGCGCAGCCGCGCGTCTTCGTCGGCATACGGGGTGTTGAGCAGCAGCGCGACGGTGCCGGCGACGTTGTAGTTGGACGGGTCCCAGGCCCAGTCGCGGAACTGCTGCTGGTACCAGATCGACGATTCGAACCGGTTGACCAGCAGCATGTGGTCGATGCGCTGCGGCGCCGGCAACTGCTGCGGGTCGAACGCGGCGAGTTCGGCCAGAGCGCTCTTTGCGAACGCGAGGTCGTCGGCGCGGCGGGTGGCGTCTGGGATGGTGAGGGTGGCGGCGTTGTCATAGCGGCCCGAGTAGATCGACCACTCCGGGCTGCGCTCCAGCGCGCGCATCAGCAGCGATTCGGCGACCGCGTCGAAGCGCGCGGCGACGGTGCCTTGCCCCGCTTCTGTCCCGGGCGGCGCGTCGGCGACCGGCAGCGTCGCCGGCTGGCAGCCGGCAAGGCCGAGGCCGGTGGCGAGGATCAGCGACAGGGACAGCGAAAGCGGGGCATGGCGCATGGGAAGGCTCCGGTTCGGGTCGGCCGCCAAGGCGGCGGCGTGACGGGTGGACGCCCGATCATGACCGGGATGGACCACCGGTGCAGGTGCCGACTGGCGCGCGACACGTTGCCGGCCGATCGCGCAAACGAAAAGCCGGGCCGCTTGCACGGCCCGGCTTCGCGTGGTCCCGTCGCCGCGGCTGCGGCGGGCGGGTCAGTGGCCCGAGTTCGGGTCGATCTTCTCGCTGGTGCTGAAGATCTCCGCGTCGGCCTCGCCGGTCACGGTCAGGAACCCGGCCAGGCCCTTCTCCAGCCGCGACAGCGAGTGGTCGACCAGGATGTACTTGCCCGGGTAGTCGACCTTGAACTCGACCATCGTCGCCCCGCCCGGTGCCACCAGCGTGGTCTGCACGTCGGTCAGCGGCGGGCTGGTCAGCGAGGCCTGGTCGTAGACCCTGTCGAAGATCTCGCCGATCAGGTGCATGCTCGACACCAGGTTCGGGCCGCCGACGCCGAAGTACATGCGCACGGTGTCGCCGACTTCGGCGGTCATGTCGAACGTCTTGGTCAGCGCGTCCATCGAGCCGTTGAACATCAGGTGCTCGGGCTTCTCGTCGAGCAGCTTCTCCAGCGAGAACTCCTGCAACCCGCGCGAGCCGTGCTTCTGGGCGGTGTAGAGCTCGCCCTGCATCACGTAGTACTCCCTGTCGACCGCCGCCAGGCCGCCTTCGGGCTCGACCAGGATCATCCCGTACATGCCGTTGGAGATGTGGTGGGCGATCATCGGCGTGGCGCAGTGGTAGACGTACAGGCCCGGCTGCAGCGCCTTGAAGGTGAAGCTCTTGGTCTGGCCCGGCGCCACCTGGGTGACCGCCGCGCCGCCACCGGGGCCGGTGACCGCGTGGAAGTCGACCGAGTGGATGTTGATGCTGCTCTCGTCGTTCTTGAGGTTGATGGTGACGCTGTCGCCCTGGCGCACGCGCAGCATCGGGCCGGGCACGGTGTTGTTGAAGGTCCAGTAGCGGTAGGTGCTGCCGTCCGACAGCTTGCCCTCGACCTCGGTGGTCAGCAGGTCGTAGTTGATGTGCTTGGGCGCGCGGTCGCCGACGGGCTCACCGACCTCGGCCGGGTTCTTGGCGATGTCGACCGCGGTGCTGACGGTTTCGACCACGTCGCCGACGATCAGCTTGCCGAACATGCCGGCCGCCTTGTGGCCCGGGATCGTGCACAGGTACTCGAACGTGCCGGACTTGGTCGCGCGGAACACGATCGTGGTCGCGCTGCCCTCGCCGACCAGCTGGTCGGACTGGGCGCCGAAGTCGGGCACCGCGATGTCGTGCATCGCGCCGTCGCCGTTGACCACGGTGATCGCGACCACCGCGCCTTCGGGCACCTTGAGGTCGGGCGAGACCTGGCCCTTGATCGGGCCGGCGTCGCCGACGAAGACCAGCTGGCCCTCGTGGATCTGCGTCTTCAGGGTGAAGGTGACGTCGGCCACCGGGGTGACCGATGCGTGGTGTTGGTCGGCCAGTGCCATCGGCGTGAAACCGGCGGCGGTTGCGAGTGCGAACAGCAGGACCAGGTCTTTCATTTCAGGGTTTCCTGAGGGTTTTGGATGCTTCGTTGGCGGCGACTCTAGGGCCGGCGCGAAAGCCCCTCCATGACGTGGATCAAGTGTGACCATACGGTTACGGATGGTTCACGATCGCGAGCGCCGCAGGCCCCGTCGCACGGGCGTTCCAGCCTTCCATACGCCACCGTCTTGATCTGCGTCAGGGACGCCCGCGCGGCAATGCTGAAAATGGCATCGCGATGAAAGCGATCCATCCGCGCGAAGCGTTCCGCTACTGGGCCGGCCGACTGGCGCTGGCGGCGATGCTGGCGCTGGTGCTGGTGCCCACGGCGGGCCGCCTGTACGCAGGCGTGGCCACTGCGACGACCGCCACCGTGGCGGCCGCCGGCAGCGGCTCCACCGACACTTTCATCGCCCACGCCGCGCATGCCGACCACGCCGGCGCCGCGACGACGCCGGAGCGGCCCGCACCGCCCCCCGGCCAACAGCACCCCGGCCACGCCGATTGCCCGTACTGCCCGTTGCTCGGCCAGTTGGCCGACGCCGCACATCCATTGCCGCTGCTTGCCAACCCGCCCGCCGGCGCCACGCCGGCACTGACCGTCGCCGCCGGCCACGCCGGCCCGCGACTGCACGGGCCGCACGCCCGCGGACCGCCCGCCGCGGCCTGATCCGCGCACAGAGCCACGCGCTCCGCCCCGTCCGTATTCCAAGAACAAGCGTCCTGCTGCGCCTGACGGTGCCGCACGCCCCCTCTTTTACCTAGCCTGGAGCTCTGCCATGACGATCCCCCGTACCCCGGCGATCCGTCTTTCCCGCCTGTCCGCCTCGTTGCTGCTGGTGCTGGCCACCCCGTCCGTGCTCGCCGCCTCGCCGGAAAACCGCGCCGACCCGCCGGCCGCGTTCGACCTCGACGCGATCGTCGTCACCGCAGCCGCACCGGTGTCGGCGCTGACCTTCGATACCAGCCCCAAGCTGCCGCGCCAGCCGGTGCCGGCCAGCGACGGCGCCGACTACCTCAAGACCATTCCCGGCTTCTCGGCGGTGCGCAACGGCGGCACCAACGGCGACCCGGTGCTGCGCGGCATGTTCGGCTCGCGCCTCAACCTGCTGACCAACGACGGCGCGATGCCGGGCGCCTGCCCGTCGCGCATGGACAACGCGATGTCCTACGTCTCGCCGGAAACCTACGACCGGCTGGTCGTCACCAAGGGCCCGCAGACGGTGCTGTGGGGGCCGGGCGCCTCGGCCGGCACGGTGCGCTTCGAGCGCGACCGCGAGTACTTCGCCGACCGCACGTTCAAGTTCGCCGGCAGCCTGCTCGGCGGCTCGTTCGGGCGCAACGACCAGGTGCTCGACGCCACCCTCGGCGACCGCATCGGCTACGCCCGCATCAGCGCCAACCGCTCGCACTCCGACGACTACGAGGACGGCAACGGCGACACCGTCGGCTCGGCCTGGGAGAAGTGGAACAGCGACCTCGCGCTGGCGTGGACGCCGGACGACAGCAGCGTGCTGGAGCTCGGCATCGGCCGCGGCGACGGCGAGTCGCGCTACGCCACCCGCGGCATGGACGGCAGCCGGTTCAAGCGCGAAAACCACAGCCTTCGCTACGAGAAGGACTTCGACGACGGCGCGCTGCAGCGGATCGAGGCCAGCATGTTCCACAACGTCGCCGACCACGTGATGGACAACTACAGCCTGCGCGAGCCCAACCCCGACGGGCCGATGCCGATGCCGATGGCGAGCAACGTCGAGCGCAGCACCGGCGGCGGCCGCCTGGCCGCGACCTGGCGCGGCGGGGCGTACGAGCTGGTCGCCGGCATCGACGGCCAGGACAGCCGCCACCGTCGCCGCGGCGGGATGGGCCGCGGCGCCTACAAGGCCCAGCCGTGGACGGTCGATGCGCGCTTCGCCAGCCTTGGCGGTTTCGCCGAGGGCACGTACTTCCAGGGCGAGCGCAACCGCTGGGTCGCCGGCGCCCGGATCGACCGCGCCGAGGCCACCGACGAGCGCGCCACCGTCTCCGGCGGCCACGGCGGCCACGCCATGCCCAACCCGACCGCCGGCCGGACCCGCGAGGAGACCCTGGCCGCCGGCTTCGTCCGTTTCGAGCGCGACGCCGCCAGCCAGCCGCTGACCTGGTACGCCGGCCTCGGCCACACCGAACGCATGCCCGACTACTGGGAGCTGTTCTCGGCCCGCGCGCTCGGCGGTGACACCGGCATGGGCGGTCCCAACGCATTCGCCGGACTCGACACCGAGAAGACCACCCAGCTCGACATCGGCCTGCACTACCGCGGCCGCAAGGTGGACGCCTGGGTGTCCGCCTACGCCGGTCGCGTCGACGACTTCATCCAGTTCCGCTACCCGGCCGAGGGCATGCTGGCCGGCAGCAGCATCGTGTCGAACATCGACGCCGAAATCCGCGGTGCCGAACTCGGCGTGGAGCTGCGCCCGGCCGAACACTGGAAGCTCGGCGGCACCCTCGCCTACGCCCGCGGCGAGGATGCCGACAGCGGCCGCCCGCTGCCGCAGATGACTCCGCTGGAGTCGCGCCTGACCGCCAGCTGGGACAGCCGCCAGTGGACCGCCGGCGCGCTGGTGCGGGTGGTCGACGGCCAGGACCGGGTCGCCCCCGGCCATGGCAACGTGGTCGGCCAGGACCTCGGCCCCAGCCCCGGCTTCGCCACCCTCGCGCTCAACGCCGGCTACCGCTTCGACAACGGCCTGCAACTCACCGCCGGCGTCGACAACGTGTTCGACCGCGCCTACAGCGAGCACCTCAACCTCGCCGGCAACGCCGACTTCGGCTACCCGGCCGACCCGGTGCGGATCAACGAGCCCGGCCGCACCGCGTGGCTGAAGCTCAACTACACCTACTGAGCCGCACCCGCCGGCCGGGTCCGCCATGCGCGGGGCCGGCCGGCGGCATACACTCGGCCGCGCATGAGCCGTCCCGACACACCAGCGCCGCGCCGGCGCACCAAGGCCACCTCGATCGACATCGCCCACCGCGCGGGCGTCTCGCAGGCCACCGTGTCGCGCGTGCTGCGCGGCTCGCCGCTGGTCAACGCGGAGACCCGCCGCCGCGTCGAGGAGGCGGTGCGCGAACTCAACTACACGGTCGACCGGCACGCCTCCAGCCTGCGCCTGCAGCGCTCGGGCACGCTGGCGCTGCTGCTGTTCGAGGACCCGACCGCGGACGAGTCGCACATCAACCCGTTCTTCCTGTCGATGCTCGGCTCGATCACCCGCGCCTGCGCGCGCGCCGGGCAGGACCTGCTGGTGTCGTTCCAGCAGCTGTCGGACGACTGGCACGCCGACTACGCCGACAGCCGCAAGGCCGACGGCCTGATCCTGCTGGGCTACGGCGACTACCTGAGCTACCGCGGCCGGCTCGACACGCTGGTCGAGCAGGGCACGCGCTTCGTACGCTGGGGCGCGGTGCTGCCGGACCAGCCGGGGCTGTCGATCGGCTGCGACAACTTCCACGGCGGTGAACTGGTCGGCGCGCACCTGGCCGGGCTCGGCTGCCGGCGCGTGGCCTTCCTCGGCGACGCCTCCAGCCACTACCCCGAGTTCCTCGACCGCTACCGCGGCTGCGACGCCGCGCTGCGTGCGGTCGGCGGCGCGATGGACCCGGCGCTGCAGGTCGATGCGCAGAGCTCGGAGGACGACGGCTACGCCGCGGCCCGCGAGCTGCTGGCGCGCCGCGACGGCGGCGGCGCGGTGGCTTTCGACGCGGTGTTCGCCGCCAGTGACCTGATCGCGATCGGCGCGTTGCGCGCGTTCGAGGAGGGCGGGCTGGACGTGCCGGGCGACGTGCGGATGGTCGGCTTCGACGACATCCCGGCCGCGCGCTTCACCCATCCTGCGCTGACCACGGTCGCGCAGGACACCACCAGTGCCGGCGAACTGCTGGTCGAGACGCTGCTGGCACTGGTCGACGGCCAGCCGGCACAGAGCCGGATGCTGCCGGCGCAACTGGTGGTACGGCGGTCGAGCGGGGCCTAGGAGGGCGGGCGCTGCCCGGCTGGCGACCGCGCGTCAGTCGCCGCGCCGCGCGCCGGCCATCGCGATATCGAGCGCCGCGGCCAGCTCCGCGTCGCGTACCGGCGCGTCGAGCACGAACACTTTGACCCCGTGCGCCGGCACCGTCGCCCGAAGCGGGCCGACGTCGGCAACCTCGACCCGCCCGCCGTCCAGCGCGTCGCGCCACCGGCCGGCCTGCAGGTAGCGCTCGACTTCGAACGCCGCCGGCGCGTCGCCCTTGTTCAGCAGCACCAGCGCGATCTGCGCGTCGCCGCCGTGCTGGAGCACCCGGTAGAACGCCGCACGCTCGCCTTCCAGCTGCACGTTGAGCTGCAACCCGCGCTGCAGCGCCGGGGTCGCCGCGCGCAGGTTGGCGATGCGGACGAGTTGTTCGCGGATCGGGTGGCCGACGGCGGCGTCGATGCGCGCCTGGCCGAAGTAGTTGCGATTGCCGGCGTGCTCGCCGGTGCCACGCATGAAGCCGATCTCCGAACCGTAGTAGATGACCGGAATGCCGCGCGCGGTGAACAGCCAGTTGTGGGCATCGACGAAACCGGCGTCGTCGGCCTGCATCCGCGGCATGTCGTGGTTGTCGTAGAAGGTCATCAGCTCGTACGGGTTGGTGTACGGGCCGTCGACCAGGTACAGCGCGCCGGCCAGCGTCTCGTAGCCCGCATCGGCGGTGCCGAACACCTCCTGCAGCGCCGCCTTCAGCGGGAAGTCGAGCACGCTGACGCCGCCGTTCTCCGGCCAGGTATGCGGCGCGATGTTGGCGGCCTCGTGGTCGAACGCCTCGCCGAACATGAAGAAGCCCGGGTGCTGCGCGCGGATGCGGTCGCTGAACGCCTTCCAGAACGGGTGTGGCACGTGGCGGATGGTGTCGATGCGGAAGGCGCCTGCGCCCTGGTCGATCCACTGCGAATAGGCGCGCACGAAGTAGTCGAGCACCGCCGGGTTGGTGTCGTCGAGGTTGGACAGCTGGGCGAGGTCGGGCTCGTCGTGGAAGAACGCGTGCAGGGGGTTGCCGGCAGGATCCAACTCGGCCGGCGCGAGGTTCTGGTGATCGGCGACGAGGGTGCCGTCGGCGTCATGGATCTCGCCGAACTTCGGCTGGTCGACCGGCATCGTGAACGACGGCGAGCCGTGGTTGGCGACGATGTCGAGCACGGTCACCAGCCCGTGCTCGCGCAGCCCCGCGGTGAGGCCGGCGAAGTCGAGGCCGGCGCTGGGCAGGTGCTCGTCGAGCTCGAAGAAGTTGACGCCCCAGTAGCCGTGGAAGCCGGTCTTGCCGCGGTCCTTGAAGAACGCGTCGGACTGGATCGGGTCGCCGCCGGTGAAGGCCTCGTCCGGGTTGTCGACGATCGGCGTCAGCCAGACCGCGCCAAAGCCCATGTCGGCGATGTAGCCGGCGTTGTCGAGCAGGCCGCGGAAGTCGCCGCCGAGGTAACCGATGTTGTCGCCGCTGGCCTCGGCGCCCGGGGTCGGGCGGTCGAAGGTGCGCCGGGCCGGGTCGGGGCCGCCCTGTTCGCGCTGGTCGTTGGCCGGGTCGCCGTTGGCAAAGCGGTCGGTCAGCACGAAGTAGACCGCGTTGGCGGCGAACGGCTCGGTGGTACCCACGTACTCGGCCGCCGGCGCACCCGCATCCACCGAAGGCGTGGCCACGTGGGCGCAACCGCCCGCAAGCGCGGACAGCAGCGCGACGGAAAGAACGATGGTTTTCATGCGACCTCCCGGGCAGGTTGGGCGGCGGTGGTGTTCGACATGCCCGGGTCGCGCACCCGCAGCACGCACAGCCCCGCCACCACCAGGCTCACGCCGCCGACCGCCAGCGCGTTGACCGGCTCGCCGCCGAGGAAGGTGTTGAGCAGGAAGCCGAGCAGACTGGCCGCGACCAGCTGCGGGATCACGATGAAGAAGTTGAAGATGCCCATGTACACGCCCATCTTCGCGGCCGGCAGGCAGTCCGACAGCAGCGCGTACGGCAGCGACAGGATCGACGCCCAGGCGAAGCCCACGCCGACCATCGACAGCAGCAGCCAGCGCGGGTCGTCGATCACCAGGAACGACAGCAGCCCGAGCCCGCCGAGCACCGCGTTGACCAGGTGGCTCATGCGCAGCCCGAGCCGCCGCACCATCGCCGGGATCACCATCGCCGCGAGTGCGGCAAAACCGTTGTAGGCGGCAAACAGCACGCCGACCCAGTTCGCGCCCTCGTTGTAGGCAGCGGAGGTCGGATCGTCACTGCCGAAATGCACGCCGGTCACCGCCGCGGTGGTGTAGATCCACATCGCGAACAGGGCAAACCAGCTGAAGAACTGCACCACCGCCAGCTGCCGCATCACGGTCGGCATGTGGTGCAGGTCACCGAGGATGCTCGCGACCGGGTTGTCGGCGCGCAGCCGGCGCAGCGCGAACTGGGCCAGCCCGTACGCCGCCAACAGGCCGGCGAGGATGTACAGCTGCCTGTCGAGCGCGAACGCCGCGACCGCGCCGGCCAGCAAAGCGCCGGCACCGAGCCATGCACCGCCGTGCCTGGCCAGCCGCGCCCTGTCCAGCGGCGGCCGCACCTGCACCGGTGCCTCGTCCCAGGCATGCAGCTGCGCCGGCGGGTATTCGCGGGTGCGCAGCACGGTCCAGCCGACCGCCAGCAGCAGCACCGCGCCGCCGAACCAGAACGCGTAGCGCACCGTGTCGGGCACCTCGCCCGGGCCGGCGGTGTTGGACACGCCGAAATGCGCCAGCACGAACGGCAGCAGGCTCGCCACCACCGAGCCGACGCCGATGAAGAAGCTCTGCATCGCGTAGCCGGTCGGCCGCTGGCGGCATGGCAGCTGGTCGCCGACGAACGCGCGGAACGGTTCCATCGCGATGTTGATCGACGCGTCCAGCACCCACAGCGTGCCGGCGGCGATCCACAGCACCGGCGACTCGGGCATCACGAACAGCGCCAGCGTCGCCAGCACCGCGCCGACCAGGAAGTACGGCCGGCGCCGGCCCAGCCCGGTCCAGGTGCGGTCCGACAGGTAGCCGACGATCGGCTGCACGATCAGGCCGGTCAGCGGCGCGGCGATCCACAGCACCGGGATGTCGTCCATCTCCGCGCCGAGGGTCTGGAAGATCCGGCTGACGTTGGCGTTCTGCAGGGCGAACCCGAACTGGATGCCGAGGAAGCCGAAGCACATGTTCCAGATCTGCCAGAACGACAGTTGCGGTTTGTCGCCCGCCATGCCCCGGCCCGTCACGTCATGCCCCATCCGCACCACCCCCAAGCAAGTCCGCCGCCATGGTAGTCAGCGGTGCAGGTGCACAATTTTCCTGCAAACGTATTCATCGCCGGCGCACCCGCGGCGGCAACATGCTGCGGTGCGGGCCATGGAATAGTGGCGCCCCGGCGAGCCGCCCCCGCGGCCGCCCAACCGACCGGCGAGATGTTTGTGGGGACGCGGATGGCGACAGCACCCTGGTGGCGCGGCGCGGTGATCTACCAGATCTACCCGCGCAGCTTCCTGGACACCAACGGCGACGGCGTCGGCGACCTGCCGGGCATCATCGCGCGGCTCGACCACGTCGCCAGCCTCGGCGTCGACGCGATCTGGGTGTCGCCGTTCTTCACCTCGCCGATGGCCGACTACGGCTACGACATCGCCGACTTCCGCGACGTCGACCCGCTGTTCGGCACCCTCGCCGACTTCGACCGCCTGCTGGCCGAAGCACACGCGCGCGGCATCCGGGTGATGATCGACCAGGTGCTGAGCCACAGTTCCGACCAGCACCCGTGGTTCACCGAGAGCCGCGCCGGCCGCGACAACCCGCGCGCCGACTGGTACGTCTGGGCCGATCCGAAACCCGACGGCACCCCGCCCAACAACTGGCTGTCGATCTTCGGCGGCGGCGCGTGGACCTGGGAGCCGCGGCGCGAGCAGTACTACCTGCACAACTTCCTGTCGTCGCAGCCGCAGCTGAACTTCCACAACCCGGCCGTGCGTACGGCGATGCTCGACAACCTGCGCTTCTGGCTCGACCGCGGTGTCGACGGCATGCGGCTGGACTCGATCAACTTCTGCTTCCACGACGCGCAGCTGCGCGACAACCCGGCCAAGCCGGCGCACCTGCGCGTGGGCCGCGGCTTCAGCGCCGACAACCCGTACGCCTACCAGTACCACCACTACAACAACACGCAGCCGGAGAACCTCGCGCTGATGGAGGAGCTGCGGGCGCTGTTCGACCGCTATCCGGGTGCGACCACGCTCGGCGAGATCTCGTCGGAGGACTCGCTCGGCACCATGGCCGAGTACGTCACCGGCAAGCGCCTGCACATGGGCTACAGCTTCGAGCTGCTGGTCGAGGACCGCAGCGCGGCGTACATCCGGCAGACGGTGGAGAACCTCGAATCGCGCATGAGCGACGGCTGGCCGTGCTGGGCGCTGTCCAACCACGACGTGCAGCGCGCGGTGACGCGCTGGAGCGACGGCACGGGTGGCGACGCGCCGACGGACGACTTCGCGCGACAACTGGTCGCGCTGGTGTGTTCGCTGCGCGGCTCGGTCTGCCTGTACCAGGGCGAGGAGCTCGGCCTGCCCGAGGCCGACGTACCGTACGAGAAGCTGCGCGACCCCTACGGCATCGCGTTCTGGCCGAACTTCAAGGGCCGCGACGGCTGCCGCACGCCGATGCCGTGGACCGGCGACGCCGATGCCGGCTTCAGCCCGGTTGAGCCGTGGCTGCCGGTCCCCGACGCGCACCGCGCGCGCAGCGTCGCCGCGCAGGACGCCGACCCGGATTCGGTGCTCAACGCCGCGCGGCGCTTCCTGCGCTGGCGCAGTGCGCAACCGGTGCTGGTCGGCGGCGACATCGCGTTCATCGACGCGCCCGAGCCGGTGCTGGCGTTCAACCGCACACTCGGCGACGAGCGCGTGCTGGTGGTGTTCAACCTCTCGGGTGCGGCCGTGTCGTGGCCGCTGCCAGCCGGCATGACGCTGCGCGCCCTCGACGGTCACGGGCTGGCCGCCGGCGCGGTGGACGGCGGCGAACTTCGGCTGCCACCGCACGGGGTGTTCTTCGCCCGCATCGATTGAGGAGGTCGCGATGGTGGTGGTTCGCAGCGCTGGAAGCAGTCCCGCCGGTTCGCCGGCCCACGCCGTCCCACGCCTCGCCATCGGCCTCGCGCTGTCGCTCGCCGCGGGCATCGCATTGCCGGCCGGTGCAGCCGGATTCGAGGCGCGCGGCACCGGCGCGGTTGCAACCACCGCCGGTCTCGATACCGCCGCATGCGATGCCAACGCCTTCGCGACCACCCTGCATGCCGCGCCGGATTCACCGACCAATGCCAGCGCCTACTGGCTCGACCGCGGCCGGCTGCAGTGGCCGGGCGTCGAGGGCGGCGCCGAGCAGCGCTTCCGGCTGTACCACTCGGTCACCGGCGCGATCACGTTTGAGCCGGGCGCCGCGGTCGCAGGCGCCGACGGCGCGCTCGCATTGCCGGTGGACGACGCGCCGTTGCCGCCCACACTCGCCGAACGCTTCGGCTTCATCGGCGACGGCGTGCGGCTGTCGCTGGCCGATACCGACGCGGCGCGCGTGCCGGAACTGCTGCGCGGCCAGCTGGTGCTGGTGCGCGAGGACGCCGACGGCAACGTGCTCGACGCGACCACCCTGCAGCACCCCGGCGCGCTCGATGATCTGTATGCCGCGGCAGCCGCGATCGACGACCTCGGCGCCACGCCCGGCGACGACGGCACCGGCTTCCGCCTCTGGGCACCGACCGCGCGCGACGTTTCGCTGTGCCTGTACGACGACGGCAGCGGTGCCGCCAACGCGCGCCTGCCACTGCAGCGCGACGACGCCACCGGCGCCTGGTCCACCCGCCTGCCAGGCGACCACCCCGGCCGCTACTACACCTACCTCGTCGACGTGTTCGTACCCGGCACCGGCGTGGTCCGCAACCGGGTAACCGACCCGTACTCGACCAGCCTCACCACCGACTCGAAGCGCAGCTACATCGCCGACCTCGACGACGACGCGCTCAAGCCCGCCGGCTGGGACGGCGCGCCGCGCCCGGCACCGCTGGACGCGCAGACCGACATGGTCATCTACGAGCTGCACGTGCGCGATTTCTCGCGCGACGACACGACCGTCAGCGCCGCCAACCGCGGCAGATACCGCGCCTTCACCGAGAGCGACAGCGACGGCATGCGCCACCTGCACGCACTCGCCGACGCCGGCCTGACCGATGTCCACCTGCTGCCGGTGTTCGACCTCGCCACCGTCCCCGAGGCCGGTTGCGTCGAGCCGGACGTGCCGGACGCCGCACCCGGCAGCGACGCCCAGCAGGCCGCGGTGATGGCCGTCGCCGCGCGCGACTGCTTCAACTGGGGCTACGACCCGTACCACTTCAACGCCCCCGAGGGCAGCTTCGCCAGCGACGCCGCAGACGGCGCGGTGCGCATCCGCGAGTTCCGGGCGATGGTGCAGGCACTGCACGCGGCCGGCCTGCGGGTCGGCATGGACGTGGTCTACAACCACACCACCGCATCGGGCCAGGTGCAGCGCTCGGTGCTCGACCGCATCGTGCCCGGCTACTACCAGCGGCTCGACGCGCACGGCGAGGTCATCACCTCGACCTGCTGCGACAACACCGCGACCGAGCACCTGATGATGGGCAAGCTGATGCTCGATTCGGTCGACCTGTGGGCGCGCGAGTACCGCATCGACTCGTTCCGCTTCGACCTCATGGGCCACCAGCCGCGCGAGGTGATGGAGCAGTTGCAGGTCCGCGTAGACGCCGCCGCCGGCCGCCACGTCAACCTGATCGGCGAGGGCTGGAACTTCGGCGAGGTCGCCGACGGCGCGCGATTCGTGCAGGCCTCGCAGCTGTCGCTGCAGGGCTCCGGCATCGCCACCTTCAGCGATCGCGCGCGCGATGCGATCCGCGGTGGCGGCGCCGGTGACAGCGGCGACGCCATGTACGTGCAGGGCTACGTCAACGGCCTGCACTACGCGCCCAACGGCCACGGCACATCCAGCCGGAACGACCTGCTGCATGCCGCCGACCTGGTCCGCGCCGGCCTGGCCGGCACGCTCGCCGGCTACGTCATGACCGGTGCCGGCGGCGCGACGATCCCGCTGTCGAAACTCGACTACAAGGGCCAGCCGGCCGGCTACGCGGCGCAGCCGGGCGAGGTCGTCAACTACGTCGAGAACCACGACAACCAGACCCTGTTCGACGTCAACGCGCTCAAGCTGCCGGCCGATACCAGCCGCGGGGACCGCGCCCGCGTACAGGTTCTGGCACTTGCACTGAACGCCTTCAGCCAGGGCGTCGCCTACTTCCATGCCGGCGGCGAACTGCTGCGCTCCAAGTCGCTCGACCGCAACAGCTTCGACTCGGGTGACTGGTTCAACCGGCTCGACTGGAGCGGGCGCGACAACCACTTCGGCACCGGCCTGCCGCCGGCGCCGGACAACCGCGACAACTGGCCGCAGATGGCGCCGCTGCTGGCCGATCCGGCGATCAAGCCGACCGCGCGCGAGATCGCCTTCACCCGCGACGCCTTCCTCGACCTGCTGCGTATCCGCGACAGCTCGACCCTGTTCCGCCTGCGCACCGCCGACGACGTGGCTCACCGCCTGCACTTCCACAACACCGGCCCGGACCAGAACCCGGTCGTGATCGCCGGCGAACTCGACGGCCGTGGCTACCCGGGCGCGCGCTTCGAGACGCTGCTGTACCTGGTCAACGTGTCGCCCGAACCGCAGACGCTCGCGATCGACGACGCCGCCGGCAGGGACTTCGTGCTGCATCCGGTGCACCGCGCCGCCGGTGCCGCGGACAGCCGACCGCGCGACGAGGCCACCTTCGACCGCACAACCGGCCGCTTCACCGTGCCCGCCCGCACCGCGGTCGTCTACGTCATCGAATGAAGCACGCACCCGTGCCCACGGCGGGCGCGGGCCGGGCGTCGCCGGCATGGACCGCGGCCGCCACCACATGCCGAAAGGGGAACCGCATGCGCCGTCCAGTCCTGTCCATTGTCCACGCGGTCCTTGCCTGCGCCTTGCTCGCATCCGCCGTCCACGCGGAGACCGTCGCAACCGTGGCCTCGCCCAACGACGTGCTCACGGTCGAGATCGACCTGCACGAAGGCCGCGTCGGCTACCGCGTCGAGCGCTTCGGCGAACCGGTGATCGAAACCTCCGCCCTCGGCTTCATGCTGCGCGGCAGCGGCAAGCTCGAGCGCAACCTCGCGCTGACCGACACGGCCACCCGCAGCTTCGACCAGACCTGGGAGCAGCCCTGGGGCGAGGACCGCCATGTCCGCAACCACTACAACGAACTGCGCGCGACCCTGACCGAGACCGTCGCCCCCCGGCGCACCTTCGACATCGTGTTCCGCGTGTATGACGACGGCATCGGTTTCCGCTACGGGTTCCCCGAGCAGGCCGCCGCCGACGAACTGATCATCGACGACGAGTTGACCGAATTCGCCCTCGCCGACCCGGCCACCGCGTGGTGGATCCCGGCCGGCGAATGGAACCGCTACGAGTACCTGTACAACCGCACGCCGCTGTCCGAGGTCACCACCGCCCACACCCCGATGACCGTGCGCACCGAAGACGGCCTGCACATCGCCTTCCACGAAGCGGCGCTGGTCGATTACGCCGGCATGTGGCTGCGCCGCACCGACGGCCGCCGCTTCCGCGCCCAGCTCGCACCCGCCTCGGAAGGCTGGAAGGTCCGTCGTACGCTGCCGTTCAACACGCCGTGGCGCACCCTGCAGATCGCCGACAGCGCCGCCGCGCTGTACGAGTCGTCCGACCTGATCCTCAACCTCAACGAGCCCAACCGGCTCGGCGACGTCAGCTGGTTCACGCCGGCCAAGTACGTCGGCATCTGGTGGTCGCTGCACCTGGAGGACGAGAGCTGGGCGACCGGCGCCAGGCACGGCGCCACCACCGCCAACACGAAGCGTTACGTCGACTTCGCCGCCGAGCACGGCTTCCGCGGCGTGCTGGTCGAAGGCTGGAACCCCGGCTGGGACGGCCAGTGGTTCGGCAACGGCTACGACTTCGACTTCACCCGCGCCACGCCGGATTTCGACATCGAGGCGCTGTCGGCCTATGCCAAGTCCAGGGGCGTGCACCTGATCGGCCACCACGAGACCGGCTGCGCGGTCAGCCACTACGAGGAGCAGATGGCCGATGCGTTCGCGATGAACCAGCGGCTCGGCATCGACGTCGTCAAGACCGGCTACGTCTGCGACGCCGGCGGCATCGAGCGCCGGCTGCCGGACGGCAGCATCACGCGCGAGTGGCACGACGGCCAGTGGAACGCCGGCCACCACCTGCGCGTGCTCGAAGCCGCGGCGAAGCACCACGTCGCGATCAACGCACACGAACCGATCAAGGACACCGGCCTGCGCCGCACGTATCCGAACTGGGTCAGCCGCGAGGGCGCGCGCGGCATGGAGTACGGCGCCTGGGGCAACCCGACCAATCCGCCCGAACACGAGGCCAACCTCGTCTTCACCCGCATGCTGTCCGGACCGATGGACTACACCCCCGGCATCCTCAGCCTGCAGGGCCGCGGGCAGGCGATCCAGACCACCATCGCCAAGCAGCTCGCGCTGTACGTGGTGCTGTACAGCCCGGTGCAGATGGCCGCCGACCTGCCGGAGAACTACGCCAGGCACATGGAGGCGTTCCAGTTCATCAAGGACGTGCCGGCCGACTGGGCGCGCACCGAAGTGCTCAACGGCGAGGTCGGCGACTACGTGACCTTCGCGCGCAAGGACCGCAACAGCGCCGACTGGTACCTCGGCAGCATCACCGACGAGCACGGCCGCGTGCTGCAGGTGCCGCTGTCCTTCCTCGAGCCCGGCCGCCGCTACACCGCGCAGGTCTACCGCGACGGCGATGGCGCCCATTGGCAGGACGCGCCGTTCGCGTTCGAGCGCGAGAGTTTCGAGGTCACCAGCGCCGACGTGCTGACCCTGCGCCTCGCCGCCGGCGGTGGGCAGGCGGTCCGGTTCGTGGCGCAGTAGCGCGGGTCAGAGCGGCCCGACCTGCCACTGCCGCAGCAGGAACAGCCGCGGGTACGCCAGCCACGCCCTCATGCCCCCGCGTCCGCATCCACCCGCCACGGCGGGTTGCGGCGGTTGTCGCCGGCATGGAACAGACACAGCGCATTGCCGGACGGATCGACCAGCCGCGCCTCGCGCCACAGCCACCGCTGGTCGGTCGGCAGCAGCTGGAACTCGAAGCCGTCGCCGACCAGCCGCGCGACCCGCGCATCGAGGTCGTCGCACTCGAAGTACACCAGCACCCCGTTGCCGGCCGCGCCGGCGAGCGCGCCACCACCCTCCTCGACCGCGTGCAGCGAGAACGTCGCCTCGCCGTCCGGGCATTCGAAGCGCGCGTACCGCGGCGGCGAGTGGACGATCAACGTGAAGCCCATCGCCCGGTAGAACCCGACCGTCGCGTCGAACAGCGCCGCGGTGGTCGGCAGGGTGACCTGGTTGAGGTTCATGCGTGGCGCTCCGGCTCAGGCCTTGCGGACGAACTCCGACTTCAGCTTCATCGGCCCGAAGCCGTCGATCCTGCAGTCGATGTTGTGGTCCTCGTCGACCAGCCGGATGTTGCGCACCTTGGTGCCGGCCTTGAGCGCGCTGCTGGCCCCCTTGACCTTGAGGTCCTTGACCACCGTCACCGCGTCGCCGTCGGCCAGCACGTTGCCGACCGCGTCGCGGTGCACCACCTGCGCCTCGGCGGCCGGCGCGGCGTCGCGGCTCCATTCGTGCGCGCACTCGGGGCAGACCAGCAGCGCGCCGTCCTCGTAGGTGAAGGCGGAACCGCAGGCGGGGCAGGGAGGCAGGTCGGACATCGGGTTGCTCGTGTGGCAGTGGCGAATGCGAGCCATTGTCGCCGATCGCCGCCGCTACTCCGCCGGCGACTCGGTATGCCCCGCGGCCAGCCAGCGGCCGCCCTTCCGCACCCAGGTGGTGGTGTCGCGACGTCCCCCCGGTTTTGAGTAGCACCG
>NZ_AVPT01000033.1 GCF_000768335.1 Lysobacter arseniciresistens ZS79
CGGTGCTACTCAAAACCGGGGGGACGTCGCGCCCGCGACAAGCTCGGCCCGCTGCAGACGGTGGCGCCGATCGCGGTCAGCAGCGGCCAGCTCGAACACGAATGGCGGCACCTGCTGGCCAAGTTCGCGCAACGCAGTCCGTTGCTGCACGAACGCTGGCGCGGGCTCGAATCGCCGGACTGCCACCCGCTGTTCCTGCCACGACCGGGACCGGTGGAACCGTGGGAACGGCCCTAGCGGCGGGACGGCGGGCCTCGCGGGGCTTGCGGCTCAGCCCGCCAGCACGAGAAGTCGGTGAAGGCGAAACGGTCGTCGCGCAGCACGGTCCCGCCGCGCTGCAGCCGCAACGGCGCATCGAACATCGGGCCGTCATGCACCAGCGTGTGGAACTCGCCGTCCTCGCCGCAGGGGTCGCAGCCCGGCGGCAGCTCCGCCAGCAGGGTCGCGTCGAAGTCGCGGCCGCTGAAACCGGCGTCCAGCTGCGTGGTGTCGACGCAGCACAGCGTGGTGCGCGTCCTTGCCACCGCTCCATGCAAGCAGGAGGTTGTTCATGCCGGCATTGTGCCGGCCGCGTGGGGCCGTGGTCAGGCCGCGGTGACGTCGCGCAGCTCCCAGGCGCTGCCGGCCAGCAGTCGCAGGCGCTGCTTGAGCACGGTGCCGGGGATGGTCGATGTCACCACCAGGTCGATGTGCAGGTCGTCCTGCTCGCCGTGGACGGTCGCCTCGGGGTCGGTCGCGCCGAGCGACGGGTCGACCTCGTCGGGCTCGTCCTGCTTCATCCGCCAACGCTCGAACAGCCGGTCGCTGCGCAGCGCTTCCTGCAGTTCGGCGGCGAAGCCGGGGCCGCTGCGCGCGGTGAACGACAGGTCGGGGTCGCTGCCGCGTGCGCGGCTGCCGTCGGGAAGGCTGATGTAGTAACGAGTGGCCATCGCGGTTCTCCTGGGGACGCCTGCAGTCTGGGCAGCGTCGCATGGCGGCTTCGTGAATGGGCCGTGTCGGATCGGCGACAGCCGCGGAGGCCGGCGCGGCCACACATCGCGACCGCGCCGGCAACCCGTCCGTCAGTCCAGGTGCACGTGCGCGCCGTGCGCCTTCGGGCAGTGGCAGACCGCGGTCGGGCCGAACTCCAGGCCGAAGGTCTGGCCGTCGCGGTGGCGTTGCCAGTAGAACTTCGGCGCCGGTTCCGCGTCGTTGCCGATCTCGGCCATGTCGGCGTCGACGTCGAACAGCCGGCCGTCGACCATCACGTAGCGGGTCTCGATGGTGTCGCGGATCTCCTCCAGCGGGTTGCCGTCGAGCACCACGAGGTCGGCCTGCTTGCCGACCTCCAGCGAGCCGATCTCGTCCGACAGCCCGAGGTAGTCGGCACCGTCGATCGTCGCCGCGCGCAGCGCCTCGAAGTTGCTGAAGCCGCCCTGGGTCAGCATCCAGATCTCCCAGTTCGGGCTCAGCCCCTGCAGCTGGCCGTGGCCGCCGACCTGCACCTTGATGCCGGCGTCGCGCATCGTCTTGAGCGCCCTGGCAACTTCGATGTGGTAGTAGTCCCAGTCCGGCGCGATCTCGCGGCGGATGCTGCGCGCGTCGAGCGTCTCGCGCGGGAAGAAGCGGTTGAGCTTGTCGTTCTCCCAGACGTTGTCGCGCGCGTACCACCAGTACTCGCCCGACAGGCCGCCGTAGCTGACCACCAGCGTCGGCGTGTTGCGCACGTCGGTTTCCTTCCACAGGTTGATGACGTCGTCGTAGAGCGGCGCGACCGGGATGTTGTGCTCGATGCCGGTGGCGCCGTCGAGGATCATCGTCATGTTGTGGTGGAAGGTGCTGCCGCCTTCCTCGACCACCAGCATGCCCAGCTCGCGCGCGGCCTGGTTGATCTGCTGGCGCTGCTCGCGGCGCGGCTGGTTGTAGCTCTTGACCGAGAACGCGCCGTTGGCCTGCATCCGGCGCAGGTGGCTGCGGGCGTCGTCGAGCGAGTTGACCACCGCCTTGAAGGAGCCGTCGGCGCCGTAGAGGAT
The DNA here is from genome assembly GCF_000768335.1 of Lysobacter arseniciresistens ZS79. Lineage (GTDB taxonomy): Bacteria > Pseudomonadota > Gammaproteobacteria > Xanthomonadales > Xanthomonadaceae > Novilysobacter > Novilysobacter arseniciresistens. Next base: position 2,013 of record NZ_AVPT01000033.1, read on the forward strand.
CGTGCCGGTCGAGAACACCCGCGGGCCGACCATGCGCCCGGCCTTCTGCAGCTCGGCCTCGGAGAACACGAACTCGGTGGTCGCCGACGGGTCGTGCATGGTGGTGATGCCGAACGCGAGGTTGGTGTAGTACGCCCAGTTCTGCTGCGGCACCACGCCGCGGCCGAAATGCGCGGCATGCGCGTGGACGTCGATGTAGCCCGGCAGGATGGTCTTGCCGCTGGCGTCGATGACGTTGGCGCCGGCCGGGATGTCGACCGAGCCGGCCGGACCGACCGCGGCGATCACGTCGCCGCGCAGGACGATGGTGCCGCCTTCGATGACCTCCTCGGTGTTCTCGGCGTCGCGCATGGTGACGATGCGCGCGTTGGTGAACGCGACCACCTCGTCCGGCGCATCGACCGGCACCGTCAGCCCGACCGCGATGCCGCCGCCGTGCACGGGCTTGGCGATCTCCGCCGGCGCGCCGGGCAGGAACGCGAAGCTCTCGTCCAGCGCGCGCGAGTGGTAGCGGTCGCCGACCATCCAGTGCAGCGACTGCGAGTCGGCCGCCCAGTGCAGGTAGCTGCCGACGTCGGCGCTGACCTGCGACACCGGCACCGCCTTGCTGTCCTTCGACAGTTCGACCGCCTTGCCGGTCTCCACCATCGGCGCAACAAAGGCGTTGAACAGCTCGGTGAAGGCGACCCACTTGCCGTCCGGGCTGACCTGCACCGAGTCGACGTACTTGAGGTCGAACACCTCGCGCGGGTCCTCGCCGTGCAGGCCGACCGACATCAGCTTCTTCTCCAGCCCGCCGCCGGTCAGGTAGTAGACGCGCGAGCCGTCGGCGCTGAACTGCGGCGCCGAACCGCGCTCGGCCACGCGCACCGCCTCGCCGCCGCGCGCCGGCATCACGTAGATGCCACGGTCGCCCGACCACAGGCTGCCGGTCAGGCCGCCGCCGCCGGACTTGCTGTAGACGATACGGCTGCCGTCCGGCGAGAACCGCGGGTGGTAGTAGAAGCCCGGGTCGGAAGTGACGCGCGTGCCCTTGCCGCCGCCGTTGGCGCTGCGCACGTAGATCGCGCCGAGCGCCTGGTCCGACCAGGTGGTGTAGAGCAGCTTGTCGCCGTCGGCGCTGAAGCTCGGCTCGTATTCGTACAGGCCCTCGTTGCCGGTCAGCCGCCGCGGCTCGCCGCCGGGCAGCGACTTGCGCCACAGCTTGCCGACCGCGTGGAACACCAGCGTGTCGCCATCGGCGCTGGTCGCCACGTCGCGGATCATCTTCGGCGCGAAGCTGCCTTCGGCGATCTCCTGGTCGAAGCGCAGCGCCTCGGTGACGGTCTGCTCGACCTGCGCGGTGAACGGGATCTGCGTCGGGGTGCCGCTGGCCATGTCGACCCGCCACAGCTTGCCCTGCGCCCAGATCACCACGGACCTGGAATCCGGCATCCAGTCGAACCCGGTGTACGGGCCGAAGATCGCCCACGCCTCCTGCTGGTCGTGGCTCAGGCCGTCCCAGACCGGACGCACCTCGCCACTGGCGAGGTCGAGCACGTGCAGCACCGACTTGTCGCGGATGCGCTTGACGAACGCCAGCGACCGCCCGTCGGGCGAGGGCTGCGGCCGCACCGCACCGCCGGGGGTGGCGATGAGGGTGTCGGTCTTGCCGGTCTGGCGGTCGAGCCGCTTGACCGCGTAGATCACGTCATGCGGGTTCTTGTTGTACTCGAACGTCTCGCCGCCGGTGACGTCCTGCGAGTAGTAGAGGTAGCGGCCGTCGGGCGACAGTGCCGGCTCGCCGAGATCCTGCTGGTCGTTGATCTTCCCGACCAGCTGCAGGCCCGCGCCGCCGCCGCTGGCGTGGTACATCCACAGCTCGCCGGCGCCGAGCGAGCGCTCCGAGGTGAAGTGCTTGCGGCCGATGATGAAGCGCCCGTCCGGCGTCCACGCCGGGTTGTTGAGCAGGCGGAAGTCCTCCTTGGTCACCTGCACCGGGTCGCCGCCGTTGGCGTCCACCGTCCACAGGTTGTTGCCGCCGCCGCGGTCGGAGGTGAAGACGATGCGCGAGCCGTCGGGCGACCAGCGCGGCTGGATTTCCCACGCCGGACCGGCGGCGATGCGACGGGCCGCGCCGCCGGTGACGGGCATCCGGTACAGGTCGCCGAGCAGCGAGAACACCAGCTCGCGCCCGTCGGGCGAGACGTCGACGTCCATCCAGGTGCCTTCGTCGGTCTCGAAACGCACGACCCTGGTCGGGCCGTGCGCGGCGTTGACGTCCCACTTGGGCTCGTCGGCCTCCCCGTCCGGGCGGCTGACGCCCTTGGCGACCTCGGGCGGCGCCTGCGCCGGGTCGGTGCCGACCGGGTCGAGTGCGTCCTGTTCGAGTTGGACCCGGTCATCCTCGGTGTCGCTGGTGTTGCGGTCGACCGGCGGCTGCGGCGCGGGCGGTGGCGGGTCCTGCGCCAGCGCGGGCAGGGCGAACGAGGCGGACAGCGCGGACGACAGCGCGATGGCGAGCAGGCGACGGGTCATGGGCGGGCACGGATTGCGGACGAATCCCGCAGCCTAGCCGCCCCGCCGGCGGCGTACCTAGGCAGAAAGTCCCGGTTCGGGTTTGCCGATGGTGGCGGGCGCCGCCGGTTACTCGAACTTCGGCGCGCCCTCTGCGGCGAAGCCGACCACCACCGCGCCCTTGCCGACGTTGACCATGCCGGTGAGGCTCATGACGCTTTCGAAGACCTCGATGTTGTACTCGCTGCAGGTCGCGCGCAGCTCGTCGTAGCCGGGCAGCGCGCGCAGCTCGGCCAGTTCGCCGCCGTAGCTCAGGCACAGGGTCGGGGTCATCAGGCCGGCGCGCACGCGCTCGGCGGCGAACCCGAACATCTTCTCCACCGCCGGCTCGAAGCCCTTGATCTTGGCGACCGGGCCGGTCTCGCCCCGATGGCAGTGCAGCACCGGCTTGATGTCCAGCGCGCTGCCCAGCGCGGCGCTGAGCAGGCCGACGCTGCGGTCGCCCTTCTTGCGGGCACGGGCGCGCAGGTAGTAAAGGTCGCGCGGCACCAGGTAGCCGTGGGTGTGCAGGGCGAGGTTCTCCAGCCGCGCGCGGATCTTCGGCGCGCCCTCGCCGGCAGCGCGCAGGCGCACCGCCTCCACCGCGGTGATGCCCTGGGCGGCGAACAGGTTCTGGGTGTCGACCACCCGCAGCGCGAACGGCGTGGTGTTGCCCGCGGCGGCGCGCGCGGCCTTGTAGTCGTTGAGGATCGCGAAGCTGGCCTGCTGCGCGTTCTCGTTGATCGGGCTGCGCGACCTGGTGATCGTCATGCAGAACACGTGGTCGTAGTCGATCACCAGCCGCTCCAGGAACAGATCGCGGATCTGCTGCACCGTGTACGGCGTGGTTTCGGCTTCCGCGCCACGCTCGGCGACGTGGGCATGCAGGAACTCCAGCGTCGCTTCCGGGTTGCGGTGGTCGGCGAGCACCGCTTCGCCGATCCGCACCGTGATCGGCAGGATCGTTATCTCGTTCTGCTGCAGGTACTGCAGCGGCAGGTCGCAGGCCGAGTCGACAACAAGTCCAATGCGCATGGTTCCCCCGGGGGCGCTGGAAGACGGAGCTTGCGTCGAAGCATATCCGTCCGTGACCGGCGTCGCACTACGGGGGCACCTGTCGGGCCGCGCCCGGCGCCGGGGCTACTTCCAGGCGCCGATGATCAGGCCGTACAGCGCGAACTGCAGGATGTGGTAGCCGCTGTCGATCATCCACAGCGTCAGGCTGCGTCCGGCGAACGCGTAGTTGATGCCGAAGCTCATCGCCACGAAGAACAGCCCGACCACGAAGCCTGCCCCGAAGCCGTCGGCGGCCCCGGCACCCGGCGGCATCGCGACGGCGAACATCATTGCCGCCAGCAGGCTGCAGGCGAACGCCACCGCGAAGATCCGCGCCGGGTGCGGCGGCGCGCGGTCGGGATCGACCCCGGCCTCGCGGCACCACGCTTTCTTGAACAGCGGCCCGTACCAGAGCCCGCCGAGCAGGAATGCCGACACGGCGGCGGTGAGGACGGCGAGCCAGTTGAGCTCGATCTGCGGGAAAGGCGGCATGATGGGTTCCACGGGTGGTGGTCGCGGCAGCTTAACCGTGCGATGGGCCGAAATGACGACGCCGGCGGGTGGCCGGCGTCGCTTGAACGGTGATGATTCGGTTGTAGGAGCGACGTGAGTCGCGACCTGCCGAACGCTGGAGGTGATGTGCAGGTCGCGACTTACGTCGCTCCTACATGGCACTGTCAATCGGCGGTGGTGGGGTAGGCCCGTGGCAGGCCGCCGTTGGCGCGCGGCACCAGCGTGCGCAGGTAGCGGTCGCGCAGGTCGGTCTGGCGGCTGCGCATTTCGATCGCCTCGCCGTCGAGCCAGACCTGCATCGCCACCGCGTTGACCTCCAGCGGGTCGCCGCTCCACAGCACCAGGTCGGCGCGCTTGCCCGGCGCGATGCTGCCGAGTTCGTCGGCCACGCCGAATGCCCGCGCCGGCACCGAGGTCAGGCCGGCCAGGCCGTCCTCCCACGGCAGTCCATTGGCCACCGCGTTGCCGGCCAGTTGGCGGATCTTGCGCGCGTTGTGGGTATCGCCGCCCTGGGTGAAGCCGACCGCGACGCCGGCGGCGTCGAGCCGCGCGGCGTTCTCGATGGTCGCGCCGATCTGGTCGAAGCTGGACGGCAGGTTGGCCAGCGGGTTGACGAACACCGGCACGTCGGCCGCGGCAAGCTGCGGGGCCAGCTTCCAGGCTTCGCCGCCGCCGGAGACCGCGACCTTGACGCCGTGGCGCTTCGACCAGCGCAGCAGCTGGCGGATGTCGGCGGCGCGGTCGACCTCGACCACCACCCGGCCGCCGCCGTCGAGATACTTCTTCAGCGTGTCGCGGCCGGCCGGGGTCAGCAGCGCGGCGTGCGAGCCGGCCGGAATGCGGCCGCGGACTTCGTCGACCAGCTGGTCGAGCAGCATCCACTGGGCCGCGCGGGACTGGCCGCTGAGCCCGGCGGCGTCGCTGCCGAGGTCGACGAACAGCACGTCGGGGCCGGCCGGGTCGGGGCTGCCGTCGAGCCGCACCACCGCGCCCTGTCCGCCGATGATCGAACCGCCCTCGGTCGTGCCGGCCTCCAGCAGGGTCCAGCCGATGCCCTCGATCCGGGTCACCGGCACCAGCACCGAGGCCGGGTTGTAGGCCAGGGTCACGTCGAACTCGGGGCGCACGGTCATCTGGTGCGACTCGGCGCCGAGGCCGAGCGAGCCGTCGACGGTCGAGCGCTCGCCGGAGACCTCCTCCAGCCCGATCGCGGTGATGCCGCCGAACAGGGTCGGGGTCAGCGGCCGCGACTGTGCGTCGACCACCTGCGCGCCGGCCGGCGCCGACAAGCCGGTGCCGACCGCCGCGATCACGCCAGCGCGGACCAGCACGTCGGCCCCCTGCAGCGTGCCCTGCGGGCAGGCGGTGTGGACGGTGGCATTGCGGATCAGCAGCTCCTGGGCGTTGGCGGCCAGCGCCACGAACGACAGCGCGGCGGCGGCCAGCGCCTTCAGTGCAGGGCGGCTCACAGCACACCTCCTGCGCGGATGGCGTCACCGGTCGACTGGCCCAGCATGAAGTCCGACTTGGGCTGCCGCGTCGGGTCGTTGCGGTCGTACAGCCGCGCGCCGTCGATGTAGACCTGCTCGGCCTGCGCGTAGACGCTGAACGGCGTGCCGTTCCAGACCACCACGTCGGCCATCTTGCCCGGCTCCAGCGTGCCGGTCTGGTCGAGGATGCCCATCGACTTCGCCGGGTTGGCGGTGACCCACCGGATCGCGTGCTCGGGGCTGATGTCCATGCCGGCGAGCCTGGCGTGCGCCATCACCTTGGCGGCCTCCTGGTTGAGCCGCTGGATGCCTTCCTCCGAGTCGCTGTGCACGATCGCGCAGCTGCCGGCGGGGCGGTCGACCAGCGCGATGTTCTCCTGGATGCCGTCGAAGGCCTCCATCTTGAAGCCCCACCAGTCGGCCCACAGCGCCGCGCAGGTGCCGGTCTCGGCCAGCCGGTCGGCCAGCTTGTAGGCCTCCACGCCGTGGTGGAAGGCGGCGACCCTGAAGCCGAACTCCTCGGCCAGGTCGAGCATCGTGGTCATCTCGTCGGCGCGGTAGCAGTGGATATGGACGAGGATGTCGCCGTTGATCGCACCGGCGAGGGTGTCGAGCTTGAGGTCGCGCTTGCCGCCGGTGTCGCTGCCGCTGTCGGGCTCATCGTCGCTGAACCAGCTGCGCTTCTTCGGCGCGTCGGGCTTGTGCTTGGCGAGGTATTCGGCGGCGTCGATGAAGGCGGCGCGGTAGCCGGCGATGTTGCCCATCCGGGTCGACGGGCCGCCCTTCTCGCCGTAGACGCGCTTGGGGTTCTCGCCGCAGGCCATCTTCATGCCCCACGGCGCGCCCGGGAACTTCATCGCCTGGTAGCTGGTGGCGGGCACGTTCTTGAGGGTGACGCCGCGGCCGCCGACCAGGTTGGCCGAGCCGGGCAGCACCTGCAGCGAGGTCACGCCGCCGGCCAGCGCGGTGGCGAAGCCCGGGTCCTGCGGCCAGACCGAGTGCTCGGCCCAGACGTTGGCGGTGACCGCGTTGGTCGCCTCGTTGCCGTCGCTGTGCGCGCGCACCCCGGGGCTGGGGTACACGCCCAGGTGAGAGTGGACGTCGATGATGCCCGGGGTGACCCACTTGCCGGTCGCGTCGACGCGGGTGGCGCCGGCCGGCAGCTCGAGCGCCTGGCCGACCGCGACGATGCGGCCGTCGGCCATCAGCACGTCGGCGTTGTCGAGCCGGGCGCCGGTGCCGGTCAGCACGGTCGCGTTGTCGAGCAGCACCGGTGGCGCAGCGACGCGCTGGTAGGTGCTGGGGTACGGGTCCTGGACGAACGACGGCCTGGCGTCGTCGGCGGCGCGCGCGGCGCCTCCGGCGAGCACCAGCCCGAGCGCGGTCGCAAGCGCGGCAAGCTGTGGTGCGTGCATCGGTCTCCCCTTGATGGCCGTGTCGCGACGAGGGTCGGGACGGTCCCGGCAAACCTAGCCCGGCGCGCTCGCCCACGCCAACCCTGACGATGGTCACGATTGGTGACACATTGCGCAAAGTCGGGGCCGGGATCGCAGGTGGTGCGATGCCGCCGGCGCACACTGGCCGTCTTCGGAGAAAACGCAGCCAGCGGGATGCCATCGGGGCATGCCGGGGAAACGCTGGGAGGAACACGCCGATGGAACAACTGCTCTACCTGCTGGCCGGCGCCGCGCTGACCTGGGCGTTCTACTTCGTGCAGCGCCGGGTCGAGCGCCGCGGCGCGGTCGACGCGATCGAGCGCAGCCAGAAGCTGCTGGTCCTCAAGCAGGGGCTGGAGGACGCCAACACCAGCCTCGACGAGCTGCGGCGGTTCGAGCGCCGGCTGATCGGCAAGGCCGAGACCGCGGTGAGGATCGCCGATCGCTACGTCAGCCAGGCCGAGCAGGTCGCCCGCGAGAGCGGCGAACCGGTGCTCGACGAGGCCGCGATGAACCAGCGCGCGATCGACTCGTTCCAGCGCGTCGACGCGCGGCTCGACGCGCTGGTCGCGCGCCTGCGCGGCGAACTCGACGACGGCGGCCTCGCCGCGTTCGACGCCGTGCACCTGGCGTGGCTGGGCTACCGCGAGCGCTACGCCCGGTTCATCGCCGAGTCCTACGCCGGCGGCGCGATCCAGCCGCTGATCCACGCGGTCACGCTGGAGAGCATCACCGCCGCGTGGATCACCGAAATCGAGACCCAGCTGGGCGACGGCGGCCCGGACGGCGAGGACGAGGACGCGTGACGCCCACGCCGCGGCGTTGACGCGCGCTTGCTACGGTATCCACCTACCCAGCCGGAGGACCCCGCATGGACGTGACCGCCGAGGACGTCGTCACCTTCTGGCGCGAGGCCGGGCCCGACCGCTGGTTCGGCGGCGGCCCCGCGTTCGACGCGCGCTGCCGCGAACGCCTGCACGACGCCCACATGGCCGCCTCGCGCGCCGAGCTCGCGCACTGGGAGGACCGGGCCGAAAGCGCGCTCGCGCTGGTGCTGCTGCTCGACCAGATCCCGCGCAACATCTTCCGCGGCAGCGCCCACGTCTACGCCACCGACCCGATGGCGCGCGCGGTTGCCGAGCGCGCGATCGGCCACGGCCACGACATGCAGGTCGAGCCGGAACTGCGGACCTTCTTCTACCTGCCGTTCATGCACTCCGAGGCGATGCTCGACCAGCAGCGCGCGGTCGAGCTGTACCAGTCGCTCGCCACCCCCGGTGCCGACAAATGGGCACTGCACCACCGCGCCATCGTCGAACGCTTCGGCCACTTCCCGCACCGCAACCGGTTGCTGGGCCGCCCGACCACGCCGGCCGAGCAGGCGTGGCTGGACGAGGGCGGCTTCGGCGGTTGATCAGTACTTCGGCACGTGGGTGTCGGCCTGCTCGCTCCAGGCATCGATGCCGCCCTGGACGTTGTGCAGGCGGGTGAAGCCGAGGTTGCGGAAGTGCTCGGCGGCCTCGGCGCTGCGCTGGCCGTGGTGGCACAGGAACGCCAGCGCGGTGTCCTTCGGCAGCGCTTCCAGGTGCGCGCGCGAGTCGCCGTCGAGGGTCGAGAACGGCACGTTGACCGAGGCCGCGGCGCGCTCGTCGGCCGGGCGCACGTCGACCAGGGTCAGCTCGCCGGCGGCGACCTTCTCGGCGGCCTCGGCGGGGGCGATGGCGGTGACCTTCGGCGGCGCGTTCGGGTTCTCGATCACCAGCCCGCGGCCGCGCTCGTCGTCGACCCAGTCGATGGTCAGGCCGCGCGCGCGCTGGGCGCCGGCGAGGTCGAACTGCACGCGCAGGCCGGCCGCCTCGGTGGCGATCGCGCCGCCGTCGACCGGTGCCAGCTGCAGCCGGGCGTTGAAGCGCGGGTCGATGTCGACCTGCAGGGCATAGCCCTCGCCGGCGTTGCGCACGGCCTCGCCGAGCATCTGCGCGGCGGCCGGGGTGATGGTGATCCGCGGCGGGGTGCGGTCCGGCGCCGGCAGGCCGAGCGCGCCATGCAGCTCGCCGGAATTGGCCATCTGCTCGATGATGTCGCTGCCGCCGACCAGCTCGCCGCCGATGTACAGCTGCGGGATCGTCGGCCACTGGCCGTACTCCTTGATGCCCTCGCGGATCTCCTGGTCGGCCAGCACGTTGACGTGCTGGTAGTCGACGCCGGTGGAACCGAGCGCGGCGACCGCCTTGGCCGAGAAGCCGCATTGCGGCGCGCGCGGTTCGCCCTTCATGAACAGCACCACCCGGTTCTGGTCGAGCAGGGTCTGGATGCGGGCGTGCAGGGCGGGGTCGAGCGACATGGCGGCGGTCCGGAAAACAGGGGGGGCGCCAGTGTACCGCCGGCCCCGCGGCCGCTGGCATGATGCAGGTCATGGCGAAACCCGGCTGCCCCGACCCGCTGCACCGCGTCCCGCGCCGCCCGCACGCCTGGTGGGGCGCGCTGTTGCTGTCGCAGGCGCTGGTGGCGGCGCTGTGGTGGCGGTTCGGCTGGGTGGTGGGGCTGCCCTTGATGCTGGCCAGCCACGCGGTGTTCTGGTGGGGCGTGATGAAGCCCGCCTCGCGCCTGTACAGCCCGGTGCTGGCGCGGCTGCCGACCCGCGAGCCGGTGGTCTGGCTGACGATCGACGACGGGCCGTCGGAGCAGACGCCGGCGATCCTCGACCTGCTCGACGCGCACCGCGTGAAGGCGACGTTCTTCGTGGTCGGCGAGCGGGCGCTGGCGTGGCCGGACGCGTTGCGCGAGATCGCCCGGCGCGGCCACGGCATCGGCAACCACAGCCATACGCATCCGCAGGCGTGGTTCTGGGCGCTCGGCCCGGCGGCGATGCGACGCGAGATCGCAGAGGCGCAGGCGGCGATCACCGGTATAGCCGGGATTGCGCCGCGCTGGTTCCGCGCGGTGGTCGGCATGGCCAACCCGTTCGTCTCGGCGCCGCTGCGCGAGCACGGCCTGGCGCGGGTGGCGTGGAGTGCGCGCGGCTACGACGCGGTGGCGGCGGAGCCGGCCGCGGTGGTGGCGCGGATCGAGCGCGACCTGCGGCCGGGCGCGATCGTGCTGTTGCACGAAGGGGCGAAGCACGGGCGCAACGTCGAGGTGCTGGCACTGCTGCTGCGGAGGCTGGAGGTGCTGGGGTATTCGGCGGTGCTGCCGGAGGCGGTGCAGGCCCCGGCGGAGGCTTCCGTCATTCCCGGGACGTCGTAGGGGCGACGTAAGTCGCGACCCACTGACCATGCGAGGGCGCTGCGTTCCACGCGGATCCGGGCCCGCGCGAACGCTGACCCGCAATCGCCCACGCCCCCGCGCGCAAACGGTTGTCAGTGGGTCGCGACTTACATCGCTCCTACACGAGCGGCGGTCGGACCGGTGCGCCCGGCGACAAGCGGGCGCCCGCGGGGCGGCGTTCGCATTACGCAGGCTTCTCCGCCACCACGCGCCAGTTGTTGAACGGCGTGTTGCCGTACAGCGGCTCGAAGGTCGACACCAGTCCCGCGCGGTCGAACATCGCGCGCAGGGCGGCGGCGTCGGGGTAGCGGCTGGGGCCGGCGTTCATCCATCCCAGTGCGCGCGACAGCACGTCGACCGCGCGGGTCACCCTGGCGCGGCGGCCACCGTCGTCGAGGCCGGTGCGGACCACCAGCCGTGCGCCGGGCACCAGCATCGCGATCGCCGCCTCCAGCGTGCGCTGTTGCGCGTCGGGCGGGATGAACTGCAGCACGTCGAGGATCGCGACGCTGCCGCGGTGGCCGAGGCGGTCGACCCCCGAGCCCGGCGCGGCGAGGTCGACGCACTCGAACGACGCGTCCGCCAGCCCCGCCCGCTCGGCCGCCCGCCGCGCTCGCGCGACCTTGCCGGCGTCGTTGTCGACCCCGCGGTAGCACAGCGCGATGCCGTCGGCGCGCAGCGCGTGGGCCAGCAGGCCCAGTCCGCAGCCGAGGTCGAGCAGCGGCGCATCGCTGCCGCGCAGCGCGTCGCAGACGCCCGGATACAGCGGGTCGCTGCCGAGCTTGCTGCGGCTGTAGTAGTAGTCCCAGCGGTTGCCCAGCGGGTGTGCCGGGGCGAACGCGCCGGCAATCGCGCGGGCGGCGTCGGCGCCGAGCGGGCGCGTGGCCGCCACGCTCACGGCGTCGCCAGCAGGCGGCGCGCGACCGGCAGCGCCTGCCGCGCCCACAGTTCGTACATCGCCGCCGACGGGTGCAGGCCGTCGTCGACCAGCATCGACGTCTCGCCGCCGCGCTCGCGGCTGACGCCGGTGATGTCGACGAAAGCGACGCCGTGCTGCGCGCACAGGCCGGCGGCGATGGTGTTGTACCCGTCGAGCTCGCGCGCGACGGTGGCCGGGTCGCGGTCCCCGGCGGCGGTGCAGAACGGGGTCACGCCCCAGTCCGGGATCGACAGCACCAGCACCCGGTCGGCGCGGCCGCGGGCGAGGCCGATCGCGCGCCGGAGCAACTCTTGGAACTCGCCGCGGTAGTCGGCGGCGCTGCGCCCGCGGTACTGGTTGTTGACCCCGATCAGCAGCGACACGAAGTCGTAGTGGCCCAGCGGCGGGACGGCGGCGTCCATCGCGCTGGACAGCTCGTCGGTGGTCCAGCCGGTGGTCGCCAGCGTGCGCGGGAATTCCAGCGGCACGCCTTCCTCGCGCAGCGCCAGGGTCAGCCGCACCGGCCAGCGCTCGCCGGAGCCGACGCCCTCGCCGATGGTGTAGCTGTCGCCAAGCGCGAGGTAGGTGAGGGCGGCGGGGTCGGTGGCCATGGCCGGGCTCCGTCAGGCGACCGCGGTGCGGCTGGCGGCGGCGCCGGCGTTCGCGTCCGCGCGCCGCGCCAGCACCCGGTCGATCCGCGCGAACACCTCGCGCAGGTCGTCCGGCCGTGGCAGCAGGGTGACGCGGAAATGGTGGCGGTAGGGCACGTTGAAGCTGGAGCCGGGGACGACCAGCACGTCCTCGGTTTCCAGCAGCTCCAGTGCGAACCCGTGGTCGTCGAAGCCGCGCGCGGCGGCGCCGGTCACGGCCGGGAACGCGTACAGCGCGCCGGCCGGTGCGACCAGTTGCAGGTGTTCGCTGGCGGCGATGCTCTCGACCACCGCGCGGCGCGCCTCGTACAGCCGCCCGCCGGGCGCGCACAGCGGCGCGATGGTGTCCTCGCCGTGCAGCGCGGCTTCGATCGCGAACTGCCCCGGCACGTTGGCGCACAGCCGCAGCGCGCCGAGCAGGTCCATCGCGTGGTGGAATCCGCCGCTGGCGATCGGGTCGCCCGACAGCACCGCCCAGCCCACGCGCCAGCCGCAGGCGCGGTGCACCTTGCTGAGCCCGCCGAAGGACAGGCACGGCACTTCGCCGGCCAGCGGCGCCAGCGGCTGGAACGTCGCGCCGTCGTACAGGATCGAGTCGTAGATCTCGTCGGCCATCAGCAGCAGGCCGTGGCGCGCGGCGATGTCGACGATGCGCTCGAGCAGCTCGCGCGGGTAGGTCGCGCCGGTCGGGTTGTTCGGGTTGATCAATACGATCGCGCGGGTGCGCGGGGTGACCAGCGCCTCGATCTCGTCGGGGTCGGGCAGGAAGCCGTTGTCCGGCTGGCAGCGGTAGTAGACCGGGCGGCCGTCGTTGAGGATGGTCGCGGCCGACCACAGCGGGTAGTCGGGCGAGGGCAGCAGCACCTCGTCGCCGGGATTCAGCAGGGCGCGCAGCGACAGGTCGATCAGCTCGCTGACGCCGTTGCCGACGAACACCCGCTCGGCGCTGGCGTTGGGCGTGCCGCGCTGCTGGTGGAACGCGGCGATCGCCTCGCGCGCGGCCGGCAGGCCCTGCTGGTGGGTGTACGGGTCGGTGTCGGCGATGCGCCCGGCGATGGCCTGCTGCAGGTGCTCCGGCGCGCGGAACCCGAACGCGCCGGGGTTGCCGATGTTGAGCTTGATCAGCGTGCGCCCCTGCGCCTCCAGTTCGCGCGCCCGGCGGGCGAGCTCGCCGCGGATCTCGTAACGGACTTCGGACAGGCGGGCGCGGGTTTTCAGGCTCGGTGGGGACATCGGGAGCGGGGTGGATTCGGGGGTGGCGCCAGCCTAACGGAAAGGCGGGTGGGTGGGACGTGCTTCGATGTAGGAGCGACGTGAGTCGCGACCCGCCGAACGCTGGGACGATGTACAGGTCGCGACTCACGTCGCTCCTACACCCGGAGGAATTTTCGTCGGAGGACAACGGTCCGCGAGCACAGGGCGCTTGTAGAATCTCGTCATGCGCCCAATCCACCGCCCCTGATGCCCCCCGCCCTCGCCCTGCAGGCGATCGGCTGGCCGCTCGACGATGACGGCCAGGTCGCGGTCGCGGCATGGCGCGAGGTCATGGCGGAACACCCGCAGGCGCGCCCGGCCCGCGTGGTCGAGCAGCACCGCAGCGGCTATGTCGTCGCCGACGGCCCGGACAACAGTTTCACCGTCGAGTCCCTGCCCGAGTGGCAGCGCCCGCCGAGCTACAAAAAGGGCGGCATCCCGCCCGAGCAGCGCGCCGCGGTCGGCGACTGGGTGCTGGTCGAACCGTCGGGCGACGTGATCCAGATCGTCGCCCTGCTGCCGCGCCGCAGCGCGATCAAGCGCGGTGCCGCCGGCGAGCACTACAGACAGCAGCTGATCGCCGCCAACGTCGACGTGGTGTTCGTGGTCTGCGGTCTCGACGCCGACTTCAACCCGCGCCGGATCGAGCGCTACCTGCTGCTGGTCCAGGGCGGCGGTGCGGGGCCGGCGGCTCCTGAACCGGTTGTAGTGCTGACCAAGGCCGACCAGGCCGCCGACGTGCCGGGTTCGCTCGCCGCGCTGGTCGAGCTGGCCGCGCAGGACATCGCCGTGCGCGCGGTCAACGCCCGCGACCCCGACAGCGTGGCCGCGCTCAAGCCGTGGCTGCAGCCCGGCCGCACCGCGGTGCTGGTCGGCAGCTCCGGTGCCGGCAAGTCCACGTTGACCAACACCCTGCTCGGCATCGAGCGGATGAAGACCGGCGAGGTCCGCGAGTCCGACGCGCGCGGCCGCCACACCACCACCCACCGCGCGCTGATTCCGCTCCCGACCGGCGCTTGCCTGATCGACACCCCCGGCATGCGCGAGCTCAAGCCGACCGGGGAGGAGGACGTGGCCGAGAACTTCGGCGACGTCGAGGCGCTCGCCGCCGAGTGCCGGTTCCGCGACTGCAGGCACCTGAAGGAACCCGGCTGCGCGGTGCGCGCGGCGATCGAAGGCGGCCGGCTCGACCCGCAGCGCTTCGCCAACTACCTGAAGCTCGGCGAGGAAGTCGCCGGCGCCGCCGACCGCCTCGCCAATCGCCGCGCGCAGAACGCCGGGAAGAAGGCGATCAGCAAGGCGCTGTCGAAGCGGCTGGACGAGAAGTACGGCAAGCACTGAGGCCTGCCTCTGCCCGGTGCCTCCTGTGGGAGCGACGTAGGTCGCGACCTGTACATCGCCGCCAGCGTCCGGCGGGTCGCGACGCACGTCGCTGCTACGGACAAAGCCCCCCGCGTCCCCTGCGGAGTAAGCTCCAGCCGACGCGCACCCGCGCTTCCCGCGAGCCACCCGCCGGATGACCCCCGCCGCCTTCCCGCCCGACATCGCCCACCACGCCGCGCTCGACGCGCGCATGGTCGAGGCGGCGCGCGAGGTGCGGCTGCTGAGCCTGGCCAGCTGGCCGGCCGGCATGGAGACCGACTTCGTCGCCGACTACGCCCGCGGCGTGGTCCGCCTGCCGGTGATCGAGTACCCCCGCCACGACTTCTCCGCCGTGCGCACCGAGCTCGCCGCGATCTCCGCCGCCGCCGACCGCGACCACCCGCTCGGCCAGTACCTGATCGACGCCGCCGCCAGCTGGGACACCGCCGCGCAACTGTGCGAGCACCTCGGTACCCCGGCCGTCACCGACCTGTCGATCCGGCTCTACGGCAGCCCGTTCGACCCGTTGCCCGGCGACGGCCCCGACGCCCGCGTCGCCGCCCGCCACTTCCTGTCGATCGCCGACGAGTTCGACCGCGAGCTGCTGGCCCCGTCCGAGCACGTCACCATCTCCGCCACCGCGCTGCAGCTGCAGTTGCAGCGCGACCTGGACGACTACTTCGGCGAGCGCGTGATCGACGTCGAACTCGACCCCGACCTGATCGCCAAGGCGGCCGCCGGTGCCACCCGCATCCGCCTGCGCACCACCGCCTCGTTCAGCGACTACGACCGCGACCAGCTGCTGCAGCACGAGGCCTTCGTACACTCGCTCAGCGCGCTCAACGGCCGCGAGCAGCCGGTGCTGGGCAGCCTGGCACTGTCGTCGCCGCGCGCCACCGCGACCCAGGAGGGGCTGGCGACCTTCGCCGAGCAGATCACCGGCAGCATCGACATCAGCCGGATGAAACGGCTGAGCCTGCGGATCGAGGCGGTGGCGATGGCGCTGGAGGGCGCCGACTTCATCGAGGTGTTCCGCTACTTCCTCGACGCCGGCCAGAGCCCGGAGGAGAGCTTCGCCTCGGCCCAGCGCGTGTTCCGCGGCGTGCCGGTCACCGGCGGCGCGGCGTTCACCAAGGACGCGGTGTACCTGCGCGGGTTGATCGGGGTGCACACCTTCTTCCGCTGGGCGCTGCGCCAGCGCCAGCTGCGCCTGTGCCGCTGGCTGTTCGCCGGCAAGATGACGCTCGCCGACGTGCAGCGCTTCGCCCCGCTGTTCGAGGCCGGGGTGCTGTTGCCGCCGCGCTGGATGCCGCGCTGGGTGGCCCGCGCCAACGGCCTGGCGGGGGTGCTGGCGTTCTCGCTGTTCGCCAACCGGATCCGGCTGGACGCGGTCGACGAGCGCGGTTTCCTCGATATCTGAGCGAAACGCCGGACCCGGTACCGACGCGTAAACCCGCCGGTGGCTAGAATCGATGGTCCTTCCGGCCGCCGTCCCCGCAATGTCCGACACCGAATCCAAGCACGCTGATGACTTCCGCCAGGCCGCGCTCGACTACCACCGCCTGAGCCCCCCTGGAAAGATCAAGGTCACCGCGACCAAGCCGATGGTGACCCAGCGCGACCTGGCGCTGGCGTATTCGCCGGGCGTGGCCTTCGCCTGCGAGGAGATCGCCGCCGACCCGACCACCGCGTTCGACTACACCGCGCGCGGCAACCTGGTGGCGGTGGTGTCCAACGGCACCGCGGTGCTCGGCCTGGGCGACATCGGCCCGCTGGCCGGCAAACCGGTGATGGAAGGCAAGGGCGTGCTGTTCCAGAAATTCGCCGGCATCGACGTGTTCGACATCGAGATCGACGAGAAGGACCCGGACAAGCTGGTCGAGATCATCGCCAGCCTCGAACCGACCTTCGGCGGCATCAACCTGGAGGACATCAAGGCGCCGGAGTGCTTCATCGTCGAGCGCAAGCTGCGCGAGCGGATGAACATCCCCGTCTTCCACGACGACCAGCACGGCACCGCGATCATCGTCGGCGCGGCCGTGCTCAACGCGCTGCAGGTGGCCGGCAAGAAGATCGGCGACATCAAGCTGGCCACCACCGGCGCCGGTGCCGCGGGCATCGCCTGCCTCGACATGCTGGTCGCGCTGGGCGTCAAGAAGCAGAACATCGTCGCCTTCGACCGCGAGGGCGTGATCTACACCGGCCGGCCCAACCTCGACCCCGACAAGGCGCGCTACGCCGCCGACACCGACAAGCGCGAGCTGGCCGAAATAGTGAAGGGCGCCGACGTGTTCCTCGGCCTGTCGGCCGGCGGCATCCTCAAGCCGGAGATGGTCGCCAGCATGGCCGAGCGCCCGATCATCCTCGCGCTGGCCAACCCGTACCCCGAGATCCTGCCGGAGGACGCCAAGCGCGCCCGCCCCGACGCGATCATCGCCACCGGCCGGTCGGACTATCCCAACCAGGTCAACAACGCGCTGTGCTTCCCGTACATCTTCCGCGGCGCGCTCGACGTCGGCGCGCGCGAGATCAACGAGGCGATGAAGCTGGCCTGCGTCAACGCCATCGCGCAGCTGGCACGGATGGAAGCCGGCGACCTCGCCGCGGCCTACGGCGGCGACGTGCCGACCTTCGGCGCCGACTACCTGATCCCGCGGCCGTTCGACCCGCGCCTGCTGGTGATGCTTGCGCCGGCGGTGGCCAAGGCGGCGATGGACTCGGGCATGGCGACCCGGCCGATCGCCGACATGGCCGCCTACGAGGAAACCCTCGGCCAGTTCATCCACCGCACCGGCCTGCTGATGAAGCCGGTGTACGACCGCGCCCGGAGCAACCGCAAGCGCGTGGTCTACGCCGAGGGCGAGGAGCACATCGTGCTGCGCGCGGTGCAGACCGTGGTCGACGAGGGCCTGGCCTTCCCGGTGCTGGTCGGCCGCCCGGAGGTCATCAACGCGCGCATCGAGAAGCTCGGCCTGCGCCTGCGCGAGGGCGTCGATTTCGAGCTGACCAACATCCACTCCGACCCGCGCTTCGACGAGTACTGGCAGCAGTACCACGCGCTGACCGAGCGCCGCGGCGTCACCATCGAGGCGGCCAAGAGCCTGCTGCGCTCGCGCCCGAGCCTGATCGCGGCGCTGATGGTCGAGCGCGGCGAGGCCGACGCGATGATCTGCGGCGTGGTCGGCCGCTTCCACAAGAAGCTCGGCTACCTGCGCAGCGTGTTCGACTTCGACCGCGGCGTCACCGGCACCGCGGCGATGACCGGCGTGATCAACGACGCCGGCGCGTGGTTCTTCCTCGACACCCACGTGCAGCTGGACCCGACCGCCGAGCAGATCGCCGAGGCGACGATGCAGGCGACCTACCGGCTCAAGCTGTTCGGCGTGGAGCCGAAGGTGGCGCTGCTGTCGCACTCCAACTTCGGCAGCCACGACAACCCGTCGGCTGCGAAGATGCGCAAGGTCCGGCAGATCCTCGCCGAGCGCGCGCCGAAGATCGAGGTCGACGGCGAGATGATGGCCGACACCGCGTGGAACGACGCCCTGCGCCGGCGGATCTTCCCCAACACCACGCTGCACGGCCGCGCCAACCTGTTCGTGCTGCCCAACCTCGACGCGGCCAACATCACCTACAACATGTTCCGCGTCGCCACCGACGGCGTCGCCATCGGCCCGATCCTGATGGGCCTGGACAAGCCGGCGCACATCCTGACCAACGACTCCACCTCCCGCCGCGTGGTCAACCTGACCGCGATCGCCGCGGTGGATGCGCAGATCCGCGCCGGCCGGAGCGCCGGGCGGGGGTAACCGGCCGGGCGCCGCGACGACCCGTCGGGCGCCCGTGGTTCACCCGCACACACCGGGTGATCACCCGGGTTCGGCTTGCAAAACGGCCATACACGTCGTTCCGCAAGATCGCGGCAGCTGGTCGAATGTCGACCCGGCGGGTTGCACCCGTTCGCGACTTACGTCGCTCCTACGAAAAGCGGGGGCGCGGCGGCGCGACCCTGCAGGAGCGACGCAAGTCGCGAACGCGCAAAGAGCCGGGCCAGGCAGAGCCCCGCCACCCCTCAAACCCACACTGCGTCCCAGAACGGGTAATCCCCCACCCGCCGCACCAGCCCGGCCCGCACCGGGTTCATCACCACGTAGCGCGCCGCGTCCACCAGTGATTCCTCGGCCCGCAGCGCCCGGTCGTGATACGCAGTGGCCCATACCCGCTCGATCGACGGCATCGCCTGCCGCGCCCGCCGCGCGGTGTTCGTCTTGACCCGCTGCACCAGCGACGGCACGTAATCGTGCGCGCCCAGTTCCACCAGCCCGTGCCAGTGGTCGGGCATCAGCACCCAGGCGAGCAGCCGCGACGAGGCCCACAGCCGCCGGTCGTCCAGGGCGCGAGAGACCGCGAACGCCGCCGCCGGGTCGGCGAACCACGCCCGCCGCTCGTGCGTGGTGAAGGTGAGCAGATAAACCTGGCCCGCTACGGATGCCCGCCCGCGACGCAACGCGGCATGGCCCCGGCGGACGGAAGACATGTGGCCCATGCCACAAGCGTGGCGGGGGCGGCGGGTGGCGAGGATCGGCGCGGGCCGCGGCGTCGAGTCGGAAAATTCCCCGCGTTCGCGACTCGCGTCGCTCCTACGCCCGCCGGGCAACTCCGGCCATCGCCCCATACGCCACCGGATTCATGTCGCCAACCGCGGCCAGCCCCGCTGCGACCCCCGCTGATAGAATCGATGCGTTCTCCTCCACCCCTTACACGAGGCGCGGCCATGGGGCCGCGAGGCGCATGACCACGACCTACGAAAGCCCGTTCACCGACCTGCTGGCCAACGATCCCGACCCCACCGAAACCCAGGAGTGGATCGAGTCGATCGAGGCGGTCATCGCCCGCGACGGCACCGAGCGCGCGCATTCGCTGCTGCAGGGCATGGTCGATGTCAGCCGCCGGGCGGGCGCGCACCTGCCGTTCGCGCCGACCACCGAATACATCAACACCATCCCGCCGCACCTGGAGGCCAAGAGCCCCGGCGACGCCGCGATGGAATGGCGCATCCGCTCGATCATCCGCTGGAACGCGATGGCGATGGTGGTGCGCGCCAACCGCAAGCCCGGCGACCTCGGCGGCCACATCGCCAGCTTCGCCTCGGGCGCCACGCTGTACGACGTCGGCTTCAACCACTTCTGGCGCGCGCCCAGCGAGGACCACCCCGGCGACCTGCTGTACATCCAGGGCCACAGCTCGCCGGGCATCTACGCGCGCAGCTTCCTCGAAGGCCGCATCAGCGAGGACCAGCTCAACAACTTCCGCATGGAGACCGGCGGCAACGGCCTGTCGTCCTACCCGCACCCGTGGCTGATGCCCGACTACTGGCAGACCGCCACCGTCTCGATGGGCCTGGGCCCGATCGCGGCGATCTACCAGGCGCGCAACTGGAAGTACCTGGAAGGCCGCGGCCTGATGCCCAAGACCGACCGCAAGGTCTGGTGCTTCCTCGGCGACGGCGAGTGCGACGAGCCCGAGAGCCTGGGCGCGATCTCGGTGGCCGGCCGCGAGGGCCTGGACAACCTGGTCTTCGTCATCAACTGCAACCTGCAGCGCCTGGACGGCCCGGTGCGCGGCAACGGCAAGATCATCCAGGAGCTGGAAGGCAGCTTCCGCGGCGCCGGCTGGAACGTCATCAAGACCATCTGGGGCAGCTACTGGGACCCGCTGCTGGCCCGCGACACCTCCGGCAAGCTGCGCCAGCTGATGATGGAAACCGTCGACGGCGAGTACCAGAACTGCAAGGCCTTCGGCGGCGCGTACACCCGCGAGCACTTCTTCGGCAAATACCCGGAGACCGCCAAGCTGGTCGCCAACCTGAGCGACGAGGACGTCTGGCGCCTCAACCGCGGCGGCCACGACCCGCACAAGGTCTACGCCGCCTACGACGCCGCGGTGAAGACGACCGGCAAGCCGACCGTGATCCTCGCCAAGACCGTCAAGGGCTACGGCATGGGCCTGGCCGGCGAGTCGCTCAACCCGACCCACGGCACCAAGAAGATGGACGACGAATCGGTGCGCGTGTTCCGCGACCGCTTCAACGTGCCGGTCACCGACGAGCAGCTGGCCGACGGCAAGGTGCCGTTCTTCCACCCGGGCGAGGACTCGGAGGAAGTGCAGTACATGAAGGAGCGCCGCGCCGCGCTCGGCGGCTACCTGCCGCAGCGCCGCCGCAAGTCGACCGAGACCTTCACCGCGCCCAGGCTCGAGACCTACGAACGCCTGCTCAAGGACACCGGCGAGCGCGAGATCAGCACCACCATGGCGTTCGTGCAGGCGCTCAACATCACCCTGCGCGACAAGCAGGTGGGTCCGCGCTGCGTCCCGATCGTCGCCGACGAGGCCCGTACCTTCGGCATGGAAGGCCTGTTCCGCCAGCTCGGCATCTACTCGCCGAAGGGCCAGAAGTACAAGCCGGTCGACCGCGACCAGCTGATGTACTACCGCGAGGACACCGCCGGCCAGGTGCTGGAGGAAGGCATCACCGAGGCCGGCGCCTTCGCCAGCTGGCTGGCCTGCGCCACAAGCTACAGCGTCAACAACCTGCAGCTGCTGCCGTTCTACATCTACTACTCGATGTTCGGCTTCCAGCGCATCGGCGACTCCGCCTGGCAGGCCGCCGACATGCGCTCGCGCGGCTTCCTGCTGGGCGCCACCGCCGGCCGCACCACCCTCAACGGCGAGGGCCTGCAGCACGAGGACGGCCACAGCATGATGCAGGCCGGGCTGATCCCCAACGTGCGCAGCTTTGATCCGACCTTCAGCTACGAGGTGGTCACCCTGCTGCAGCACGGCATGAAGCGCATGCTCGAGGACCAGGTCGACGAGTACTGGTACCTGACCCTGATGAACGAGAACTACACCCACCCCGGCATGCCCGAAGGCAGCGCCGAGGGGATCATCAAGGGCATGTACCTGCTGACCGACGCCGGCAAGCCCAGGAAGGGCGAGCTGCGCGTGCAGCTGATGGGCAGCGGCACCATCCTGCGCGAGGTGATCGAGGCGGCGAAGCTGCTGGAGAAGGACTTCGGCGTGACCGCGGACATCTGGTCCTGCCCGAGCTTCAACGAGCTGGCCCGCGACGGCGCCGACGCCGAGCGCTACAACCGCATGCACCCCGAGTCCAAGGCCCCGCGCAAGCCATACATCACCAGCCTGCTGGACGGCCGCCTGGGCCCGGCGATCTGCGCCACCGACTACATCCGCGCCTACCCCGAGCAGGTCCGCGCCTACGTGCCGACGCACTACACCGTGCTGGGCACCGACGGCTTCGGCCGCAGCGACACCCGCGCCAACCTGCGCAGCCACTTCGAGGTGGACCGCTTCCACATCGCCCATGCCGCGATCGCGGCGCTGGCGGCGGAAGGAAAGATGGCGGCGAAGGACGTGGCCCGGGCGATCAAGGAGTACAGGATCGATACCGACAAGCCGAATCCGATTTCGGTTTGAGGTCGGGAAGAACGGGAACGGCGGCCGGAGGGCCGCCGTTTTTTCTGGGGGAGGCGATCCACCTGAAGCGGATAGCGTCGGCCGGAAAGGGAAAACTCACGGATCAGAACGACGTTGCCCACCGTCACCGGCGGCCGAGCTCGGTATCGCTAGCCCGTTAGCGCGCTACCTGTCCCACAACCCACTCCACGATCGCTTCGAACCTCTCCTGATCGAGCGCATGCCCCCGCTCGACGCGCAGCTCGGTGATGAAATCGCCGGCCACCTTGGCCACGACCTCGTCCGCATCCCGCGAGTACTTGTCCTCGGCGCCTGAAACGACCAGCGTCGGCCGCGGGCCGATGGCGGCCAGCACGTCGTGCGTATCGATCAGTCGGGCGAGCCCCGGCACGGCCTCGAACAGGGTGAACCCGGTGTTTTCGCGGCGTCGCGTCTCGAAGCTGCACACGGCACCGCTGATGCACGCGAACCGGCACCGCGCATCCACCGCCGCGTGGTACAGCGCGGTGTAGCCGCCGTACGAGTGGCCGGCCACGCCCACCCGTTGCGCATCCACGCCGGGCACCTGGAGCAGCACGCTCACCGCGCGCTGGGCGTCGTCCAGGCATTTCCGCATCAGCACGTCGCCGTCCAGCAGCCGGTAGGTCAGGGCGTTGTAGTGCTGCAGCCAGTCGTAATAGTCCGGCTCCACCCCGCGCACCGCGCCGCGCCGGTCCTCGAATGTGAGGGCGTCCGGCGCCAGCACGGCGAGGCCGCGGCGGGCCAGCGCCGGCCCGAACGCCTGGTACGCGGAGCCCACGTCGCCGGCCACCTCGCTCTTGCCGAAGTGGAATTCGCCGTTGTGCTGGTGGAAGACGACCACGCCGCCGCGCGTATCGCGGCCGTTCGGCGTGAACAGGAACGCCGGGATGGTGTCGCCTTCGAGCCCGCGGTATTCGATCCGCTCGCGGTCGAATCCGTCGAACGCTTCGATGTCACCGCGCTGGACGTCGACCGGGACGGGGTCGGCAAGGCCCAGCCGTTCGCGGAGCATCGTGGTCAGGTGGGTCATCGCGGCAATGATAGGGGGCCGCCGGGGCGGCGCGGGGAATGCCAGGCGCGCCGCGGCGAGGTTCCGGGCCATTCTGGCGTAGTTGTCCATGACATGCGCGAAGTTAGTGACCTGATACGCGATGTTCCAGGCGTCATCGATGAGGTTCCAAACCTCATCAATGAGGTTCCAGACCTCATCAACGAAGTCCCGGACCTCACCCGCGAGGTTCCAGACGTCATCCGCGAGGTTCCAGACCTCATCAACGAGCTTCCAGACCTCATCGATGACCTCCACAACCTCATCCACGGGGTCAAACCGGTCACCCACGACCTCCCCGGCACCATCACCCGCCACCGCACCGCTTGACGCAGGCGCAAATACGTAACATCGTTTGTTACATGAAACGCGACAGTCGACTTTCGGCGGTGCTCCACGCGCTGCTCCACATGGCGGCGGCCGGCACGCCGTTGACCTCCACGGCCCTGGCCGAATGCATGCGCACCAACCCGGTGGTGGTGCGGCGGACCATGGGGCTGCTGCGCGATGCGGGGCTGGTGGTCGCCGCGCGCGGCCACGGCGGCGGCTGGCGGCTGGCCGCGGATTTCGAACAGGTGACCCTGCGCCAGCTGCACGACGCGCTGGGCGAGCCCGCGCTGTTCGCCATCGGCAACCGCAGCGAGCGGCCCGAGTGCCTGGTGGAGCAGGCCGTCAACGCCGCGCTCGACGGCGCCTTCGCCGACGCCGAGGCCCTGCTGATGCAGCGCTTCCAGTCCATCACCCTGGCGGAGCTGGCGGCGGAGTTCGGCCGCCGGCATGCCGCCCACGCCGCGGGAGCCCCGGCATGAGTCACGACGTCATCGTCATCGGCGGCAGCTACGCCGGCATGGCCGCGGCGCTGCAGTTGTTGCGGGCGCGGCGGTCGGTGCTGGTGATCGACGCCGGGCAACGGCGGAACCGCTCCGCCGCGCACTCGCACGGGTTCCTCGGCCACGACGGGGTGGACCCGGCGGAACTCGCCCGCCAGTCGCGCGCGCAGCTGATGGCCTACCCGACGCTGACCTGGGTGGAGGGCATCGCCACCGACGTCCGCGGCGCGAAGGATGCGTTCGAGGTCGGCTGCGGCGGGCAGGTCCACACCGGCCGGCGCGTGCTGTTCGCGACCGGCGTGCACGACGAGCTGCCGGCCATCGCCGGGCTGCGGGAGCGCTGGGGCCGCAGCGTCTTCCACTGCCCGTACTGCCACGGCTACGAGCTCGACGAAGGGCGGATCGGCGTCATCGCGACCGGGCCGATGTCGCTGCACCAGGCGCAGCTGGTGGCCGAGTGGGGGCAGGCGACGTTCTTCCCCAACGGCACGTTCGAGCTCGACCGCGAATCCGCCGACGAGCTGGCGCGGCGCGGCGTGCAGGTCGAGCCCGCGGGCGTCGTCGGTATCGAGGGGGACGCCGACGTGGTGCTGGCGGACGGCCGGCGGATGTCGTTCCGCGGCCTGTTCACCGCGCCGCGCAACAGCCCCGCCACGCCGGTGGCGGCGATGCTGGGCTGCGAGCTGGCCGAGACGCCGTTCGGCACCCAGATCGCCACCTCCGAGTCGAAGGAAACCAGCGTCGCCGGGGCGTTCGCGTGCGGGGACGTGGCCCGGGTTCCCCACTCCGTCTCGCTCGCGGTGGCCGATGGCGCCTGGGCCGGTGCCCAGCTGCACCGTTCGCTGGTCTGGCCCGACCTGTAGGGCGGGCGCCGTCGCCCGCGCCTGCCCTCAATCCACCCGCCGCCACACCGATATCGGGATGCTCCCGTCCGCCCGCGGCGGCACCCGGTAGCTCAGCCGGGCGCCGTCGATCTCGTACTCGCGCTTCTGCACCGTGCCTTCCCAGTTGGGGAACGACGAGCCCTCGATCGAGAACACCAGCAGGTCGTTGCCGCGGTCGATTTCGATGGTGCCGTAGTGGGTGCTGCTGCCCATCACCGCGGACTGGAACTCGTCCACGCTGCCGTCGGCCTTGCTGCCGGTGGCGAAGCGCAGGCGCTCGGACTTGAGGATCTGCAGCGAATAGCGGCCGTCGCCGTCGACGATCAGCCTGCCCTTGGGCGCCTCGCCGTAGTCCCGCGCGCGCTCGCCGCCGGGCAGGATCTTGTCGGCCGCGACCAGTGTCCAGGTGCCCTGCAGGGGGAATCCGTCGGCGGCCGCGGTGGCCGGGGCCGCTGCGCCGGCCAGCATCGCCAGCATCACGCCAGTCAGGTGTTTCATCGCACGCTCCCTGGTGTGGGGTCGGAATCGACCGCTGCAGGCTAGGCCGCTTGCACGATGCGAAAAACCCATCTATGGCTATATCTGTCATTCGCAAAACGAATCACTGCCGATGAAGTCGATGGACGTCGATGCGATCCGGGCCTTCGTGCTCGCCGCCGAGCTGCGCAGCTTCACCCGCGCCGGCGAGGTGCTGGGCACCAGCCAGTCCGCGGTCAGCCTCAAGCTGCGCCGGCTGGAGGACCAGCTGGGCCGGCGTCTGCTGGAGCGCACCCCGCGGCAGGTGCGGCTGTCGGCGGACGGGCTGGCCTTCCTGGAGGTGGCGCGCGAGCTGGTGTCGACCCACGACCGCGCGGCGGCGGCGTTCGATGCCGGCCAGCGGCGGCTGGCGGTCGGCATCAGCCACGAGCTGGTCGGCAGCGAGCTGTCGTCGCTGCTGCGCCGCCTGCGCGACCACGACCCGAACCTGCGGGTGGAGATGCACGTGGCCGGCTCGCGCGCGCTGCTGCAGGCCCACGGGCAGGGCGAGCTGGACGCGGTGCTGGTGCTGCGGCCGGACGACCGCCGCAAGCAGGGGCGGGCGGCGTTCAAGGAGTCGTTCGGCTGGTACGCCGCGACGGGCTGGGAGCCGCGGCCCGGCCAGCCGCTGCCGCTGGCGACGCAGGGCGCGGCCTGCCGGTTGCGCGCGGCGGCGGTCGGCGCGCTCGACGGGGCCGGGG
>NZ_AVPT01000036.1 GCF_000768335.1 Lysobacter arseniciresistens ZS79
CGATCCGCGGCCGCAGCCGCCACCGCAGGGCGACCCCGACCCCGGTGAACCCGGCCATCGCGACCCCGGCACCCCGGCCCCCGCGCGCCGCGAACCCGATCCGCGTCGCCCCGGCGACCCGCCGCCGGGCGAGTACGTCGACCGGGCCGGTCCGCCATGACGCGGCACGACCACCACGGCGACCCTGCCGGCGCCACCCCCGACCACGCCGCCGACCCGCGCCTGCTCGACCACCTGCTCGAACTGCGCGGCCGCCTGTTGCGCGCGGTCGCCGGGCTGGTGCTGGTCACCGTGCTGCTGCTGCCGTTCGGCAACGACCTCTACGCCTGGCTGGCCGAGCCGCTGCTGGCCAAGCTGCCGGCCGGCGGCCAGTTGATCGCGGTCGAGGTCGCCAGCCCGTTCTTCGCGCCGGTCAAGCTGGCGTTCTTCACCGCGCTGATGCTGACCACGCCGTGGCTGCTGTACCAGGCGTGGGCGTTCGTCGCGCCGGGTCTGTACCAGCGCGAGAAACGGCTGGCGCTGCCGCTGCTGGCGTCGTCGGTCGCGCTGTTCTACGCCGGCTGCGCGTTCGCGTACTTCCTGGTGCTGCCGGCGGTGTTCGGCTTCCTGGTCAAGGTCGCGCCCGACGGCGTGGCGATGATGACCGACATCAACGCCTACCTCGACTTCGTGCTGGTGCTGTTCCTCGCGTTCGGCGCCAGCTTCGAGCTGCCGGTGGCACTGGTGATCGCGACCCTGCTGGGCTGGGTGACGCCGGCGCAGCTGCGCGAGTCGCGCGGCTACGCGGTCGTCGGCATCTTCATCGTCGCCGCGGTGATCACCCCGCCCGACGTGGTCTCGCAGCTGATGCTGGCGGTCCCGATGTGCGTGCTGTACGAGCTGGGGATCGTCGCCTCGCGCTGGCTGGCGCCGCGCGGGCCGGACGCCGCGTCCTGAGCATGGCGCAGCACGGTGCGCCGGCCGGGTTGCGGCAGCGCGCGGCGGCCTGGAGCATCGACGCCGCCTGCATCACGCCGCCCGCGCTGCTGCTGGCGTGGCCGTGGCTGCTGCCGGCGGCCGGACGCTGGCACGCGCGTTTCGAATCGCTGATGCACGACACCGGCGCGGCGCTGGCGACGGCCATCGTCGACGGCGTACCGCTGCCGATGCTGACGCTGTCGATGAGCCACGACCCACGGTTGGCCGAAGCCGTGCGCGCGCTGCACCTGGCAAGCTGGTCGCTGCTGCTGCCGGCACTGCTCTCGCTCGCCGCGGTCGGCGCGCTGTGGAACGTGGCCGGCGAGCATTCGCGCTGGCAGGGCAGCGGCGGCAAGCGCGTGCTGGGGCTGCGGGTGGTGGACGCCGCGGGCCGGCGACCGGGCCTGGCGCGGTCGCTGTGGCGGCACCTGGCCGGGGCCGCGTCATGGGCGACGCTCAACATCGGCCATGCGATGGCCGCCGGCGAACCGCGGCACCTCGCGCTGCATGACCGCATCAGCCGCACCCGGGTGGTGGCCGACGCCGGCACCGACGCACCGCTGCCGCGCCCGATGCGCGCGTGGCTGGCGTTGCTGGCGGTGGCCGCGACGGCGATCGTCGCGTGGGCCACCGCAACCGCGAGCCGCATGATGGAGGCCGCGCTGCTGGACGCGCTGTACTGAAACGCGGGGCGGCCCATCGCCGCCCCGCGCAGTGCATCAGGCGGTCAACGCATCCGCCGGAACCGCGGCGGTGTCGTCGCCGCCGCAGACATCGCGCCACAGGTGGTACATCGCGCCGAAGCCGATCACCAGCATCGCGAGCAGGAACCCGAGGTACAGCGGGATGCCGATCACCACGCCCAGCCAGGCGCCGGCGATCTTCGCCAGCAGGCCCACCAGCATCACCAGCAGCGCCGCGACGATGGCGATCACGATGATCCCGACGATGTAGGTCAGCATCATCACCAGCAGCGGCAGCAGGTTCTTGAACGCGCCCGCGAAGCCGTCGCCGATCGCCGCGAAAACGCCGCGCCCGCGCAGCGCCACCTGGCCGAGCGCGACCGACTGCACGCCGAAGAACACCATCCCGACCAGAATCATCAGCAGGTAGGCCATGCCGATACCGGCCGGCAGTTGCGCCATCGCCGCGGACGGGTCCGCACCCGCCACCGACGCCTGCATCATCTGCGAGTACCACTCCACCACGCCGCCGGCGAACAGCATCAGCAACCCGAACACCAGCAGGTTCTGCAGCACCGCGATCAGGATCATCAGGCCGATCGCGCGCAGCGAGGTCGACCAGTCGCCGAAGCCGCCGAAGGCATCGAGCGCCCGCGCGGGACGGCCGTTCTCGACCGCATCGACCAGCCGCAGGTAGCCGACCGTCAGCATGCCCAGCACCACCATCAGCGGCACCAGTACCAGCAGCATCCCCACCAGCATCGAAGTGGTGCCCGGTCCGACCGCCGCCACCACGACGCCCGACAGCAGCGCCGCGGCGACTCCCACCACGACGGCGCCGAGCAGCACCAGCGCGGCGCCGCCGAAGATCGCCTTCGGGTTGTTGCGGCCCAGGTTGACCGCGTTCTTCAGCCAGTCGAAACCGGCCAGCGCGTTTCTTGCACGAGTCGTCATTCCATTCCCCTTGTCAGACAGTCCATGGACGCCGGCACGGTCGCCGGCGCGTCAGAACCGTACGCCGCGCGCACGGTGTTGCCCTCCCCCGAGGGCGAACTCTTGCCCGCGAACCCCGACGAGGCTCGCGGGCCGGGCCCGGTCAGGCCTCGAAGCCGCGCGCCGGCGGCGCCGGCGGCATCGCGGACGCCGGCACGTCGCCGATCGTCTGCCGCCACGCGAGGTAGACGGCACCGCCCATCACCGGCAGCAGCACCGCCATCAGCAGCAGCTGCGAGGCGAAGGTCGCGGCCTGCGCGCCCAGCACGATCGCCAGCACCAGCGCCACCAGCTGCAGCGCCAGGCTCAGCGCGATCACCGCGATCATCACCAGCACCACCAGCACCACCAGCGCGCCAAGGTTGCGCAGGCAGGTGCGCAGGCTCAGCTTCATCGCCGCGAACGCGCCGCGGTCGGTGAACATCACCTCCGGGATCGCGACGAAGGTGAAGAAGCCCGACACCACGCCGACCACCAGCACCACCAGCAGCCACAGCAGCAGGCGGCCGGTCGGCAGGGTCGCGGCCAGCGCCGGGTCCGGGTTGGTCTGCATCTGCGCCAGCACCTGGGTGGTGTGCTGCAGTTGCTCGGGGCCGATCATCACCACCAGCAGGACGCCCATCACCACCAGCGCGGCGATCTGCGGCAGCAGCATCGCCAGCAGCCGCTGCAGCTTGCCGTCGCGCAGGCCCTGGATCAGATGCGCCGGGCTCGCCGTGCGGCCCTGGTCGACCTCGCGCGCGGCGTACACCACGCCGCCGAACAGCATCGGCCCGGCGATCGCCAGCAGCAGGCTCAGCCAGACCTGTCCGCCGAGCGAACCCAACGCCGACAGCCCACCCCAGATCAGGCCGAGCAGTCCCAGCGCCAGCGGCGCCTTGCGCAGCAGGGCGATACCGCCCAGCAACCATTCCGCGCCGGCTCCGGCGCGCACTTTGCGAATCTCGTTCATGACCACCCCAGGCGATTGATCGACAGCGTCCAGCGGCCGCGGGCGCACCCGCCGGCCAGGCATTCGAACGTTAGCACTCCCGCATGGCCGTGCACCGTGCCATCCGGTGCGGCGGCCGGCTCAGCCGCGCGCCGGTCCGCGCGCGTGGTGGACGAACCGCCGCAGCACCCGGCGTGCCTCCGGTGCCGCGCCGACCGCGGCCAGCATCGCCGCCGGGTCCAGCCCCTCGCGCTGCAGCGCGACCTTGCGCGCCCGGATGTAGCCGCGCATGTGGGTCGCGCTGAACTCGGGATGGAACTGCACGCCCCACGCCGCCACGCCCCAGCGGAACGCCTGGCACGGGTCGCCGGCAGAGCGCGCCAGCACCACCGCGCCGTCGGGCACGCGCAGAACCGATTGCATGTGGGTCAGCTGGGCGGCGAAACGCGGCGGCAGCGGTGCCAGCAGGGCGTCGTCGGCCGCGGCCGGCAGCAGCTCGACCTCGACCGTGCCCATCTCGCGCCCGGCCGGGTTGTTGCCGACCTCGCCGCCGAGCGCGTGCGCCAGCAGCTGGTGGCCGTAGCAGATGCCCAGCAGCGGCAGCCCGGCGTGGGCGGCGTCGCGCAGCCAGGCGGCGGTGGCCTCGCTCCAGTCCAGCCGCTCGGTGACCATCGCGCCGGAACCGGTGACGATCACGCCGGCGAAGCCCTCGCGGACCGGCAGCGGCTCGCCGCCCTGCACGTCGACCACCACCGCGGCGTCGCGCGACAGGCCGCCGGCGACCCGGATCCAGTGCGGGAAATCGCCGTGGCGCTGCATCGGCCCGACCGGCTTGCCGGTCTCGATGATCAGGAACGGGGCGGTCACGGGAGCGGTCATGCGGCCTTCTGCGGCGGGGTCTGGCGGGAGCGCGCCGTATACTAGCCCGCTTTGCACCACGGCCCGGAAGACCATGTCGAACGCCCCCGCGGACGCCACTCCGCCCACCTTCCAGCAGCTGATCCAGCGCCTCAACGGGTACTGGGCCGCGCAGGGTTGCGTGCTGATCCAGCCGCTCGACCTCGAGGTCGGCGCCGGCACCTTCCACCCGGCCACCTTCCTGCGCTCGCTCGGGCCGGAGCCGTGGAACGCCGCCTACGTGCAGCCCTGCCGCCGCCCGACCGACGGCCGCTACGGCGACAACCCCAACCGCCTGCAGCGCTACTACCAGTACCAGGTGGCGATGAAGCCCAGCCCCGACAACATCGTCGAGCTGTACTTCGATTCCCTGAAGGCGCTCGGCGTCGACCCGCTGGTGCACGACCTGCGCCTGGTCGAGGACAACTGGGAGTCGCCCACGCTCGGCGCCTGGGGGCTGGGCTGGGAGGTCTGGCTCAACGGCATGGAGGTGACCCAGTTCACCTACTTCCAGCAGGCCGGCGGCATCGAGTGCAAGCCGGTGCTCGGCGAGATCACCTACGGCCTCGAGCGCCTGTGCATGTACCTGCAGAACGTCGACAACGTGTACGACCTGGTCTGGACCCACGGGCCGGACGGCACCCCGGTGAGCTATGGCGACGTCTACCACCAGAACGAGGTCGAGCAGAGCGCGTACAACTTCGAGCACGCCGACGTCGCCGAGCTGTTCCACCGCTTCGACGCCTGCGAGGCCGAGGCCGCGCGCATCACGGAGCTCGGCCTGCCGCTGCCGGCCTACGAGCAGGTGATGAAGGCCAGCCACAGCTTCAACATGCTCGACGCGCGCCGCGCCATCTCGGTGACCGAACGCCAGCGCTACATCCTGCGGGTGAGGAAGATCGCCCAGGGCGTGGCCGAGGCCTACCTCGCCCAGCGCGAGAAGCTCGGCTTCCCCGGCCTGAAACGCAACGCCACGGAGGAGGCCGCCTGATGGGCGCGACGATGCAACCACTGCTGGTCGAACTGGGCACCGAAGAGCTGCCGGTCAAGGCGCTGCCGGGGCTGGCGCAGGCGTTCTTCGATGGCGTGATCGACGGGCTCGCCCGGCGCGGCGTCGCCTTCGAGCGCGGCGAAGCCAGGCCGCTGTACACCCCGCGCCGGCTCGCCGTGCTGCTGCCCGGCGTCGCTGCCGAACAGCCCGAGCAGTCGTCCGAAGTGCTCGGCCCCTACCTCAACATCGCGCTCGACGCCGACGGCCAGCCAACCCGCGCGCTACAGGGTTTCGCGGCCAAGGCCGGGGTCGAGTGGACCGCGCTCGACAAGGTCACCGACAACAAGGGCGAGCGCTTCGTCCACCGCTCGGTCAAGCCCGGCGCGAAGACCGCCGACCTGCTCGGCGAAGTCGTCGCCGAGGCGGTGGCGGCGATGCCGATCCCCAAGCCGATGCGCTGGGGCGACCACGAGCACGCGTTCGCCCGGCCGGTGCACTGGCTGGTGCTGCTGCTGGGCAACACGGTGGTCGACGCCGGCCTGCTCGGCGTGCGCAGCGACCGCATGAGCCGCGGCCACCGCTTCATGCACGACAAGCCGGTCTGGATCGGCGCGCCGGGCGACTACGTGGAATCGCTGCGCGGCGCGAAGGTGCTGGTCGACCCGGACGAGCGCCGCGCGCGCATCGTCACCGAGGTCGAGGCGGCGGCGCGCACGGCCGGCGGTCGCGCGCGGATCGACGACGGCATCCTCGGCGAGGTCAACGGCCTTACCGAATGGCCGAGCGCGGTCGCCTGCAGCTTCGACGCCGAATTCCTCGCGGTGCCGTCGGAGGCGCTGGTCGCGACGATGGAGGCCAACCAGAAATTCTTCCCGGTGCTCGACGCCGACGGACGGCTGAGCGAGCACTTCGTCGGCATCGCCAACATCGAGTCGAAGGACGCCGCCGAGGTCCGCAAGGGTTACGAGCGGGTGATCCGGCCGCGCTTCGCCGACGCCAAGTTCTTCTTCGTCGAGGACATGAAGCAGGGGCTGGCGTCGATGAACGACGGCCTGGCGACCGTCACCTACCAGAAGCAGCTCGGCAGCGTGGCCGACAAGGTCGCGCGCGTCGCCACGCTGGCGGAAGCGGTGGCGCGGCAGGTCGGGGTCGACCCGCAGCGGGCGCGGCGCGCGGCGCAGCTGTCGAAGGCCGACCTGCAGTCGCGGCTGGTCGGCGAGTTCCCGGAGCTGCAGGGCATCGCCGGGCGCTACTACGCCGCGGTCGAGAACGAGCCGGTCGAGGTCGCCAACGCGATCGACGAGGCCTACATGCCGCGCTTCGGCGGCGACGCGATCGCACCGTCGAGGCTCGGCCAGGTGCTGGCGATCGCCGAGCGGCTGGACACGCTGGCCGGCGGTTTCGCGGCCGGGCTCAAGCCAACCGGCAACAAGGACCCGTTCGCGCTGCGGCGCAATGCGCTGGGGCTGGCGCGGACGCTGATCGAGGCGGAGCTGGACGTGCCGCTGGACGCGCTGCTGGCGGCCGCGCGCGACGGCGTCGGGGCGGTGCAGGTTGGCAAGGACGCGGCCGCCCCGGCCGATGCCGGCCAGCTGCGCGAGTTCGTGTTCGACCGCCTGCGCGGCTACTACGCCGAGCAGGGCGTGACGCCGCAGCAGTTCGAAGCGGTGCTGGCGGTGGCGGATGCATCGGCGGACGGTTCGCTGCTCGATTTCGACCGCCGCGTCCGCGCGATCGCCGAGTTCGCCAAGCTGCCGGAGGCCGAGGCGCTCGCCGCGGCCAACAAGCGCAGCCGCAACATCCTGCGCAAGGCCGAGGGCGTCGTCGCCGACACGGTCGAGCCGGCGCTGATGACCGAGCCGGCCGAGCGCGAGCTGGCCGAGGCGGTCGACACCGCGATCGCCGACACCGACCCGCTGCTGGCCGCGCGCGACTACGTCGCCGTGCTGGGCCGGCTGGCGCGGCTGCGGCCGCAGGTCGACGCGTTCTTCGACGCGGTGATGGTCAACGCCGACGACGCCGCGGTACGCGACAACCGCCTCGCCCTGCTGAAGCGGCTGAGCGACCGGCTCGGCAGCGTTGCCGCGATCGAGCACCTGTCGATCTGAGCGGCACACGACCGGCGTGCGATGCCTTAATGGTGCGTTGACGCGCTGCGGCTATCCTGCGCCGATGCGCTTCCCCCATCGCATCGCCGCCGCGCTGTGCCTCGTTGCCACCGCGGTCGCCGGTGGCCATGCCCATGCGGCGCAGGTCGGCGCGGTCGAGGTGGTCGGCCTCGACGAGGCGATGACCGGCAACGTCACCGCCGCGCTGTCGCTGGTCGAGGCGCAGGGCAAGGAGCTGTCGGGCCGGCGCCTGGCCTACCTGGTGCGCGAAGCCGACGACGAGACCCGCGAGGCGCTGCAGCCGTTCGGCTACTACTCCCCCGAAATCACCGTCGAGCGCAGCCGCAACGGCGACGGCGCGCCGGTCACCGTCACCATCACGGTCGACCTTGGCGAGCCGGTGCGGGTGCGCGGCTTCAACGTCGCCATCGACGGCGCCGGTGGTCGCGACCGCTACCTGCGCGAGGACCTCGCCGGGTTCCGGCCGCAGCCCGGCGACGTGTTCGACCACGCCGTCTACGAGGCCAGCAAGAACACCATCAGCCGCCGGCTCGCGGTGCGCGGCTACTTCGACGCCGACTTCGCCAGCCGCCGGGTCGAGGTGACCCGCGCCGAGCACGCCGCCGACATCGACCTGGTCTGGAACAGCGGCCAGCGCTACGACATGGGCGCGATGACGTTCGAACAGACCCGCCGGATCATCCGCCCCGAGCTGATCGAGCGGCTGGTGTACTGGGAAGAGGGCAGCTACTACCACCAGGGCAAGCTCGACCGCCTGCGCGAGTCGCTGGCGCGGCTCGACTACTTCGCCAGCATCGACATCGAGCCACACCCGGAGGCCGCAGTCGGCAACGACGTGCCGGTCACCGTCACCCTGACCCCGGCCAAGCGCAGCATCTACACCGCCGGCGTGAGCTACGGCACCGACAGCGGCGCCGGCATCCGGCTCGGGCTGGAGCGGCGCTACATCAACGACCGCGGCCACAAGGCGCTGGCCCAGCTGGACTACGCGCAGCGCCGCAAGACCCTGACCCTGCAGTACCGCATCCCGGCGTTCGCCTGGCTCGACGGCTGGTACACGATCAGCGCGCAGGCCGCCGACGAGCAGACCGACTTCATGGACAGCCGCCGGATCGAGTTCGTCGGCAGCCGCAGCGGCGAGGTCAACCGCCACCTGACCGCAATCGCCTCGGTCCACGCCCTGCGCGAGCGCTGGGCCTATGTCGGCGAGGACGACGGCGACCCGGCGACGCTGCCCGACTACCGCTACGCGACCTACACCTACCCGTCGCTGCGCGCCGAGTACGTCGACGCCGACAACCCGGTGTTCCCGACCGACGGCCTCGCCGGCACCCTGCTGCTGCGCGGCGGTGTCGAGGGCGCGGGGTCGGACGCCAACTTCGGCCAGGTCCGCGCGACCGCGCACTGGTTCCGCGGCATCGGCGAGCGCAACCGGCTGATCATGCGCGGCGAACTTGGCCACACCTGGACCGATGCGCTGGTCGACATGCCACCGAGCCTGCGCTTCTTCGCCGGCGGCGCCGGCAGCATCCGCGGCTACGGCTGGCGCGAGGTCGGGCCGCGGATCGAGGGCGCCGACGGCAAACTCTACGCGCTGGGCGCGAAGAACGTCGCCACCGGCAGCGTCGAGTTCGAGCACTACTTCACCCCGAGCTGGGGCGCGGCGGTGTTCGCCGACACCGGCAGCGCGTTCAACAGCGATCCGGACTTCCGCAGCGGTGTCGGCGCCGGCGTGCGCTGGCGCTCACCGGTCGGGCCGGTACGGCTGGACATCGCGCGCGGGCTCGACAGCCCGGATTCGTCGTTCGAGCTCTACCTCAGCGTCGGGGCCGACCTGTGATGGCGCGTACGTCGCGCTGGTCGGTGTTCCGTCGGCGCCGCCCGGGCGAGACCACGCCGGAGCAGCACGAGGCCAACATCGGCGAGCTGCGCCGCAGGCGCGCGGCGCGGCTGCG
Organism: Lysobacter arseniciresistens ZS79; assembly: GCF_000768335.1. Classification (GTDB taxonomy): domain Bacteria; phylum Pseudomonadota; class Gammaproteobacteria; order Xanthomonadales; family Xanthomonadaceae; genus Novilysobacter; species Novilysobacter arseniciresistens. The sequence goes on from NZ_AVPT01000036.1 coordinate 9,537, forward strand.
CTACCTCGCGCTGCGTGCGGTGCTGGTGGCCGGCGCGCTCGGTCTGGTGCTGGTGCTCGGGCTGTACTGGCTGCTGAGCACGGTCGGCGGCCGCGAATTCCTGCTGGCCCAGATCGTCCAGCGCCTGCCCGACAACGCGACGCTGAGCTGGCAGCGCGCCGAGGGCCCCGCGTCCGGCCCGCTGACCCTGCACGACGTGCGCTTCACCTTCGACGCGATCGAGTTCACCGCGCAGCGCGTGCACCTCGACCCGGCGATCCGGCCGCTGCTCGGCCGTCGGCTGCGGCTGGACGCGCTGCAGGTCGAGCAGGCGACGCTGGAGCTGCCGGCCAGCGACGAGCCGTTCGAGCTGCCGCGCTGGCCCGACTCGCTGCCGCAGATCGCCCCGCCGCTGGCGCTGGAGGCCGACGACATCCGCATCGACGGCCTCGCGGTCACCCGCGAGCGCGCGCCGCTGATCGACATCGCCCGGCTGCGCGGCGGGCTGGTCGCCGACGCCGGCCGGCTGCACGTGGAGGAGCTCGTGGTCGACAGCGACCGCGGCCGCTTCACCGTGCACGGCGACTACGTGCCGCGCGAGGACTACCGCACCGACCTGGTCGCCACCGCGGTGCTGCCGGCGGCCGATGCGCGCACGCCGGCGCGGCTGGGCTTCGTCGCCCGCGGCGACCTGTCGCGGATGGACGTCGCCCTCGCCGGGCGCGCGCCGGGGCCGCTGCAGGCGACGCTGGTGCTGCGCGGCGACACCGCGCCGCAGGCGGTCAAGGGACTCGGCGAAGTGGTCACCGACCCCGCCATCGAGCGGCCCGGCTGGCAGTTGCGGGCGAGTGCCGACGCGCTCGACATCGGCCTGCTGACCGACCCCGCGGCGGCGCCGGCCGAAATCCCGCTGTCGCTGCAGCTGCAGGCCGACGGCATCGGTGGCGTGGCGACGGTGCGCGGTGAAGTGCGCCAGGGCGACTTCCACGCACGGGTGCTCGATTCGCGGCTGCGGGTGGAGGACCAGGTGCTGCAGCTCGACCCGCTGCGGCTGCAGCTGTTCGACGGCACGGTGCGGGTCACCGGCCGCGCCGACTTCAACGACCCGGCCGACGCGCGCTTCCGCTTCGCCGCCAACGCGCGCGACCTGCGCTGGGGCGGCAGCGCGCCGACCGGCACCCCGCCACCGCCGACGATCGAAGCCGACGCCGACTTCGGCCTCGCCGGCACCCTGCAGGCCTGGGCGCTGGTCGGCGATGCCACCCTCGCCCGCGCCGGCGAACAGGCCACGCTGAAGCTCGACGGCCGCGGCGACGCCGAGCGCATGCGGCTGCAGTCGCTGCACGTGGCGATGCCGACCGGCACCCTCGACGCCACCGGCACGGTCGGCTGGGCGCCGGCGCTGGGCTGGGATCTCGACGCGCGGCTGGCCGGCTTCGACCCGGGCTACTTCGCCGCCGGCTGGGACGGCGCGGTCAACGGCGACATCCGCAGCCGCGGCCGCACCCGTGACGACGGCGGGCTGGAGGCCGAAGTCGAGGTGCCCGATATCGGCGGCCGCCTGCGCGGTCGCGCGCTCGACGGCAGTGGCCGGCTGGCGATCCACGGCGCGCCCGCGGCCGGCGGCACCACCGCCTACGACGGCGCGGTGTCGCTCGCGCTCGGCGGCAGCCGGATCGCGGCCGAGGGCCGGGTCGGCGACCGGCTCGACATCGACGCCCGCTTCGCCCCGCTGCAGCTGGCCGACCTGCTGCCCGACGGCGCCGGCAGCCTGCGCGGCACGCTGCGGGTGACCGGCCCGCGCAGCGCGCCCGACATCGTCGCCGACCTCGACGGCAGCAACCTCGCGTACGGCGACTGGAGCGCGACGTCGTTGCGGGTCGACGGGCGGCTGCCGTGGTCCGGCGGCGGCGGCGCGCTCGACGTCGACGCCAGCGGGCTGCAGCTCAGCGTGGCGCTCGACCGCCTGCAGCTCGACGCCCGCGGCGCGGTCGAGGACCTGCAACTGGACGCGCGCGCCGAGGGCGCCATCGGCACCGTGGCGCTGGCCGCCAGCCTCGACCGCCGCGGCGCGCGCTGGGCCGGTACCCTCGCCTCGCTGCAGCTGGACCCGGCGCGCGGCGCCAGTTGGGGGCTGCAGCAGCCGGCGGCGTTCGGCTGGAGCAGCGCCGGCGCCACGCTCGCCGCGACCCTCGCCGACGCCTGCCTCGCCTCCAGCGCCGGCGGCGCGCTGTGCGTCGACGCCGACTGGCCGCGCAACGGGCTGGCGATCAACGGGGACGGCCTGCCGCTGTCGCTGCTCGCCGGCTACCTGCCCGAACCCGAGCCGGGCCGGCCGTGGGTGCTCAGCGGCGAGGTCGCGCTCGACGCCCGCCTGCGCCCGCAGGGCAGCGGCTGGACCGGCCAGGCGCGGCTGTCCTCGGCCCGCGGCGGCCTGCGCACCAGCGAGCGCGCCCGCACCGAGCTGGTCCGCTACAACGACCTGCTGCTGACCGCGCAATTCCGCCCGCAGGGCATCGAGGCCGAACTCGGCGCGGTGCTCAACGACGACGGCCGCATCGACGCCCGCCTCGCCACCGGCTGGGACGCCTACTCGCCGCTCGACGGCAGTCTGTCGCTCGACACCGACGAGCTGACCTGGATCGAGCTGTTCTCGCCCGACATCGTCGAGCCGACCGGCCGGCTGACCGCGGCGCTGTCGATCGGCGGCACGCGCGACGCGCCGCGGCTCGGCGGACAGGCGCGGCTGGTCGACTTCAGCACCGACGTGCCGGCGCTGGCGATCACCCTGCACAACGGCAACCTGCGGCTGGACGCGGCGCCCGACGGCAGCGCGCGGATCGCCGGCAGCGTGCGGTCGTCGTCGGCCGCCGGCAACCCCGACAGCGGCGTGCTGCACATCGACGGCACGCTCGGCTGGCAGGGCGGCGACACCCCGCTGGTGCTCAACCTGCGCGGGCAGGACGTGCTGGTGTCCGACACCCCCGACCTGCGCGCGATCGCCAGCCCCGACCTGCAGGTTCGCTACCGCGCCGGCGACGCACTGGAGCTGACCGGCGAGGTGGCGGTGCCGGAGGCGCGGATCGACCTGGAAGGCCTCGACCAGGGCGTGTCGGCGTCGCCGGACGTGGTCGTGCTCGATCCGGTCGACCCCGACGCCGCGCCGGGCGCACCGCTGGCGATGGACCTGGTGGTGATCCTCGGCGAGGACGTGCGGATGGACGGCTTCGGCCTGACCGGCGGGCTCGACGGCCGCATCCGCGTGCTCGCCCGGCCGGGCCGGCAGATGCTCGCCAGCGGCAGCCTCGACGTGGAGGGCGAGTACACCGCCTACGGCCAGGACCTGCGCATCACCCGCGGCCGGCTGAGCTGGTCGAACGACCCGATCGCCGACCCCTTCATCGACCTGCGCGCCGAGCGGGTGATCGGCGAGGTCACCGCCGGCGTCGACGTCAGCGGCCGCGCCAGCGCGCCCGAGGCGGAAGTCTGGGCCAACCCGGCCAGCTCGCAGTCCGAGGCGCTGGCCTACCTCACCCTCGGCCGGCCCTTGTCGGGCCTGACCGGCAGCGAGCGCGGCGACATCAACGCCGCCAGCGCCGCGCTGACCGCCGGCGGCAGCTTGCTGGCCTCGCAACTGGGCGCACGGATCGGCCTCGACGACGCCGGGGTGATGCAGAGCCGCGCGCTTGGCGGCAGCGTGTTCGGCATCGGCAAGCAGCTGTCACCGCGGCTGTATGTCAGCTACGGCGTATCGCTGCTCGGCACCGGCCAGGTGCTGGTGCTGAAGTACCTGCTGGGCCGCGGGTTCGACATCGAGATCGAATCGAGCACGCTGGAGAACCGCGGCTCGCTCAACTGGCGCATGGAGAAGTAGCGCCGGCCGGCGCGGTCGATTCGGTGTTCAGTGCCCGGCCGCCTCGCGCTGGCGCAGGGTCGCTTCGGCCAGGTCGAGTTCGCCGACCAGCTTGCGGTGGATGATGTCGTCGATGGTCTGGGCGCGGCGCAGCCGGTACAGCTCGTCGCGCTCGGCATCCAGCGCGGCCAGCCGCAGCCGGCGCTCGGCACGTTCGACCCGCTCCATCTGCTGCACGTCCTCGCCGCTGAGGTCGCCGTAGTGCAGGTGGCGCTGGTAGGCGTCGCGCAGCAGCACCGCGGCCTCGGCGCGCGCGGCCTCCTCGGCGCCGTCGGCCAGCGGGGTCGCCACCAGCTTGTCGATCCGCCGCATCGCCGCCAGCGAGGCCGCCATCCGCGCGCTCGCCTCGGAGTCCTCGCGGTCGGGCTCCGGCAGGGTGTCGGCGTCGAGCCCGCGGGCCAGCAGCGGCAGGCCGATGCTCGCCACCAGCAGCGACAGCAGGATCACCCCCATCGCGATCAGGATCGCCGCGGTGCGGGTCGGGAACGGGCTGCCGTCGGGCAGCAGCAGCGGCAGAGTCAGGATGCCGGCCAGGGTGATCGCACCGCGCACGCCGGCGGTGGCGATGATCGCCAGCAGGCGGGTCTGCGGCATGCTCGCGCGCTCGCCGCGCCACGCCGCGCGGAACACCGTCAGCCGGATCGCGACCCACACCCAGGCGAACCGCATCAGCCCCAGCGCGAACGTGATCACCACCACGTAGCCCAGCAGGTGCCAGATGTCGTTGCCGCTGCCACTGGTCTCGGCCGCCGCCGGCAGCGCGCGCACCATCGCCGGCAGCTGCTCGCCCAGCAGCACGAAGATGATGCCGTTGAGCGCCATCTGCACCGTGTCCCAGACCGCGTGGCGCTGCATCCGGGTCGCCGCCAGCGGCCGGCCCGACAGCTCGCCGTAGTGCATCGCGATGCCGGCCACCGCGGCGGCGAGGATGCCGGAGACGTGGAAGTGCTCGGCCGCCAGGTAGGCCGCGAACGGCACCAGCAGGCTGACCAGGATCTGGATGCCCGGGTCCTCGCCGGTACGCCGCACCAGCAGCCGGTTGAGCCGGCCGATCGCCCAGGTCACCGCCACCCCGACCAGCAGCCCGCCGCCGGCGACCAGCAGGAAGCTGACCGAGGCGTTGGCGAGCGAGAACGTGCCCGTCATCGCCGCGGTCACCGCGAAGGTGAAGCAGACCAGACCGGTGGCGTCGTTGAGCAGCGACTCGCCTTCGAGGATGTGCATCAGCCGCGGCGGCGGCGGTGCGCTGGCGGTCATCGCGCCGACCGCGACCGGGTCGGTCGGCGACAGGATCGCCGCCAGCGCGAACGCGACCGCCAGCGGCATCGCCGGCACCAGCCACCAGATGAACCAGCCCATCCCGACCACGGTGAACACCACCAGCCCGATCGCCAGCGCGAGGATCGGCTTCCAGTCGCGGAAGAACGCGCCCTTGGGGATGCGCCAGCCGTCGAGGAACAGCAGCGGCGGGATGAACAGCAGCAGGAACAGGTGCGGGTCGAACGCGACGTCGAAACCGATCGTCGACAGCGCCGCGCCGATGGCGATCTGCAGCAGCGGCAGCGGCACCTTCGGCAGCAGCCGCGCGACGAACCCGCTGACGACCACCGCCAGCAGAAAGACCAGGACCATGGTGACGACGTGCATGGAAGACCGGCAGTTTGGGAACCTGTCGATTCTAGCCAGCGCGTTCGCACGGGTACGTCCCGGCCAGCACGTTCCGGCGAGCGCGCTTCAACCGGCGCGCGCCCGCCGTCCCCACGCGTGGCGGGCTCAGCCGCGCGGCCCGCCCATCGCCGGCAGGATCACCCCGTTGATGTACGACGAGCACACCGGCGAGGCCAGGAACACGTACGCCGGCGACATCTCCTCCGGCTGCGCGGGCCGGCGCATGTCGCTGTCCTTGCCGAACTCCGCGACTTTTTCCGCCGGCCGGTCGGCGGGATTGAGCGGTGTCCACACCGGCCCCGGCGCGACCGCGTTGACGCGGATGCCGCGGTCCAGCAGGTTCGCCGCCAGCGACATCGTGAAGGCGTGGATCGCGCCCTTGCTGGCCGAGTAGTCGAGCAGCTGCGCGCTGCCGAAGAGCGCCACCTCCGAACCGGTGTTGATGATGCTGGCGCCCTCGCCCATGTGCGGCAGCGCCGCGCGCACCATCCGGAAGTAGCCGCCGATGTTGGTGCGCAGGGTCTCGTCCCATTGCGCGTCGCCGATGTCCTCCGGCCGCGCGGCGTGCTGCTGGAAGGCGGCGTTGTTGACCAGCACGTCGAGCCGGCCGAACGCCTTGACCACCTGCTTGACCGCCTTGTCGCAGAACCTGCTGTCCTTGACGTCGCCGGCGATGACGATGCAGCGCGCGCCCTCGGCCTCGACCGCCTCGCGGGTCCGGTCGGCGTCCTCGTGCTCGGCCAGGTGCAGCACGGCGACGTCGCAGCCCTCGCGCGCGAACAGCACCGCGACCGCGCGGCCGATGCCGGAGTCGCCGCCAGTCACGATCGCCGCCATGCCGGCGAGCTTGCCGCTGCCGCGGTAGTCGGGCGCGAGGTAGCGCGGCTGCAGGTCGAGCCGGTGCTCGTGGCCGGGCTTGTCCAGGTGCTGCGCCGGCATCGGGTTGGCCGGCTGCGCGCGCGCGCCCGCCTGCACCGGCTGCTTCTTCGCCTTGCCGGCGGAGGCCTTCTTGGCCGCTTTGTTCTTCGCGTCGGCCTTCTGCTGGATCGCGCGCTGGGCCTGCGCGGTCTGCCTGCCTGCGCGGGCACCGGTGGTCTTCTTCGTCGCCATGTCGGCCTCGCCGTGTCGCTGCACGGCGGCGCCGCGCGTCGCAGGCGAGTCAACCAATCGATGCGTTGCGCACGCGTGACCGCGGCGCAACGGCGGCGTGAGCGGCGGCGCCTGCCGCCAGGTCAAACGGACGCCGGTCAGCCGCCGGCCTGCACGACGGCACCCTGCAGGCGCGGGGCGCCGTCGACGATGTCGGTCCAGACCGCGTGCAGGCGGCCGTCGGCACCGCGCGCGAGCTGGGCGAAGCCGGTGCCGCGGCCGCGGCCCTGCAGGGCGGCCAGCTCGACCCGCTGCCATTCGCGCGACAGGTCCGGCGCGAACCGCGCCAGCTGCAGGGTCTGGCCGCTGGCGTCCTCGCGGGTCCACAGCACCCACGCCGAGTCGTCATCGAGCACGACGTCGACCCGGCCCTGCACCGCCGCGCCGCTGTCGACCGTGACCGGCGCGGCGAAGCGGTCGCCGGCATCGCCCGAGCGCGCCAGCTTCAGCGCCGGGGTGCCGCCGGCGGCGGTGTACCAGCCGACCACCACGGCCTCGCCGTCGGCCGCGACCGCCGGGCCGTTGACCGGGCAGGCCGGCATGTTCCAGCCGTCCGCATGGACCGGCTCCGCCGCGCTCCAGTTCCCGCCCTCGAAGCGGGTGGCGGCGATGTCGCGGATCTCGTCCGGGCTGCGGTCGCGGTAGACCAGCAGCGGCCCGCGCGCGGTCACCGCGGCGTCGGTCTGGCAGCAGTCACAGGTCATCGCGTCGAGCCGGGTTTCGCCGCTGCGCGCGAGCGCGGCGTCGAACACCGCGGTGCGCAGCGTCATCGCCGGTGGAGTTTCGGCTGCGTCGGCACCGGCACCGGCACCGGCCGCGTGGCCGTCGTGGGCGGTCGCCGGCGTGTCGGCCGGCGCGGCCGGGGCGTGGCCCTCGTGCCCGCCGCCCGCGGTCTCGCGCCCGTCGAGCCAGGCCACCCCGATCCGGTCGTCGCCCGCCGGCCACAGCGACACGAAGCCGTGCTCGGTCGGCGTACCGTCGTCGTTGACCAGCACCGGCGCCGACCAGCTCGCGCCGCCGTCGTCCGAGCGCACCAGCGCGACGTCGTAGGCATAGGTCGCCGCCGCCGACTTCTGCAGCCAGTGCGCCCACAGCGCCCCGTCGGCGGTGGCGACGAGGTGCGGCGTGTCGGCCCAGTTGACGAACCAGTCGTCCCCGCGCGCGACCGTCCGCGGCTCGCCCCAGCCGTCGCCGTCCCAGCGCGCGAACACCAGCGCATGCCCCTCGCCGTCCGGCCGCACCCACGACAGCAGCAGATCGCCGCCCGGCGTCGCCACCAGGTCCGGCTGCGCCGCGTGGCCCGTCGCCGGCAACGCCCACGGCGCCACCGTCACCGCGGCGGGCGCCGCGCCCGGGGAACTGGCCGCCTCCGCCGCGGCATCCGCGGCATCCCCGGCGTCCGCCACGGCACTGCCGGCGGCGCCGTCCGGCGCAGTGGGCTGGCACGCCGCCAGCGCGGCGGCGAGGACGAAAACCGGAATCGAGCGGGTATGCATCGCCGCAGCCTAGCGCGGATCGCCCGCGGCCGAGCGAAAACACTCCGGCGCCGGAGCCGATTGCCCCGCGGTCCGGGCAAACCGCTCCGGTGTCCGGGCAAATAGCTCCAGCGCCCGGGCAAATCACTCCAACACCCGGGCAAATAACTCCAACGCCCGAGCAAATCACTCCAGCGTCCGAGTAAACAACTCCAGCACCCGGGAAAATCGCTCCGCGATCGAAGCCCGGAGCTCCGCGATTGGACAAATTTTGTCCAACCTCCGGGCTTCAAGCTCCATCACCGGGCTTCAGGACCCGGCAGCCGGCACCCGCGCGGTGCCTACGCCACCCGCTCCCGCCGCCCGCGCGCCAGGTGCACCAGCAGCAGCGAGATCGCCGCGGGCGTCATCCCGGGGATCCGCTGCGCCTGCCCGACCGTCTCCGGCCGCACCCGCTCCAGCTTGCCCGCCACCTCCGCCGACAGGCCGCGTACCCGGGCGAAGTCGAACCCCGCCGGGATCACCGTGTCCTCGTGCCGGCGCTGCCGCTCGATCTCCTCGCGCTGCCGGTCCAGATAACCCGCGTACTTCACCCCGATCTCGACCTGCTCCGCCACCGCCGCGTCCGCCACCGCCGGCTGCAGCGACGGCACCGACAGCAGCTTCCGGTAATCCAGCTCCGGCCGCTTCAACAGGTCCAGCGCACTGGTCTCCCGGCTGAGCTCGACCCCGACGTGCCGGGCCAGCTCGCGCCCGAGCGGGTTGTTCGGCGCCGCCCAGACCGCGCCCAGCCGCGCCCGCTCGGCCTCGATCGCCGCGCGCTTGGCCTCGAACGCCGCCCAGCGCGCGTCGTCGACCAGCCCGAACCCGCGGCCGACCGGGGTCAGGCGCAGGTCGGCGTTGTCCTCGCGCAGCTGCAGCCGGTACTCGGCGCGGCTGGTGAACATCCGGTACGGCTCGCTGGTGCCGTGGGTGACCAGGTCGTCGACCAGCACGCCGAGGTAGGCCTCGTCCCGGCGCGGGCTCCAGCCGTCGCGCCCCTGCACCTGCCGCGCCGCGTTGAGGCCCGCCAGCAGGCCCTGCGCGGCGGCCTCCTCGTAACCGGTGGTGCCGTTGATCTGGCCGGCGAAGAACAGGCCGTCGACCGCCTTGGTCTCCAGCGTGGCCTTGAGCCCGCGCGGGTCGAAGTAGTCGTACTCGATCGCGTAGCCGGGCCGGGTGATGTGCGCGTGCTCGAAGCCGCGGATGCTGCGCACCAGCTCCAGCTGCACGTCGAACGGCAGCGAGGTCGAGATGCCGTTGGGGTAGATCTCGGCGACGTCGAGGCCTTCGGGCTCGACGAAGATCTGGTGGCTGGCCTTCTCGGCGAAGCGCACCACCTTGTCCTCGATCGACGGGCAGTAGCGCGGGCCGGTGCCTTCGATCTGGCCGGTGTACAGCGGGCTGCGGTCGAGCGCGGCGCGGATGATTTCGTGGGTGCGCTCGCTGGTGTGGGTGATCCAGCAGTCGACCTGGCGCGGGTGGTCGGCGTGGCTGCCCATGAACGAGAACACCGGCCGCGGGTCGTCGCCGGGCTGGCGCTCCATCACCGTGTAGTCGAGGGTGCGGCCGTCGATCCGCGGCGGGGTGCCGGTCTTGAGCCGGTCGACCGTGAACGGGCCTTCGCGCAGGCGCGCGGCGAGCGTGGTCGCCGGTGGCTCGCCGGCGCGGCCGGCCGCATGGGTGGCCTGGCCGACGTGGACCTTGCCGGCGAGGAAGGTGCCGGCGGTCAGCACCACCGCCGGCGCGGCGAAGCGCAGGCCGGCCTGGGTCAGCACGCCGGTGACGCGGCCGCTCGCGAACTCGATGTCGTCGACCGCGGCCTGGAACAGGGTCAGGTTCGGCTGGCTTTCGACCGCGCGGCGGATGAAGCCGCGGTAGAGGTTGCGGTCGGCCTGGCAGCGGGTCGCGCGCACGGCCGGGCCCTTGCTGGCGTTGAGGCGGCGCCACTGGATGCCGGCGGCGTCGGCGGCGCGGGCCATCACCCCGCCCATCGCGTCGATCTCGCGCACCAGGTGGCCCTTGCCGATGCCGCCGATGGCCGGGTTGCAGCTCATCGCGCCGACCGTCTCGATCGCGTGGGTCAGCAGCAGGGTGCGGGCGCCGGCGCGGGCCGCGGCCAGCGCGGCCTCGGTGCCGGCGTGGCCGCCGCCGACCACGATGACGTCGTATTGGTAGAAGCCGTGGTTCATCGCATGCGCCGCGGTGCGGCCGTAACGGCGGCCCGGCGGCCGCGTGGAGGGCAATTCTACGGCCGCCGCCGCGACCGGGCGGGTCGCCGCGCGCGGTCCGTTCAGACCGGGCGTGGAGGGCGCGTCAACCTTGGCACGCTTCGTGCGTTCCAGAACCTGCACCCAGCGGGGCAGGCGCCAGGCGCCGGTCGGAATTGGAACAGGGGCCGACCATGTGCCCGCCGGGGAAGCGCAGGGGCCGGATGTCGGGGGACATTCGGCCCCTTTTTTGTGCGCGCTTTCCGCCCGACCTGCCGCGGCGCGTTACAGATCCGAAACAGCACACAGGCGGCTGCGAATGCAGCGTGACGTCGGTCACAGTATGCGCGCCGGTGCGGCCGCCCGGACCGGCCGCGACCACCGCGCCGGCCCGCGCGGAAGCACCCGCAAGCACCTCCCAAACCGATCCCCGGATACGCGAAAGCCCCGCGTGGCGGGGCTTCCGGTATGGGCGCCGACGCCCGACGGGGACGGAACAGGGGGGATCCGTGATTCCGCGTCGGACGTCGACATTGAAGCGACAACCCGATTACGTCGCATTGCGACGCAATCTGTCAATACCCGCGGCTCGCCGTCATCCGAAGAGCGGGCAGCGGGGTCCCGGTTACGGCTCGACCTGACGCGAGCGCTCGACCGCGCCCTGGCGGGCCCGCTTCATGATCGACTCCATGCGCGAACCGCTGCTGGAGCCGCTGCTGCGCTGCGGTGCGACCGGGCGCACGGTGGTGGCCGGCCGCGGACTGTCCGACGCGATACGGGTCGGGCCGGACACCGGCATGCGCTGGATGCGCTCGCGCTGCAGGCGCTCGTAGTCGCGCCACGGCGCCTTGCGGTCGTCGTCGTGGCGGCCGCCGTCATGGCCGTCGTCGTTGTCCGGCCGCGGGCGGATCACCACCGGCGGACGGTAGTAGCGGTACGGGTCGCGGTAGTAGCCATGCGGGTAGTGCGAATAGCCGTACGGATAGCGGTAGTAGCCCGGGTAGCCGTAATAGCGCGAGTAGTAGCCGCTGCCGTAGTAGTACGGGCTGTCGTGGTAGCGGTAGTCGGTACCGGGGGTGCCGTAGTAGTAGTCGCCGCGGTCCTGCCGGTACGAGTAGCCACTGGTCATGCAGCCGCCCAGCAGCGCGACCGCCACGACGGGAAGAAGGAGCTTGCGGATCATGGAGCTGTCCCCTGTTGATTGCGGCCATCGTCCGGCCGGGGCATTGAACTCGTGCTTAATTTGCAGTATCGCGCGTCGGCGAAGCTGAGCGGTTCAGCTGCGGCCCGGCGCGCGGCCACGCACCCTTCCACGGTAAACGCCCGGGCCGGTGCGCGGGTTGACCCGCGGTCGCGGCGCTGGGCTAGGCTGCGTCGATGGACACCGCCCACGACGCCGCGACCGCAACGCCTTCCGCCCCCGACGCTCCGCCGGCTTGCACGCCGCTGCCCGGCTTCGACGACGTACTCGCCGCGGCGGCGCGGATCGCTCCGCACGCGCACGCCACCCCGGTGCTGCGCTCGCGCACGCTGGACGCGCTGGCCGGCTGCGAGCTCCACTTCAAGGCCGAGCACCTGCAGCGCAGCGGCGCGTTCAAGTTCCGCGGCGCGTGCAACGCGGTGTGGTCGCTCGGCGACGCCGGTGCGGCGCGCGGCGTGGTCACCCACTCGTCGGGCAACCACGGCGCGGCGCTGGCGCTGGCCGCGCGGACCCGCCGGATCCCCTGCCACGTGGTGGTGCCCGAGGGCGCGGTGGCGGCCAAGCTGGCGGCGATCGCGGCCTACGGCGCGACCCTGCACCGCTGCGCGCCGACCATTGCCGACCGCGAGGCCGCGTGCGAACAGCTGCGCCGCGCCACCGGCGCCGAGCTGGTGCATCCCTATACCGACCCGCGGGTGATCGCCGGCCAGGGCACCGCCACGCTGGAGCTGCTGTGCACGGCCGGGCCGCTGGACGCGCTGGTGGTGCCGGTCGGCGGCGGCGGGCTGGCCGGCGGCGCCGCCCTGGCACTGGCCGCGCGCGCACCCGGCACGGCGCTGTGGCTGGCCGAGCCGACCGGCGCGGCCGAAACCGCCGAGTCGCTGCGCCGCGGCGAGCGCGTCACCGGTTTCCTCCCCGACACCGTCTGCGACGGCCTGCGCGGCACCCTCGGCGCGCCCAACTTCGGGATGCTCTCGCGCCACGGCGCGCAGGCGCTGGTGGTCGACGACGCCGACACCGTGCGCGCGATGCGGCTGGTCTGGCGCCACTGCAAGCAGCTGGTCGAGCCGTCGTCGGCGGTGGCGCTGGCGGCGGTGCTGGCGAATCCGGAGCGGTTCGCCGGCCAGCGCGTCGGCATCGTGCTGAGCGGCGGGAACGTCGACCTGGACGCGCTGCCGGGGTTGTTCGCGCTGGGGCGGTGAGGTGTCGAGGCGTGTCGCGGGCCTGACGTCCGCTTCGAGGGCGCCGGTAGCAGCGACGTGAGTCGCGACCCGCCGGCAATCGGTTGCGCGTTGAACGTGGGGCGGCCGCGAGCCCAACCCGTTCGCGACTTGCGTCGCTCCTGCCGGAGACAGCGTGCGTGCTGGCGGTCGGCGGCGCGGGCGGACGATTCCGGATCGCGGCTGAAGCCGCTTGTGTCTTCGAT
>NZ_AVPT01000080.1 GCF_000768335.1 Lysobacter arseniciresistens ZS79
ACCCGGCGTGACCTAGCAGATGCCCCCGCCCACCCGGCGGGGGCTTTTCTTTGCGGAGGGGACGATGGAGCGCGGGAAAATTTCGATGTACCACAAGGCCAAGGGCTACGGCTTCATCCTGCCGCACCTGGGCGGGCCGGCCGTGTTCGTCCATCGATCCACGCTAGAGCCGCGAGAGCCCGCACCGGAGCCGGGGGACGAGATCGACTTTGAGGCATTCAAGGGGCTGAAGGGCTACCGCACAACGCGGGCGACGTTGGTCCGCACACACGAATAGAGACTAGGGGCTGCCTTCGGGCGGCCCCGTTTTTTTGTGCCCGTCCTAGGGAGGCGCATGGTGGCTGAGCCACCGTTCAACCCCACGCTTCGCGACGGTGACGGATCGACTGCGACCGCGCACGATCTGCCATGCCATGCGTCCGCCGATCCAGACATGCGCGCCGGTCGCGTCGGGAACGACCGAGGCGATGACCCGGCCACCGCGTAGCAGCTCCCATCCGTGCGGGCGTTGGCGCCAGTGGTCGGGCATGTTCGGAGAGTGTCGGCGGGATCGTTGTCCGGACGATCCTCGCACCTTGGACGGCCGTCATGGCGGGTGCGTTGCCGACGGGAGGAATGATCCGGGTTCGCGCAAATCGGCGCAGTCGGCGCACTTCGCGGGCGTGTATCGGGAAAGTCTGACAACCGCGTGTGGAGACGACGCTAGCCGGGATCGGCTTTCCGTACTGGCGTCCGTATAAAGAAAAAGGCCGCTTCAATAGCGGCCTAAGTCTTTGTTTCTACTGCAAAAAATGGTGGAGGTGGGCGGAATCGAACCGCCGTCC
>NZ_AVPT01000038.1 GCF_000768335.1 Lysobacter arseniciresistens ZS79
ACTCCATCCCCGGCACTACATGCTTAGCTCGCCGTTGGGTCTCGCCCCCTGACAGCACGGCGCGCAAAGCGCATCAGGGGACCAGCCTGCTTTGGGTTAACCGGGTGCTGGCAGGCGGCCACTCCCGGCGATTCCGTGATAATGACCCTACGTCGCGAGCACGGACACAAGCGATTTCGGGGCTTAGGCCTTAAGCGGCCAGTGCGTAGTTGTCGTCGTTGGCAACTAAAGTTTTGCAGCTGGATTTACGAGGAAAGCTACCCCCTCGGCATGCGCCAGGCGATTTCGCGACCCCCGTCGAAGCCAGTGCACCCCCGGGGAACTGCAAGTTCGCTGACCCCGCCAGTATAGGGCCGCGCGACACTTCCTCAAGGGCTGAGTGGGCCCTGTCGGGCGGGCGGTTCAGGCGCCTGCGGCCTTGTATGCTTGGGCCCCATGGACGACCTGCCCGGTACCGACCCGCCACGCTCGCTGGGCGAGCGCCTGCGCCCGTTGCGTGGCCATCTGTGGGCGCTGGTGGTCCTGGTCGCCTCGCTGGTCACGGTGCTGGCGCTATGGCGGGCCGCCTATGACCGCGAGCTGCGCGCTGCCGACGCGCGCTTCGTCGCGAGCACGCAGGAGGCGGCCGAACTGCTCAAGCAGCGGATCATCAACTACGAACTGGTGGCCGGCGGAGGCGCGGCACTGTTCGCGTCGGTCGACCGGCCCACCCCCAGCCAGTGGTACGGCTTCGCAGAAGGCCTGGGGATCGATGAGCGGTTCCCGGGCATGGTCGGCCTCGGTTTTGCCGGCTACGTGAGCGGCAACCGGCTGCTGGACCTGCAGACGGAGTGGCGCGAGGCGGGCTGGGGCGTGCTGCGGGTCCGTCCCGGCGGCGCCCGCGACCATTACGGGCCGATCCTCTACCTGGAGCCAAGAAGCCCCGAGAACGTGGCGGCGATCGGCTTCGACATGTACTCCGAACCGACCCGCCACCGGGCGATGCAGTCCGCGATGGAGCGGGGGATCCCGACGCTTTCGGGACCGGTGCAACTGGTGCAGGACGGCGATACGCCTCTGGCGGCTCTGCTGCTGTACGTACCGGTGTACCGCGACGGGGCGCGCCCCGCCACGCCCGAGACGCGGCAGGCGGCGATGCTGGGCTGGGTCTACGTGCCTTTCCGGATGGAGCGGTTCGTCGAGGAGGCGTTGGGCGACAACCCGATGCGCTTCAGCATCACCGACGTTTCGTCCGGCGAGACGCCGCTGTACGCCACGGCGCTGGCCGGCGACGGGCAGCCGGCGTTCCGTCACGAAATCCAGGTCGAACACTACGGCCGTCGCTGGCTGCTGGCGTTCGAGTCGGCCCCGCTGGAGCAGGCGGCGCCGCGACTGGCCAGCCTGCAGACAATACTCGCGCTGGGGCTGTTCGCGTCGCTGCTGATGTACGCGATCGCGTGGATGCTGGCGCAGACGGAGTCGCGCGCGCAGAAGATCGCGCTCGGCCTGACCGAGAA
Source organism: Lysobacter arseniciresistens ZS79 (assembly GCF_000768335.1). Taxonomy (GTDB): domain Bacteria; phylum Pseudomonadota; class Gammaproteobacteria; order Xanthomonadales; family Xanthomonadaceae; genus Novilysobacter; species Novilysobacter arseniciresistens. The sequence continues at coordinate 1,497 of NZ_AVPT01000038.1, forward strand.
CTACCGCCGCAGCGAGGAGCGCTTCCGCACCGCGATGCAGTACTCGGCGATCGGCAAGGTGCTGCTGGACAGCCACGGCTGCATCGTCGAGGCCAACCCGGCGTTTGCCGGGATCGTCGGCCGCAGTGCCGAGGCGCTGGTAGGCGCGGGCTTCCAGTCGCTGTTCGAGGATGCCGGCGCCGATGCGGACGACACGGGCACGCCCGAACCACGCGAAACCGGCATCCGGCGTGAAACCCGCCGGCTGCATCGCGACGGCGGCGAGCCACGACTCGCCCAGCTGACCTATTCGCCGGTCCCGGGCAGCATCGGCCAGGATGTGGTGGGACTGGTGCAGGCCGAGGACGTCACCGAGCGGCTGCAGGCCGAGGCGCGCGTGCACGCGCTCAACCGCACCCTTGAGCACCGCGTCGCCCTGCGCACGCGCGAACTGAGCCAGGCCAACCAGGAGCTGGAAGCCTTCGCGTACAGCGTCTCGCACGACCTGCGCGCACCGCTGCGCGCGATCGACGGCTTCAGCAAGGTGCTGGCCGAGCGCTATGCCGGCAGCCTGGACGAGTCCGGGCAGGGGTATCTGGAGCGCGTGCGCAAGGCCGCCAACCGCATGGGCGAGCTGATCGACGCGCTGTTGAAGATGTCGCGCGTGACCCGAAGCCCGATCCACCACGAGTTCGTCGACTTGAGCCGCATCGCCGCCGAGGTGGTCGAGGAACTGCGGACCGACGATGCGGGGCACCCGGTCGACGTCGCGATCCAGCCCGGCCTCGAGGCCGAGGGCGACGCCAGCCTGCTGCGCAACCTGCTTGCCAACCTGCTCGGCAACGCGTGGAAGTTCACCCGCGGCGCGGACCGCCCGCACATCGAGTTCGGCCGCAACGCGGTGGAGTTCTACGTGCGCGACAACGGCGCCGGTTTCGATCCGGAGTACGTCGACAAGCTGTTCCGGCCGTTCCAGCGGCTGCACGACCAGAACGAGTTCGCCGGCCACGGCATCGGGCTGGCATCGGTCAAGCGCATCGTCGAGCGCCACGGTGGCACCATCCGCGCCGAGGGCAGGCCGGGGCAGGGCGCGACGTTCTATTTCACCCTGCCGGGCGAAGTCCGCGAGCAGGGGTGAGCCGCCGGGCCGGCGCGGGCGCCGGGTCAGGCGTCCTTGTTGTGCCGCCGCATCACGCGCTGCTTCTCGCGCGCCCAGTCGCGGTCCTTGCTGGCCTGGCGCTTGTCGTGGTCCTGCTTGCCCTTGGCCAGCGCCAGCTCGATCTTGATCCGGTTGCCCTTCCAGTACATCGAGGTCGGCACCACGGTATAGCCGTCGCGCTGCACCCGGCCGATCAGGGTGTCGATCTCGCGACGGTGCAGCAGCAGCTTGCGGGTGCGGCGCTCGTCGGCGACGACGTGGGTGGAGGCGGAGATCAGCGGCGTCATCTGCGCGCCGAACAGGAACATCTCGCCACCGCGGACCACCGCGTAGCTCTCGCCGATGTTGGCGCGGCCGGCGCGGATCGACTTGACCTCCCAGCCCTGCAGCGCGAGGCCGGCCTCGAACCGCTGCTCCAGGTGGTAGTCATGGCGGGCGCGCTTGTTGAGCGCAATGGTCCCGCCGTTTCCCTTATCCTTGCCCGTCTTGTTCTTGCTCTTGGCCATCGCGCCATTGTCCCTGATTGCGGGGCCGATACGCGAGGCGCGACCCGTCGAAAGTAAAACTGCCCGTGCCCAGCATCCGCCGTTCCGCCCTCGTCGAACACTCCGCCGCGCGCATGTTCGCGCTGGTCAACGACGTCGCCGCCTATCCGCGGAGGTTCGACTGGTGCGACGGCGTACAGGTGCTGGAGTCCTCGGAGCGGCGCATGGTCGCCCGGCTGGACCTCGGCCTGGGCGCGTTGCGCACCTGGTTCACCACCGAGAACACCATGTCGCCGCCGCACCACATCGACCTGAAGCTGGTCGACGGCCCGTTCCGCCGGCTGGCGGGGCGGTGGGAGTTCCACGCGCTCGATGAGTCCGCCTGCAAGGTGACGCTGACGCTGGACTTCGAGCCGACGGTGCGGTTGCTGGGCCCGGCGATGGCGCTGGGGTTCCAGAGCCTGGCCGACCGCATGGTCGACGACTTCATCCGGGTCGCGGACCGCGGCGGCGAATGAAGGTCCAACTGCTCCGGGCGTGGCCGCGGCGCTTCGAACAGGTGACGGTCGAACTGCCCCCCGGCGCGCGCGTGGCCGACGCTTTGCGGGCGGCCGGCTGGGAGCTCGTCGAAGGCGGCGAGGTGGGGTACGCGGTGTTCGGCGTGGTCGCCACCGTTGAAACCGCGCTGCATGACGGCGACCGGGTGGAACTGCTGCGGCCGCTGCTGGTGGACCCGAAGCAGGCGCGTCGGCGCCGCGCCGCAAGCCGGGCGCGCTGACCGGGGCCCTGGAGTTACCCGTCGCGGCGGCCGGATACCGCCGGCGCGTGGCCTACTTCTTGTCCTTGGCCAGGTTCGGGCCGAACTGCTTGCGCGCCGACTTGGCGAGGTCCGAATCCTGCTCTGGGAAGTACTCGCCCTCCCAGCGCTGCAACTGGTCGTTCTCGAACCACAGCGTCAGGGTCTTGATCCGGGTGGTGGCGAGCCGGTCGGTGCGCTGGGTGGCGGTGTAGTCCCAGCGGTCCTGATGGAACGGATCCTGGATCGACGGCGAACCGAGCATGCCCATCACCTGCTGCTTGCTCATGCCGGCCTGCAGCTGCTCCACCGCGGACGACTCCAGCAGGTTGCCCTGGTAGATCGGCTGGCGATAGACGATGCCGCAACCGGCGGCCGTCGCGGCGACGGTGAGGGCGAGCAGGAGCGTACGCATCGGGTGCTTGGGCATCGGTCGGGCGGCAGGCGGACAGAAGCCCGATGATACACTGATGCCTTGCCGACGCAGTGCCCCGACGACATTGTTCATCCGGCATTGCGATCCGTTTTTGGACCAGCGCTTCGGCCAGAGTTGCGGCCCGAAAGGAGCCTTCATGGAATCGCAGGAACTTCGCAAGGCCGGCCTCAAGGTCACCCACCCCAGGATGCGGATCCTCCAGTTGCTGGAGCAGGCCAAGCCGCGCCACATGACGGCGGAGGACATCTACCGCCTGCTGCTGGACCAGGGCGAGGACATCGGCCTGGCGACGGTGTACCGGGTGCTGACGCAGTTCGAGGCGGCCGGGCTGGTGCTCAAGCACAACTTCGAGTCCGGCCAGTCGGTCTACGAGCTGGATCGCGGCCAGCACCACGACCACATGGTCGATATCGAGACCGGCAAGATCATCGAGTTCGAGAGCGCCGAGATCGAGGAGCTGCAGGCCCGGATCGCCGCCCAGCACGGCTACCAGATCGAGGAGCACTCGCTGGTGCTGTACGTGCGCAAGAAACGCTGAGCGGAGGTTGTCCTAGCCGACGTCGCTCAGCAGCCGCTTCGCCGCCGCCCGCGCCTCGCGGGTGAGCTCGACGCCGCCGAGCATGCGCGCCAGTTCCTCCTGGCGCTGTTTCGGGTCCAGCAGCCGGACCTGGCTCTGGGTCACGCCGTCGCTGGCCGCCTTGCTGACCCGGTAGTGCGCGTGGCCCTGCGCGGCGACCTGCGGCAGGTGGGTCACGCACAGCACCTGCCGGCTGGCACCGAGCGCGCGCAGCTTCTGGCCGACGATCTCGGCCACGCCTCCGCCGATGCCCGAGTCGACCTCGTCGAAGACCATCGTCGGCACGGTGTCCAGCCCGAGCGCGGCCACTTCGATCGCCAGCGAGATGCGCGACAGCTCGCCGCCGGAGGCGACCTTGCGCAATGCGCGGGCCGGCTGGCCAGGGTTGGCCGCGACGAGGAACTCGACCCGCTCGGCGCCCTGCGGGTCGGGGCGCGCCTGCCCGGTGGCCTCGATGGCGATGTCGAAACGGCCGCCGCCCATGCCGAGCTCGGCGATGAGGGCGGTGGTGGCGTCGGCGAGCGCGCCGGCCGCCGCGCGTCGCTTCTTTCCGAGCGCATCGGCGGCGGCCTGCCAGTCCGACGTCGCCGCGGCGATCTCGGCATCGAGCGCCTCCAGCCGCTGGCCGGCGCCGCGCAACTGTTCCAGTTCGACGGCGATGCGCTCGCGCTGGGCGTGCAGCTCCTCCGGCGCGACCCGGTGCTTGCGGGCGAGGTCGTGCAGGCGGCCGAGACGCTGCTCGATCCGCTCGAACTGCGAGGGGTCGAGGTCGAGGTCGGCGCGGATGCGGTCGAGCAGGGTGAGTGCCTCGTCGAGCTGGATCGCGGCGGTGTCGAGCATGCCGTCGACCTCCTGCAGCCGCGGTTCGTGCTCGACCACGCGTTGCAGCTCGCCGCGGAGGCGCCGCAGCTCGCGCGTGACCGAACCGCCGTCGTCGCCACCGAGACGCGCGAACACGCCCTCGCAGGCGTCGATGAGGTCGGCAGCGTGCGCCTGCCGGCGGTGGTCGGCCAACAATTGCTCGACCGAGCCGGGTTCCAGCGTCTCGCGCTCCAGTTCCGCGTGCTGGTGCTCCAGCCATTCGACCCGGTCGGACACGTCGCCCTGCGCGGTCAACCGGTCGCGCTCGTCCAGCAACCCGCCCCAGCGCCCGGCCGCGGTCGCCACGGCGGCGCGTTCGGCACCGGTGCGGCCGTAGGCGTCGAGCAGGGCGAGCTGGCTGTGGCGCGCCATCAGCGCCTGGTGCTCGTGCTGGCCGTGGATCTCGACCAGCAGCCCGGCCAGTTCGGCCAGTTGCCCGATCGTCACCGGCCGGCCGTTGACCCAGGCGCGCGAGCCGCCGTCGGCGCGGACCACGCGGCGCAGCAGGCAGGACGCCTCGCCGTCCTCGTCGAGCTCGGCCGCCAACAGCCAGTCGCGCGCCGCGGGCACGTCGGCCAGGGTGAATTCGCCGACCACTTCCGCCCGTTCGGCGCCATGCCGGACCACGCCGCTATCCGCGCGCAGGCCCGACAGCAGGCCGAGCGCGTCGACCAGCAGCGATTTGCCGGCGCCGGTCTCGCCGGAAATCACGGTCAGGCCGGGCCCGAACGCGAGTTCGGCCTCTTCGACGACGGCGAAATGCTTGAGGCTGAGATGGGTAAGCATGCGGCGGCGAGTTTAAGACGGCGTGGCGCCGGAGGGCAGGGGGCGGGTTACGGGCGCGGAGCGGTGTGGCGGCATCCGACCACGCCGTCGTCTCGCAGGCTGAGCCGCGGCGCTTGCGCGTCACCGGCCGCGGCTTTATATGCGGGGCCATGAGCCGTCGACGCGACACCAGCCACACCGACCCGCGCCGCGAGCCCGACGTGCTTGATCCGCGCGCGCGACAACTGCTGCGGACCCTGATCGGGCGCTACATCCAGAGCGGCGAACCGGTCGGTTCGCAGACGCTGGCGCGGCACTCGGGGCTGGACGTCAGCGCGGCGACGATCCGCAACATCCTGTCGGACCTCGAGGAGGCGGGGCTGCTCAGCGCGCCGCACACCTCGGCCGGGCGCGTGCCGACGGCGCAGGGCTACCGGCTGTTCGTCGACTCGCTATTGCAGGTGCGGCCCTTGCCCGACAGCGAGCTCGCCCGCCTGCGTGGCGAGCTGCCGGCCGGCACCGGCACCCAGGCGTTGCTGGGCAGCGCGTCGGAGCTGCTGTCGGCGATGACCCGCTTCGTCGGCGTGGTGAGCGTGCCGCGGCGCGAGCAGTTCGCGTTCCGCCGGGTGGACTTCGTCCAGGTCGACAACCACCGCGTGCTGGCGATCCTCGTGTTCGCCGACAACGAGGTGCAGAACCGCATCATCCAGACCCGCGGCACGTACGCCCCGGGTGAACTGGAGCAGGTGGCGAACTACCTCAACTACCACTTTGCCGGCCGCCCGGTCAGCGAGATCCGCGCGACCCTGCTGCGCGAACTGCGCAGCGCCCGCAGCGAGATGGAAGCCCTGCTTGCCCGCTCCATCGAGCTGGCCGAGCACGTGCTCGCACCCGACGGCGACGACATGGTGCTGGCCGGCCAGACCCGCCTGATGGGCCTGCAGGACCTGTCCGACGTCGACCGCCTTCGCGAGCTGTTCGAGGCCTTCGCCCGCAAGCGCGAGATCCTGCAACTGCTCGAACGCACCGTCCACGCACCCGGCGTGCGCATCTTCATCGGCGAGGAAACCGGGCTGGCGCCGCTGGAGGGCATGTCGCTGGTGACCGCCCCATACGGCGCCGGCGGGCAGGTGCTGGGCGTGCTCGGCGTGATCGGCCCCAGCCGCATGGCCTACGACCGCGTGATCCCCGTGGTGGAGGCCGCCGCCGGCGCGCTCGGGCAGGCGTTCGGCCGCGAGTAGCCACGCCCGGAGCGGCGCTTGAATTGCCGCCGGCCGGCCCCATTGCTCGGCTCTGTTACGGAAATCGCGCCACCGCGCACCAGAACAGGGCCTCGCATGACCACCGAACCGATGAAGGAAGCCGCCGAGCAGGCCGCCGCCGAGAACGAAATCTCCCCCCTTGCCGCCGAGCTGGAGGCCGTCCGGGCCGAGCTGGCCCAGCTGCGCGAGGACTCGCTGCGCGACCGCGCCGACCTCGAGAACCAGCGCAAGCGGCTGGAGCGCGAGCGCGACAGCGCCCGCAAGTTCGCCAACGAGCGCCTGCTGGCCGACCTGCTGCCGGTGATCGACAGCCTCGAAGCCGGCCTCGGTGCTGCTGGCGACAACGCCGATGCCCTGCGCGAAGGCGTGGAGCTGACCCTGCGGCAGCTGCTGAAGGTCGGTGCCGACAACGGCCTGGTCGAGGTGAACCCCGCCGACCAGCCGTTCAACCCCGACCACCACCAGGCGATGAGCATGGTCGACAGCCCCGACCACGCCCCCGGCCACGTCGTGCAGGTCTACCAGAAGGGCTGGCTGCTGAACGACCGCCTGCTGCGCCCGGCGCTCGTGGTGGTCAGCCGCACCGAGTGACCGCCAGCGCCGGCGCGGATGCTTGAACCCGCCGGCGGCGACCCCAGATAGCGGACATCGGCGGCCCGGCCGCCCCCAAGACAACGAGATTCGAGAGGGAACTACACATGGGCAAGATCATCGGTATCGACCTGGGCACGACCAATTCCTGCGTCGCGGTCATGGAGGGCGGCAAGGCCCGCGTGATCGAGAACGCCGAAGGCGACCGCACCACGCCGTCCATCGTCGCCTACACCAAGGACGGCGAGGTCCTCGTGGGTGCCTCGGCCAAGCGCCAGGCGGTCACCAACCCGAAGAACACCTTCTACGCGGTGAAGCGCCTGATCGGCCGCAAGTTCACCGACGCCGAAGTGCAGAAGGACCTCGACCTGGTCCCGTATTCCATCGTCCAGCACGAGAACGGCGACGCCTGGGTGGCGACCGCCGACGGCAAGAAGATGGCGCCGCAGCAGATCTCGGCCGAGGTGCTGGCCAAGATGAAGAAGACCGCCGAGGCCTACCTGGGCGAGACCGTCACCGAGGCGGTCATCACCGTGCCGGCGTACTTCAACGACAGCCAGCGCCAGGCGACCAAGGACGCCGGCAAGATCGCCGGCCTCGACGTCAAGCGCATCATCAACGAGCCGACCGCGGCCGCGCTGGCCTACGGCATGGACAAGAAGGGCGGCGACCGCAAGGTGGCCGTCTACGACCTCGGCGGCGGCACCTTCGACGTGTCGATTATTGAAATTGCGTCGGTCGACGGCGAGATGCAGGTGGAAGTGCTGTCGACCAACGGCGACACCTTCCTCGGTGGCGAGGACTTCGACAAGCGCGTCATCGACTACCTCGTCGACGAGTTCCAGAAGGACCAGGGCATCGACCTGCGCAAGGACCCGCTGGCCCTGCAGCGCCTGAAGGACGCCGCCGAGCGGGCCAAGATCGAACTGTCGTCCGCGCAGCAGACCGAGGTCAACCTGCCGTACGTCACCGCCGACGCCTCCGGGCCGAAGCACCTCAACATCAAGCTGACCCGCGCGAAGCTCGAATCGCTGGTCGAGGACCTGGTCAAGAAGACGATCGAGCCGTGCCGTACCGCGCTCAACGACGCCGGGCTGCGGGCAAGCGACATCAGCGAGGTGATCCTGGTCGGCGGCCAGACCCGCATGCCGAAGGTGCAGCAGGCGGTCACCGAATTCTTCGGCAAGGAGCCGCGCAAGGACGTCAACCCGGACGAGGCGGTGGCGATCGGCGCCGCGATCCAGGGCGGCGTGCTGGCCGGCGACGTCAAGGACGTGCTGCTGCTCGACGTGACCCCGCTGTCGCTGGGCATCGAGACCCTGGGCGGCGTGTTCACCAAGATCATCGAGAAGAACACCACGGTGCCGACCAAGGCCTCGCAGACCTTCTCGACCGCCGAGGACAACCAGTCCGCCGTCACCGTGCACGTGTTGCAGGGCGAGCGCGAGCAGGCCCGTTTCAACAAGTCGCTGGCCCGTTTCGACCTGTCGGGCATCGAGCCGGCGCCTCGCGGCATGCCGCAGGTGGAGGTGTCGTTCGACATCGACGCCAACGGCATCGTCCACGTGACCGCCAAGGACAAGAAGACCGGCAAGGAGCAGAAGGTCGAGATCAAGGCCGGTTCGGGCCTGTCGGAGGAGGAGATCCAGAAGATGGTCGCCGACGCCGAGGCCAACCGCGAGGAGGACGAGAAGTTCCAGCAGCTGGTGCAGGCCCGCAACCAGGCCGACGGCCTGATCCACATGGCGCGCAGCACCATCAAGGAGCACGGCGAGAAGCTGCCGGGCGACGCGATCGGTGCGGCCGAGTCGGCGATTGCCGATCTGGAGACCGCGATGAAGGGCGACGACAAGGCCCAGATCGAGGCCAAGTCGAAGGCGTTGGAGGAAGCCGCGCAGGCGCTGATGGCCGCGGTCCAGGGCCAGGCGGGCGGTGCCGGCGATGCGGCGGGCGCGGCCGGCGGCCAGGCGTCCGACGACGTGGTCGACGCCGAGTTCACCGAGGTCAAGGACGACGCCAAGAAGTAACCGGTTCGCCCCTCCCCGGAGGGGCGCCGCTGGGGAGGGTTCGGGACCGCGCCGCGCTTCCGGACCCTCGTCGTTTCACGCACCATCGAAGTCCCGACCTGTCCCGGTGGGGCAGGGGAACCCGTAGCAGATGAGCAAGCGCGACTATTACGAAGTGCTGGGCGTGGCCCGCGACGCCGGCGCCGACGACCTCAAGAAGGCCTACCGCCGGTGCGCGATGAAGTACCACCCGGACCGCAACCCGGGTGACGCCGCCGCCGAGGCATCGTTCAAGGAGTGCAAGGAGGCCTACGAGGTCCTGTCCGACGCCAACAAGCGCCGGGTCTACGACCAGCATGGCCACGCCGCCTTCGAGCACGGCATGGGCGGCGGCGGGCCGGGTGGTGCCGGATACGCCGACATGGGCGACATCTTCGGCGATATCTTCGGCAACATCTTCGGCGGTGGCGGCCCCGCCGGGCGCGGCCCGCGGCGCGGCGCCGACATCGGCTACGTCATGGAGCTCTCGCTCGAGGAGGCCGTGCGCGGCGTCGAGAAGGAGATCGAGATCCCGACGCTGGACGAGTGCGACACCTGCAGCGGCAGCGGTTCGGCCGACGGCAAGGTCGAAACCTGCACCACCTGCGGCGGGCGCGGCCAGGTGCGGTTCCAGCGCGGCATCTTCTCGATGCAACAGGGCTGCCCGCACTGCGGCGGCCGCGGCCAGACCATCAGCAACCCGTGCGGCGACTGCCACGGGCAGGGCCGGGTCGAGGAAACCAAGACGCTGTCGGTGAAGATCCCGGCCGGTGTCGACAACGGCGACCGCATCCGGCTGGCCGGTGAAGGCGAGGCCGGTCCGGCCGGATCGCCGCCGGGCGACCTGTACGTCGACGTGCGCGTGCGCGAGCACGATATCTTCCGTCGCGACGGCGACGACCTTCACTGCGACGTGCCGATCCGGCTTGGCCAGGCGGCGCTGGGCGACACCATCCGCGTGCCGACGCTCGGCGGCGAGGTCGAGCTGCGGGTGCCGGCCGAAACCCAGACCGGCAAGCTGTTTCGCCTGCGCGACAAGGGCGTGCAGTCGGTCCGCAGCCGCCGGCCGGGCGACCTGTTCTGCCGCGTCGTGGTCGAAACCCCGGTCAACCTGACCGCCGAGCAGCGCGAGCTGCTGGAGAAGTTCGACGCCACCTTCGTCGGCGAGGGCGCGCGCAAGCATTCGCCGCGTTCGTCGACCTTCATCGACGGCGTGCGCGGCTTCTGGGACCGGATGACGTCCTGAACCGCGGAAATCCCGAGCCCGGCGCGCTTGTCGGGTCGGGAACGTCCGGCTAGCCTGCGCGGATGAATCCGCCCATCCGCATCCTCGTCCACGGCGCGTCCGGTCGCATGGGCCAGTCCCTGTTGCGGCTCGCGCCCGAGCGCGGCGACCTGGACGTGGTCGCCGCGGTCTCCGGCAGCAAGCCCACGCAGCGCGTCGTTGATGGCGTGCCCCAGTTCTCCGCTTCGGAGATGCACGGAGTCCCCGCGTTCGACGTCGCGGTCGATTTCAGCCTGCCGGCCGGCTTCGACGCGATCCTCGCCCTGTGTGCGGAGCGCGGCGCGGGGCTGGTATCGGGCACCACCGGGCTGGAGCCGGCGCAGCTTGCCGCCATCGATGCCGCCGCGGCGCGTATCCCGGTGCTGTCGGCGGCCAATTTCAGCCTCGGCGTGGTGGTGCTGGCGGACCTGGTCCGGCAAGCCGCTGCCGCACTGGAAGGCTGGGACTGCGACATTGTCGAGTCGCACCACGTCCTCAAGAAGGATTCGCCGTCGGGTACCGCGCTGGCGCTGGGCGCCTCGGCCGGGCAGGGCGGCGCCGAGCCGCGCTACGCGGCGCTGCGCGCGGGCGACATCGTCGGCGAACACCTGGTCCAGTTCACCGGGCTGGGCGAGCGGGTCGAACTGGTCCACCGCGCCACCAACCGCGACATCTTCGCCCGTGGAGCCCTGCACGCGGCTGCGAGGCTGGCGGGACGGGCACCGGGGCGGTACACGCTGCGGGACCTGGTGCTTCCCGGACGTGCGGAAGCGACCGGCGCATGAACGACGTGCTGGCGCGCCGGCCGCTACATCGCTAGAATTCCCGTTCGCCTGAACTCCATTCCGGACCGGTCCCGCACCGCGTCCGCGCTTTGCTGCAACCTGCATTCGGGTTGCGCTGCGCACCACGGAGTCAGCACCCCCTGGCAGCCAAGGCGATCCCCGTGACCCATCCCGCAATCCTCGCCCTCGAAGACGGCACCATCTTCGAGGGCATTTCCGTAGGCGCGCCCGGCGTTTCCGTCGGCGAAGTGGTGTTCAACACCGCGATGACCGGTTACCAGGAGATCCTGACCGACCCGTCCTATGCCCGCCAACTGGTCACCCTGACCTACCCGCACATCGGCAACACCGGCATCACCGAGTTCGACAACGAGGCGGACGATGTCTGGGCCGCCGGCCTGATCGTGCGCAACGTCCCGCGCCGGCCGAGCAGCTGGCGCAGCCAGGTGTCGCTGCCGGAGTGGCTGGCCAGGCGCGGCGTGGTCGCGATCGCCGACATCGACACCCGCAAGCTGACCCGCCTGCTGCGCGAGACCGGCGCCCAGAACGGCGCGCTGATGGCCGGCGACGACATCGACGCCGACAAGGCGGTCGAGGCCGCGCGCAGGTTCGCCGGGCTGAAGGGGATGGACCTCGCCAAGGAGGTCTGTACCCGCGAGAGCCGCAACTGGCGCGATGGCCAGCTCGACCTCGACAGCGGCGCGTTCGCCCAAGGCGACGGCCGCTACAACGTGGTCGCCTACGATTTCGGGGTCAAGCAGAACATCCTGCGCATGCTCGCCGAGCGCGGCTGCAACGTGACCCTGGTGCCGGCCCAGACCACCGCCGCCGAGGTGCTGGCGCTCAAGCCCGACGGCGTGTTCCTGTCCAACGGCCCGGGCGACCCGGCGCCGTGCGACTACGCGATCGAGGCGATCCGCGAGTTCATTGCCAGGAAGGTGCCCACCTACGGTATCTGCCTCGGCCACCAGCTGCTCGGCCTGGCCGTCGGTGCACAGACGCTGAAGATGAAGTACGGCCACCACGGCGCCAACCATCCGGTGCAGGACCTCGATACCGGCCGGGTGATGATCACCAGCCAGAACCACGGCTTCGCGGTCGACGAGGCGACGCTGCCGGCCAACGTCCGCGTGACCCACCGCTCGCTGTTCGACGGCTCCAACCAGGGCATCGCCCTGACCGACGCACCGGCGTTCAGCTTCCAGGGCCACCCGGAAGCCAGCCCGGGGCCGCACGACGTCGCGCCACTGTTCGACCGTTTCATCGAATCCATGGACCACAACAAGAACGCAGGGGTGCGTTGACATGCCAAAGCGCACCGACATCAAGACCGTCCTCATCATCGGCGCCGGCCCGATCGTGATCGGCCAGGCCTGCGAGTTCGACTACTCCGGCGCCCAGGCCTGCAAGGCCCTGCGCGACGAGGGCTACCGGGTGGTGCTGGTCAACAGCAACCCGGCGACGATCATGACCGACCCGGAGATGGCCGACGCCGTCTACATCGAGCCGATCAACTGGCAGACGGTCGAGAAGATCATCGCCAAGGAGAAGCCCGACGCGCTGCTGCCGACCATGGGCGGGCAGACCGCGCTCAACTGCGCGCTCGACCTGGCCGACAACGGTGTGCTGGAGAAGTACAACGTCGAACTGATCGGCGCCAAGCGCGATGCGATCCGGATGGCCGAGGACCGCGAGCTGTTCAAGCAGGCGATGGCCGACATCGGCCTGGAGTGCCCGAAGGCGGCGGTCGCCAAGACCTACGAGCAGGCGGTCGAGATCCAGGCGACGGTCGGTTACCCGACCATCATCCGCCCGAGCTTCACCCTCGGCGGCAGCGGCGGCGGCATCGCCTACAACAAGGAGGAGTTCGAGGAGATCGTCAAGCGCGGCCTCGAGCTGTCGCCGACCAACGAGGTGCTGATCGAGGAGTCGGTGCTGGGCTGGAAGGAGTTCGAGATGGAGGTGGTCCGCGACACTGCGGACAACTGCATCATCGTCTGCTCGATCGAGAACTTCGACGCGATGGGCGTGCACACCGGCGACTCGATCACGGTCGCCCCGGCGCAGACGCTGACCGACAAGGAGTACCAGCGCCTGCGCGACGCCTCGATCGCGGTGCTGCGCAAGATCGGCGTCGACACCGGCGGTTCCAACGTGCAGTTCGGCATCAACGCCGAGACCGGCCGCGTGGTGGTGATCGAGATGAACCCGCGCGTGTCGCGCTCCTCGGCGCTGGCATCGAAGGCGACCGGTTTCCCGATCGCCAAGGTCGCCGCCAAGCTGGCGATCGGCTATACGCTCGATGAGCTGCGCAACGAGATCACCGGCGGCGCGACCCCGGCATCGTTCGAGCCGGCGATCGACTACGTGGTCACCAAGATTCCGCGCTTCGCGTTCGAGAAGTTCCCGGCCGCCGACTCGCGCCTGACCACCCAGATGAAGTCGGTCGGCGAGGTGATGGCGATGGGCCGCACCTTCCAGGAGTCGTTGCAGAAGGCGCTGCGCGGGCTGGAGACCGGCAAGGTCGGCCTCGACCCGACCGGGCTCGACCTCGGCAGCGAGGAGGGTCTCGTCCGGCTGCGCCGCGAGGTCAAGGAACCCGGTCCCGAACGCATCTTCTACATCGGTGACGCGTTCCGCGCGGGCATGAACGTGGAGGACGTGCACGCGCTGTCGTTCGTCGACCCGTGGTTCCTCGACCAGATCGAGGAGATCGTCGCCACCGAGAAGCAGATCGCCGACGGCGGCCTGCCCGCGCTCGACGCCAGGCGGATGCGCGAGCTCAAGCGCATGGGCTTCTCCGACGCCCGCATCGCCCAGCTGACCGGCACCGACGAGGCCGCCGTGCGCACGCTGCGCCACGCTTTCAACGTGCGTCCGGTCTACAAGCGGGTCGATTCCTGCGCGGCCGAGTTCGCCACCACCACCGCCTACATGTACTCGACCTACGAGGACGAGTGCGAGGCCGACCCGAGCGACCGCGACAAGATCATCGTGCTCGGCGGCGGCCCGAACCGGATCGGGCAGGGCATCGAGTTCGACTACTGCTGCGTGCATGCCGCGCTGGCCCTGCGCGAGGACGGGTACGAGACCATCATGGTCAACTGCAACCCGGAGACCGTCTCGACCGACTACGACACCTCAGATCGCCTGTATTTCGAGCCGCTGACGCTCGAGGACGTGCTGGAGATCTGCGAGCTGGAGAAGCCCAAGGGCGTGATCGTCCAGTACGGCGGCCAGACCCCGCTGAAGCTGGCGCAGGCGCTGGAGGCGGCCGGCGTGCCGATCATCGGCACCAGCCCCGACAGCATCGACCTGGCCGAGGACCGCGAGCGCTTCCAGAAGCTGATCGAGCAGCTCGGCCTCAAGCAGCCGCCCAACCGCATCGCCCGCAACGCCGACGAGGCCGTCGCTCTGGCGCGCGAGGTCGGCTACCCGCTGGTGGTGCGCCCGAGCTACGTGCTTGGCGGCCGCGCGATGGAGGTGGTGCATTCCGACGCCGACCTGGAGCGCTACATCCGCGAGGCGGTGAAGGTGTCGGACAAGTCGCCGGTGCTGCTGGACCGCTTCCTCGACAACGCGGTGGAGGTCGATGTCGACGTCATCGCGGACAAGGACGGCAACGTGCTGATCGGCGGCGTGATGGAGCACATCGAGGAAGCCGGCGTGCATTCGGGCGACTCGTCGTGCTCGCTGCCGCCGTACTCGCTCAAGCCGGAAACCCAGGCCCGCCTGCGCGAGCAGGTGGTGGCGCTGGCCAAGGCGCTGGACGTCGTCGGCCTGATGAACACGCAGTTCGCGGTCGCGGTGGACGACCAGCCCGAGGGCGAGGACACCATCTACCTGCTCGAAGTGAACCCGCGTGCCTCGCGCACGGTGCCGTTCGTGTCCAAGGCCACCGGCATGCCGCTGGCGAAGATCGCGGCGCGCTGCATGGCCGGAAGGACCCTGGCCGAGCAGGGCGCGACCGCCGAGGTCATTCCCGACTACTACTCGGTGAAGGAGGCGATCTTCCCGTTCGCCAAGTTCCAGGGCGTCGATCCGATCCTCGGGCCGGAGATGCGCTCCACCGGCGAAGTGATGGGCGTCGGTCGCAGCTTCGGCGCGGCGATGGCGCGGGCCCAGGAGGCCGGCGGCATCAAGGCGGTGCCGGCGTCGGGCAAGGTGTTCGTGTCGGTGCGCGACCCGGACAAGCGTCGCGTGCTGCCGGTAGCGCGCGATCTCGTCGATCGCGGCTACGAGCTGGTCGCCACCCACGGCACGGCGGCGTTCCTGCGCGGGCAGGGACTGGCCTGCGAGGCGGTCAACAAGGTTGCCGAAGGCCGTCCGCACATCGTCGACCTGATCAAGAACGGCGAGATCGCCTACATCATCAACACCACCGAAGGCCGGCAGGCGATCTCGGACTCGTTCTCGATCAGGCGCGAGGCGCTGCAGCAGCGCGTGACCTACTCGACGACGGTGGCCGGCGCGCGTGCGCTGGTGCAGTCGCTGGAGTTCCGCGGCACCGGCCCGGTGTGGTCGCTGCAGGAGCTGCACGCCGAGCTCGACGGCGCCGCGTAGTCGCACGCACCCGGACGGCGCGGCGGTTGCCATTCCCGCCGCGCCCGTCACAATCCGGGACACCACCTTTCGTAACTGACCACCGCCGGCCCACGCGCCGGCTGCAGGACCCGTCATGCAGGCACCCATCACCACCAAGGGCGCGCAGCGCCTCCGCGCGGAGCTCGAGGAGCTCAAGTCGGTCAAGCGCCCGGCCGTGATCAACGCGATCGCCGAGGCGCGCGCACACGGCGACCTCAAGGAGAACGCCGAGTACCACGCCGCCCGCGAGCAGCAGGGCTTCATCGAGGGCCGGATCAAGCAGCTCGAAGCCGAGCTGTCGCATGCCCAGGTGATCGACGTCGCCTCGCTCAACGCCGGTTCGCGCATCGTGTTCGGCGCGACCGTCGACCTGGCCGATGCCGACACCGACGAGGAGAAGACCTACCAGATCGTTGGCGACCTCGAGGCCGACATCAAGCAGGGCCTGATCGCGATCTCCTCGCCGGTCGCGCGTGCGCTGATCGGCAAGCACGAGGGCGACAGCGTCAGCATCGACGCGCCCGGCGGGACGCGCGAGTACGACATCATCGCCGTCCGCTACGACGGCTGAGGCCGTGGCCACGGCCACGCTGCTGCTGCCCGCGGCCGGCCGGTTCGGCGGGCAGCGCCTGTCGACGGCCTCGGCGCGCCGGGTCGGGCAGGCCGATGTCCGCGTCGCGCCCGCCACCGTCGATGCGGACCGACTCGCACGGATATTCGATGTGCTGCCGCGCGGATGGCCCGCCGCCGCGGTGAGCCGCCAGCGCGACGCCGGCGACGCGGCCGGGGCGCTGTGGCTGCGCGCCGACCCGGTCAACGTCCAGCCCGACATCAACGGCGCCCGGCTGATGGCCCACGGCGCGGCGTTGGGGCTGGATGCCGACGACGCCGCGGCGCTGCTGCCGGCGTTGCGGCCACTGTTCGGCGATGTCGGTTTCCTGCTCGACGCCCCGCACCCGTCGCGCTGGTACCTGCGGCTGCCGGAAGGCGCCCGGGTGCCGTCGCTCGCCTCACCGGAGCAGGCGCTGGGCGAGGACATGTTCGAACACCTGCCGGCCGGTGACGAAGGCCGGCGCTGGCGCGCACTGCTGAGCGAAAGCCAGGTCGTGCTGCACAACCATCCGCACAACGCCCGACGCGCGGCGGCCGGTTTGGCGCCGGTCAATTCGCTGTGGTTCTGGGGCGCCGGCCGTACGCCGGACCGGATCACCACCACGTATCGCGCGGTGTACAGCGACGACGACACCGTCGCCGCCTTCGCGGAGGCCGCCGGCGCGCTTGCCGCGTCGCTGCCGCCCGGCTGGGACGGTGGCGCCGAGGCCACGCAGGACGATCGCCTGTTCGATTTGCGCGACATCCGCGACCTGCGGGTGTTCGACCGCGACTGGCTGGCGCCACTGCTGACGGACATCGATGCCGGCCGCCTGCAGCGCGCGACGCTGGAGTTCGGCGACGGCGCGACCTTCGGAGTCGCCCGCCGCCACCGGCTGCGGTTCTGGCGCCGGCCGCGGCATTCGTTCGCCAGCGTCGCCGCGCCCGCCCCCGCCGGGGAGTCCGGGTGAGGCCTGCGGCGCGACTGCGCCGCCGCGAGGTGCCCGCGTGCGACCCGTGGCCCGCCCAGGTTCCCGGGTTGCTCCAGCGGATCTACGCCGCGCGCGGTGCCGGCGTGCTTGCACAGGCGCGCCCGCGGCTGGCGGACCTGCTGCCGCCGGATTCGATGAAGGGCCTCGACGAGGCGGCGGCGCTGCTGGCCGACGCGATCGCGGCTGACCGCCACATCCTCGTGGTCGGCGACTTCGACTGCGATGGCGCCACCGCCTGTGCGGTCGCCGTGCGCGGCCTGCGCATGCTCGGCGCACGCCGCGTGTCGCACGCGGTCCCGAACCGCGCCGTCCACGGTTACGGCCTGTCGCCGGCGCTGGTGGACGAACTGGCGGCGTTCGCGCCCGACGTGCTCGTCACGGTCGACCACGGCATCGCCTGTCATGAAGGCATCGCGGCGGCGCGTGCGCGTGGCTGGCGGGTGCTGGTGACCGACCACCACCTGCCGGGCGCGACCCTGCCGCCGGCCGACGTGATCGTCGACCCCAACCAGCCCGGCTGCGGTTTCCCGAGCAAGGTACTGGCCGGCGTCGGCGTGGTGTTCTACGTGCTGCTGGCGCTGCGCCGGTGGCTGCGCGGGTCGGGGGCGTTGACGGGGCCCGGGCCCGACCTCGGACACCTGCTCGACCTGGTCGCCGTCGGCACCGTCGCCGACCTTGTGCCGCTGGACACCAACAACCGGGCGCTGGTGGCCGCCGGCTTGCGCCGCCTGCGGGCCGGGCAGGGCTGCGCCGGCCTGCACGCGCTGATCGAGGTCGCCCGCCGCGATCCGGCGTCGCTGACCGCGGGTGACGTCGGTTACGCGATCGGGCCGCGCCTGAACGCCGCCGGCCGGCTGGAGGACATGGCCGTCGGGATCGAGTGCCTGCTGACCGACGACCCCGCGCAGGCGCGCGCGATCGCCGAGAGCCTGGACGCGATCAACCGCGAGCGCCGCGCCGTCCAGCAGCAGATGGTGGAGGAGGCCGAGGCCGTGCTGTCGCGGCTCACGCTGGAGCCCTCGACGCAGCCGGAGTCGCTGCCGCTGGCGCTGTGCCTGCACGATCCCGGCTGGCACCCCGGTGTGGTCGGGCTGGTGGCGTCGAAGATCAAGGAGCGCCTGCACCGGCCGGTGGTCGCGTTCGCGCCGGCCGAGCCGGGCGGCGAGGTGCTCCGCGGTTCGGCCCGGTCGGTGCCGGGCTTCCACATCCGCGATGCGCTGGCGATGGTCGACGCCCGTCATCCCGGACTGATCGAACGGTTTGGCGGCCATGCGATGGCGGCCGGACTGACCCTCGCGCTGGACAACCTGGCGCGCTTCGAGGCGGCGTTCCGGGCCTGCGCCGCCGAGCGGCTGGACGACGACCTGCTGCGCGCCGAGATCCTCAGCGACGGCGAGCTCGCGCACCACCAGTTCGACCGCCACCACGCCGAGGCGCTGCGCGACGGCGGGCCGTGGGGGCAGGGCTTCCCGGAGCCGCAGTTCGACGGCGAGTTCGACGTGCTGGCGTGGCGGGTGGTCGGCCAGCAGCACCTGAAACTGGAACTGGGCGTCGCCGGCCTGCGCCTGAACGCGATCGAATTCAACGGCTGGGACGGCCGCGAGCCGCCACCGCGCCTGCGCATCGCGTTCCGGCTGGAGCCGGACGACTACCGCGGCGGCGACGCGGTCCAGCTGGTCGTCACCCACCGCGAAGCCGCTCCGGCCGGCGAGCCGGCTGATAGAATCGCCGGTCATCTTTAGCAGCAGCCACGGACACACGGACATGCTTGAACTGAATCCCGTCCGCCAGCGCATCGCCGACCTCACGGGCCGGCTGGATGCGCTCAGGGGGTATCTTTGACTTCGACGCCAAGGTCGAACGTCTCGAGGAAGTAGAGCGGGAGCTGGAAAGCCCCGACGTATGGAACGATGCCGAGCGGGCCCAGTCCCTCGGTCGCGAGCGCGCCTCGCTGGACAAGGTGGTCAATGGCATCCGCAGCCTGACCGAGGGCCTCGGCGGCGCCGCCGAACTGCTCGAACTGGCCGAGATGGAGGACGACGAGTCCACCGCGCAGGCCGTGGTCGACGACGTCGAGGGCTACGCGAAGGAGGTCGACAAGCTCGAGTTCCAGCGCATGTTCTCCGGCCAGATGGACGGCGCGCCCGCGTTCGTCGACATCCAGGCCGGCGCCGGCGGCACCGAGGCGCAGGACTGGGCCGAGATGCTGCTGCGCATGTACCTGCGCTGGTGCGAGTCGCGCGGCTGGAAGGCCGAGCTGATGGAAGTTTCCGGTGGCGACGTCGCGGGCATCAAGTCGGCCACGTTCCGGGTCGAGGGCGACTTCGCCTACGGCTGGCTCAAAACCGAGACCGGCGTGCACCGGCTGGTGCGCAAGTCGCCGTTCGACTCCGACAACCGCCGCCACACCAGTTTCACCTCGGTGTTCGTCTCGCCCGAAGTCGACGACAACATCGACATCGAGATCAACCCGGCGGACCTGAAGACCGACGTGTACCGGTCCTCCGGCGCGGGTGGCCAGCACGTCAACAAGACCGAGTCGGCGGTGCGCATCACCCACGTGCCCAGCGGGATCGTCGTTGCCTGCCAGACCGAGCGCAGCCAGCACGCCAACCG